>NZ_JAFQ01000004.1:6705202-7314766 GCF_000526215.1 Nocardia sp. BMG51109
GGAATGACCGCCCTGGCGAAGGTGATCGCACAGCTTCGGTGAAAACCCCGCCGTTCTGGTCACCGGCCTATGCGAACATATGTTCGTGTCCGATGCTCGCTCTTCCTCGGTTCGCACGTCCGTCGCCCGGGCGGAGGCGTCGATCCTGCACGCGGATCTCGACTCGTTCTACGCGTCGGTCGAGCAGCGTGACGCCCCACGGCTGCGCGGCAAACCGGTGATCGTGGGCGGCGGCGTGGTGCTGGCGGCCAGCTACGAGGCCAAGGCGCTCGGGGTGCGCACGCCGATGAATGCCGGTGCGGCGCTGCGGTTGTGCCCGCACGCGATCGTGGTGCCGCCGCGGATGTCGGCGTACGCGGAGGCCAGCAGGGCGGTGTTCGAGATCTTCCGGAACACCACGCCGGAGGTCGAGGGCATCTCCATCGACGAGGCGTTTCTCGACGTGGGCGGGCTGCGGCGGCTGTCGGGCGCGCCGATGGAGATCGCCCGCAAGCTGCGCGCCGACGTGCGTGCCGAGGTCGGGCTGCCGATTTCGGTCGGCGTGGCGCGCACGAAATTTCTCGCCAAGGTCGCCAGCGCGGTGTCCAAGCCGGACGGTCTGCTGGAGGTGGCGCCGGATGCGGAACTCGACTTCCTGCATCCGCTGCCGGTCGAAAGGTTGTGGGGCGTCGGCGAGGTCACGGCCGCCACGCTGCACGACCACGGCATCACCCGGATCGGCCAGCTCGCCGAACTGGGCGAGCGGTCGCTCACGGCGGTCGTCGGTCCCGCGGCCGCCCGGCACCTGTATGCGCTGGCCTGGGCCCGCGATCCGCGCCCCGTCGATACCGGCCGGCGTCGCCGATCGATCGGTGCGCAGCGCGCCCTCGGCCGCCGCCCCCGCTCCCCCGACGAGATCGAGGCCTATATGGAGGGACTGGCCGACCGGCTCGGCCACCGCCTGCGCGCCGCCCGGCGGGTGTGCCGAACGGTGGTGCTGCGCTTGCGTTTCGACGATTTCAACCGCGCGACGCGTTCGCACACCCTGCCCGACGCCACCGACCGCGGCACCACGCTCCTGCGCACCGCCGGCCTGCTGCTGACAGCCGCCATGCCGATGATCCGCGAGCGCGGCCTCACCTTGATCGGCCTGTCGCTGACCAATCTCGAGGACGCCGACCCCCGCCAGCTCACGCTGCCCCTCGAGCCGCGCCCGAACGCCACGCTGGACGCCACCCTCGACCGGCTCCGCGACCGTTTCGGCGCCGGCACCGTCACCCGCGCCGCCCTCCTCGGCCGCGGTGAGGGTCTGTCGGTTCCGCTGCTGCCGGACTGATCCGTCCCGCGTCCCGACACCGGACACAGTGTGGGGTGAACCGGATTCATTCCCCCACGAGGAACTCCTTGGCGGCGTCGAGGATCCGTTCCGACAGCTCGTCGCCCGCACTGGCCCTGGCCAGCATCAGGGCCCCGGCCATGACCGACAGCTCGACCAGCACGTCGCGCTCGGCCTCGGCCGGGCGCTCGCCGAATTCGGACAGCCTGCCGATCATGGCGCCGATACCGTCGAGATAGACCCGGCGCAGCGGGCCGTCGGGCTCCGCGCGCGCGACATCCGCGGCCGTCGCCGCGATGCCACACCCCTTCCCGGCCGCGTCGCGGTGCGCGACCGAGAGGTACCGCTCGATGAACGTGCGTCGCGCCGCCGGTCCGTCCGGGCTGTCCGCGCGAATCCGGTCCATCTCGCCGATCTTCTCGGCGTAGGCGGCCGCACACGCCTGCACGACCAGTTCGTCCTTCGAGCGGAAGTGCCGATAGAAACCGCCGTGGGTCAGCCCGGCGGCGGCCATCACCTCGGGCACGGTCACCGCATGGGCGCCGCGTTCGCGGACCTGCGCGGCGGCCGCGTCTATGACCTCCTGGCGATGCGACTCCGCCTGCGCGCGGGTTGCTCTCGGCACCTGCTCTCCTTTCGTCGGGCCGCCCCGGGTGGCGGATGTCGTCGAGCGACTACAGTCTTGCGCATTCACTTAGATGATGAGCATAATCTAAAAATGACCAGAATCGAAGGCTCGGTCGCACTGGTGACCGGGGGCCGGCGCGGACTCGGACGCGCATTCGTCGACGAACTACTGCGCCGCGGCGCCACCAAGGTCTACGCGACCGCGCGCCGACCGGAACCCACCGCGGACGACCGCATCGACACGATCCCCTTGGACGTCACCGATCCCGGCTCCGTCGCCGCCGCGGCGGCCCGCGCCCCGGACGTCGACATCGTCGTCAACAATGCCGGTACGCTGCACCCGGCACCGCTGCTGAAGGCCGAAATGAACGACGTGATAACCACGTTCGACACGAATGTCTTCGGCCCGCTGCGCGTCGCCCAGGCCTTCGCGCCGGTGCTGGCGGCCAACGGGGGCGGCGCTCTCGTCGATATTCACTCGGTGCTGTCGTGGGGCGCGGGCGCGGCGGCCTACGGCGCGTCCAAGGCGGCGTTCTGGTCGCTCACCAACTCGCTGCGGCTCGAGCTGACCGCACAGCACACCCAGGTGGTCGGCGTGCATCTCGGGTTCGCCGACACCGATATGGTCGCCGGGCTCGCGGTCGACAAGATCGATCCGAAGCTGGTTGCCCTGGCCGTATTCGACGGTGTCGAACGGGGGGAACACGAAGTCCTCGTCGACGAGGTGACCAGGCAGGTGAAGGCGGCACTGTCCGGTCCCGTCGAAGGCCTCGCGCTACCCATCGGCTGACCTGCACCGGCTTTCCTCCAGCACACTCCGAAAGGGCACGCCGATGCCGTTGTGGACCATCTACCATCCCGCAAACACCTACTCCGACAAGGACAAACAGGATTTCGCGAAGGACATCACCGACTTCTACACCGGTTTCGGCCTGCCGGCCTTCTACGTCGTCGTACTGTTCACCGAGATGGCGGAGCCCGCGTTCTTCGTCGGCGGGCGTCCCGCGAGCGACACCGTGCGGATCGTCGTCGAGCACCTCGCCCGGCACCTGGACGACCCGGACATGCGCAGGCGATCCACCGAGAGGCTCAACTCGATCATGGTGCCGTATACGCGAGATCGTGGACTGCATTGGGAGTTCCACACCTACGAGTCCCCGCGAGACCTCTGGATGATCGCCGGGCTGTTCCCGCCCGGCCCCGGTACCGAAGCCGAAAAGGCTTGGGCCCGAGCGAATAAGCCACTCCCCTACTGACAAGCGGTGCCACAACCCCACATTCGGGGCTGTGGCACCGCCGTGGCCGACAACCCGTGTCCGTCCGGGGGACGGAGTCGACCCACACTGACAACAGCCCCGGCCTGTCGGGGCCGTCGACCCGAATACTACGGCGGCTCAGAACATTCCGTGTGGATGCGGGAGAGTGTCGGGGACCGGCTGGACGACGTCCCAGTGTTCGGCGACCAAGCCGTCCCGCAGCCGCCACAGATCGACGATCGCGGTGTCCGTGCCGGCGGTGGTCACGCGGACGTGCACGGCCACGAGGTCGTCATCGGCGAGGATGCGCACCACCTCCTGCCTGGCCTCGGCCAGCGCCCGCCCGGCCGGGGTGGCGAAGAAGTCCCGGAACGCCTGCTTGCCGGTGACGGCCGCGGGGTCGTGCGGTACCCGCGGGTTGTGCGTGACGAACTCGTCGTGCAGCAGCGTGAATCCGCCTTCCTGGTCACCGGCCGCGATGCGGCGGTACAGGTCGCGCACCACTGCGCGGTTGGCCTCGGTGCGGGTGCGGCGGTCTGCGACGGTCATGGGTTCGGTCCTTTCGACATCGGGTGCGTTACACAGGAAGGACGGATCCCGAACCGTCCGCGTCACGCGTGACGCGCGACCGGTCCGTAACGTCTTACGAGTATGAGCGTGGGATTCGAACAGCACCGGACGGAGCTCTTCGCGGCGGCCTATCGGATGCTGGGCAGCCGCGTCGACGCCGAGGACGTGCTGCAGGAGGCGTGGCTGCGCTGGCAGCGGGTCGACCAGGGTGCGGTGGCGCAGCCACGCGCCTACCTGTTCCGGCTGGTCTCCCGGCTCGCCATCGACCATTTGCGCAAGGTCCGGGCGCGCCGGGAAACCTATCTCGGACCGTGGCTGCCCGAGCCGCTGCTCACCGGCCCCGACACGGATATCGAACTCGCCGAGGCGGTTTCGATGGCGCTGCTGGTGGTGCTGGAATCTCTGGAACCCGCCGAACGCGTGGTGTTCGTACTCCACGAGGTCTTCGGTTTCGAGCACGCGGAGATCGCCGAACTGCTCGGCCGCACCGAACGCGCCAGCCGGCAGCTCGGATACCGGGCACGCAAGCACATCGAGGCCGGGCGCCCACGGCACCGGCCGTCACCCGCTGAACACCGCGAACTCACCGAGCGTTTCCTTGCCGCCGCGGCCGACGGCGATCTCACCGTTCTCACCGGGCTGCTCGCCCCGGACGTCGTCTTCCGCGCCGACGCCGGCGGTACGTCCGAGACACCACGGGAACCCCTGCGGGGGCTCACCACGGTGGCCGGGTACCTGTGCTCGATCACCTGGGCCTGGCCCGCCGGTCTCGACCGGCGCCTCACCGAGATCAACGGCGCCCCCGGCGCTGTGCTGCACGCCGGGGGTTCCACGTATGCCGCACTGTGCCTGGATGTCAACGGCGACAACCGGATCCAGGCCATACATCTGGTGCTCAACCCCGATAAGCTGGCCGGAGTCCGCTGACCGGCAGACGGTGGTCTTCGCCGGATCGGCGGGACCTCCACCGACCAGGACGCGCGTAGCGCGCCACCGGGCCTCGAGGATTCGTCAGCGTTCGGCGGACGCGTCGGCGGCGGGCAGCAGGCCCGCACCGGCCAGGTCGTCGAACAGCAGCTGGTCGACCGGCGGCACGAGGGCGCGATCGGCGTAGCCGAACCAGGCGATCTCGGCGATCTCGCTGCTGGGTTCGACCGTGCCCGCGTAGTCGGCGGTGTAGCAGGCCATGCGAACGAGACCCGGTGTGGCGCCGGGCAAGTCGGCCTCGTAGGTGCCCACGTGCTCGACGGTGTCCGGGTCGAGCGCGACGGTCAGCTCCTCGTCGATCTCGCGCAGCAGCGTCTGCAGATCCGTTTCGGCGCCCTCGCGCTTGCCGCCGGGCACGAAGAAGACGTCCTTACCCTGCGGGCGGGCGCACAGAATCCGGCCGTTCTCGATCAGCACCCACGCCACCGTGTCGACGAGCCGGTCGGACTGCATGAGGGGAGGCTATCCGGTTGACCTTTCGACCATCGGGTCGGGGTCGAAAGGCCCTGGGCCCGACGGCGGCGACGCGAGATCGTAGATACGCGGGCCGCCCGACCCCATCCCCTACGGCGGCCCGCACCGCATATATCCCTCCGGCGCTCGGCACCGCTTGTGCTAGACAGAATGCGACTGTTCCGAGTGCGGAGGGTGCCGTGCACAGTGATACCCGTTCACCCGTGGCCGACCTGGTCGCCCGGCGGCACGCCGAAGGCAGCGAGCCCGGGCGGCGCGGCGACGGTGCGCGATTGGCGCTCGTGATCGAGGGCGGTTCCGCCCGCGGCGTGTACTCGCACGGCATGGTCGCGGCGCTCGAGGATCTCGGCCTGCTGCACTGCTTCGACGCGGTCTACGGGTCGTCGGCCGGTGCGCTCAACGGTGCCTGGCTGCTGTGCGGGCGGGCCGTCGTCTCGCGGCGAGCCTGGCAGGCCGACGTGGTGCGGCGGGTCATCGCCCCGGCCCGTGCGCTGCGGGGCGGGCACGTGGTCGACACGCGCTATCTGGTGCACGCGGTATACGAGCGCATCGTGCCGATGGACTTCCCGGCGATCCTCGCCAACCCGGTCACCTTCCATCCGATCGGCACCGATTCCGCCGACGGTTCCGCGGTGGATCTGCACCCCCACATCGGCGATGTGGCGTCGCTCCAGTGCGCCCTGCGAGCGTCGGCCTGCATGCCGATCCTCGCCGGACGGCCGGTCACGCTCGCCGAACGCCGCTACGTCGACGCCGGCCTGTCGGAGCCGGTGCCCATCCGCACCGCACTGGCCCAGGGCGCGACCCACGCACTCGTGCTCCGTACCCGCAGGATCGACGAGACCCCCAGCACCCCTTCGCCATTGGAACGCCGCGTCGTCACCCGGTTCCTGTCCCGGCACGCCCCCGGCGTGGTCGGGTCCTGGCTGGCCCGCGCCGACCAGTACGACCGCGACGAACACGTCATGGCCAACCACCCGGCGATCCTGCAGATCCGCCCGCCCGCCGGCTCCCCCACCGTCGGCCGCATCGCCCGCGACGAACGCCTCCTCCTCCGCGCCCTCGACCTCGGCCGCGCGGCCACCGCCGAAGCCCTGAGCGACTGCGTCATACCGACCCCGCGGCCCTGACCAGCTCCGGTCAGCCGTCGAGCCGCCCGAACTCGACCACAGCCGTGAACGGACTTTCCAGCAGCAGCGTTTCTTCGTGATTAGAGAGAAGTCGCTGGTCACTCGACATCGTACGGGTCGGCAGGCATCACCGGCCGAAGTTTGGTCGGTGGGGCTGTCAGCGCCGGACGAGTTCCAGATGGGCGGTGTCGGCGAGACGCAGCAGGCTCCGATTGCGCCAGTAATCGTCGAGGTGCAGGTGCGTGATCGCGCCCGGCTGCGTCGCGAAGGACGCGAATCCGGCCGCCTCGACGGGAATTCTCAGCCAGGTCGTGACCACGAACGTCAGCGCGTACCCGTGGGTGACGACAATGTGGTCGTGATCGGCGTCGGCCATCAGCGCACGCACGCACGCGCCGACCCGGGTGGCCACCTCGCGACGGGTCTCGGCACCGCGAATCGGACCGCGGTGGTCCAGTCGGTCGTGATCGGGCGCGGGAATCTGCCGCCGGCCGAGCCACTCGTTCGGCCGCCCTTCCGCCTCGCCGAAGCTGATCTCGCGCAGCCGTGGATCGGCGACGACCGGTGCATCGAGCCGCGCCCCCACGATCCGCGCCGTCTCGGTACATCGGACGAGATCGGACGTCGTCACCCGGAGCGGCCGCGTGGCATCGCGCCGCCGCGCCATCTCTTCCGCGACCAGATGCGCGTCGCGCCGACCACGCACCGTCAGCCGCGAGTCGTGCCAGCCACCGACGAGGTCGCGGGCGGTGTGTTCCGCGTGCGGGTGGCTCACGACATACAGATCCTGCACGAATTTCTCCCGATTCGATCGAACCGTTGTTACACAGATCCTTCGGTCGGCGGCGGGAAGTATACGAGTCGGGCAGACTCGTTTGCCCGCACCGCGGACCGGTAATAGGCATCGTGCCTGATTCGGCCTCGCGGCGCGACGAGATCACATCGGCAACCCTCCTGTGCGTTGCTAGGGTGTAGCTGTGGCTTCAGAATCGGAGACCGAGACGGAACCGTTCTGGAACATCGAGACGCGGCTGTCGTCGGTGCTGCTCGTGTTGGCGGGCTTCGTGGGCGCCGCCGCGTACACACATTCCGCCGGTTATTTCGTCACCTTCATGACAGGAAACACCGAGCGGGCCGTCATCGGCCATTTCCTCGGTGATCACGCGCTGGCCTTCGGCGCGCTCGCGCTGATCGTTTGCTTTGTGGCCGGGGTGATCGTGGCATCGATCTGCCGACGGCGCTGGTGGCGCAATCATCCGCACGGCGCCACGGTGCTGGCCACCATCGCGCTGGCGGGTGCGTCGGTGACCGAACGGATCATCTCCACGACCGATCACGACCTCGGCCTGCCGCCGATTCTGTTCGTGGCCTTCGCGATGGGCGCGCTCAACACGTCGTTCACCAAGAACGGCGAGGTCTCGATCCCGATCACCTACGTGACGGGCACCCTCGTCAAACTGTCGCAGGGAATCGAGCGCCACATGGCGGGCGGCACCGCGCGGGAATGGCTGGGGTATGCCGTGCAGTACGCCTCGTTCGCGCTGGGCGGCGTCATCGGCGGCCTGATCGGCCTGGTGGTGAACGGCCGCGACATGCTCTACACCGCGGTGGTCGCCTCCGCGCTGGTCGCCGCGTACACGTGGTTCGCCGATCCGCGCTGGGTCAACAAGGACCGCGCCGATGCGGGAAACCGCTGACCGGACGGGAGGCATTCCGCTCAGTCCGGCCGCTTGGGGCGCTTGTCCATCAGCCGGAGGATGAGCGGGGTGAAGATGAGCTGCATCGCGAGATCCATTTTCCCGCCCGGCACCACGATGCAATTGGGCCGCGACATGAACGAATCGTGCAGCATCGAGAGCAGATACGGAAAATCGATCACCTTCGGATCGGCGAAGCGGATCACCACGAAACTCTCGTCCGCGGTCGGAATCGTGCGGGCGATGAACGGGTTCGAGGTGTCCACCGTCGGCACCCGCTGGAAGTTCACGTAGGTCCGGGAGAACTGCGGGCAGATGTATTTCACGTAGTCGGGCATCCGCCGCAGAATGGTGTCGATGACGGCCTCGCTGGAGTATCCGCGATCGGTCTTGTCCCGGATCACCTTCTGAATCCACTCCAGATTGATGATCGGCACCACCCCCACCAGCAGATCGGTATATCGGGCCACGTCGACCACCCCGGTCACCGCGGCGCCGTGCAGCCCCTCGTAGAACAGTAGGTCGCTGCCCGGCGTCAACTCCTCCCACGGTGTGAAGGTGCCCGGCTCCTGCCCATAGGGTTTCGCCTCGGCCTCGTCGTGCAGATAGCGCCGCGCCAGCCCGACCCCGGTCTCCCCGTAGTCACGGAACAGCGTCTCCAGTTCCTCCAGCAGGTTGGCCTCCGGGCCGAAATGCGAGAAGTGCAGGTTGCGGTCCTGCTCCGCCTCGGCCATCGCCAGCTTCATCTCGTCGCGGTCGAAGCGGTGGAACGAATCACCCTCCACGATGGCGGCGGTGATCCCCTCGCGGCGGAAGATCTCCTGGAATGTCCTTGTCACACTGGTGGTCCCGGCACCGGAGGATCCGGTGATGGCGACCACGGGATGCTCGAGCGACATGCGACACCTTCTCCGCTCAGCGCCGCGCCAGCCGGAACAGCGACCGGGTTCCGAACAGCGAGGCGTCGAAGCTCGGCCCGGCCTCGGGTTCGCGGTGGTACCGCTCGATGCGCTCGACCTCGGCGCGGGAGCCGAAGATGATCGGGACCCGCTGGTGCAGCGTGCAGGGCGGCACCTCGAGCACCCGCTCGCTGCCGGTGATCGCCGCGCCGCCGGCCTGCTCGACGACGAACGCGATCGGATTGGCCCCGTACAGCAGCGAAACCCGGCCCGGCCGTTCGGGTTCGCGGGTGTCGTAGGGGTAGAGATACACTCCGCCGCGGGTGAGGATGTGGAAGGTGTCGGCGACCAGCGAGGCCACCCAGCGCATGTTGAAGTCGCGCTCGCGCGGCCCGTCCACACCGGCCAGGCACTCCTGCACGTAGCGCCGCACCGGCCGCTCCCAGAACCGCTCGTTGGCGGCGTTGATCGCGAAACCCGAGGTGTCGTCGGGGATCCGCAGACGCGGGTGGGTGAGGACGAACGCGCCGATCTCCCGGTCCAAGGTGAATCCGTCCACCCCGTTGCCGGTGGTCAGCACGAGCAGGGTGGCCGGGCCGTAGAGCGTGAAGCCCGCGCACACCTGGCGCACTCCCGGCTGCAGGAAGTCCTCGGCCTGCGGCGCGCGGTCGTCGTCCGGGGCGCGCAGCACGCTGAAAATCGTTCCGACGGGCAGGTTCACGTCGATATTGGACGAGCCGTCGAGGGGATCGAACGCCAGCAGATACTTCCCGCGCCGGAATTCGGTGGGGACGGGGTGGAAGTCGGCCATCTGCTCCGACAGCAGCGCCGACAGCGGCCCGGTCCACTGCGATTCGGCGACCATGATGTCGTTGGCGATGGCGTCGAGCCTGCGATGCACGGTCGGGGGCAGGTTTTCGGCCGACTGCGCGCCGAGGGCTCCCGCGATCCGTCCCCGGGTGACCTGGTTGGCGATGATCTTCGTCGCGGTGGCCAGCACGTTGAGCAGCGCGGAGAACTCCCCGGACGATCCGGGATGGCGGTGTTCCTGTTCGATCGTGTACCGGGTGAGCGTCTTCAGTCCCTCGGGCATGGCGCCGGTCAACTCCTCACGGTGATCCGTCGTGCGCGTCGGCGAAGACGCTGCTGCCGCGGACGTCCGCGGCGGTGAGCGTGCTCAGGTCGGCCTTGCTCACCGGCCGCCGCGCCGCGACCAGTCGCTGCGCCTGCCGCAGCCGGCAGCGGTCCAGGGCGTTGCGGACGCTGCGCCCGTTCGCGAATCGCGGACGGGCCATGCGCAGTTCGAGATATTCCGCGAACGCCTCGGCGCCGGGCGGGTCGAAGCGGAAGTTCAGCTCGGCCGCCATCAGCTCCGCGATCGCGGTCAGCTCCTCGTGGGTGTAGTCGGGGAACTCGATGTGGTGGGCGACACGCGAGGACAGGCCCGGGTTGGCGGAGAAGAACGTCTCCATCCGGTCCGGGTATCCGGCGAAGATCACCACCGTATCCGATGGCGGTGCTTCCGAGGGCCCTCCGTGGCTACGCAAGCTACCGCCTCCGAGCCCGCCGGGCGCACCGCGGCTGGTGTGCCCGGTCTCCATCTCCTGCAGCAGGATCTCGATGACCTCCTGGCCGTAGTCGCGCTCGTTCTCCGGCCGGAACAGGTAGTAGGCCTCGTCGATGAACAGCACGCCCCCGGCCGCCTTGGCGAGCGCCTCCTTCGTCTTGGGCGCGGTGTGACCGATGAACTGACCGACCAGATCGTCCCGGCTCACGGTGTGCACCTTGGGTTTCCGGATGTATCCGAGATCGTGCAGCAGTTCGGCCATCCGCAGCGCCACCGTCGTCTTGCCGGTGCCCGGGCCGCCGGTGAAGCTCATGTGCATGGTGGGGCGGGCCGATTGCAGCCCGAACCGTTCGCGGGCGCGCTCGACGAGCAGCAGCGCCGCGATCTCCCGCACCCGGCGCTTCACGTTGGCCAGCCCCACCAGTTCGGCCTCCAGGCGGTCCAGCGTCCGGTCCACCAGCGGGCCCGCCAGATCCGCCGTCAGGTCCAGCAGCGCCGTCTCGTCCAGCACCGCCGTCTCGTCCAGCACCTCACCGTCCGGCGGCTCGGCGGCCGCACCGGCGTCGTCGCCCCGGTGCCGGACCGGCGACTCCGGTCCGGCACCGGCCGCCGGCGGGTCGTGCGCTGCCCCCGCACCGTGCCCGCCGGGGCGGTGCATCCGGAAGCCGGAGGCACGGGGCCCGGATGCCCGATCATGTTGCGCCGGAATACGTTCGGTCGACACCAGGTGACACTCCCTCGATCGAGTCGCGCTCAGCCGCCGTACCGCCGGCCGGCGGGCAGTTCGGTGGCGTACGGGTGCCATCCGTACCGCTGGCGGCGGTCGTCGGATTCGGTGCGGGTCAGCAGCAGGCCCGGCTCCTCCGGCGGGCGCTGCACCAGGAAACTCAGCGCCGTGGTCTGCCGGCCGTAGCTCGCGTCGTAGGCGTTGATGCGAATGTAGTGCTGCGGGAAGGTATTCCGGCACGCGTCCAGTTCAGCGAGCACGCCGTCGGGCTCGTCCAGATCGAACAGCGGCAGCCCCCACATCTCCCAGTACACGTTGCGCGGATGCGGATCGTCGGTGTACTCGATCGACACCGGCCAGTTGTTCAGCAGGGCGTAGCGCACCTGGGCGCCGATCTCGGCGTCGGTGAACTGCGGCAGATAGGAGAACGTTCCCTGGCGCAGATGCATGACGGACCTCAACTTTCAGCGGCTGACGGTGGGGACGGCGTCGGGAGCGTCGGTGGAGGTGTAGTCGAACGTGACATCGCCCCAGATGCTGAGAGCGGCATCGAGTGCGCGGGAGTATTCCGCGGCCCGCCGCAGCACGTCCGGACCCTCCCGCAGCAGATCCCGGCCCTCGTTGCGGGCCTTCACCACGGCCTCCAGCGCCACCCGGTTGGCCTCGGCCCCCGCGGCGATACCCATCGGATGCCCGATGGTGCCGCCGCCGAACTGCAGCACCACATCGTCGCCGAACAGGTCCAGCAGCTGATGCATCTGCCCGGCGTGAATGCCGCCGGAGGCCACCGGCATCACCCCGGGCAGGCTGGCCCAGTCCTGGTCGAAGAAGATGCCGTTGCGCGGGTTCGCCGGAATGTGGTTGTCCCGCAACGTATCGTAGAACCCCGTCACGGTGTGCGGGTCGCCCTCGAGCTTGCCGATCACGGTGCCGGCGTGCAGGTGGTCCACGCCGATGAGTCGGCACCACTTGGCCAGCACCCGGAAACTCACCCCGTGCGTCTTCTGCCGGGTGAACGTGGAATGCCCCGCGCGGTGCAGGTGCAGCAGCATGCCATTGCGGCGCGCCCACTTCGACATCGACTGCATCGCCGTGTAGCCGACGGTGAGGTCCATCATGACGATGACGCTGCCGAGCGATTTCGCGAACTCCGCGCGCTCGTACATATCCTCCATCGTCGCCGCCGTGACATTGAGATAATGCCCCTTCAATTCACCGGTTTCGGCAATCGCCCGGTTCACGCCTTCCATCGCGAACAGGTAGCGATCGCGCCACCGCATGAACGGCTGCGAGTTGATGTTCTCGTCGTCCTTGGTGAAATCGAGACCACCCCTGCATGCCTCGTACACCACCCGGCCGTAGTTGCGGGCCGACAACCCGAGTTTGGGTTTCACGGTGGCGCCCAGCAGTGGCCGCCCGTACTTGTTCAGATACTCGCGCTCCATCACGGTGCCGTGCGGCGGTCCGGGAAAGGTTTTCACGTACGCCACGGGAATGCGCATATCCTCCAGCCGCAGCGCCTGTAGCGGCTTGAACCCGAACACGTTGCCGATCACCGAGGAGGTCAGATTCGTGATCGAACCCTCCTCGAAGAGATCGAGATCGTAGGCGACGTAGGCGAAGTACTCCCCCGGCCGCCCCGGCACCTCGGCTACCCGGTAGCACTTGCCGCGATAGCGATCGTTGGCGGTCAGGCGGTCGGTCCAGACCACGGTCCACGTCGCCGTCGAGGATTCGCCTGCCACCGCGGCCGCCGCCTCGATCGGGTCGACACCCGGCTGCGGCGTCACCCGGAACACCGCCAACACGTCGGTATCGCCCGGTTCGTATCCGGCGTCGTAGTACCCCATCGAGGCATAGGACTGCACGCCCGGATCCCAGCGGTCGCGAGTCGGTTCGTCGGCCATCGTTCCTCCTGTTCACGGGGACGTCCACCGTGCAGATCCAGAATGAGGGCGCCTGCGGGGCATAACAATTCGATTGTTTCTCGTATCGCTCAATCGAATGGTTGAGTTTGCTACCGTCTGACGATGGGGACCGTGAGCGCGATCCGCATGGAAACCTTTCTCGCCGTGGCGCGTCACAACAGCATCCGGCGCGCCGCCGCGCAACTGCACATCACCGAGGCGGCCGCGTCGGCCGCCGTCGCGCACATCGAGAAACAACTCGGCGCGAAACTGATCGCGAAATCCGGCCGCGGCATCACCCTGACCGAGGCCGGGCGGGTCTACGCCGAATACTGCCGCAGCATTCTGGGCCTGATGCACGAGGCGCAGGCCGCGGTCCGCCGCGCCGAGACGGGGCGGCTGCGCATCGGCGTCGTCGCCACGGCCGGTGAATACGTCCTGCTCCGGCCGCTGGTGTCGTTTCGCGACCGCTACCCCGATATCGAGGTGGGCCTGTCCATCCAGCCCCGCGATCTGCTGTTCCTCGAATTACTGCACCACGAAACCGATCTCGTGATCGCCGGCCGCCCGCCGCGCGAAGCCGGCCTGGTGGTGCGCGCCCGCAGGCCGAGCCGCCTGGTGGTGGTCGGCGCCCCCGGCCACTGCCCCGACCCGCTGACGGCCACCTGGCTGCTGCGCGGGCACGGCTCCGGAACCCGCGACACCACCCTGGCCCTGCTCGACAGCCTGCAGATCCGCCCGCCCACGCTCACCCTCGGCTCGCACGGCGCGGTGCTGGCGGCGGCACGAGAAGGCCTGGGCGTCACCCTGATTCACAGCGACGCCCTCGGCAACGACCTCGCCCAGCACGCCCTCGAACCGCTCCCGGTGGACGGCACCCCGCTCGACCGGCCGTGGCACGCCGTCACCACGCGCACGCCCACGCCGACGGCCCGGCTGTTCGTCGACCATCTCGTGGATTCCGCGCGCGTCGGCGCCCAGGCATTCCAGCGCACCTGACGCCGAGGAATGTCCTGTCAATCACTTGATTGAATCATCTGATTGAGGCAGACTCCGGTCGACGAGAGGAGTTGCCCGATGCCAGCAGGCGCAGACGAGAGCCTGTGCGCCCCGTACGAGATAGAGTTCCCGTTCGAGCGCACGGTCGGGGTGGTCGTCGGTACGTTTCTCGGCGGCCTGCGCGAAGCCCGGTTGCTCGGCGCGCGGACCGCGCGCGGCACCGTCGTATGTCCCCCCGCCGAATTCGATCCGGTCACCGGACAGGAACTGACCGAGCTGGTCGATCTGGAACCGGTCGGCGTCGTCGAATCGTGGACCTGGGTTCCGCACCGGCCGGGTGATCCGGTCGACCACGACTTCGCCTGGGCGCTGATCCACATCGACGGCACCGAGGGCGCCCTGTTCCACGCCCTGGACACCGGCGGCGACCCGGCCGTACCGCGCCACGGCCTGCGCGTGCGGGCGCGGTGGGCGGCCGAGCGCCGCGGCGAGATGCGCGATCTCGCCTGCTTCGAACCGGAGGCGACCGCATGACGAATCCCGCACTGCCCGAACCGGTCCGGCTGATGCCGACCCCGCTGCACATGGACTTCACGTTCGTCGCGGGCGCCGGCCGCACCGGCTTCCTGCGCGGCCTGGCCGAGCGCCGGCTGCTGGCCCGCACCTGCCCGTCGTGCGACCAGGTCTATCTGCCCGCGCCCGAGTTCTGCGCGCGCTGCCTGGTCGAACTCGACAAGACTACCGAGCTCGACGGCCGCGGCACGGTGTCGACGTTCTGCGTCGTCAGCTTCCCGTTCCCGGGGCAGACCATCGACCCGCCATACGTGGTCGCGCACATCCACCCGCACGGCGCCGACACCCGGCTCATGCACCTGATCCGCGAGGTCGACATCGCCGACGTGCACATCGGCATGGAGGTGGAGCCGGTGTGGGCCGACGGCGAGCTGGAACCGTCGTGGACGAGCATCCGCCACTACCGACCCGTCGAGGAGGTGCGGCATGCGTGAGGTCGCCGTAGTCGCCGGCGCCCAGTCGCCGTGCCTGGCCGCCAACCGCCGTGACGATATGGCCGGCATCCTGCTGCCGGTCATCCGCGAAACCCTGGCCGGCATCGAATTGGACCGTGACCGTGTGGATTTCGTGGTATCCGGCAGCCACGACTTCCACGAGGGCCGCACGTTCGCCTACATCGATTCACTCGATGCCGTCGGTGCCTGGCCGCCGATCTCGGAATCGCACGTGGAGATGGACGCCGCCTGGGCGTTCTACGAGGCGTGGGCGTGGCTGCAACTGGGCCACGGCGAGATCGCACTCGTCTACGGAATCGGCCGCGGATCTCTTCCGCAGGATCTCGACCAGGTCGTTCCCGCCCAGCTGGATCCGTACTACCTGACCCCGCTGCGGCCGCACCAGGACGCCATCGGCGGGCTGCAGGCGTGTGCGCTGGTGCAGTCCGGGGTGACCACCGAGCGCGAGATGGCGCAGATCGTCGCGCGCAGCCTGGCCGACGCGACCGCCAATCCGCACGCGCAGGTCCGCGGCGAGTACGACGTCGACACCCTGCTCGAGGCGCCGTACGTGGCCTCGCCGCTGCGCCGCCACGACGTGGCACCCGTGGGCGACGCCGCGGCCGTCGTCGTCCTCGCCGCCGGTGACGCGGCGAGGTCGCTGTCCGAGCGCCCGGCGTGGGTGCGCGGCATCGACCACCGCATGGACGGCCACTATCCGGGTGCGCGCGATCTGACCCACGCGCCGTCGGCGAGCCGGGCCGCCACCGAGGCCGCGGCCATCGCCGGTTTCGGCGGCGGCGATGTCGACCTGGCGGAGCTGCACATCGAATACTCGGCGCAGGAACCGCTGCTGACCCGCGAGTTCGGGTTGGCGCCCACGACGGCGGTCAACCCGTCGGGCGGACCGCTGGCCGGCCGGCCCACCACGGCCACGGGACTGCTGCGGATCAGCGAGGCGGCGGCCGCGATCCGCGCGGGACGGGCCGACCGTGCGCTGGCTCACGCCACCAACGGTCAAGCGCTGCAACAGAATCTGGTCTGCCTGATGGAAGGGGACGCTCGTGGCTGAGCCCATCGCCGTCGTCGGAATCGGCCAGGGCAAACAGGCCAAGCGCCGCGAGACCACCATCGGCGCCCTGGTGCGCGAGGCGGTCGCGGCCGCGATGGCCGACGCCGACCTCGAACTCGGCGACGTCGACGCGGTCGTGCTGTCCAAGACCCCCGACCTGTTCGACGGCGTCATGAATCCGGAGCTCTACCTCGCCGACGCGCTCGGCGCGCGCGGCCTGCCGGTGACCCGCGTGTTCACCGGCGGCAGCGTCGGCGGGCACGCGGCCGTCTACGGCGCCCACCTCATCCAGGCGGGGCTGGCGCGGCGGGTGCTGGTGGCGGCGTACTCCAAGGAGTCCGAGGGGAACTTCACCTGGGCGCTGTCGCGGCCGCTTCCGTTCAGCGCGCAGCTGGGCGCGGGCGCGGGCGGGCACTTCGCGCCCATCATCCGCGAATACATCCGCCGGTCCGGCGCGCCCGAGCACATCGGCTGGCAGGTGGCGGTCAACCATCGGCTCAACGCGCTGCGCAACCCCTACGCGCACATCCACATGCCCGACATCACGGTCGACAAGGTCCGCGAGTCGAAGATGCTGTGGGATCCGATCCGCTTCCTGGAATCGTGCCCGTCCTCCGACGGGGCCGCCGCGATCGTGCTGACCGGCGCCGAGGACGTCGGCTCCCCCGCCCGTCCCCCGGCCTGGATCCACGGCATGTCGTGGCGCACCGAGACCGGCCACTTCGCGGGCCGCGACGAGGTCAATCCCCGCGCCGGCGCCGAATGCGCCGCGGACGCCTACCGGCAGGCCGGGATCACCGATCCGGCCGCGGAGATCGACGTCGCCGAGCTGTACATCCCCTACAGCTGGTACGAGCCGATGTGGATGGAGAACGTCGGGCTGGCGCCGCTGCACGAGGGGTGGCGGCTGGTCGACGACGGGACCACCCGGTTCGACGGCTCGCTCCCGATCAATCCGTCCGGCGGCGTGCTGTCGGGCAACCCCACCGGCGCCACCGGGCTGGTCCGCTTCCTGGAGGCCGCCCTGCAGGTGCGCGGCCAGGCCGGTGAGCATCAGATCGACGGCGCGCGGCGTGCGGTCGGGCACGCGATGGGCGGTGCTTCCCAGTTCCACGCCCTCTGGGTCGTGGGCAGCGAAAGACCCGAATCGTGAGCGGCACAGGCGAGTCCGAGCAGCCGCCGCTGCTGGTCGAGCGTGACGGAGCCGTCGCGGTGGTGACGATGAACCGCCCGCACCGGCGCAATGCCCTGAGCCTGGAGATGATCGGGCTGCTCTCGCGCGCCTGGGACGAAATCGACGGCGACGACGCCATCCGCGCCGCCGTCCTCACGGGTGCCAGCGACAATTACTGCGTCGGCGGCGATCTCGGCGACGGCTGGATGTCCGACGGCGGGAAACGAGCGAAGCTCGACCCCTCGGAGATCGGGCGCGGCCTGCTGCTCACCCGGTCGCTGCGCAAACCGCTGATCGCGGCGGTCAACGGCGCATGCCTCGGCGGCGGCCTGGAAATGTTGCAGCAGACCGATATTCGCGTCGCCGAGGAACAGGCGACGTTCGGGCTACCGGAGGTGCGGCGCGGGCTCATCCCCGGCGCCGGGTCGACAGTGCGCCTGAAGCGGCAGATCCCCTACACCAAGGCCGTCGAGATGATCCTGACCGGCGACCCGCTCACCGCGCGCGAGGCCTACGAATTCGGCCTCGTCGGTCACGTCGTCCCCACCGGCACCGCGCTCGGCCGGGCGCGCGAGATCGCCGGACGGGTCGCCCGGAACTCGCCGCTGGCGGTCCAGCACGCCAAGGCCGCGCTGCTGGCCAGCGGCTGGCTGCCCGACGAGGACGCCCGCGCGATCGAGGGCCGGTTCGTCGGCGAGGTGATCACCTCCGAGGATGCCAAGGAGGGCCGGAAGGCATTCATGGAGAAGCGAGAACCGAGGTTCACCGGACGATGAGCCGACCCGGACAGCACAATCCCGGACAGCACGATGGAGGCAGGATGCGACGCGTTTTCGTGGTCGGGGTGGCGATGACGCCGTTCGTCAAGATCGGCTCGCGCGACTGGACCTTTCCCGCGATGGTCGGCGAGGCCGTGCGCGGCGCGCTCGACGACGCGGGGATCGGCTACGACCGAATACAGCGCGCCGCGGTGGGATACGTCTTTCAGCCGTCGACCGCCGGACAGCGCGCGCTCTACGACGTCGGCCTCACCGGCATCCCGGTGGTGAACGTCAACAACAACTGCGCGACCGGATCCACCGCCCTGATGCTCGCTCGCGAATGGGTCGGCGCGGGCCTCGCGGAGGTCGCCCTGGCCGCCGGATTCGAGCAGATGACCAAGGAGGCGATGGCGGGCCCGGCGACCAGGCCGGCCGTCACCACCATCGATGCCCACCTGCGCGTGATGGCCGAACAGTACGAGTACGGCACCGCGCCGATGACGACCCAGTTCTTCGGCAACGCCGCCCTCGAGCACATGAAGCGCTACGGCACCACCCCCGAACAGCTGGCCCGGGTGGCCGTCAAGAACCACGAGCATTCGACGCGGAATCCGTTGGCGCAGTTCCAGAATCCCTACACCCTGGACGAGGTGCTCGGCGACCGCCCCGTGCACGGCCCGCTCACCCGCTCGCAGTGCTCGCCGATGTCCGACGGCGCGGGCGCGGCCGTGCTGGCGAGCGAGGAGTTCGTCCGGGAGCACGGGCTCGAACACCAGGCGGTGGAGATCCTGGCGCAGGAAATCGTCACCGACGACGCCTCGGCGTTCTCGACCGGATCGATGGTCGACGTCGTCGGCGCGCCGATGACCCGTGTCGCCGCGCGGCGCGCCCTCGACACCGCCGGGCTCGACATCACCGACGTCGACGTCATTGAGCTGCACGACTGCTTCTCGATCAACGAGCTGATCACCTACGAGGCGCTCGGGCTGTGCGGCGAGGGCGAGTCCGGGCCGTTCGCCGAATCCGGCGCCACCACGTACGGGGGCAGCTGGGTGGTCAATCCGTCCGGCGGGCTGATCTCCAAGGGCCACCCACTCGGCGCCACCGGTCTCGCCCAGGCGACCGAACTGTCCTGGCAGCTGCGGGGTCTGGCCGGCGACCGGCAGGTGCCCCGCGCGCGGGTGGCCCTGGCACACAATCTCGGTCTCGGCGGCGCATGTGCCGTCACGGTCTATGCCGCACCCGAGACCACCGATATCCGAGGAGCTGGCGACCAGTGACCGAAACGTCCACATCACTCGAAACATCCACGGACGCTGTCGATCCCGACACCCGCCTGCGGTTGCCCGTGCACAACGGCCACAGCCTGCTGGCCGGATTGCGGCGGCACCGCCGCGATCCCGTCATGACGCTCGGCGACACGGTGCTCACCGGCGCCGATGTCGTCGACGCGATCAGCCGCTACGCCGCCGCGTTCGCCGCCCACGGCATCGACACCGGTACGCCCAGCGCGCTGCTCGCCCTCAACCGCCCGGAGGTGCTGTTCATCCTGGGCGCCGGGCAGATTCGCGGCCATCGGCGCACCGCGCTGCACCCGATGGGCGGGCTCGACGACCACGCGCACGTGCTCACCGACGCCGGGATCACCAATCTGATCATCGATCCGCTGCCGAATTTCGTGCAGCGGGCACGGGAACTGGTGGACCGCGTGCCGGAGCTGACCCGCGTCCTGGTGCTCGGCTCGGTGCCCGAGGAACTGGCCGATGTCGGCGTCGACCTGATCGCCGCCGCGGACGGATTCGCTCCGCAGCCGATCGAGGCCGTCGACGTGCCACCGGATTTCGTCGTCTCGGTCAGCTACACCGGCGGCACCACCGGCAAGCCCAAGGGCGTCGTCGGCACCGCGGGCGGCATGGCGACCATGACGCAGATCCAGCTGTCGGAGTGGGAATGGCCGAAGCGGCCGAAGTTCCTGGTGTGCACGCCGCTGTCGCATGCGGGCGCCGCGTTCTTCCTGCCGGTCGTGCTGCTCGGCGGCGAATGCGTGGTGCTGCCGCGGTTCGACGCCGGAGAGGTGTTGCGCGCCATCGAGGAACACCGCATCACCGCGACCATGCTGGTGCCGTCGATGCTCTACGCACTGCTCGACCACCCCGACATCGACAGCCGCGATCTCTCCTCGTTGCAGACCGTGTACTACGGCGCCTCGGCCATCGAACCGGGCCGCCTGACCCAAGCGATCGACCGCTTCGGCCCGATCTTCGCGCAGTACTACGGCCAGTCCGAGGCGCCGATGGCGATCAGCTATCTCGGCAAGGACGAGCACGATCAGGCCCGGCTCACCTCGTGCGGGCGCCCGTCGACCGCGCTGCGCACCGCCCTCATCGGCACCGACGGCAAGCGCGTCGAGCCGGGCGAGGTCGGCGAGGTCTGCGTCTCCGGTCCGCTGCTCGCCGGTGGCTACCTGAACCTGCCCGAGGTCACCGCGGAGACCTTCCGCGACGGCTGGCTGCGCACCGGCGACCTCGCCCGCGAGGACGAGGACGGCTTCTGGCACATCGTCGGCCGCAGCAAGGACATGGTCGTCACCGGCGGCTTCAACGTCTTCCCCCGCGAGGTCGAGGACGTGGTCGGCGACCACCCGAAGGTCCGCGGCGTCGCCGTGGTCGGCGTCCCCGACCCGCGCTGGGGCGAGGCCGTCACCGCCGTCGTCGTCCTCGAGCCCGGCGCCACCCTGGACGAGGTCATCCCCGAGATCCAGGCGGATGTCAAGCGCCGCAAGGGTTCCGTGCAATCCCCCAAGCACGTCCTCGCGGTCGACGAACTCCCCCTCACCGGCCTCGGCAAGATCGATAAGAAGGCGGTCCGGGCCCTCGCGACGGAACGACTGAGCAGCTGACCAGGTACGAGTGGCGGAGTTCGGCACGAGCGAGGACAGGCACCTACGCTGCGTAGTGGCTGTCGTCAGGCCGCCGGACATTCGATGGGAGAGAATTTGATGAGAGCAGGCGTGATCGCGCTGATGGCCCTGGCATTCACCGGACTGGCAGGAGCGAGCGCCTCCGCCGTCGACACCGGCAGCGCCGGCCCGTCGGTCCCCGGCGCGCCGGGCGCCCCTCAGGACGGCCCGCCCGCCCCGCCCGACGGCCAGCACGTCGGCGACCCCTGCACCGCCGGCGGCGGCGCCCCGGGCCACTACGCGTGGGTCCACCTCGACGGCAGCGCCGCCGAACACTACGGCACCGAGTGGATGTGGGTCTGCCAGGCCAACTGAGGCAGGCAGTACGACGAAAGGATGCCCGGGCCGCTGTCGAGGGGCCCGGGCATCTTGCTGTTCACGCAGCCGGAATCCAGGTCAGCGCAGCCGGAATCGCCTCAGGGTCTGGAGCATTCGGACCGTCTGGTCGACGTATTTCGTGTACGGCTGATCGGGTGGCGGGTTGAGCACCTGGCGTTTCAGGGTGGCGACGTTGGTGGATTCGGTGAACTTCAGCAGGCCCTGGTCGCCGTTGCGGACGCCGAGGCCCGACGCCTTGAAGCCGCCCGAGGGGGCGCTCTTGCCGGCGTAGGCCAGTGCGGCGCTGTCGTTCACGTTCACGTGGCCGGTCTCGAGGCGGGCGCCGACCGCACGGGCCGCGCGCAGGTCGCGGCCCCAGACGCTGGCGCTGAGGCCGTAGCGCGTGTCGTTGGCCAGTCGGACGGCCTCGTCGGCGGTCGCGAACGGATACAGGGCCGCGACCGGGCCGAAGGTCTCCTCGCCGAACAGATCGGCTCCCGCCGTGACGTTTTCGAGCACGGTGGGCTCGTAGAACGTCGGGCCCAGATCGGGCCGGGCACGGCCGCCGGTGAGCACCGTCGCGCCGAGTGCCTTCGCCTGCTCGACCTGCGCGGCCACCCGGTCGCGGTGCTCCACCGACACCAATCCGCCCATCTCGGCGTCGAAGTCGTAGCCCGCGCCGACCCGCATCGCCGCGACCCGCGCGACGAACCTGTCCCGGAAGGCCGCATACACCGACTCGTGGACGTAGATCCGCTCTATGTGCAGGCACAGCTGCCCGGTGTTGTTGAACACGCCGGGAATCGCGCTGTCGACGGCCTCGTCCAGGTTCGCGTCGGGCAGCACGATCATCGGATTCTTGCCGCCGAGCTCCATGCACGATTCGATCAGGCGCCCCGCGGCCTGCGCGGCCACCCGGCGGCCGGTCGCCTCGGAGCCGGTGAACATCACGAAGTCGGCGCGATCGACGACCGCCGGGCCGACCACCGGCCCGTCACCGCACACGATCTGCACCAGACCCTCCGGAATTCCGGCCTCGCGCAACAACTTCAGGCCGAAGGCGGGACTCAGCGGCGTCCGGTTGTCGGGCTTGAGCACGATCCCGTTCCCGGCCAGCAGCGCCGGAATCGCATCGCAGAACCCGATCGCGAACGGGAAGTTCCAGGGCGCGATCACACCCACCACGCCGCGCGGCTTGCGCACCTCGACCGACGTGCTGGCGAACGGAATCGCGCCCGGATGCCGCACCGGGCGCAACAACCGCGCCGCATGCTTCAGATAGTGGCTGGTGGCCATCGGGATATCGCAGAGTTCCTCGAACGCCATCCGGCGCGATTTCCCCGTCTCGACCTGGATCAGATCCGAGATGATCCGGTGGTTCTCCAGCACCAGGCGATGGAACCGCTCGAAGACCGCCAACCGCCGCCGGACCGGCCACCGGGCCCATTCGGCCTGTGCGGCACGGGCTTCGGCGAAGGCGGTGTCGACATCGGATTCCGACGACTGCGGCAACCGCGCCACCGGATCGCCGGTGAAGACCTCGAGCACCGGGACCGTGTCGGCCGAGTCGCCGGTGACCAGCCGGGTCAGTCCTGCATAGTCGTACGCGGGGGCGGTCAGCGTGCTCACGGCCGCGACTCTATCAGTTGATTAGATCACTTGATAGAGATCGCGGGTTATACCGGCTCACCGGCGATTACAATGCGGCAGGTGACCAACACAGCGGACGGCGAGACCGAACTCCGGGTGACCGCCGACGAACTGGCCATGCCCACGGACCGGCGCCTGGTGCTGGCCGCCGAGCGTCTGTTCGCCGAGCGCGGCGTCGACGCGGTGTCGCTGCGGGCGGTGATGGCCGCCGCCGGCACCAACGTCGCCTCCGTGCACTACCACTTCGGTTCCAAGGACGCGCTGATCGAGGCGCTGATCCGGCAACGCAGCGAGTCCGTGGCCACCCGCCGCACCGCCCTGCTCGACGAGATGGAGCGTTCCGGCGACATCTCCCCGGGCGCGCTCGCCGCGGCGTTCGTCGTCCCCGTCTGGGAGATGACCACCGGCGACGGCGCGTCCTGGGTGACCTTCATCGCCGGCCTCCTCGGCAGCGGCCACCCGGCCCTGTCCACCGTCGCCGACGGCTTCACCGACCAGGCCGTCCGCTTCAACGCCCTACTCGAACACCTCAACCCCGACCTCCCCCCGCCGACCATCCGCTTCCGCCTCGCCCAGGCCATGACCCTGACCTTCCAGGTCCTCGGCGACGTCCACCAGACCCAGAACCTCCTGGCCATCTCCGGCATCCGCCTGACCCCCGACGAGGTCCTGACCGAACTCATCGACGTCGTCACCGCGATCCTCGCCGGCCCGCCGGGGCGCTGACCCGATCCGGCGCAGGGCGGGCACACCGGCAGACCTGCTTGCCGACGTGGACACGTGCGGCAGCGCCGAGCCCCGTCCGATGGACCACTACCCCCGCTCGGAGCGCGGCGTGCTCCGGCCCGCGGGCAACCGATCAGTCCATTCTTCGTCGACCGCGCACCCCTCCCGCCGGGCGTGTCATAGACTTCGGAAAGGCCTGATCGCCAAGACTTTCCGGGGGTTCGATACGCCGACATCGGTGCACCGATCGGCGGGCGGTAACAAACGGCCGGTACGACTCGATCCGGTGTTGCGACGTTCGGTGCTCCGATACGTCGGTCTCTGGGAGGGAGACGATGGCGAGATTCGTTGGCCGCACCAACGTTCTGGAACTGATCGACCTGCTGACGGATACTCCGGCCCAGCGCTCGGTGCCGCGGCCCCGGCCGGTGCTCGTGCTCGAAGGGTGCGGCGGCTCCGGCCGCACCGCGCTCCTCCTCGAGACGCTCGCCACCTGGAACGATCACGCTCATGTGCTGCGGGTCCGTCCCCGCACGGAGACCGTCGGCAGCAGCCCGATCCGGCCCATGCTGGCCGCCGTGATGCTCGGACTCGAACGCGGCATCCCCGGGTATCCGATCAAATGCCATCGATCGTTGATCGCGCAGATCGCGATCAGCCAGGACTACCGGGAGACGGAGGACAAGACCGCGGCGGCCGACCTGCGCGACAGGCTCGACAGCTACCGGCGCGACCGAGGCAGTCTCCGAGCCTTCAGCAACACCTTGATCGCGACGTCCTTGAAATACGTTGTCCTCCAACTACCCGGCGGGTTGGGGACGGTCGTACCGGAGTCCTTTTTCACGCAGATAGCGGACCGGACAACCGAGCAGCTGTGGCGGCTGCGCGTATTCGGCCGACGCTGGCAGGAGGCCCAGGACTGGTTCGGCAACCCCGGCGTCGGCCGGCCCACCGACCCCTACGTTTCGCTGGTCGACCTGAGCAACGAATCCCGCAGCGACGATGCGGCGGCCCGGCACACGGTCGACGACGTACTCATGAAGGCGCTCCGGGCCGATCTCGCCGAAAGTGCCGAGCGCGCAGGCGCATTGCTGCCGAATGTGCTGATACTGGTCGACGACGGCGACGCACCGGAGGCCGCCGCCTTCACCGCCTCCCTGCTGCGGGCCCGCCGGGCACCCGTTTTCCCGGGCGGCACGAGAGAGGATCCGCTGACTGTGGTGACCACCAGTTCCGGAATCCTTGCCGACTCCCTCGCCGAACTCGTCCCCCCACCCGGCCTCTGGCTCGAATCACGCCGTCCCGACCGGATTTTCGACGTCACCGAGCCGTGGCTGCGGGTTCGGCTCGAACCACTCCGCCGGTCCGATATCCACGCCATGGTCGAACACATCGACCTGTACCAGGCGGAGAAGATCGCCGACACCCTCCAGCGGCTGACGCACGGGCACGCCGCGGCGGTCGCGGCGATGGTGGAGCGAATACAGGAAAACCCTTCCCTGCGTGACGATATCGAGAAATTGCTGTCGGGCCCGGCACCGGAACCCTCGAATACCCTCGAGGACCATGTGCTGAATGTCTTCGTCCGAGGCCTCAGTGACCGCCGGCGGCCGAGCGAGTCGACGACCAAGGCACTGATCACGCTGTCGGCATGCCGCAATCTCGACGACGCACAAGCACTGATCGGTGCGGCGGATATTCTTCCGCAGGATTGCCGTCCCGGCTCACCGCTGTTCACCTCCCCGACCCTCTGGATCGAGGACGAACAGGGCGATCGGCGCATGCACCCCCTGGCCCGATACCTGGGCCTGCGGGCCTTGCGCCGGCGGGGCGGCAAATATCCCGGCTGGACAACGGTATTCGAGTGCCTGCACGCGGCCACGGGCGACGACGACCTGATCGACGGACTGCACGCCGACCGAACCGATGGCGACTCCCGACTGGATCTGCTGGGTGCCCGGCTCCACCATCAGCGGTTGCTCGGCGACGAGGCCGGCGTGGTGTCGGCCCTCGCGGCGCTACTGCCCCGAATCCCCTCGAAGGACTGGCTGACGCTGTTCGACGCGATCGCCGGGACTCCGGGCCCGAAACAGCTCGATCCGCCCCGGAAGCCCGAGAACGGCACCACCACCGGGCACGACGGCACCGAGCCGGCGCACTTTCCGGATTCGATGCGGGCACACCTCACCGATCTGCTCGACGCGGTTCCCGCATTCCATCTCGACCCGCGCATCACCGACGCGGCCGTCCGCGGCGCGCTGTGCCTGCGCGCCGAGAACAGCTATCAGCACCTGAGCAACCACGCCACGGACCGGGCGGTACTCCTGTTGCGCGCCAACGAGTACCGAATCCACGCGGCTCGGCTGTTGTGATCATTCCTCCGGCAGAAAGAGAACGGCACCCATGATCGAGCGCATCCGACGGGGCCGCCCGGCCGATCGCTTCCGGCTGTGGCTCATTCCGCGCCGCGACCGTCCCCTGCCCCGCCGCTGGACCGACTATCTCCGGTTGACCGTCGTGCTCGTCGTCCTGGTCGCCGCCACCGGTATCGTCACCGGGCGCGAACCGATACAGCGCCGGCTCACCTGCAACGACGGCCTCTTCCACCTCAGCACCTCGGCGTGGCAGGCGGGTGACCGGTGCGTCGGCCTGAGCGAGGGGCCGTATGCGTTCGATCTCGACGAATTCCGTCAGGTCATGACGGTGATCCGCGACCAGAACGCCGACGCGGGCCGGGGATGCCCGGGTGCGGCGGCCACGGTGGGGGTGTTGTTGTCGATGACCGACCCCCGCACGGGTGGCCGCGCGGTACGAGAACTCGAGGGCATGGCGGCCGGCCAGCGCGTCGCCAACGGACCGGGCTGCGTCCATCCGATCCGGCTCCTGGTCGGCCAGCTCGGCGATTACAACGGCGACGGTGATCCGGTCGCCGTCGCCGAGGCACTCGTCCGGCACCGCGAGGTGGTGGCCGTCGCCGGAGTGGGCCTCAGCTGGCCGGCCACGGCCGATGTCGTTGCCACGCTGGAAAAGGCGAAGATACCGATGATCGGCGATGTGGTGACCGCGGAGGGCTTCGACAGATCGGGATCGAAGGAGGACAACCCCGACTTCAGCGGCTGCGACGCGGACACCTACCGCAACGGCATCGCCAGGGACTACTTCTACCGCGTGGCGTATCGAGTCGGAACGCAGATCGCGCGGATCGGTGAGGTGGTGAAGAACAAACCGGATTCGGTGGTCGTGCCCACCGGTAGTTCCGATCCCTACACGTGCACCGCGCTCCCGCTGCTGCAACGCCAGTACGGCGGGCTGCTGCCCGAGGTCAAATTCGAGGCCAGCGAGGCCAGCACGGTGACGCAGACGGCCAGGCCGCTGTGCGGAGGCCAGAAGGACACCACGGTCGCCTAC
Organism: Nocardia sp. BMG51109; assembly: GCF_000526215.1. Classification (NCBI taxonomy): domain Bacteria; kingdom Bacillati; phylum Actinomycetota; class Actinomycetes; order Mycobacteriales; family Nocardiaceae; genus Nocardia; species Nocardia sp. BMG51109. The sequence goes on from NZ_JAFQ01000004.1 coordinate 6,732,433, forward strand.
CTCGCTCGCAGTTACGATCTGCCGCGGCTGTTGTTCAGCCTCGACCAGGGTTACGCGAACGGCCAGTGCACCGCGCCGTCGTTCACCATCGTCAGTACATCGGACGGCAACCGATTGCGGACACCGGAACAGGATCCGGTCCTCGAGGATCTGCGTCTGCGCGCGCTGCAGTCGCCCCTGTTCCGGCAGGGCAAGGTGCGGCTGCTGATCGGTCTCGTCTCCGGCAACGAGCAGGAGAACCCCGACAATCCGCGGTTCACGGCGTTCGCCGACGCCTTCGCCCGATCCGGTTTCGACAGCACGCACACCCTGGACGCCTGGGCGATCAACGCCTACGACGCCATGACGACGATCTCGACCGCGCTGCGCACCCTCCCGCAGCGCGATGCCGTCCAGCGCAGCCAGATCAATACGGCCATCAGCGGTTTCTCGACACCGCAGCAGGCGGTGCCGGGAGTCGGCGGGCCGATCGTCTTCGACAACAGCGGCAACCGGACCGGGCGTCCCGAGGTCGTCCGACTGTGCCCGCTCGCGGATACGTCGACGAACAAGCAGTCCGGCGCGACCACCGTGACCGCGGTGCCCGGAGGGCCCTATCCGCCCGACTGCCCGTCCTGACCGCCGTGCCGCCGACGGCGACTCACCGCAGCCGCGGAATGACCTCCGCCGCAAGGCGTTCGGCCTGCTCCGATTCGGCGGACATCGGGGTGAACAACACCAGCTCGGCGCCGGCGTCGATGACCTCGCGCACGCCGCGGACGCAGTCGTCCGGGGTGCCCGCCACCGCCACGGCGGCGATATTCGGTGTGCCGTAGAGCTTTTCCAGTTTCTGAGCGATTCGGGTGCGCGCGCGGTCGGCGTCGTCGTCCACGGCGATATAGATGCGCTTGGCCAGGCGGAACTCGTCCGGGTCGCGATCGGATTCGGCGAGCAGCGCGCGCAGCGTCCGGACTTCCTCGGCGAACCTCTCGGTGGTGCTCGATCCGGCGCCGAAGAATCCGTCGCCCAGGCGGACCGCGCGCCGCAACGCGTTCCGGTGGTGGCCGCCGAACCACACCGGCGGGGCGGGCTTCTGGAACGGTTTCGGCTCCATCTTCGCGTTCTCCAGCTGCCAGAATCGTCCGTCGAAGGTCACGCTCGGCCGGGTCCACAGCTCCCGCATCAGATGCAGATTCTCGGTGAAGCGCGACACCAGACCCTCGGGATCGACACCGAAGGCCGAGAACATCCGGCCCTGCCCGCCGTGGCCGACGCCGATCTCCAGCCGCCCGCGGCTCAATTGGTCGAGGCTGCTCAGCGCCTTCGCCAGATGCACCGGATTGTGCAGGGTGGTCACGAACACCGAACAGCCCAGCCGCAGGTGTTCGGTGCAGGCGGCGGCGTAGGTCATCGTCTCGATGGCGCCCAGCTGAGGCTGGGCGTGCATGGTGAGCACCTGCTCCTGCGTCCAGGCACTGTCGTAGCCCAGCTCCTCCACGCGCCGCAGATGGGCGCGGAAGGCGGGCGGATCGAATTCGCCGTCGGCGAAGAACTGCGGGATGGAGATCGCAAAGCGCATGCCTACAACGAACCACACCGGGTGTGACACATTCCATCCGCCGCCCTGTTCATTTAGTTAGCAATCGCAACTATCCTGGCCGGAGGTTCTATCCGCTTGCAGTCTTCGGGGAAGGACACTCTTGGCTTCCGCTCAACCCACCGGCGGCGTCGACGCCGGTGACGTCCAGACCGTTCGCCGCCGGCTCCGTGTGGATCGCGACCACCCGCGCTACAAGTGGGTAGCCCTGTCCAACACCACGCTCGGCATGCTGATGGTCACCATCAACTCATCGATCGTGATCATCTCGCTGCCGGCGATCTTCCGCGGCATCCATCTCAATCCGCTCGCGGCCGGCAACGTCAGCTACCTGCTGTGGCTGATCATGGGATTCCTGCTCACCTCCGCGGTGCTGGTCGTGATGTTCGGGCGGCTCGGCGACATGTTCGGCAGGGTGCGCATCTACAACCTCGGCTTCGTCGTCTTCACGATCTGCGCGATCGCGCTGTCGTTCGACCCGTTCGACCTCGGCGGCGGCGCGATGTGGCTGATCGTGTGGCGCATCGTCCAGGGCGTCGGCGGCGCCATGCTGATGGCCAACTCCTCGGCGATCCTCACCGACGCCTTCCCCGCCAAGCAGCGCGGCATCGCGCTGGGCATCAATCAGGTTGCGGCCGTGGCCGGTTCGTTCCTCGGCCTGCTCATCGGCGGCCTGCTCGCCGAATGGGACTGGAAGGCCGTGTTCTGGGTGAGCGTGCCGTTCGGCATCTTCGGCACCATCTGGTCCTACCGCTCACTGCACGATTCCGGTGTCCGCACGCCCGGCTCGATCGACCTGCCCGGAACGCTGACCTTCGCGCTGGGCCTGACCGCCCTGCTGACCGGCATCACCTACGGCATCCAGCCGCACGGCGACTCGAAGACCGGGTGGACCAACCCCTGGGTACTCGGCGCCGTCCTGGTCGGCGTGCTGCTGCTGGCCGCGTTCTGCTACATCGAGACCAAGGCCCGGCAGCCGATGTTCGATATCACGCTGCTGCGCAACCGCACCTTCGCGCTCGGCAACCTCGCCAGCCTGATGTCCTCGGTCGGCCGCGGCGGGCTGCAATTCATGCTCATCATCTGGCTGCAGGGCATCTGGCTGCCGCTGCGCGGCTTCGACTACGAGTCCACGCCGCTGTGGGCGGGCATCTACATGCTGCCGCTGACCATCGGATTCCTTGCGGCGGGACCGGTTTCGGGCTGGCTGTCGGACCGCTACGGGGCCCGGCCGTTCGCTGCCGGCGGGCTGGCGATCGTCACGGTCACGTTCGTGCTGCTGGTGGTGATCCCGGTCGACTTCAACTACTGGGTGTTCGCGCTGATCATTCTGTTCAACGGTCTCGGCTCGGGGATGTTCGCCTCCCCCAACACCGCCGAGGTGATGTCCGCGGTGCCGGCCTCGCAGCGCGGCGTCGCCTCCGGTATGCGCGCGACCCTGATGAACGGCGGCCAGGCGCTGTCGATCGGCGTGTTCTTCTCGCTGATGATCGTCGGCCTGTCCACCACGCTCCCGGACGCCATGGACTCCGGGCTGCGCGGCCAGGGCGTGCCCGCGGACATCGCCGGCCAGGTGGCCGATATGCCACCGGTGGGCAGCCTGTTCGCGACCTTCCTCGGCTACAACCCGTTCCAGGAACTGCTCGGCCCGACCGGTGCCCTCGACAACCCGGGCGTACACACCGACGTGCTCACCGGACAGGAGTTCTTCCCCCATCTGATCTCCGGACCGTTCCATTCCGGCCTCGTCGTGGTGTTCCTCGGCGCGGCACTCATGATGCTCGTCGGAGCCGTCGCATCCTGGTTCGCGGGCGGCAAATACGTCGTCGACGAACAGGAAGAGCTGGCCGAGGCCGAGCGTGCGGGCATACTTGATACAAGTAGTACCGAAACGGACAATGCCGACACGGGCAACGACGACACGGGCAGTGCCGACACGAGGGCCGGGGTAGGAGCGAAGACGGGATGATCCAGCAGGAGCGCACGCGCAGCGCCGAAGAACTCGCCGAGGCGGCCGACTTGTATCTGGCGCTCGGACGGATCACCCGGCTGCTGCGCCGCTCCGGCGACCTGGGATCGCTCAGCCCCGGGTCCGCGGCCGCACTCGGAACGCTGGTGCGCAGCGGCCCGATGCGGCTGGGCGATCTCGCCGCGACGGAACGGGTCACCGCGCCGACGATGTCGCGGATCGTATCCGCCCTGGAGAAGGTCGGCTATATCGAGCGCACCGCCGATCCGGTCGACGGGCGGGCCCAGCTGCTGTCGGCGACCGAACCGGCGCAGGCGCTGGTCAACGGCCTCACCTCGGCCCGCATCCACCGCTTCGCGGCCGCGCTGCACGATCTGGAGCCCGACCAGCGCGGCGTGCTCATCACCGCGCTGAACAACCTGGTCGACCTGCTCGACGAGTAATGCTGCTCACTTTCGGACAACCGCGGATGCCGTTGTGACTGCGCGCGATTGCAAAATCTGATAGAAAAAGATCACTTCTGCTGACAAATTTCTGGGTTGCTCACAATGTCGTGGGCCGGAGGTTCGAGCTCCTGGAAACCCTCTTGCAGTGCGGCTTTCGGAGCTCGGCACTGTTTCCGGAGGAGAACCGTGATGACAGTCCGCACCAACAGCACCCCCACCGCCCCGCGCGAGGACGGCGACGCGACCGATGATGCCGTCGTCTGGCCCGAGCCGAGCCCGCTCTCGTCCTGGTGGCAACAGGTGATGCAGGCATCCACCGAAGGCCGTTCGACGCCGCGCGCATCCTGAATCCGTCGTTCCTGCGGAGGCCGGCAACACTTCCGGCCTGCGCCGGAACGACGGGGTCGTGATCACCGCCCGGACGGGCGGAACTTGACTGGGAGTTCACTCCAGGTCGTAGCGTCGGTTCCGGCGAGCACGCGCTCGCCTCGATCCGGTGTCACCAAGGAGGACTCCCCGCATGATCGCGACCAGGAAACTCGGCGAACTCACGGTCGGCGCGCAAGGGCTCGGCTGCATGGGGATGAGCCATGCCTACGGCGTGCGCGACAGCGACGACGAGTCGATCGCCACCATCCACCGCGCGCTGGACTTGGGCGTCACGCTGCTCGATACCGCGAACGTCTACGGCGCCGGGGTGAACGAACAACTCGTCGGCCGCGCCGTCGCCGATCGCCGCGACCGCGTGGTGCTGGCGACCAAGTTCGGCATCCAGTGGGGTGCCGACGGCTCGATGAGCGCGCGGGGCGATGCCGCCTACGTCCGGCAGTCCTGCGACGAATCGCTGTCGCGGCTCGGCGTCGAGCACATCGACCTGTACTACCAGCACCGCGTCGACCCCGACGTGCCGATCGAGGAGACCTGGGGTGCGCTCTCCGACCTGGTCACCGCGGGAAAGGTGCGCTACCTCGGCATCTCGGAGGCCGCGCCGACCACGATCCGCCGTGCCCACGCCGTACATCCGGTGACGGCGCTGCAGAGCGAATGGTCGCTGTGGACCCGCGATCTCGAGGCCGAGGTGGTGCCCACCTGCCGGGAGCTCGGCATCGGCATCGTGCCGTTCTCGCCGCTCGGCCGCGGCTTCCTGACAGGCGCCATCACCTCCACCGCGGAACTGCCCGCCGACGATATTCGCCGCCGGCTGCCCCGCTTCTCCGACGGCAACTTCGATCGCAATCTCACGATCGTCGACGCGCTGCGCGCGATGGCGGACGAAAAGGGCGTCACCGCGGGCCAATTGGCGCTGGCGTGGGTGCAGAGCCGGGGCGCCGACGTGGTGCCGATCCCGGGCACCAAGCGCCGCACCTACCTCGAGCAGAACGTCGGGGCGGTCGATATCGAGTTGACCGCAGAGGATCTGGCGCGCATCGAGGCGGCGGCACCGCCGGAGGCCATCGCCGGGGCGCGCTACCCGGAGGCGCTGGCCCGCGCGGCGGGGAAGTAACACCGAGCCGGTGCGGGTGCGCCCGTGCCCGCACCGGCCGGGATTCACCACCAGGTCGTGGCCGTCCACAGTCACGGGCCCGAGCACGCAACGCTTCGGCCGTGCAGCCACGTCCGGCCGCCGTGAATCGGCTACGGCCACACCACTGCTCGGGCAGGCCCTACTGCGCCGCGTCCACCTTCAGCGTGACCGGCGTATCCGCGGTCACCGAGGTGCCCGGTGCGGGCGTCTGGTCGGCGATGGTCCACGGGGTGGTGTGGCTGGCCGGGTCGTTCATCACGTCCCGGCCGTCGGCCGAGGTGACCGAGGCGATGGCGAAGCACAGCCCCGGACCCACCACGGTGTCGGCGAGCGCCTTGCTACGGAAGTCGGGCAGCGCCTGCGGCCAGGTCTGCTCGTTGCACGCCTGGCCCCCGGGCTGTCCCGAACCGCCCGGGGCCGGACTGCTCTGCGCCGAACCACTCTGCGCCGAACCACTCTGCGCCGAACCACTCTGCGCCGAACCACTCGGTGCGGTAGCCGAACTCGGGCCGGCCGCCGACGAGTCGTCGCCGTTCCCGGACGACCCGCAGGACGCGCAGGCCAGCGCGACGGCAAGCGTGAATACGGATATCGCGGTGCGGCGCATACGTTTTCCTCTGTCTCCACGGGCCCGTCCGGCCCACCTACTGCGCCACGCACACTAATACGACCGGCGACCACCACCCGCAGGGGGTGCCGAGGAGAATGCCGCCGAGACTGACGAACGGGCCGGGCGGTGATCCCAGGCGACGATCCCGAGTAGTGATCCCGGGCGGTGAGGTCCGAGGGCCGTAGCGCGTCCCGGACCCCACCCGATCGGCGGTACCGGCGACCGCGAGCTGGGAAATCGTGGAATCCGCTCGACGAAATTGTGCACCCGATACTTCCGGCCGGGAGCGGTTTTCGATGTTACGACCTGATGAAAATCCTCAGGAACCCACCTCCGCCAGCGTCGTCTCCAAGCGGGCCAAGCCGGCCCGGACACGCGATTTCACCGTCGAGACCTGTACGCCGAGGTGCTCGGCCACCTGCGGATAGCTGAACCCGAGGTAGTACGCCAGCACCAGCGACTCCCGCTGCCGCGGTGTCAACGCGGTGAGACCGGCACGTACACAATGTAATTCGTGCTTGCGCAACATCTCCTCGACCACCGAGTCGACCGCCGGGCGATAATCGGTGACGCCCCAGACATGGTTGTGGTCGGAACTGGCGCGCTCGCGGCGCACCCGATCGACCGCCTGCCGGTGCGCCAGCGTGCGCAGCCACGTCGCCGCCGAACCGCGGCGGCGGTCGAATCCGGCGGCGCTGCGCCACACCTGAAGATAGACGTCCTGCGACGTCTCCTCCGCATAACCGGGATCGCGGACCACCGCGAGCACCCGCCGGAACACCATCGGCCTGGTCCGGCTGTACAGCTGACCGAACGCGTCCCGGTCGCCGCGGCCCACGCGGCACACCAGGTCGGCATCGAGATCGGAATCCGCCCGGGTCGGCCCCGTGGGCACGACGGCACACGAGCGCCCGGCAGTCGGAACATGTACGACAACGGCCACGATTGCCCCCACACGATGAGAAGGAGTCGGAGCCGGCTGTCGAGTTCAGGGACGCATGCCGGTACGAGATCCCGTCCGGGGGCAAGGGATTCGAGATCTTGAACGTCAGTCTACCGGCCACCTGTGATCGTGCATCTGAAAACTCGCGCAATCCATGACCGGCCCGGGCACGATCACAGGCGCAGCCCGAGTTCCACGATGGCCCGTGCCACCTCGTGCACGCCGACCCGGCGGCGCCGCGCATGGGTGCGGATCAGGTCGTACGCGGCGTCCGGGGTGACCCGGCGCGCACCCGCGATCACACCCTTGGCCTGCTCGACCACAATGCGCGAGGTGAGCGCGTGCTGCAACTGGTCGGTCAGGCGCTGCTGGCGGCGCAACCGGTCGGCGGTCAGCAGATGGCCGGCGGCCAGACCGGCGAGCAGCGTGCCGACCGACAGCTCCTCGGCCGTCCAGTCGCGCGGCACGGAGTCGTACAGACTCAGCACGCCCAGCCGGGCCGAATCGAGCTGCACCGGAATCGCCACCACGGCCGGAACCCCGTGCCGCACCGCGGCACTCGCGTATTCGGGCCACTGCCCGCCGTGCCGGTGCATGTCGGCCACCGCGACCGGCTCGCCGCGGCGCAACGCGTCCACGCCCGGGCCGCGGGCGCAGTCCTGCTGTGCCGCCTCGACATGAGCCAGCTCGTCGGGGACGGCGCCGGCCACCGAACCGCCGTCCTCGTCGATCAGGGTCACGGCGGCGCCGCACAGCGCCAGCACATCGATCGCGGTTGCTATCAGTTGCCGCACCGCGCCGGAGCGGTCCGGCGCATCGGGCAACCGCAGCACCAGACGTGCCAGCGCCGACATCATCGGTTCGCCGTCGGACATCCCTATATCACCCCCGCGGCACGGGCGCCGAGGCGCCCGCCCAGGCTCGATCGGAAACACCTCAGCCGGACGCATCGATGGTACGGGCACCGCGGCAAGCGAATTACCCGCATTCCGTGAAGAATTCGCCCGAATTTCGCTCAGGGCTCGGCGACGACGGCAGTCGACATCGGACCTGCCGGGATGACACCATGGTTGCCGAGACTCCATTGCGCCACCCGCCGCGGCGGGCGTCGAGTCTCGTCTTGCTCGACTCCCCCATCCAGGTGTGGTCGGCCGGTGCGGGGAGAGGTCGCTGCTGTGTCAGTCCGGGGAGGAGCCATGGAGTCGGCACTCGACGACGAACGGTCGCTGCTGGCCGCTCTCGTCGCCGCCGTCGGCATGCTGGCCGATGATTTCGACGTGATCGAGATGGCCCAGCAACTCGTCGACGCCTGTCCGGGCGTCACCGGCGCCACCGGTGCGGGCCTGTTCCTCGCCGACCACCGCGGCGATCTGCACCTGCTGGCCTCCACCACGGAGGAACCCGCGCTGCTGGACCTGTTGCAGGTGGCGGCGCTCGACGGTCCGGCCCGCCATACCGCGCGCACCGGGCTGCCCACCGCCGTACCCGACCTACGCGACACCAAGCACCGATTTCCCGAATTCTGCGAGCGCGCACTGGATCTGGGCCACCGGTCGGCCGTCGCCCTGCCCCTGCGCCGCGCGTTCGGCATCGGCGCGCTCACCCTGCTCGCCCCCGCCACACTCGACGGCGCCCGCTGCCGCGCCGGCCAGACGCTCGCCGATATGGCCGGCATCGGCATCGTCCAGCACGCCGTGTCGCCGCGGGCGCTGCCGCCGGGGCTCCCCGCGGCGCTGCAGGCCCGCATCGTCGTCGAGCAGGCCAAGGGCGTACTGGCCGAACGCGGCCGGATCGAGATGGCCGAGGCGTTCGTCCGGCTGCGCGGGCACGCCCGCGAGACCGGCCGGCAACTGGCGGAGCTGGCCGCCGCCGTCGTCGACGGCAGCGCCGACACCGACGCCATCCTCGCCTGATCGGCGAGCGCGCGATCATTCGCCGTCGAATCGAATCCGCCGCGCCACCACCGACTCCGCGACCTCCGCCAGCGACAGCTCCCGCCCGAACGCGTAGGCGCGCAACCGCGCGTAGGCATCCGGTATGCCGATCCCCGACTGCGCCACCACCATTCCCGCCGCCTGGTGAATGGCCCGGCTGGCCAGCGGCTGCTCCAGCCAGCGGGTGTCGGGCTGCTCCAGCCGGCGGGTATCCGGCTCTTCCGGCCAGTGGGTGTCGTCGGCCATGAAATCCGCGCCGGAGCGCCGGGCCGAAATCAGTTGCGCGGTGATCAGATCGGCCACGTGCAAGCCCGCCGACACCGTCTGCGGATCGAGCCGGCCGGGTACGTCCCGGTAGAGGTCCAGGGCGCCGAACCGAATATCGCCCAGCTGCAACGGCACCGCGATCATCGCCCCCCTCGCCTGGGTGCGCGACAGCGCCTCGGTGAATCCGGGCCACCGCTCGCAGCCCGCGGCCAGATCGGCCACCGGAACCGGAACGCCCGTGGCCACCGCCTCGACCGCCGGGCCCTCCCCCGCGGTCGCCTGCACCGCCTCCACCCCGGCGGCCACCTCGTCGCTGGTGCCCCAGGGCTGCACCCCGGCGTGCTGCTCATCGATGACGATCGCGGCGCGCTGCACCGGTAGCACCCGCACACACGCCGCGCAGGCACCGGCGACGCCGCCACCGCCGGCCCGTGTCGCCGCCAGAAATCGCTCGGTCAGGTATTCGAACCGTGACACACCTGTCCCCTAACAACCACCCGCGCCGCCTCGCGAGAGAGCGCCAGAATAGCCGCATTCGGCGAGCACGACCAGTAGTTCCGAAACCGTGATATGCGTCATGATCACCGCTCGCCGGTATGCCACCGGGATTCGGGACGCTCACCGAAACCGACTGGCGCGCAAAGCCGCAGCCACCCCGGCATCGACCCTCGGGTACCGCTCCAGCGGCGGTCGGCGCTTGCCGGTCGACCGGGTCCGGCATACCTTGAATCCGCAGTTTCTCGAAGAATGGAGTCAATTCATGCCGCTTCTCGACCTCGGCTCGGCCGCACTCAACCTGGCCAATGTGGTGACCTCGCTCGCGGCCAACGTCACCTATCTGCTGCAGGCCTGGGGCCTGGCCTAGAAATCAGCCGCGCAGATACTGCTCGAGGTGCTCGCGTTCGGTCTGCAATTCGGAGATGGCGCTCTTCACCACGTCGCCGATGCTGACGATGCCCACCATCCGGCCCTCGCGCAGCACCGGAAGATGGCGGATGCGGTGCTCGGTCATCGTCGGCCGCAGACTCTCCACCCGATCGTCGGGCGAACAGGTGTGCACCACCGCGGTCATGATCGCGGAGACCGGCCGGTCCAGCAGTTCGGCGCCCACCGCATGCAGTCGTCGGACGACGTCGCGCTCGGAGACGATGCCATCGAGCGAGAGGCCGTCCGACGACACCACCACCGCGCCGACGTTCTGTTCCGCCAGCACCGCCAGCAACTCCCGCACCGGCGCCTGCGGCGCGACCGTCACCACCTCGGCACCCTTTCTCCGCAGAATCTCCGAAATTCGCATCGCTGACCACCGCCGTTTCTCGCCCTTCGGACGGTTACCAGGATCTCGCGTTTCCGCCGCGGTGACCAGCAACGATTCCGGACGGGACGATCAACCGGACGGTCAGGTGCGGACGCGGCGCGACCCACGGCGCTCGGCGAACCTGCCACGGCGCCGGTGACCTCCGACGTACCATGCGGAATGTGGCCGATGCGAACCTTCCCGCCGTGGTGCGGGTTCTCGTGTACTCGAGCGATTCCGACACCCGCCGCCAGGTGATCCAGGCGCTCGGCAAGCACCCCCGGCCGGACCTGCCGCCGTTCGAGTACCTGGAGATCGCCACCGCGCCCGTGGTCGTCGAGCAGATGGACGCCGGCGGTATCGATCTGGCCGTGCTCGACGGCGAGGCGGCGCCCGCGGGCGGCATGGGCCTGGCCAAGCAGCTGAAGGACGAACTCGACGACTGCCCGCCGATCCTGGTGCTCACCGGCCGCGCCGACGACGCCTGGCTGGCGAACTGGTCGCGGGCCGAGGGCACGGCCTCGCATCCGATCGATCCCTTCCAGCTGACCGAGGCCGTCGCGGGGGTGCTCCAGCACCGCACCGCCGTCTGACCGCGGCGGCACGGCCCGCATCCATGCACGCGATGCAATCCTGCCGAACCTGAAACTCTCCTGCGCACCGGCGATTCCACCACCGAGCGGCGGGCATTCGCCGCGCCGCACCCACCCCGTGCGCCGTCATGTGACGGAATCGGATTGCGTCTCTTCATTCATAAGTGACAGTTCCGAATTCGATCAAATACCGCCCGCAATCGGCAGGCATTCAGAACGATCGGTTGTAGGCTGTGCCCTAGTTCACATGAGTGCGGGCGCTGATATGAGTCCCGTTTGTCCGGTTCCCCCATCGTCCGCACGGTGACCGAGCGTGCCTCGGGGCGCGACTGGCCCGGCAGACGACGACGTCGGCCCGCCTCGGCAGCTGCCGGCTTGTGTCCGCGACGGAGAGGGGTAGTGCAGTTGTGAATACCGAGGTGCCGACCCTTGTACTCGGCGCGATCGCGGCGGCGTTCGCGCTGTTCTCCGTCCTGCTGGCGGCCGTCATCGGCCCCAAGCGCTACAACCGAGCCAAACTCGAGGCGTACGAGTGCGGTATCGAGCCGACCCCGCACGCCGTCGCCGGCGGGCCGGGAAACGCCGCCGGACAACGCTTTCCGGTGAAGTACTACCTGACCGCGATGCTGTTCATCATCTTCGACATCGAGATCGTGTTCCTCTACCCGTGGGCGGTGCACTTCGATGCTCTCGGTGTGTTCGGTCTCGCCGCGATGGCGCTGTTCCTCTTCAACGTCTCGGTCGCCTACGCCTACGAGTGGCGGCGCGGCGGGCTGAGCTGGGACTAGCACAGCCACCACACCGCCCGGTCCGAAGCACATGTCCGCCGTCCCGGCGCCCGCCGGGACCGAAGGATCAGCACGGAAGTGAGTCAGTCCGAAATGGGTCTCGAGGAGAAACTGCCCAGCGGATTCCTGCTGAGCACGGTCGAACAGTTCGCCGGTTTCATGCGCAAGGGCTCGCTGTGGCCCGCGACATTCGGCCTGGCCTGCTGCGCGATCGAGATGATGGCCACCGGCGGCGGGCGGTTCGACAGCGCCCGCTTCGGCATGGAGGTCTTCCGCGCCTCACCGCGCCAGGCCGATCTGATGATCGTCGCCGGCCGGGTGAGCCAGAAGATGGCCCCGGTGCTGCGCCAGGTCTACGACCAGATGACCGAACCGAAATGGGTGCTGGCGATGGGCGTCTGCGCCTCCTCCGGCGGCATGTTCAACAACTACGCCGTCGTGCAGGGCGTGGATCACGTTGTGCCCGTGGACATCTACCTGCCCGGGTGTCCGCCCCGGCCGGAGATGCTGTTGCACGCGATCTTGAAGCTGCACGAGAAGATCCAGGAGATGCCGCTCGGGGTGAACCGCGAGGAGGCCGCGCGTGCCGCCGAACAGGCCGCGCTCTCGGTCACCCCGACCATCCAGATGACGGGACTGCTGCGATGACGACGGATTCCCCCCGAGGCCCCGGCGAACCACCCGCGGCCGCCCCCGACCACGACGAGGCGCAACTGGCGGAGGAAGACCAGCGCGCCCGCCCGGCCGACGAGGTGATCGGCGTGCGCAAGGGCATGTTCGGTGTCCGCGGGACCGGCGACACCTCCGGCTACGGCCGCCTGGTACGCACGGTCAGCCTGCCCGGCAGCACCCCGCCCCCGTACGGGGGCTATTTCGACGAGGTGGTCGCCCGGCTCCTGGATGCGCTGGCCGCCGACGGATTCGCCGAATCGATCGAGAAGATCGTCGTGTTCCGCGACGAACTCACCCTGCACGTGCGCCGCGAGCAGTTGCCCCGCGTCGCCCAGGCGCTGCGCGACGAGGCCGCGCTGCGCTTCGAACTGTGCCTGGGCGTCAGCGGCGTGCACTACCCCGACGACACGGGCCGCGAACTGCACGCGGTCTACCCGCTCATGTCGATCACGCACAACCGGCGGCTGCGGCTGGAGGTGTCGGCACCCGACGCCGACCCGCACATCCCCTCGCTGTACCCCGTCTACCCCACCACGGACTGGCACGAGCGGGAAACCTACGACTTCTTCGGCATCCTGTTCGACGGCCACCCCGCGCTGACCCGGATCACGATGCCCGACGACTGGCGCGGGCACCCCCAGCGCAAGGACTACCCGCTCGGCGGGATCCCGGTCGAATACAAGGGCGCCCGCATCCCGGCACCCGACCAGCGGAGGGCCTACAGCTGATGAACGACATCGACACCCGGCGCAACGACCCCACGCCGGAGAACCACACCGCCGCACCGCCCGAGCAGGTGGTCACGGTCGCGGGCCAGGACTGGGACGACGTGCGCGAGGCCCTCGGCGGGGCGGCCGAGGAACGCATCGTGGTCAACATGGGCCCGCAGCATCCGTCCACCCACGGCGTGCTGCGGCTGATCCTGGAGATCGAGGGCGAGACGGTCACCGAGGCCCGCTGCGGCGTCGGCTACCTGCACACCGGTATCGAGAAGAATCTCGAGTTCCGCAACTGGGTGCAGGGCGTCACCTTCGTGACCCGGATGGACTACCTGTCGCCGTTCTTCAACGAGACGGCCTACTGCCTGGGCGTGGAGAAGCTGCTCGACATCACCGACGCGATTCCCGAGCGCGCCACCGTGATCCGGGTGCTGCTGATGGAGCTCAACCGCATCTCCTCGCATCTGGTGGCGCTGGCCACCGGCGGCATGGAACTGGGCGCGCTGACGCCGATGCTGTTCGGTTTCCGCGAGCGCGAACTGATTCTCGACGTCTTCGAGACGATCACGGGCCTGCGGATGAACCACGCCTACATCCGCCCCGGCGGCGTCGCCCAGGATCTGCCCGACGACGGCGTGCAGAAGGTACGCGATCTGCTGGCGCTGCTGCCGAAGCGGCTGCGCGACATGGAGCTGTTGCTCAACGAGAACCCGATCTGGAAGGCCCGCACCCGCGACGTCGGCTATCTCGACCTGACCGGCTGCATGGCGCTGGGCATCACCGGCCCGGTGCTGCGCGCCACCGGCCTGCCGCACGACCTGCGCAAGTCGCAGCCCTACTGCGGGTACGAGACCTACGAATTCGACGTCATGACCGACACCGGCTGCGATTGCTACGGCCGTTACCTCATCCGGGTGAACGAGATGAAGGAGTCGGTCAAGATCGTCGAGCAGTGCCTGGACAAGCTGCGCCCGGGCCCGGTCATGGTGGAGGACAAGAAGATCGCCTGGCCGGCCGATCTGCAGTTGGGCCCGGACGGGCTGGGCAACTCGCCGCAGCACATCGGCAAGATCATGGGCACCTCGATGGAGGCGCTGATCCATCACTTCAAGCTCGTCACCGAGGGCATGCGGGTACCGGCGGGCCAGGTGTACACGGCGGTGGAGTCGCCGCGCGGCGAGCTCGGCGTGCACATGGTCAGCGACGGCGGCACCCGGCCGTTCCGGGTGCACTACCGCGATCCCTCGTTCACGAATCTGCAAGCCGTGGCGGCGATGTGCGAGGGCGGCATGGTCGCCGACGTGATCGCCTCCGTCGCCAGCATCGACCCGGTGATGGGCGGTGTCGACCGATGACAGCCGAGCGGAGCGAGACGATGAGGTCGGAGACGATGAGGTCGGAGACCATGAGTTCAGCAGTGCCGCTGCACCTCTCGGCGCGCCCCGTCCCGTATCCGAGGGAGGTGCACGACCGGCTCGAGGTGGAGGCCAAGCAGATCGTCGACTGCTATCCGCAGCCGCGCTCGGCCCTGCTGCCGCTGCTGCACCTGGTGCAGAGCGTGGAGGGCTACGTCTCCGGCACCGGCATCGAATTCTGCGCCGAGCAGCTGGGGTTGACCGGCGCCGAGGTGACGGCCGTCGCCACCTTCTATTCGATGTACCGCCGCACCCCGACCGGCGACTACCACGTGGGCGTGTGCACCAACACGCTGTGCGCGGTCCTGGGCGGCGACGAGATCTTCGCGGAACTGAAGCGCCACCTGGGTATTCAGCACGGCGAGACCACCGCCGACGGCGCCGTGACGCTCGAGCACATCGAATGCAATGCCGCCTGCGACTACGCGCCGGTGCTGATGGTGAACTGGGAATTCTTCGACAACCAGACACCCGGATCGGCACGCGCGCTGGTCGACGCGCTGCGCGGCGGCGAGCAGGTCACCGGAACCCGCAGCGGCGCACCGCTGTGCACGTTCCGCGACACCGCCCGCCTGCTGGCCGGATTCCCGGACGAGCGCCCGGGCGCCAACGACGGCGAGCCCGGCCCCGCGACGCTGGCCGGACTGCGTATCGCGCACCGCCTGAACGGTCAGGGGGCGGAGGCTGTCCCCGAACAGCCGCTGCACCAACCGAATTCCGAGGCCGCCCCGGGCGGCGCGGCCGGCACCGAGCAGGACGGTGGGCGATGAGTCTCGCACCCGTTCTCACCCGCTACTGGGACGAGCCGCAGTCGTGGACCTTGGAGACCTACCGGCGCCACGACGGCTACCGCGCCCTGCCGAAGGCGCTGCGGATGCAGCCCGACGAGGTGATCGCCACGGTCAAGGACGCGGGCCTGCGCGGCCGCGGCGGCGCGGGCTTCCCGACCGGCATGAAATGGGGCTTCATACCGCAGGGGCCGGGCCCGGACGGCATCGAGAAACCGCATTACCTGGTGGTGAATGCCGACGAGTCGGAACCGGGTACCTGCAAGGACATTCCGCTCATGCTCGCCACGCCGCACGTCCTCGTCGAGGGCGTCATCATCGCGGCCTACGCCATCCGTGCCTCGCACGCCTTCATCTACGTGCGCGGCGAGGTGCTGCCGGTGCTGCGGCGCCTGCGGGCGGCGGTCCAGGAGGCATACGACGCGGGCTGTCTCGGGCACGACATCCTCGGCTCGGGATACGACCTGGAGCTGATCGTGCACGCCGGGGCGGGCGCCTACATCTGCGGTGAGGAGACGGCGCTGCTCGACTCGCTGGAGGGCCGCCGCGGCCAGCCCCGGCTGCGCCCGCCG
Organism: Nocardia sp. BMG51109; assembly: GCF_000526215.1. Classification (NCBI taxonomy): domain Bacteria; kingdom Bacillati; phylum Actinomycetota; class Actinomycetes; order Mycobacteriales; family Nocardiaceae; genus Nocardia; species Nocardia sp. BMG51109. The sequence goes on from NZ_JAFQ01000004.1 coordinate 6,748,547, forward strand.
TTCCCGGCGGTCGCCGGGTTGTACGCGTGCCCGACGGTCGTCAACAACGTGGAATCCATCGCCAGCGTGCCGTCCATCATCGGCAACGGCGTCGACTGGTTCCGGTCCATGGGCACCGAGAAATCGCCGGGCTTCACGCTGTATTCGCTGTCGGGCCACGTCACGCGGCCGGGCCAGTACGAGGCACCGCTCGGCACCACCCTGCGTGAGCTGCTGACCTACGCGGGCGGCGTGCGGGCCGGGCACACCCTCAAGTTCTGGACGCCGGGCGGCTCGTCGACACCGCTGCTCACCGATGACCACCTGGACGTCCCGCTCGACTACGAGAACGTGTCCGCGGCCGGATCCATGCTGGGCACCAAGGCATTACAGATCTTCGACGACACCACCTGCGTGGTGCGCGCCGTCCTGCGCTGGACCGAGTTCTACGCGCACGAGTCCTGCGGCAAGTGCACGCCGTGCCGGGAGGGCACCTACTGGCTGGTGCAACTGCTGGAGCGGCTCGAACAAGGCCACGGCACCGAGGCCGATCTCGACAAGCTGCTCGATATCGCCGACAACATCAACGGTAAGTCGTTCTGCGCGCTCGGCGACGGCGCCGCCAGCCCGATCGTGTCCTCGCTGGAGTACTTCCGCGCCGAGTACGAGACGCACCTGCGGCTCGGCGGGTGCCCGTTCGATCCGGCCCACTGCACCGCGTGGTCGCAGACCCGCACCGCACCGGGCATCGAGACCGCCGGAGGAGTCCGATGACAGCCACCGTCAGTAGCAACAGCAGCGACATCGTGCCGGAGGATCTGGTGAGCGTCACCATCGACGGCACCACCGTCAGCGTGCCCACCGGCACCCTGCTCATCCGGGCGGCCGAACTGATCGGGATCCAGATTCCGCGCTTCTGTGATCATCCGCTGCTCGATCCGGTCGGCGCCTGCCGCCAATGCCTGGTCGAGGTGGAGGGACAGCGCAAGCCGGTGGCCTCGTGCACGATGGCCGTCACCGACGGCATGGTCGCGCATACCCAGCTCAGCTCCCCCGCCGCCGCCAAGGCGCAGGAAGGGGTGATGGAGCTGCTGCTGATCAACCATCCCCTCGACTGCCCGGTATGCGACAAGGGTGGCGAATGCCCGCTGCAGAACCAGGCGATGTCCAGCGGCCGCGCCGAATCGCGGTTCGAGGGCGTGAAACGCACGTATCCCAAGCCGATTCCGCTGTCGTCGGCCGTCCTGCTGGACCGGGAGCGCTGCGTGCTGTGCGCGCGCTGCACCCGGTTCGCTCAGCAGGTCGCGGGCGACCCGTTCATCGAGCTGATGGATCGCGGTGCGCTGGAGCAGGTCGGCATCGGCGGCTGCGCTCCCGACACCACGGGGCGCTCCGCAAGCTCCGCTCCCGACACCATGGGGCGCTCCGCAAGCTCCGCTCCCGACACCATGGGGCGCTCCGCAAGCTCCGCTCCCGACACCATGGGGCGCTCCGCAAGCTCCGCTCCCGACGGCGAGCCGTTCAATTCCTACTTCTCCGGCAACACCGTCCAGATCTGCCCGGTCGGCGCGCTCACCGGCACCGCCTACCGGTTCCGGGCCCGCCCGTTCGACCTGGTCTCCAGCCCCGCCGTCTGCGAACACTGCGCCTCCGGCTGCGCGCAGCGCACCGACCACCGCCGCGGAAAGGTGTTGCGGCGCTTGGCCGGTGACGACCCGCAGGTCAACGAGGAGTGGAACTGCGACAAGGGCCGGTGGGCGTTCACCTATGCCACCGAGCCCGACCGGCTGACGACGCCGCTCGTGCGCGGCTGGGACGGCACCCTCGCGCCCGCCTCCTGGTCGGAGGCGCTGGCCCGGGCGGCCGAGGGGCTCGCGGCCGCCCGCGGCAACGCGGGGGTGCTGGTCGGCGGCCGCGCCACCCTGGAGGACGCTTACGCCTACGCCAAGTTCGCGCGGATCGCGCTGGGCACCAACGATATCGACTTCCGCGCCCGCGCCCATTCCGCGGAGGAGGCGCAGTTCCTCGCCGCCCGCGTCGCCGGACGAGGCATGACCGTCGACTACGCCGCGCTGGAGACGGCTCCGGTGGTGCTGCTGGCCGGGTTCGAGCCGGAAGAGGAGTCGCCGATCGTCTACCTGCGGCTGCGCAAGGCGGCCCGCAAGCGCGGGCTGCGGGTGTATTCCGTTGCGCCCTATGCCTCTCGCGGCCTCGAGCGGATGGCGGGAACGCTGCTGCCGACCGCGCCCGGCCGGGAGGCGCACGTGCTGGACACCCTCGCGGACCTGCGGCCGCCCGAGCGGCCCGCGCAGGACCTCCCCGACGACCAGGTCTCGGAACTCACCAGGCTGCTTCGCCGGCCCGGCGCGGTCATCCTGGCGGGCGAACGCCTCGCCACCGCGTCCGGCGCCCTCTCCGCGGCGGTTCGCCTGGCCGACAGCACCCGAGCCACGCTCTCCTGGGTCCCCCGCCGCGCCGGTGAGCGCGGCGCGATCGAGGCGGGCGCCCTCCCCGGCCTGCTCCCGGGCGGGCGCCCCGTCGGTGATGCCCGTGCCCGCCAGCAGCTCCGCACCGCCTGGAACGTCGACGAGCTGCCCGGCGCCGCCGGCCGTGACACCACCGAAATCCTCGCCGCCGCACAGCAGCTCGGCGCCCTGGTGATCGGCGGCGTCGAACCGCCGGACCTGCCCGATCCGCGGGCCGCGCTCGACGCGCTGGACGCCGCGCGCTTCGTGGTCAGCCTGGAACTGCGGCGCGGCGCGATCACCGACCGCGCCGACGTCGTGTTCCCGGTGGCGTCGACGATGGAGAAAGCGGGCACCTTCCTCACCTGGGAGGGCCGCACCCGCCAGTTCGACGCCGCGCTCGCCGATCCGACCGTCCGCCGCGCGGCGGCGCCGCTGGCCGACCACCGGGTGCTGCACGCCGTCGCCGACGAGATGGGTATCCGGCTCGGCCTGCCCGACGTCACCTCCGCGCGAGCCGAACTCGCCGACCTGGGCGGGTGGGACGGCGAACCGAGCCCCGCGCCCGCACACCCGCCCGAACCCGCGCCGCAGCCCGCTCCCGGCACGGCGGTCCTGGCCGGCTGGCGGATGCTGCTCGACAACGGCCGCATGCAGGACGGCGAACCGAACCTGGCGGGCACCGCGCGTCCCCCGATCGTGCGCATGTCCCGCGACACCGCCGCCGAAATCGACGCCACCACAGGCGATCCGGTGCGGGTGAGCACCGACCACGGCCACATCACGCTGCCGCTGGAGATCACCGCGATGCCCGATCGGGTGGTGTGGCTGCCGCTGAACTCTCCCGGGTCCGTGGTGTACGAGCAGCTCGCCACCATCCCCGGACACCTCGTGCGCATCCGACGGGAGGACCACCGTGAGTGATTTGACGGCATTCGGCCACGACCCCTGGTGGCTGATCCTGCTGAAGTCCGTCGGGATCTTCGTCTTCCTGCTGACCATCCCGCTGCTGGGCGTGCTCATCGAACGCAAGGTCGTCGCCTGGATGCAGATGCGCGTCGGCCCCAACCGGGTCGGCCCGCGCGGCACGCTGCAGTCCCTCGCGGACGGGGCGAAGATGCTGCTCAAGGAGGACATCGTCCCGGCCATCGTGGACAAGCCGATCTACATCCTGGCGCCGGTGATCGCGCTGATTCCGGCGGTGATGGCCTTCGCGGTGATCCCGATGGGGCCGCAGGTGTCGATCTTCGGGACGTCGACCCCGTTGCAGCTCACCGACATGCCGGTCGGCGTGCTCTACGTCCTCGCGATGGCATCGGTCGGCGTGTACGGCATCGTGCTCGCGGGCTGGGCCTCCGGATCGACGTATCCGCTGCTCGGCGGCCTGCGCTCGACCGCCCAGGTGATCTCCTACGAGATCGCCATGGCCGCCTGCTTCGCCGCGGTGTTCCTGCTGACCGGCACGATGTCCACCTCGGGCATCGTCGACAGCCAGTGGGGCACCTGGAACGTCTTCCTGCTGCTGCCGTCGTTCCTGATCTACGCGGTGTCGATGGTCGGCGAGACCAACCGGGCACCGTTCGATCTTCCCGAGGCCGAGGGCGAGCTGGTCGGCGGCTTCCACACCGAGTACTCCTCGCTGAAGTTCGCCATGTTCATGATGGCCGAGTACATCAACATGGGCACCGTCTCGGCGCTCGCCACCACGCTGTTCTTCGGCGGCTGGCACGCGCCGTTCCCGCTGAGCCTCTGGGAGGGCGCCAATTCCGGCTGGTGGCCGATCCTGTGGTTCACCGCCAAGGTCTGGACCTTCCTGTTCGTCTTCATCTGGCTGCGCGGCACGCTGCCCCGCCTGCGCTACGACCAGTTCATGAATCTCGGCTGGAAGCTGCTGATCCCCGTCTCGCTGCTGTGGGTGATGGTGGTCGCGACGCTGAAGGTGCTGCAGGACAACGGGACTCACATCGAAACCGCGGGACTCGTGGTCGGCGGCATCGTGGTCGCGGCGCTGTTGCTCGGCGTGATGCTGCGGGCCGGGCACAGGGGGGACGATCGCCGCGCCGAGACCGGCCCGGCCACACCGGAACCCTATGCGGGATTCCCGGTGCCGCCGATCCCGCCCCAGCCCGTGCGCGAGACCGCCGAGCCAGGGGTGCTGGAGCCGCTGGGCGGCTTCGCCGTCACCTTCGCCACCATGTTCAAGGAGAAGAACACCGAGTTCTATCCGGAGGAGAAGGTCCCGACCGCGCCGCGCTACCACGGCCGCCACCAGCTCAACCGGCATCCGGACGGCCTGGAGAAGTGCATCGGCTGCGAGCTGTGCGCGTGGGCCTGCCCCGCCGACGCCATCTACGTCGAGGGCGCCGACAACACCGAAGGCGGTCGCTTCTCCCCCGGCGAGCGTTACGGGCAGGTCTATCAGATCAACTACCTGCGCTGCATCGGCTGCGGCCTGTGCATCGAGGCATGCCCCACCCGGGCGCTGACCATGACCAACGACTACGAGATGGCCGACGACAACCGCGGCGACCTCATCTTCGAAAAGGATCAGCTCCTCGCCCCGCTGCGGAGCGGCATGATGCCGGCGCCGCATCCCGCGTATCCGGGTGCGACGGAAGAGGACTACTACCTCGGCAACGTCCCGGCCGCGCCGGGCACACCCGAGGACACGGGTCTGCGACAGACCGCCGCCGACACAAGGCCCACCGGAGCCGACGAGCCCCACCGGGAGCCGGCCGCCGCCGGTACGGAAGGACCACCGCGATGAAACCAAGCGCGACCGCGGACCACCCGTGCCGCTTTCACGGCCGGGACGAACATCGTTACCGCGCACATCGGTCCGGACGGGCCATCGGCGCGGCGGGAGGTGCGCGATGAATTACCTTGCCGCCGACGCGGTTACCCGGACCTCGACCGGTGAAGCCGTGACCTTCTGGATTCTCGCGGTGGTCGCCGTGGCAGGCGCTCTGGGCATGGTCTGTGCGCGCAAGGCGGTGCATTCGGCGCTGTGCCTGGCCGCCACCATGATCACGCTGTCGGTGTTCTATATCGCCCAGAACGCGCTGTTCCTGGGCGTGGTGCAGATCGTGGTCTACACCGGCGCGGTCATGATGCTGTTCCTGTTCGTGCTCATGCTGGTCGGCGTCGATTCGGCCGAATCGCTGCGGGAGACACTGCGCGGTCACCGGATCGCGGTCGTCCTGGTCGGACTCGGATTCGGCGCGCTGCTGATCGGCGCGATCGCCCGTGGCGTGCACGACGATTCGGTCGCACCGGTCGGCGCCGGATTCGGCGAGGACACCATCGCCGCACTCGCCGAGTTGATCTTCGTGCGCTACGTGTGGGCGTTCGAACTCACCGGCGCGCTGCTGATCACCGCCACCCTCGGCGCCATGGTGCTGGCCCACCGGGAGCGCTTCGGCCCGCGCACCGACCAGCGGGAGATGTCGAAACGCCGGGTGCGCGAGGGACGTCAGGTCACCCCGCTCCCGACGCCCGGCGTCTACGCCCGGCACAACGCGGTCGACGTCCCGGCCCGGCTGCCCGACGGATCGTTCGCCGAACTCTCGGTCAGCACCATCCTGCGCCACCGCCGCGACCGCGCCCACACCGAGGCCGCGGCCATCGGAGTCCGCACCGCGAACGGCGGTGACTCACCGAACGCCGGTGACTCACCGAACGGCAACGGTCACAACGGGAACGGCTCCACCCACGGCTCCGACGACAACCCCACGCACGGCTGAGAGAGAGGCTCCGCGGTGAATCCGGACAACTACCTGTATCTGTCCGCGCTGCTGTTCACCATCGGCGCGGCCGGTGTCCTGGTGCGGCGCAACGCGATCGTGGTGTTCATGTGCATCGAACTGATGCTGAACGCGGTCAACCTGGCCTTCGTCACCTTCGCGCGGGAGCGCGCGAACCTCGACGGCCAGGTGTTCGCATTCTTCACGATGGTGGTGGCCGCCGCCGAGGTCGTCGTCGGCCTGGCCATCATCATGACCATCTTCCGCGCCCGCCGCTCGACCTCGGTCGACGACGCCAACCTGCTGAAGTACTGACGTGGATACCACGCTGACGCTCTGGTTGCTGCCGGCCCTGCCGCTGGCCGGTGCGGTGATCCTGCTGCTGGCCGGCCGGCTGAGCGACCGCTGGGGGCATTGGCTCGGCTGTCTGCTGGCGCTGGCCTCGTTCGCCGTCGCGGGCTGGGCGTTCTTCGACATGCTCGGCCGCGCAACCGACGCGCGGCCCGTCGCGCACAGCTTCTTCAGCTGGGTGCCCGTCGCCGGGTTGCAGGCCGACTTCGCGCTGCGGCTCGATCAGCTGTCGATGTGCTTCGCGCTGCTGATCACCGGTGTCGGCTCTCTGATCCACATCTATTCGGTCGGGTACATGAGCCACGACCCGGGCCGGCGCCGGTTCTTCGCGTACCTCAACCTGTTCCTGGCCGCCATGCTGGTGCTGGTCCTCGCCGACAACTACCTGGTGCTGTATCTCGGCTGGGAGGGCGTCGGCCTGGCGTCCTACCTGCTGATCGGCTTCTGGCACGACAAGCCTTCGGCCGCAACGGCGGCGAAGAAGGCCTTCGTGGTGAACCGGGTCGGCGACATGGGCCTGGCGATCGCGCTGTTCGCCATGTTCGCCACGTTCGGGTCGGTCGACTTCGGCGTCGTATTCGCCGGCGCCCCGCAGGCGGGCGAGGGCACGCTGACCGCGATCGGCCTGCTGTTGCTGCTCGGGGCGTGCGGTAAATCCGCGCAGGTGCCGCTGCAGTCCTGGCTCGGCGACGCGATGGAGGGCCCCACACCGGTGTCGGCGCTCATCCACGCCGCCACCATGGTCACCGCCGGTGTCTACCTGATCGCGCGCTCCGGCCCGATCTTCGATCTCGCACCGGGCGCGCGCGCCGCGGTGATGGCGGTCGGCGCGGTGACGCTGCTGTTCGGCGCGATCATCGGCTGCGCCAAGGACGACATCAAGAAGGCGCTGGCCGCGTCCACCATGAGCCAGATCGGGTACATGGTGCTCGCGGCGGGGCTCGGGCCGATCGGATACGCCGCCGCCATCATGCATCTGCTCACCCACGGCTTCTTCAAGGCCGGGCTGTTCCTCGGCGCCGGTTCGGTGATGCACGGGATGAACGACGAGACCGATATGCGCCGCTACGGCGGTCTGCGCGCGGTCATGCCGATCACCTACGCCACCTTCGGGCTCGGGTATCTCGCGATCATCGGCGTGCCGCCGTTCTCCGGATTCTTCTCCAAGGATCGAATCATCGAGTCCGCCTTCGCCTTCGGCGGCGCCGGGGGCATCGTGGCCGGGCTCGCGGCCCTGCTCGGCGCCGGCATCACCGCGTTCTACATGACCCGGGTCATGCTGATGACCTTCTTCGGTGAACGCCGCTGGCACGAGGACGCGCACCCGCACGAATCCCCCGCGGTCATGACGGGCCCGATGATCCTGCTGGCCATCGGCTCCGTCGCGGCCGGCGGGCTGCTGGTGTTCGGCTCGTCGCTGCAGAACTGGCTGGAACCGGTGGTCGGCGCGCATCACGGCGAGCCCGCGATTCCGGCCTGGGCGATCACGATCCTCGCGCTGGTGGTCGTCGCGGCCGGTGTGTGGGTCGCCTACAGCCGCTACGCCCGCACGGTCCCCGAGACGGCACCGGCCGGATCGGTTCTCACGCGCGCGGCCCGCCGCGACCTGTACGGCGATGCCCTGAACGAGGCGGCGTTCATGCGCACCGGGCAGCAGCTGACCAGATCGCTGGTGTTCGTCGACAAGCGCGGAATCGACGGCCTGGTCAATACGACGGCCGCCGTCATCGGCGGCCTGTCGGCCCGAATCCGGCGCGTGCAAACCGGTTTCGTGCGCTCCTACGCCCTGTCCATGTTCACCGGCGCGGCCCTGGTGGTCGCCGCCCTGCTGGCGGTGAGGTTGCTGTGAACAGTTTTCCGTGGCTGACGACCCTGTGGGTGCTGCCCCTGGCCGGCGCCGCACTCGTTCTCCTGCTGCCGGGGGCGCAGCGCACCCTGGCCCGGTCGACCGGGCTGGCGATATCGCTCGCCACGCTGGCGATCGGGATCGTGGTGGCGGTGCGGTTCGAACCCGGCGGCGCGCAGTTCCAATTCGTCGAATCGCACCGCTGGATACCGGCTTTCGGCGCCGGGTACACGCTCGGCGTCGACGGCATCGCGCTGGTGCTGGTGCTGCTGACGGCCGCGCTGGTACCGCTGCTGATCCTCGCGGGCTGGAAGGACGAACGGGAAGTCGGTTCGGGCCGCCGCGTCGCGCACATCTATGTGGCGCTGACGCTGGTCGTCGAGTCGATGGTGCTGATCTCGTTCACCTCGCTGGACATCCTGCTGTTCTACGTGTTCTTCGAGGTGATGCTGATCCCGATGTACTTCCTCATCGGCGGCTTCGGCCCGCGCACGGTGTCCGGCGACGGGGCCGACGAGGCGGCCGCGCGCCGGCAGCGCTCGCGGGCGGCGGTGAAGTTCCTGCTGTACAACCTGTTCGGCGGACTCATCATGCTGGCCGCGGTGATCGGGCTGTACGTGCTCACCGCCCGGGAGAAGCTGGGCGCCGACGGGGGCGGCACCTTCGATTTCCGGGCCGTCATGGCCGCCGCCAACTCGGGTGAACTGGGCGCGGGCCCGGCGGTGCTGAACGCGATCTTCCTCGGTTTCCTGTTCGCGTTCGCCGTCAAGGCGCCGCTGTGGCCGCTGCATACCTGGCTGCCCGGCGCGGCCGTCTCCGCGACACCGGCCAGCGCGGTGCTGATGATGGCGGTGGTCGACAAGGTCGGCACCTTCGGCATGCTGCGCTATTGTCTGTCGCTGTTCCCGTCGGCATCGAGTACGTATGCGCCGCTGATCAGCACGCTGGCGGTGATCGGCATCGTCTACGGGGCACTGCTGGCCATCGGCCAATCCGATGTGATGCGGCTGATCGCCTACACCTCGATCTCGCACTTCGGATTCATCATCCTGGGCATCTTCGCCATGACCAACCAGAGCGGGGCCGGGGCGACGCTGTACATGATCAACCACGGCATCTCCACCGCGGCGCTGTTCCTGATCGCCGGATTCCTGGTGTCGCGCCGGGGAACTCGCGTCATCGCCGAATTCGGCGGGGTGCAGAAGGTGGCGCCCGTCCTGGCCGGAACCTTCCTCATCGCCGGACTGGCCACGCTCTCGCTGCCCGGCCTGGCGCCGTTCGTCAGCGAATTCCTCGTCCTGGCAGGCACATTCACCCGTTATCCGGTGGCCGCGATCTGCGCCACCGGCGCACTGGTGCTGGCGGCGCTCTACGTGCTGTGGCTCTACCAGCGGATGATGACGGGCCCGGTGAAGAAGGGCAACGAGCGGCTCCAGGACCTGCTGCCGCGCGAACTCGTGGTCGTCGCCCCGCTGCTGATCGCCCTGGTATTCCTCGGCGCCTACCCCAAACCCGTACTGGACCGCATCAATCCGGCCGTGGCGAGCACCCTGACGACGATCGGCAAGCACGACCCCGCGCCGAACGTGCCGCAGCAGGAGGCCGCCGTCGCCCCGGCCGGAGGTGCGCACAAATGAGCCTCGTGGCCGCCGTCCCCCGCAGCGGAGGTACAGACCAGTGAATCAGCTTCTCGCCGCGTCGGTTCCGGCGCCCTCGATCGAGTACGGAGCGCTGTCGCCGATGCTCATCGTGTTCGGCGCGGCCGTCGCCGGAGTGATCGTCGAGGCGTTCGCGCCGCGGTCGTGGCGGTACCCGCTCCAGCTCCTGCTCGGCGTGGCCGGGCTGGGTGCGGCGCTCGGTGCCGTGATCGGGCTGGCCGGCACGAACACCACGGCGATCGTGGAGGCGGTCGCCGTCGACAATGTCGCGCTGTTCCTGCAGGGCGCCATCCTGGTGGTCGCCCTTCTGGGCGTGCTGCTGATGGCCGAGCGGGGCATCGAACCGCTGCTGCGTCCGGCGCGCCGGGAAGGTCCGGGCACCTGGAGCCGCGCCGCCGCACACACAGCCGGCGCCACCGTCCCGGTCGACGCGTTCGCCCCGCAGGCCGCCGCGATGCCCGGCAGCCCCGACGAGATCGCCGCGGCCCGAGCGGGAATCACCACCACCGAGGTGTTCCCGCTGGCGTTGTTCGCCATCGGCGGGCTGATGCTGTTCCCCGCGTCCAACGACCTGCTGACCATGTTCGTGGCACTGGAGGTGCTGTCGCTTCCGCTGTATCTCCTGTGCGGGCTGGCCCGCCGGCGGCGGCTGCTGTCCCAGGAGGCGGCGCTGAAGTACTTCCTGCTCGGCGCGTTCTCCTCGGCCTTCTTCCTGTACGGGATGGCCCTGCTGTACGGCTATGCGGGAACGGTGCGCTTCGCGGGCGTCGCCGACGTCGTCGCCCGCGACTCCGGCTCGAAAACCCTTGCGGTGCTGGGCCTGGCGATGCTGGCGGTCGGGCTGCTGTTCAAGATCGGCGCGGTGCCTTTCCAGTCCTGGGTGCCCGATGTCTATCAGGGCGCGCCGACCTCGGTGACGGCGCTGATGGCGGCGGGTACCAAGATCGCGGCCGTTGGGGCGCTGCTGCGGCTGCTGCAGGTCGGGGTTCCCGGTCTGCGCGACGACTGGCGCCCGATCCTCGCGGCGATCTCCCTCGCGACCATGGTGATGGGCGCGGTCGTGGCGATCACGCAGACCGATATGAAGCGCATCCTGGCGTATTCCTCGGTGGCACATGCCGGTTTCATCCTGACCGCGCTGGTGGCCGGCAACACCGAGGGCACCTCGTCGGTGCTGTTCTATCTGGCCGCGTACGGCATCGCCACCCTCGGCGCATTCGCCGCCGTGACCCTGGTGCGCGACGGGGCGGGCGACGAGGCCACCGAGTTGTCGGCCTGGGCCGGTCTGGGGCGGCATTCTCCGTGGCTGGCAACGATTGTCGCGCTGTTCCTGCTTTCGATGGCCGGGATCCCGCTCACCAGCGGCTTCGTCAGCAAGTTCGCCGTGTTCTCGGCCGCGGCCGCCGGAGGCGCCACTGTCCTGGTCATCGTCGGCGTCGTCGCCAGCGCGATCGCGGCGTTCTTCTACATCCGCGTCATCGTGCTGATGTTCTTCACCGATCCGCCCGAGGACGCGCCGCGGATCGTGACGCCGCCGCTCACCACCGGGGTGATCGCCGTGACCGCCGCCGCCACCCTGGTACTGGGCATCCTGCCGCAGCCGTTGCTCGATATGACCGAGCGCGCAACGACATTCGCGCGCTGAGCCGCAATTGTGCCGTGCCCCGGACGGATACCGTCCGGGGCACGGTCGTCGGCGATGGTCTCCTGCGGCAGGCTCAGCCGATGACCTCGCGCAGCCGCACGGCGAACTTCTCCGGAGCCTCCACGAATCCGACGTGCCCGCCCGGGAACGGGGTCGGTTCGATGCTCAGATCGGCGGCGAGGGCGCGGGAGGTGCGGTCACAGAACTGTCCCGCCGACGCCTGGCCGATACCGATGACGAGCCTCTCCCGGACCGCCCGCAGGGCGTCGAGATCGGGCCGCCAGCCCGCCGTGCCCTCCAGTTCGTGCAGGTAGAAGTAGCGGTCCTCGGCGGCCGAGGCCGGCGTGCGGTCGCCGAACATCCGCTGGAACGCCTCCTCCGGCAGCTCCATGTCGGTGGACGCGAAGAACTTGCGGATCGCCTCGATCTCGTCGCCGCGCCGATACGTGGCGACGATGTCGGCGCGCAGGACCCGCTGCTCGGCGCGATCGTCGAGCAGTTCGGCCAGCGGCGGCTCGTGTGCGACCGCGGTCTCGACGAGTTCCGGATCCGATTGCAGCAGTGCGAGAGTCGTGATCGCGCCGCCCGACGATCCCAGGATCGTCGCCGGTCCGGCGTCGACGTGCCGGAGGATCCGCGCCAGATCGCCGGCCCGCAGGTCCGGGGTGGAGTCGCTGTCCGGATCGTCGAGCGCGCTGCCGTAGTGGCCGCGCGGATCGGTGGTGAGCACGGTGTGATCGGCGGCGAGCAGCTCCGCGAGCGGCGCGAACGGCTCGGTGTGCATCGGCGAGCCGACCAGCACCAGCAGCGGGCCGCTGCCGCGCACTTCGTAGTACAGCCGCACGCCGGGCGCGGCCAGGGTGGCGGAGGTGACGGGGACGGACGAGGTCAAGGCGATCCTCCAGAGTTGGGCACGGAGTCGGTCGACTGTTCCGACCGCCCCCGACACCGAAAGTAATCGCTCCCACCGCTCGATCTCAACGCACGGTGCGGAAGAAATCCCGCAGATCCCCGATCAGCAGGTCCGGTGCCTCCATCGCGGCGAAGTGCCCGCCGCGGTCGAACTGCGACCAGTGCACCACGGTGTTCTGTTTCTCGGCGACGCCTCGGAGGGTGCCGGCACCCGGAAACACCGCGACACCGGTCGGCACTCCCGAGTCGGGCAGATCGGCGCCCCACTGCCCAGATTCCTTGTACAGCAACATGGATGAACCGATGGTGCCGGTGAACCACAGGATGCTGACATCGGTGAGCAGCATGTCGCGATCGATGGCGTCGTCCGGCAGTTCCTTCGCCGGATCCATGTAGGTGTGCACGACGTCCAGTACCCAGGCCAGCAGGCCCGCCGGGGAGTCGTTGACCGCGGGCGCCAGCGTCTGCGGGCGGGTGGAGTGGATGCCCGCGTAACCGGAGGTCTGCGAGGTGCTCCAGTCCTGCAGTTCGGCCAGCTTCGCCTGATCGCTTGCGCTGTAACCGGATCCGTCGTCGTCCCAGGACGGGATGGTGATCGGGTCGTTGAGGTGCACGCCGACGACGTGCTCACCGTCGATGCGGCCCAGCTGCGGCGCGACGAACGAACCGGCGTCGCCGCCTTGCGCGCCGTATCGCCGGTAACCCAGTCGCGCCATGAGTTCCGCGATCAACTCCGCCGATCGCTCGGTAGCGGCCTCGCCGGGCGCCCGGGTCGGTCCGGAGAAACCGAATCCGGGCAGGGTCGGGATCACCAGATCGAAGGCGTCGGCCGCATCACCGCCGTGTCCCACCGGGTCGGTGAGCGGCCCGATCACCTCGCGGAAGTCGGCGAACGGCCACCCGTGCACCAGGACCAGCGGCAGCGCCCCCGGCTCGGCCGACCGGACATGGACGAAATGCAGCCGCTGCCCGCCGATGTCGGTCACGAACTGCGGATGCGCGTTCAGTGCCAGTTCCGCACGGCGCCAGTCGAATCCGCCGCGCCAGTAGTCGGCCAGCTCGCGGACATATCTCGTCGGTATGCCGTACCGCCAGCCGACATCGGGCAGTTCGGCGGGCCACCGGGTGGCGGCGAGGCGGGACCGGAGGTCGTCGAGGTCGCGTTGCGGTATCTCGACACGGAAGGGCTCGAAGGTCGTCATGCCCGTCACGCTAGAAAGTGATGCGGTCGGTTTCCGTCCTGAACGCGCGGCATTGCGGCGGCCGACCGGAAATATCCCTTGGCAGCCAACCGTATCCGCCGGCGCGTCGTCGGCTAGTGTCGTGCCCGGGACGCACCCGCCGTGCATCCGGTATCCCGGAACCGCCACCCGAGCAGACCGTGTCTCCTACGATTCTCACCGACGAACGTCCGGCGGACAGGGGTGATCCAGATGACCGACAACATGGCAGGCGTGGACCAGTCGAAACCGAGCATCGCCCGTGTCTACGACTATCTACTCGGCGGCCGCGACAACTACGACGTCGACCGCAAGATCGGCGACTACTTCATCAACGATCTGCCGGGGTCGGTGGCCATCGCCTACGCCAACCGGCAGGCGCTCAACCGCGTCATCGGCAGCATCGCCGCCGACGGGATCCGGCAGTTCGTCGACATGGGCAGCGGCCTGCCCACCGTCGACAACGTGCATCAGGTCGCGCAGCGGCACGTGCCCGATGCCCGGGTGGCCTACATCGATAACGATCCGATCGTGCTCGCACACGGTCGCGCGCTGTTGCAGACCGATGCGAACACCACTGTCGTGCAGGCCGATCTGCGCGAGCCGGACAGCATCCGGCAACATCCCGAGGTGCGCCGTCTGATCGATTTCGAGCAGCCGGTCGGCGTCGTCTTCAGCGCCATCCTGCATCACCTGAACGACGACGAGGACCCGCGTGAACTGGTGCAGTGGTGGATCGACCAGGTGCCCTCGGGCAGCGAGATCTACATCTCGCACTTCCGGTCGGGCCAGAACGAGGAGACCAGGGTCGCCGAGCAGAAGCTGCAGGAGACCTTCGGCCGCGGCCGCTGGCGTACCGACGACGAGATCCTCGCGCTGTTCGGCGACGACGTCGAGGTGCTGGAGCCCGGCCTGTCGTACTGCGCGCGGTGGCGGCCGGCGCGCCCGGACGCGAACGTCGACAAGATCGGCGTCGAGGAGCGCGAACTCACCATCTGGGAACAACTCGTGTCCTGTGCGCTGGCCCGCAAGCCGTAGCGTGTCCCCATGATCACCGGCGCGCACACCATCGTCTACGCCACCGACGCCGAGCGGGCCCGCGCGTTCTTCCGGGACATCCTGGGCCTGCCGAACGTCGACGCCGGCGACGGCTGGCTGATCTTCCGCTCGCCGCCGTCCGAGCTGGCCGTGCACCCGGCCGGCGACCCGGACAGCGGGCGGATCGAGCTGTATCTGATGTGCGACGACCTGTACGCCACGGTCGCCGAGCTGACGGCGAAGGGCGTCGAATTCATCGGCGGCATCAGCGAGGCAAGCTGGGGAACGCTCACCTCGTTCCGGGTACCGGGTGCGGGTGAGATCGGGCTGTACCAGCCGCGCCACCCCGTCGCATACGACCTCGACTGAGCCGGGCGCGCAAGGATTTTCGCGTTTCGGCCGACCCGAACGCCCGTGGATCAGGCACCCGTCTGCCCTCGTCGCGCACGAACCGCCGTGTTTCGCCGTACTTTCCGACGCCGCCGAACACCGCGCGATGATCGCCGAGGTCCATGCCCTGTTCCGGACCGAGGGACCGGGCGCCGCGGCGGCCCGGTTCCAGGCCGCGATCGGCGGGACCATGAAGCCCGCGCCCGCTATCGGCGAACTGCCCCCGCGCCAGGCCGAGATGTGGGCGCGCCTGGCCGCCGACGCGCCGCTCATGATGGAGTACGAACTGCGCGAATTCACGTCGTACCTACCGGATTACGCGGCGCTGGAGCCGGTGCGGGATCGGCTGGTCCCGGCGGCCGGCCGGGAGCCCCGGGGGCATCTTCCCCACCGGCCCGCGGCCGAGGTCGCCGCCCGGCTGGGCCTGCCGCTCACCGAGTTTCCCGGTGCGCACAACGGGATACGCACCGATGCCGACGAATTCGCGCGACAATTGATCGGGGTATTCGTTCCCGAGGCGCAACCGGCACCCTGACGGCTGTCGCCCTGAACCACCGCGCCCCTGAAACCACCGCCCTGCCCCTGGCCACGGGATCGCATAGGCTGCTTCGAGTTCACCACGTCAGCGAGGGAGTACGCACCGATGGCCCAGCCGTTCCCGCCCGGACCGCCGCCGAACAACCCGGCGCAGCCGCCAGGTCAGGGGTGGGGCCCGCCCGCCGGCGTGCCCGGGCAACCGATGCCGGGTTATCCGCCGCCGGGCGGCGGGCGCGGTGCGGCCGGTCCGGTGGCCGCAGCCGGGTTGATCCTGGCGGCACTCCTTTACGTCGTGCGCCGGATCTGGTCCTACATCGACTACGACAGGTTCTTCTGGAGCGACCTCGGTGTGATCGTCACCGTGCTGGTCGCGTTGGCGGGCGGGGTTCTGCTGTTCGCCTCCGGCAAGTCGGCCGCCCGGCTCGCCGCCGGAATCGCGGCCGGCATGGTCCTCGCCCCCCACATCAGCTACCTTTTCGGCAGCTTCGACCGAAGCTCCCTCCGTGGCTACAATC
The DNA here is from genome assembly GCF_000526215.1 of Nocardia sp. BMG51109. Lineage (NCBI taxonomy): Bacteria > Bacillati > Actinomycetota > Actinomycetes > Mycobacteriales > Nocardiaceae > Nocardia > Nocardia sp. BMG51109. The sequence goes on from NZ_JAFQ01000004.1 coordinate 6,764,846, forward strand.
CGTGGAGCGACGGCGGCTGGCTGACGATCCCCGTCACCTTGCTCGCGCTGGGCGTGATCGCCGCCCTGCTCGCGGCCGAAGTATCCGGCGGCACACCGCAGAGCCCGAACTCCTGGCCCCGACAACCGGCCGTACCACCCCAGAACGTATGGCCCCAGCCCCCGATGGGCGGCGTCCAGCAATCGCCTCCCGGCTACCCCGGCCAGCAGCCTCCACCGCAGTGGCCCCAGCAATGACGAACCAGCCATGAACTGCCCTGCCGACGTACCCGCAAACCGGTGCGGCGGTAGGCCTTCCGGTCACGCTATCGTGGGTTCACAATGGTCGGCCTGCTATCGCGGGCGCGTGATCGTCGCGCTGTTCATGAGCGCGGCGCGAGAACGTGAATCCGGCGAACGGATCCGGCGCCGTGGTCGGTGGTATCGGGGTGATTGTCCGCATGCTCTTCCGGGAATTCGGCGCAGCCGCGCCGCTACCGGCCGGGCAGCGCTGAGGGCGAACCGTGCCACGGACACCCCTGGTGCGGCGGTTCCGGCGGATCGTCGCCGATCACGCCGCGGCCGAACGTCTCGGTCTGCCGGTGCCGGAGTTCCGGCAGGCCCGCGCCGCCGGGGCGCTGCCCGCGCTCGATCGGCGCACGTTCTTCCGGCTCGCCGCGGCGGTCGGCGGGGCCGGCGTGGCGGCGGGCGTGCCCGGGTGCGGCCCGGTGATCGACCCCGGCGATCCGCCGCGCATCGCGATCGTCGGTGCCGGCCTCGCGGGACTCACCGCGGCATTGGCGCTGGCCGACGCCGGGGTCGGCGCGACCGTTTACGAGGCGAGCGGGCGGGTCGGCGGCCGGATACGGTCCGAGCGCCGCTATTGGGACGAGGGCCAGATCAGCGAATGTGGCGGCGAGGCCATCGATTCCGTGCACACGGCCGTCCGCGGCCTGTGCACCCGATTCGGGCTGCCGCTGACCGACGTGCGGGCGGCCGCGCCGCCGGGCGGTCACGACGTGCTGTACTTCGAGGGCGGCTACCGGTCGCACGACACCTTCGTCGCCGACTTCCAGCCGGTGTACCGTGCGCTGCGCGACGATCTGACCCGCGCCGGTCACCGGCCGGTGACCTGGAACGATGCCACGCCGGGCGCGGTCACCCTCAGCAATATGACTCTCGCCGAATGGATTTCGACCCGGGTGCCGGGCGGATACTCGTCCTGGCTGGCCCGCTATCTCGACGCCGCCTATGCCGTCGAATACGGCCTGCCGACCGCCGCCCAGACCGCCTTGAATCTCCTCTACCTGATGGGTCCGCAGGCCGACCCGAACGATCCGAAGGTGTGGAGCGCCTCCGACGAACGGTACGAGATCCTCGGCGGCAACCAGCAACTGCCGGAGGCGATCGCCGCAGCGTTACCGGACGGAGCCGTCCGGCACGGCTGGCGGTTGGAGGCCATCTCCCGCGGCGCCGGCGGCACCCAGACGCTGACCTTCGACGACCGCGGCTCGCGCCGCACCGTCGTCGCCGACCACACGGTCCTCGCGCTGCCGCTCGCGGTATTGCAGGATACCGATCTCGCGGCCGCCGGATTCGATCCCCGGATGACACAGGCGATCTCGGCATTGGCGATGGGCAGCTGCACCAAGCTGAACATGCAGTTCACGGCGCGTCCCTGGATCGGTACCGGGCCGTGGCCGGGCATGTCGACCGGTGTCAGCTTCACCGATCTCGGCTTCCAGCAGATCTGGGACGCCACCGCCGGGCAGCCCGGCGACCACGGCATCGCCATCCAGTACGGCGGTGGCGCCGAGGCCCGCCGGTTCCCCGCTCCCGCACCGTTTCTCACCGCCTCCGACCCCGCCGTGCGGGCCGCGGTCGGCCGCGTACTGCCGCAGTTCGACCAGGTGGTCCCCGGTGTTTCGGCGCTCTGGAACGGCAAGGCGACCCTGTCGTCCTGGCACCTCGACCCGTACTCCGGGGGCGCCTACAGCTGCTATCCGCCCGGCTACTGCCACCGCTTCGCCGGCTACGAGGGCACGCGCCAGGGCAATATCCACCTCGCCGGCGAACACACCTCCCCCGACTACCAGGGCTACATGAACGGCGCCGCCCGATCCGGCCTCCGCGCGGCCACGGAAATCCTCGGCGACCTCGGCCTTTCGCCGTAGGACGGACATCTCAGGCTTTTACCGTACGGTGGGCACTGTCCGGGCCTCAGCGCAATCGGTCGCCTACGCGCCCTCCGCGATTCTTCCCAGCCAGGAATGCCCGGGGTGGACTCGGCTCAGCCACTCCGACAACCGCGACGTCCTCGACGGGTCCATCGCCGGGAGCACGCGGCGGAGGTCCGCCTCGTCCTTGTCGCGGCATGCTTTCGCCTTGAACAGCAGCGCGACCTCCGGAATCACGTACGGGACGCCGTCGCCGGTGCGGAGAATCAGTTCCTCGTAGGGCAGCGTGATCGACGGGTCGCGGCGGCACACCCATCGGTCACCGATGTGCGGTTCGCGGAATACGTCGAGGTGGTACCGCCCGGTCGCGGGGTCGCGCAGCCAGGTCTGATGATGGACGGCCGCCTCCTGCGGAAAGGGCCGGACCCGTCCGTCGCCGACGACGTCCCACTCGAAGCCCGGTAATGCGGCGATGATCTCGCCGAATCCGTCTCGGGGGACGGCGATTTCGAGATCGGCGTGCGCGCGGGCGCCGCCCCCGGTGAACAGATCCAGTGCCCACCCCGCGGTCACACACCACGGAGTCGTGACGCTCGACATCCGCCGTGTGACCTCGGCCGGGGACCATGGCGACCAGAGTTCGTCGCATTCCTCGGGCGAGAGCAGACGTCCCGGCATCTCGATTCCCCTTCCCGCTCACCGCCCGGCGAGCGTAGCCGCGGCCCGGCAACACTCACCCCGCGGACGGCAATTCTACCGAAAGCTCGTGGTGGAAGATGTTTTTCGGATCCCACTCCGCCTTCACCCGCTGCAATCGCGGATAGTTCGAGCCGTAGTAGAAGGCGTGCCACGGCAGCCCGGAGGCGTTCCACCGCGGGTCGGCGAGATCCGGATCCGGATAGTTGATGTAACTGCCGCCGTTGCGGGCGTCCGGTACCGGCACGCCGCCGGTGTCGGCGTACAGGTCGCGGTAGGTCTCCCGAGCCCAGGCCAGGTGCCGCTCGTCGTCGACGGGCAGGCGCCAGGCCGCGTGGATCATCATCTTCATGAACGTGTCCCGCGCCGGCATAGCCGTGGCGCCGGGGGCGACCGCGTTGATCGCGCCACCGAACGGCAGGAACTCCAGCTGTGTTTCGCCCACGCACCGCGGATCGGACAGGCGGCGGTAGCAGATTCGCAGTTGTTCGGTCGTATACGGCTGCCGCAGATAGGCCGCCTTGACCTTCACCCGCGGCGGCTCCGGAGCCTTGGCGTAGTACGACAGGTTGACGGTCTCGCCGTAGCCGGCGACGACGGTCGGCTGCCGTATCGGGGCGGGGTCGACGCCGTCGACGACCGCCGCGAGGAATTCCTCCAGCCGCGCCGGCGCGTCGGGCGCCTCGGCATCCGACAGGACCAGCATATCGGTGGCCCCGGCGGGGAACGTCCGAATGCCCAGCGGCGCATACAATCCGGCGAAACGGTTACCGGGTTCCCGGTGGCGGGAAAAGAAATCCAGGTAGTTCGCCAGAAACCGGACGAACGACTCCTCGGTCGGCGCCGGCAGGGACAACCGCGTGGTCGACACGGCGCCCGGCGACCGGGGCAGCGCCCGCGCCGGATCGGCGCCGTCGGAACCGGGCGAGCGCAGCAGGAACCGGGTGACGACGCCGAAATTGCCGCCACCGCCACCGGTGTGCGCCCACCACAGGTCCGGATGCGGGCCGTCTCGGGTAGCCACCCCCGAGCGCGCCCGGCCGTCGGCGGCCACCGTGACGATCTCGACCCCGTACAGGTGGTCGGCGACCAGTCCGAACCGGCGCGACAGCGGCCCGTACCCGCCGCCGCTGATGTGCCCGCCCGCGCCGACCCCCTTGCAGATGCCGGCGGGGACGGTGACGCCCCAGCGGCCGAGGGCCTCGTAGACCGCGCCCACTTCGGCGCCCGCACCGACCGAGAAGGCCCGGTACCGGTCGTCCCACCGGATCTCGTTCAGCCGCACCAGATCTATCAGCGCCTGGGTCCGCGAGCTGTCGACGAAGTCGTCGAAGCAGTGCCCGCCGGACCGCACCGCGATCCGCAGCCCGTCGCGCACGCACCGCCCCACCGCGTCGCGCACCTCGTCGGTGGTCTGCGGAAGGTGGATCCGCTGCGGTTGCGCGACGAATCGCCGGTTGTATCCGCGTCTGGTCAGGATCGGATAGTCCAGATCGCCCGGCAGCACCACGCCCGGCTCGGCGGCCCGGGACATCGGCCGTCCGGCCAGCGCCGCCGCCCCGCCCAGCGCGGCACCGACGAAACCTCGGCGCGACAACGACATTCTCGTGCCCTCCTCGGTCGGGTGACATATCCAGCAACTGTGTGCGGTCTCCGATCCGCCCCTGCGAACCGAGAAGACCGCCCTCTCTCGGGCCGGTCACCGCCCGGCATCGAGACAGCTCACGCACTTTCGGCGGACGGCACCCAGACCAGGCTTACCATGATCGAACCACGACAAACCCGCCCGTACCGGTGGGCGCGCCCACGCCGCACGGTCCCTCCGCTCCGTTCATGCAGTGAGCGCAACTGTGCAGCGAATGCAGAACCGATCGTGACCGCTAATGCCCCACGCGTTCCCACCCGCGCGGCGGCCGGTGTGTCCCCAGCGCCTCGTCCCGGCTGCGGTACACGATGTAGGGCCTGGTCAGATATCCGACCGGCGCCGACCATACGTGTACCAGCCGGCTGAAGGGCCACAGCGCGAACAGCGCGCACGCGGCCAGCGCATGCAACCGGAATCCGAGCGGGGCGTGTGCCATCAGCTCCGGATCGGGCCGGAAGTAGAAGACCGACCGGAACCACGGCGCGACGTCCTGACGGTAGTCGTGCTCCTGCCCGCTGAGCGTGTAGTACAGCGTGGTGCCCAGTCCGAGGGCCAGGGTGGCGCCCAGAATCACGTACATGACCTTGTCGTTGCGGGTGGTGGCCGAGAACACCGGGCCGACCGTGCGGCGCCGGTAGATCAGGATCGCCAGGCCCAGCACCGTCGCGGCACCCGCGGCGGTACCCGTCCAGAACGACACCGCGTGATAGGCGCCTTCGCTCACCCCGATGGCCTCGGTCCACGATTCCGGAACGACCAACCCCAGCACGTGCCCGAGGAAGACGAACACGATCCCGTAGTGGAACAGCGGGCTGCCCAGCCGCAGCAGTCGGTTCTCGTACAGCTGCGACGAGCGGGTCGTCCAGCCGAACTTGTCGTAGCGATACCGCCACACGTGCCCCACCAGGCAGATCGCCAGCGCCGCGTAGGGAACGGCGACCCACAGCAGAATATCCACGGCGCTCGGCGTCATCGACGGCCTCCCCTCGGTTCGGGCATGTACGCGGGCGGCGCGAACGGCTCCAGGCCGACCTCCTCCTCCGCCGGTCCCTCGGCGATCAGGCGGATGACGGCGTCGCGGTCGCTGCCGTGCATCGGCGGCAACGTCGCACCGACGGAATCCAGGACGCCCGCCCACGGCGATTCCGCGTCGCGCAACCCCAGCCGCATGAGCTCCACGCCCGCCCGGTACTCGACCAGCAGCCGGTGTCCGGCCTCGGCATGCGCGGCCGCGAACTCCAGCAGCACCGCCAGATGATCGGGCAGTTCCTCGTCGGCGAGCACCAGCCCCGCGGCCCGGTACACCTGCTTGAACCGCAGCAGCGCCATCCCGCGCTTGCGGGTATCGCCGTACAGGAAATAGGTCAGATACGGGCTGAACCGCTTGCGGTGGTCGAAGGTGTCGACGTATTCGGTGGCCAGCGTGAGCGGCGCGGTGTCGTCGAGATGGTTCAGCAGCGGCCGCAACGGTGCACCGACCGCCTTCGGCAGTGCATCGGCGGCCTGCCGCAGCAGCGGCCGCCGGTCCAGCAGGGTTTGGTCGGGATATCCCAGGAGCAGCGACTGCACCTGCCAGGCGGCGGAGCGTTCGGCGGCGTTCGGGCTCATTTGCGGTGTTTCCCTTCCGCTTTGGGCGGTAGCAGGCCCGCGGGCCGGCCCCGGCCGTCCCAGTTGAGCAGGTTGACCCGGTCGGACTTCGCGACCGGCGCGGCCTCGCTGTCGCTGGTCTGCCGGTCGCGCAGCATCCGGAAGTTCTCCACCGCGACGGGGGTGATCTGCCCGGAACTCTCGCCGAACGGGCCCCAGTCGTCCGTGCTCATGCCGGGACCGCCGTCGTAGTCGAGGCTGCACTCGGTAGCCAACTCCTCCAGCCCGTGTGCCTGTTCGGCGTGCGCGGGCGGGATCACGTAGCGCTCGTCGTATTTCGCCAGCGCCAGCAGCCGGTACATGCCGTAGATCTGTTCCTCGGTCATGCCGACCCGGGCCGCGATCTCCGGCCGCGGCTCGCGGCCGAGGTTGATATCGCGCATATAACTGCGCATGGCCGCCATCTTCCGCAGCACCGACTCGACGGGTGCCACGTCACCGGCGGTGAACAGCTCGGCGAGATATTCGACCGGAATGCGCAGCGCCTCGATGGCGGCGAAGAGATTGCCGTGATCCTCGGCGTCGTGCCCGGTGTCACGCAGCACGTCCACCACCGGTGACAGCGGGGGGATGTACCAGACCATCGGCACCGTCCGGTACTCCGGATGCAGCGGCAGCGCCACCCGATACGTGTTGATCAGCGCGTACACCGGCGAGCGCTGCGCGGCCAGGATCCAGTCGTGCGGGATGCCGGCGCGCGCGCAGGCGGCGATCACGTCCGGGTCGTCCGGGTCCAGGAAGGCGTCGCGCTGCGCGGCGTAGAGATCCCGCTCGTCGGGCGTCGAGGCGATGTCGAGCACCTTGTCGGCGTCGTAGAGCATCAGCCCGATGTAGCGCAGCCGCCCGACGCAGGTCTCCGCGCACACCGTCGGCAGGCCCACCTCCACGCGCGGGAAACACAGCGTGCACTTCTCGGCCTTGCCGGTGCGATGGTTGAAATACACCTTCTTGTACGGACACCCGGACACACACATCCGCCAGCCGCGGCATCGATCCTGGTCCACCAGCACGATGCCGTCCTCGCTGCGCTTGTAGATCGCGCCGGACGGGCACGACGCCACGCACGACGGGTTCAGGCAGTGCTCGCAGATGCGCGGCAGATAGAACATGAAGGTGCGCTCGAACTCGAAGCGCACCTTGTCGCCCAGCTCGGCCAGCAGCGGATCCTTGCGCGCGAGTTCGGGTGCGCCGCCGAGATCGTCGTCCCAGTTGGCCGACCAGGTGATCCGGGTGTCCTCGCCGGTGATCAGCGATTTCGGCCGCGCCACCGGCGTGTGCCGCTGCACCGGCGCGGTGGTCAGGGTCTCGTAGTCGTAGGTCCACGGCTCGTAGTAGTCGCCCAGCTCGGGCAGGATCGGATTGTCGAAGAGGGTGAGCAGCTTGCGCAGCCGCCCGCCGCCGCGCAGCCGCAACCGGCCGCGCCGGTCCAGCGTCCAGCCGCCGCGCCACCGGCGCTGATCCTCGTAGGTGCGCGGATAGCCCTGTCCCGGACGGGTTTCCACGTTGTTGAACCAGACGTACTCGACGCCCGAACGGTTGGTCCAGGTCTGCTTGCAGGTCACCGAGCAGGTGTGGCACCCGATGCACTTGTCCAGGTTCATCACCATCGCCATCTGTGCCATCGGTTTCATCGGTACCGCACCTCCTGGCCGCGGCGGCGGATCACGGTGATCTCGTCGCGCTGGTTGCCGGTCGGGCCGAGATAGTTGAACGCGTAGGACAGCTGGGCGTAGCCGCCGATCAGGTGGGTCGGCTTGATCAGCAGTCGGGTCAGCGAGTTGTGGATGCCGCCGCGCTGCCCGGAGGTCTCGGCGATCGGCACGTCCACCACCCGATCCTGGGCGTGGTGCATGTAGACGGTGCCCTCGGGCATCCGGTGCGAGACGATCGCGCGGGCCACCACCACGCCGTTGCGGTTGACCGCCTCGATCCAGTCGTTGTCGGCGACACCGATCTTCGCGGCGTCGCGGTCGGACATCCAGATCGTCGGCCCGCCGCGCGACAGGCTCAGCATGAGCAGGTTGTCCTGATATTCGGAGTGGATCGACCACTTCGAATGCGGGGTCAGATACCGCAGGACCAGCCCGTGCTCACCGGCCGAACCGAGGACGGGCTCGGCGAACAGCGCGGCCATGTTCAGCGGCGGCCGGAACACCGGGAGCTGTTCGCCCACCTCGGCCATCCAGTCGTGGTCCAGATAGAAGTGCTGGCGGCCGGTGAGGGTGTGCCAGGGCTTGTGCCGCTCCACGTTCAGGGTGAACGGCGAGTACCGCCGGCCGCCGGATTCCGAGCCCGACCATTCCGGCGAGGTGATCACCGGCACCGGCGCGGCCTGGGTGTCGGCGAAGGTGATCCGCTTGCCCTCGTGCTCGGCGGCCAGGTCGGCCATCCGGGTTCCGGTGCGCTGCTCCAGGGTCCGGAAGCCCTGGGTGGCCAGGCGGCCGTTGGTGGTGCCCGACAGCGCAAGGATCGCCTCGCAGGCATCGATATCGCGGATCATGGCGGGGCGACCGGCGGCGGGGCCGCCGCGCACGGTGCCGTTCTTGTCGGCCAGGTAGCGGATCTCCGGCGCCAGTTCGAACGTGACCCCCTTGGTGGTGGCGCCCAGCGAGTCCAGCAGCGGCCCGAGCGCCGCCATCTTCGCCGCCACCGCCGGATAGTCGCGCTCCACGGCGATCAGCTTCGGCATCGTCTTGCCCGGAACCGGTTCGCACTCACCGGCTTTCCAGTCGCGGACCACGCCGTGCGGGGTGGCCAGCTCATCGGGGGTGTCGTGCTGCAGCGGAGCCGCCACCACGTCGGTGCGCTTGCCGAGATGGCCGGTGGCCAGGCGGGTGAACGCCTTGCCGATGCTCTGGAACGCGTCCCAGTCGGTGCGGGCCTGCCAGGGCGGGGCGATCGCGGGCGAGAACGAGTGCACGAACGGGTGCATATCGGTGGTCGACAGGTCGTACTTCTCGTACCAGGTCGCCGCCGGCAGCACCACATCCGAGTACAGGGTGGTGCTGGTCATCCGGAAGTCCAGGGTCAGCAGCAGATCCAGCTTGCCGACCGGCGCTTCCTCGTGCCACTCCACCTCCCGCGGGCGCGCGCCGGGCGGCGCCTCCTGCGCGCGCAGCGCCGAACTCGTCCCCAGCAGATGTTTCAGGAAGTACTCGTCACCCTTCGCCGACGACCCGAGCAGGTTCGACCGCCACACGCTGAGCACCCGCGGAAAGTTCTGTGGCGCATCGGGATCCTCGCACGCGAACCGCAGCCGCCCCAGCTTCAGCTCCGACACCACATAGTCGGCGACCGGCATCCCCGCCTGCTCCGCCTCGTCGGCCAGGTCCAGCGGGTTGCGGTCGAAGGTCGGATACGACGGCATCCAGCCCAGCCGCGCCGACAGCGCGATCAGGTCGGCGGTCGTGCGGCCGGACAGCGCGCCGCCCGCCGCCGCCCCGGCGAGGGTGTCGGCGGCGAACGGGTCGTAGCGGAACTGGTCGGTGTGCAGGTACCAGTAGGCGGTCTGGATCATCTGCCGCGGCGGGCGCGACCAGTCCAGCGCGCCTGCCACCTGCGCCCATCCGGTCACCGGACGGCATTTCTCCTGGCCCACATAGTGTGCCCAGCCGCCGCCGTTGACGCCCTGACAGCCCGTCAGCGTGGTCAGCGCCAGGAACGTGCGATAGATCGTGTCGGAGTGGAACCAGTGGTTGGTGCCCGCGCCCAGCAGGATCATCGACCGGCCCTTCGATTCGGCCGCGTTGGCGGCGAATTCGCGGGCGATCCGGGCGGCGGCCGCGGCGGGCACGCCGGTGACGGTCTCCTGCCAGGCCGGTGTGCCGGGCTGGGTCGCGTCGTCGTAGCCGCTCGGCCACTCCCCCGGCAGATCGGGCCGGCGCACCCCGTACTGGGCGAGCATCAGGTCGTAGACGGTGGTCACCAGGTGCCCGCCCACGGTGCGGACCGGCACGCCGCGCCACAGCGGCTGCGCCGCGCCGTCGGGCGCGTCGAACCTGGACAGCCGCACCGCCACGGCGTCACCGCCGTAGACCGTCAGCAGCGGATTGGCCCGGCCCAGCTCGAGATTCCATCGCCCGGCGCCCTCCCCGCCGTAGCGGAAACCGAGAGATCCGTTGGGCACCACCGGTTCTCCGTCGTCGTCGAGAACCACGGTCTTGAATTCGGCGTGCGGTTCGGCGGCGAATCCGGGGAGATCGGCGGCGGTGAGGAACTTTCCGGGCCGGTAGCCGTCACCGTCGGCCTCCAGCCGCACCAGGAACGGCAGATCCGTGAACTGCTTGACGTAGTCGCGGAAGTACGGGTCGGCTCGGTCGATGAAGAACTCGCGCAGGATCACGTGCCCCATCGCCAGCGCCAGCGCGCCGTCGGTGCCCGGATACGGGGCCAGCCATTCGTCGGCGAACTTCACGTTGTCGGCGTAGTCGGGCGCCACCGCGATCACCTTCTGGCCGCGGTAGCGGGCCTCGGCCATCCAGTGCGCGTCGGGTGTGCGGGTGACCGGGACGTTGGAACCCCACATGATCAGATAACCGGCGTCCCACCAGTCCCCGGACTCCGGCACGTCGGTCTGGTCGCCGAACACCTGCGGCGAGGCCACCGGCAGATCGGCGTACCAGTCGTAGAACGACAGCATCACTCCGCCGAGCAGCGAGACGAACCGCGACCCGGCGGCGAACGACACCATCGACATCGCCGGGATCGGCGAGAAGCCCGCGACGCGGTCGGGGCCGTAGGACTTCACCGTGTGCACGTGCGCCGCGGCGATCAGCTCGACCGCCTCGTCCCACGTGGTCCGGACCAGGCCGCCGCGGCCGCGCAGGCTCTTGTAGCGCCGCGCCGCCGCCGGATCCTCGACGATCGACGCCCAGGCGTCGACCGGGTTCCCGGTGCGCGCCTTGGCTTCTCGATACAACTCGAGCAGGGCGCCGCGGATGTAGGGGTAGCGCACGCGGGTCGGTGAGTAGGTGTACCAGGAGAAGGCCGCGCCGCGCGGGCACCCGCGCGGCTCGTACTCCGGCCGGTCCGGACCGGCCGAGGGGTAGTCGGTCTGCTGGGTCTCCCAGGTGATGATGCCGTCCTTGACGTACACCTTCCAGGAGCACGATCCGGTGCAGTTCACCCCGTGCGTGGACCGCACCACCTTGTCGTGCGACCAGCGATCGCGATAGAACTCGTCGGCCTGCCGGCCGCCCACCTGATACAGCGTCCGCCGGTCGGGTGAGACCTCCGTGCGGGTGAAGAAGCGACGCGTGCGGATCAGCGCGTCGGTGAGTTCGCCGTCCAGTTGCACCATGCGCACGCCTCTCTCGACGAGTTGCCGACCGGCGACGCCGTGGGGCGCGCGATCGGACACCAACCGCACGAACGCCCCGCACGTTACCTCCCACGACCGACACCGCGCGTTATTTGCGGCGACCGAGGGCGCACCGGACGGCGCGGCTCAGCCGGTCCTCGATTCGGTGCGCAGCAGTCCGTGCACGCCGACCGCCTCGCTCCGCGCCGCCGACCGGTCGAGGCGCAGCGCCGTGTGAATCTCGGTGCCGCCCAAGAGGATCAGGCCGATCCCGATCAACCCGGACAGCACGCCGACCGCCTCGACCGGGCCGACCGGATCGACCGGCCACACCGCCACCAGAAACCCCGCCAGCACGGTGAGCAGGCCGTAGCACTCCTGGCGCCCGGCGTGCGGCAGCCCGCTCGACCACACCGCGGCGAGGGCCAGCACGACGCCGCGGATCGCCCACCCCAGCCCGACCCACAGCGCCAGCACCGACACCCAGTCGCCGCTCTGCAGGCACAGGACCGCCAGCAGCACCGCCACCGCCGCGGAGGCGAACTCGAGCACCCGCAGCCCGGCGCCGATGCGGGCCAGCAGCGCCATCGCCGCCTGCCACACCGCCGTCAGCGCCAGGCACAACGCGAACAGCACCCCCGCGGCGCGCACCGACTTGTCCGACCAGGCGAGTACAACGACACCCAGTGCCACCGACCCGCAGCCGATCGCCAACGCCACCTGCCACGCGTCACCGAACACGTCGGTGCGCCCCGCGATTCGGAGAGTGGGCATAGCGCAATGATATGACCACGATCCGCCAGTAACCCTGCATTTGCGACAGGACAGTCGGAGTGGCGGATATCGCCGCGCCGTGCCGGAAATCCACGGCGCGAACCCGGGTGCGGGTGCCAGTGTTGCCGGACTTGCCGAACACTGGGGATCCGCTGCGAGCGAACCCCACGCCTGCCTGCGATCGTGGCCGCTCCGCCTCGTCCACGCCTGCGGACGCAGAGAATTGCCGAACCATTGCGCCATGGGATGCACCGCCGACCTCGGCCACGTCGTCCCGAGCGCTCGTCGAGCGGTCACCCGGCCCGGCCGACCGTGCACCCCTGGTTCGCACGCCGACGACCCGCGACCCACAGCGGCTCGGCTACGGCACCGACGGCGGCACGCGCACCCGTGACCGCGGCGATCCGACGGGTTACGGTGATGGGCACAGCGTTTCGTGTGCTGTGCCGCACCGCCGCGGCACGTCGGAAGGACGACCCCGTGACCAGCGTGTATCCGCCGGGCCCCCGGCTACCCCGAGTGATCCAGACGCTGCTGTACACCCGGCGGCGCACCCGGTACGTCACCGCCCTCGCCCGCCGCTACGGCGACGTCTTCACCGTGCGCATGGTGCCGCCCTACGCCGAGAACCTGGTGGTGTTCTCCCGCCCCGAGCACATCCGCGAGATCTTCGCCGGCGATCCGGCGAATCTGCATGCGGGCGAGGGCAATCGGATACTCGGCGCGATCATGGGCGAGCATTCGCTGCTGCTGACCGACGAGGACGAACACGCCCGCGCCCGCCGCCTGCTGATGCCGGCGTTCGCCGGTTCGGCGCTGCGCGGCTACCGCACGCTGGTGGAGGAGATCGCCGAGACGCAGGTCGACCGCTGGGCGGCGGATACCACGCTGCCGACCCTGGACCGCATGAACGCGCTCACCCTCGAGGTGATCATGCAGGTGGTGTTCGGGATGACCGACCAGGGCCGCCGCGACGAGCTGGCACCGCTGCTGCGGCACATCATCGACATCAACCCGATCGTGTTCTTCGGCTGGAAGTATCCGCGACTGCAGCGGTTCGGGCCGTGGAAGCGGTTCCGCGACAACCAGATCGAGATCGACGAGCTGCTCTACGCCGAAATCGCCCGGCGCCGCGCCCACCCCGACCTCGATCGCCGCACCGATGTCCTGTCACGGCTGCTGGCGGTGGGTTCCGGCGACGATCCCGCGGATACGCCGCTCACCGATGCCGAACTGCGCGACCAGCTCATCACGCTACTGCTGGCGGGGCACGAGACCACCGCATCGGCCCTGTCCTGGACGCTGCACGAGCTCGCGGCCGACCCCCGCATCCAGGACACCGCGCGCCGGGCGGCCGCCGAGGGCGACGACAAATACCTCGAAGCGGTGCTGAAGGAGGCGATGCGGCGGCACCCGGTGATCGGCGGCGCGGTGCGCCGGCTGACCGAGGACAGCACCGTCTGCGGTTTCGATCTCCCCCGCGGCACGGTCGTCTCGACGTCGATCGTGCTGGCGCACCAGCGAACCGACAACCACCCCGACGCCGGCCGCTTCCGGCCCGAACGTTTCCTCGACGGCAGCGTCACCGCCAACACCTGGCTCCCGTTCGGCGGCGGCGTGCGCCGCTGCATCGGCGCCGGCTTCTCCCTGATGGAGGGCACCGTGGTACTGCGCGAGATACTGTCCCGCTACACCCTGTCCCTGCCACCGGGCGCAGGCCCCGAACGCGGCCGCATCCGCAACATCACCAACGTCCCCGCCGGCGGCGCCCGAGTCGTCCTGACCCCCGACGAAATCCGCTCGACAGCACCGTCCCCCACCTGAACAGCAACCACCGACCTTACGACCGTGTCACCGGTGATGGTGTGACTGCCACCGGCCCGAAACCTTCCTCGCCCTCGGCGGACTCCTGTGGCCACCGCGGCCGGCACCCTCACCGTCTCCCTCGCCCTGTCCGCCGCCGAGGCCACCGAACTGGCGCTGCGCGCGGGATCGGCCACGCCCGAACGGATCTCGCGCCTCGCTCACCTGCGCGGCGGCCGCCCTGCTGACCGTGATGACCGGATGGCGTCGGTCGGTGGCTTGCGGGATGCGTCGGGTGCAGTGGCACTGCCCGGATGCGTTCTGCGTGGCCGAGATATCGGCCGGAGGTGCCTGCCGGCGAGCCGGCGGTGCGTGTAACTCGACGAGGACGCGGGTGAGGAGCATCGTGGCGGGGCCGAAGTCCGCTCGTTGATAGAAGGGCACCGACAGGTCGGTCGGCGAGAGCACGATCCGGACGCAGCCGTGGTCTCGAGCGTACGCGACCAAGGCGTTGAGCAGTGCTGTGCCGATGCCCCGGTTTCTGTGTCCGGCGAGTACGAAGGCGTTGGCGAGGTAGCCCCATCGTGAGGCAGGGTGGCCGGGCCGGGGCATCCGCTCGAAGAGGGCGAGATTCACCATCCCGACCGCGCTGCTGTCGATCTCGGCCAGGAAGGTCGTCCGGCGTGACGACTCGGTCGCGTACCACTGGGCGAACTGTTCGTCGAATCGTTCGTCCTCGAGCGGTCGCCCCGCTTGCTCCTCGGACCACTGCCGGCGGAGCCGCGCCAGCGCGGGGATGTCGCGGTCGTCGGCCTGTCGTATGGAGACATCATGGGTGACGGTCATCGGCCAATCCTTGTCGATATCGGCAATTGTCCTGCGGCCCAGTGTGGTTGTGTTTCGTCTCGCGAAAGGTCAGCGGGTGGCAAGGCGGACGGCGACCACCGAGCGGCGCCGAAGATCACAGCTGTGCGACGGCCTCGACACGGATAGGTTGTCACTCATGGTCCGAACCGGTTATCCGCTGCTGTTCACGCTGTGCGCACTTGCGTGCACTGCCGTTCCCGCGCAGGCCGCACCCGATGCCGCTCCGGTGCGGCTGCTCGGGGAGCAGGTCCTCCCGCACGGTCTCGATGTCCAGGGCACCACCGCCGGCGGGCTGTCGGGTATCGACTATTCCGCGCGCACCGGCGAGTACGTGCTGATCAGCGACGACCGGTCGGCAAAGAATCCGGCGCGGTTCTATACGGCCCGAATCCCGGTGGACGGCAACGGTGTCGGCCCGGTGGCGTTCACCGCCACCCACCCGTTCCGCACCCCCGACGGGGGAACGTATCCGGCCGACAGCGTCGACCCCGAGGACATCCGCGTCGATCCGTGGACCGGCGACTATGTCTGGACGCAGGAGGGCGAACGCGCCGGCCCGGTCCTGTCCGACCCGTCCGTCCGAATCACCCACCCGGACGGCACCTTCGCCGGTGAGCTGCCCATCCCGGACAACGAGCGGTTGCGCCCCGACTCCGGTCCGCGGCGCAACGAGACCCTCGAGGGCGCGAGCTTCGCCGCCGGCGGCGCGCTGCTGGTCAGCTCCGTCGAAGGCCCACTGCTGCAGGACGGTCCGGACGCCACCGCCGCCGCGGGCGCGCTCACCCGGCTCACCGTGCAGGGCCGTGTCGGTCCGCCGCTGGCGCAGTACGCGTATCCGCTCGATCCGGTGCACGCCGAAGGATCGGGCAGCACCGGCGTCGCCGCCGTCCTCGCCGCGGACCCGGCCGATCCGGCCCGATATCTGGTGCTGGAGCGCAGTTACGTCGAGGGCGTCGGCAACCGCATCCGCATCTACGAGGCCGACACCAGCGGCGCCACGAACGTCCTCGACGCGCCATTGGGTCAGGCCCGTCCGGCCGGCAAGCGCCTGCTGGTCGATCTCGCCGACGTCGGACTCTCCCACATCGACAACGTGGAGGGCATGACCTGGGGCCCGCGCCTGTCGTCGGGTGAGCGCACGCTGGTTCTGGTCAGCGACGACAACTTCTCCGACCGGCAGATCACCCAGCTGATCGCCCTGGCGGTGCGGTAACCGGCCTACTCGCGCACTCGGGAGCCCGCCCCCGCCAACGGAACCCGTGGGTGTTCCGTCGACCGGTCCGACCTGCTCCCGCCACTGAATATCAGTCGCCGGTGAGACGCCACAGCGACGTGACCTCCGCGGCGCGGGCGGTGTGGAGGGGATCGGCGGTGTCTCTCGCCCGTGGATGCCGCGGCCTGGTGTCGATTCTGTCGACCACGTGCAGACCCGCCGCCTGCATATCGGCCAGCAGTTCCCCGCGTGTCCTGAGGCCGAGGCGCTCGGCCAGGTCCGACAGTATGAGCCAGCCTTCACCTCCGCGTTCGAGATGCGCGGTGAGTCCGGTCAGGAAGCTGCGGAGCATACTGCCGTCCGGGTCGTAGACGCCCTGCTCCACGGCGGAGGTGGGCCGCGCCGGAATCCAGGGCGGATTGCAGACGACGAGGTCCGCACGCCCATCGGGGAAGAGGCCGGGGCCCACGACATCGATGCGCCCGGTGCAGTGCAGTCGGCGGATGTTCTCGCGTGCGCAGGCCAGGGCACGGGGGCTGATGTCTGTGGCCACGATCTGGTCGATCCCCCGACGGGCCAGGACGGCCGCGAGCACTCCGGTCCCCGTTCCGAGATCGAACGCAGTACGGTGACCGCCGCGACGGCCCGTCGGCGCGGGGAGTGGCGCACGGGCGACGAGGTCGACGTATTCGCCCCTGACCGGGGAGAATACGCCGTAGTGCGGGTGAATGCGGGCGTCGAGGGCCGGGACTTCGACGCCCCTTGTGCGCCACTGATGCGCTCCTATCACGCCCAGCAGTTCTGTGAGCGAGACGGCGATCGGCCCGGTCGGCGGGCCGTACGCCTCGACGCATGCCCGGCGCACGTCGGGGGCTCTGCGCAGGTTCAGGCAGTAGTCGTCGTCCAGCAGAACGAGGAGCCTGCTCAGCACGCGGGCCCGGTGGCTGCGGGCCCTGCGGTGCAGGTGGAAGGATTCCGCCGGGCTATCGGCCTGGCGGATGAGTTTCCGGTCGGAACGGCGGCTCATCGCTTGCAGCAGCTGACGCGCGTTGTGGAAATCGCCCCGCCACAGCAAGGCGGTGCCTTCGCAGGCCAGGCGGTAGGCCGCGTCGGCTTTCGTACGGTCGTCCGCGCCGATGACCCGGCCGGGAGGCGGTGTGGTGCTCTCGGAACGCCAGTGGGCGGAACGGGGCGTGCTTGTCTCGGTCCAGTGGATGGTGGACACCGGGTACTCCTCGTGATCGAACGTGCAGGGGCACGAAGAGCACTTCGACGAGGAGCCGGGGCAGACGGCCGATGTGGCAGCGCAGGCGTGCGGGTCGGGGCAGGTAGGGCTACTGCTCCCACGTCGAAGCGCGAGAGGAGATGTCGCCGAGAACCATGCCGAGTGTCACGACCGGACCTTTCGGAGAACTGGCTCATGAAACTCACACAACCCTACCGCCGCCGGCAAACCCGCCTCTCAGCGGGCGGGGTAGCCCGGCTCTCCGGACATGCAGTCACCGGCGCGTCCCAGACCGGCCTCAGGACTCCAGGCCCTGACGAACCGGCGCGCGGTGGCGGATCCGATGTCCCGGCTTCCCGGAAGCAGCCACATGTACCCCGCGCGCGGGTTGGCTCGCCCCTGGGGTGCGGCACCCCGAATCACGAAGGTGAACCGGCCGATGTTCGTTCCGGGTCGACTGCCCCGGCCCGATTCGACCGGGCAACCAGTTCGTCGAGTTGGCGTTCGGCGCGTTCGGCGCGGGCGAGGGTCTGCGCCCGGGCGTCGTCGAGAGCGGCGAGGCGTTCGGCGGTGCCGGTCCGGGCCTTCTCCAATTCCGTCGCGTACTCGGTGCGCAGCGTGGCGAGTTCCTCCGCCCCGGTGCGGCGGGTGTCGGCGAGTTCGGTGCGGGTCGTGGCGAGTTCGCCGCGGACGCGGGTCAGTTCGGTGCGGGTCTCGGTGAGCGCCTCGGTGCGTTCGGCGACCGCAGCCTCCGCGCGCTCGATGGCGCGTTCGGCATCGGCGGCGCGCTGCACGGCCAGGTCGCGTTCGGCGGCGGCCGCGGTGACCTGTTGGGCGGCTTCGCGTTTGGCGCGCTCGGTGTCGGTGTTGGCCTTCTGGCGGGCCAGCGCGATCTCCTCGGCGGCGTGTTCGCGGGCGCGTTCGACATCGTCGGCGGCCTCGGCGCGGACCGTGCGGATCTCTGCCTCTGCCTCCGAGCGGGCGGCGAACACGTCGTCGGCGGCCTGGGTGGTGATCCGTTCGACCTCCGTCAGCGCGTCCTGCCGGGCGGCCTCGGCGGCGGCGATGCGGGCCTCGGCGGCCTCCGCCGTCACCGCGGCGTCCTCGGCGGCGGATTCGGCCGCCGCGCGGGCCTCCTCGGCCTCGCGGCGCGCCCGCTCGGCGGCGACCGTCGCCATCTCCGCCTCGGCGATGCGCCGCGCGGCATCCGCCTGCACCGCCTGGACCTGCGATTCCGCCACGGAAGGGTCGGCGAGCGTGGACATTTCGGCGACCGCCGCGGTGAGTGTGCCGCCGAGCTGATCGGCGAGTGTCCGGAACTGAGCGAGCAATTCGTCGGCGCGCAGCCGGGCCGCCGTCACCGGACCCTGTTGCGTCACAGTGACGGCGGCCGCCGGCGCCTCGGCCTCCTGCTGTTGCCGCTGTCGCTCGCGCCAGGCCCGCCAGCGGGTGTGCTCGGGGTGGTCGCAGTATTCCGACGGGCGGCCCGGCCCACCGCCGCGCGTGATGGTTCGCGAGCATCCCGGGTAGCTGCATACGTTCGACACCGGAGAATCGTAGCGTTGGTTTCGTCGAATCCAACGGAACAACACGAAACGAAATCTGAAGCCGCATCCTCGTTCTTACCTCCGATAAGTGAACCTTATCGGAGGTAAGGCCAGGGATCCGCTTGCGTCAACCTCATGATTTTTTCGTTTACGTTTGGTAGCCCCATACGAAACGAAATAGCTACGTAACTAAGGAAAAACTGGGCTCGGTGGTACGTCCGCCCCAATCTGTCGATCCTCGGACGCGACGAGTCCTCATGGCGCGGGTAGGAAATCGGTAGCGAGCCCTCGGACGGGTGACGAAGATGTACCGGCCGCTAATGGCATCGAATCGGTCGCCGAAAGGACACCGGCGACCGTCCGCTCCCCTGCCGACGACTGCCGAAGGAAAGCGAGTACCCGCGTGCACATCAACCCCGAAGTACGCACGGCCGCCGGCGTCGCGCGCGGCAGTTGGGACAACACGGTCGCCGTCTTCCGCGGGATCCCTTATGCCCGATCCCCGTTCGGCCCGCGAAGGTTCGCGGCTCCCGTACCGGCGCCGGCGTGGGACGGCGTCCGCGACGCGCTGGAGTTCGGCCCGCCGGTTCCGCAGGCGGGTGATGTGACACCGAGGTCCGGCGACGCGGACACCGACTGCTTGACCCTCAATGTCTGGTCGCCCGACCCCGGTGCCGCCGGACTGCCGGTGCTGGCGTGGATCCACGGCGGCGCGTATCTGGAGGGCACCTCCGGCAATCCGCACAGCGACGGCGCGACTCTCGCCCGCGCCGGCGCCGTGGTCGTGAACATGAACTACCGCGTCGGCGTGGAGGGGTTCGCCCACATCGCCGGCGCCCCGGACAACCGCGGCATACTCGATCAGGCCGCCGCACTGCGGTGGATACAGGAGAATGTGGCCGCGTTCGGCGGCGATCCGGGGAATGTCACCGTCTTCGGGCAGTCGGCGGGCGCGGGGTGCATTGCGGCACTGCTCACGATGCCGTTGGCCGCCGGGTTGTTTCGCCGTGCGATAGCCCAGAGCGTCCCCGGTACCTACTTCTCACCGAGGCTCGCCGCCTCGATCTCGAACCATATCGCCGCGGAGGTGGGCGCCCGAGCCACCGTCGGCGAACTGGCCCGCATCCCGCCCCGCGCGCTGATCGAGGCGGCCGGCGCCACCGTCCGGAGAATGCCGGGGCTGGTCGAGTCGTGGGGACCCATGGCCCTGACCCCGACGCCGTTCTCGCCAGTCGTCGACGGCGACATTCTCCCACGCGCGCCCTGGCGCGCATTGGCCGACGGTGCGGCGCCCGAGGTGGATCTGCTTGTGGGACATACTCGTGACGAATACCGGTTGTGGACGGCCCGGCCCGGCGGCGCACCGTCCGACGAGCAGGTGGCCGTCGCGCTCCGGCAGCTCTCGCCCGGGCCGGACCGCGGCGCCTACCGCACCGCCTATCCCGACGCCACCCCGGCACAGCTGTACGACATAGCGCACTCCGACTGGCTGTTCCGCATGCCCAGCCTGCATCTCGCGGGGGCCCGGCAGGCGGGCGGCGGGCGAGCCTGGGTCTACGAACTCCAGTGGGGTTTCAACGCCGAGCAGGGCGCGTCACACTGCCTCGATTTCCTGCTCGTATTCGGAACGCTCGATCCCGGCGAGGTGCGCGCCCATCCGGCCGCGCACCCGGACGCCGCGGCCGAGGCCAGCCGCGTATCCCATGACATGCGTTCCGATTGGCTGAGATTCGCGACCACGGGCGACCCCGGCTGGGCGCCCTACGATCCGGCCACCCGCACGGCCCGCTCCTACACCGCCGAGCCGGTCGTCGGGCCCTACCCGGAGGAACGCTCCCGCCGTCTCTGGCGCACGCACCGCTTCGACACCCTGGACCTGCTCCGGACCGAGTAACGGCGCACGAGACCGGTCCCGCGGACACCCGATGACTAGCTTGCTAGTATGCTAGCATCGGGTTCGTGGGCGACGAGGATGTGAAGCAGTTCAACGTGTACCTGCCCCTCGGATTGATCAAGCAGGTCAAGATCCAGGCGATCGAGTCGGGCATGTCGTTGTCGGCGCTGGTCGCCGAGGCGCTGCGCGATTACCTCGCCGCCCAGCGGGAACCGTCGTCGGGAAAGGATTGATATGACTGCACAGGGCATCGAGGCCGTCTTTTTGGAGACCCACAATTGGGGCGCGAGCGCCCGATTCCTGCGGGCACTGGGGTTCGAGCTGGAGTTCGAGACCGACCACAACTCGGGGCAGTTTCGTAACGGTGACGGCCCCTACGTGTTCGTGGCGGAGGTCGCGCCGACCGAGGATCCGGATGTGCGGCTGGTCCTGCGGGCGTCCGCCGCAGACCGGCCGGGCGCCGACGCCGAGATCGTCAGCGAATTCGAGCCGACCCACTGGGGCACCCGGGAGATGACGGTCCGCGACCCGGACGGCCGGCTGTGGAGCCTGCAGGCTCCCGGTGCGGAGTGAGTGCCGTGCCCGACGAGCCGGCGACCGCCCCGGACCACACCGCCGTCCGCGTCGCGCTGTGGCGCGCCCTGCACCTGCGCCACGATTCCGCGCCGCATGTCATCGAGGACGAGATCGGCCTGCGGCTTGCCGATCCCGAGCCGGGCTGGCAGGACCGTCCGGATATGGACCCGGTGACGACCGGCCCGATGCGCGCAGGCATCGTGTCCCGGGCCCGCTTCATCGAGGATCTGCTCGCCGACCGGGCCGGCCGCGGCGTCGATCAGTACGTGCTGCTCGGCGCCGGGCTCGACACCCTCGTGCAGCGCAGGCCCGAACTCGCCGCCCGGCTCACGGTTTTCGAGGTCGACCAGCCCGGCCCGCAGGCGTGGAAGCGGCAGCGCCTGACCGAGCTCGGCTTCGGCATTCCCGGCGGGCTGCGGCTGGTGCCCGTCGATTTCGAGACCGACTCGTGGTGGGATCGGTTGGCCGAGGCGGGATTCGACCCGAACCGGCCGGCCGTCGTCACCTCCACCGGCGTGTCCATGTATCTCACCCGGGAGGCGAATATCGCCACCCTGCGCCAGATCGCCGCGCTCGCACCGGGTTCCACGCTCGCCACGACGTTCATGCTGCCGATCGGCCTCGTCGGCCCGGACGAGCAGCGCCTCCGCGAGTTCGCCGAGCGGGGCGCCCGCACCTCCGGCACGCCGTTCATCAGCTTCTTCACCCCCGACGACATGGTGGCGCTGGCCGAGGAGGCGGGTTTCCGCGTGGCCCGGCACATTCCGCACGAGGACCTGATCCGCCGCTATTTCGCCGGCCGCCCCGACGGGCTGCTCCCCGCGGAATCCGAGCAGATCCTGGTGGCGACGACCTGACCGCGCGGCCGCGTCACCGATCCGGCTGCCCGTGCCGGCAGATCAGCGTCTGCCGGCCGGTGGCGGCCGGCGTCCGCCGCCCCGCCTCGACACCGAACACCTCCGACCGGCACACCGTCAGCGTGCGTCCCGATTTCACCACCGTTCCGACGATCTCCTTCACGGACGGCCTGAACGAACTCGCGTCATCGATGCCGCGCAGCAATCATGCCCCGCGAGGGCGCGCCGACCGTACTCGCACGGTCGGCCGGTCACCCTCGGCAGGAGGCCGGGCACGGTCGGACCGCCGGCGCCCCAGGATTTCCCGGCCGGCGCACGTCATGCGCCGCCGGACCGACTGCCGTTCCGTGCCGTCGCGCCCGGGCCGCGGTCGTCCCCGAGGCGGGACCGGGCTCCGGCACCACGCTTCCGGTCCCTTCCGCAAAGATCTCCGCATCCGCTGCCGCGAGCCCGATTCGCGGTACTGTCGCGGCGATGAGTACCCCAGCCGAACCGGTCGATGCCGACGCCACCATCGCCGTACCCGATGCGGTGCATTCCGCATTGCGCCGGGGCGTGCGCAGTGTGCTGGTGGATGCCGCGGCGCTGCGGCTGGTGCGGGAGCGGTTCGACGACGAGCAGGCCGGGGCGCTGGGCCGCTATCTGGCGGCGTCGCAGTCGCCGAATACGGTGCGCGCGTACAGGTCCGACTGGATCGCGTGGTCGGCGTGGTGCGCCGCGGAGGGGCGCCGTGCACTGCCCGCCGAGGCCCTCGATGTCGCGGTGTATCTCGCGGCCGCGGCCGACACCCGCAAGCCGAGCGGTGAATGGGCCTTCGGCGCGGCCACTCTGGAACGCAAGAGCGCCGCGATCGCCGCCGTGCACGCCGCCAACGGGCTGCCCTCCCCCACCCGCACCGATGTCGTCCGCCTGACGTTGCGCGGCATCCGGCGCACCCGCCGCAGCCGGCCCCGGCGCAAGCGGCCCGTGCTGCTGCACACCCTCGAACAGCTGCTCGACGGACTGCCCGCACCCGGCTGGCCGAGCGAACCCGCCCGCAGGCGCGACGCGCTGGTCCTGCTCGTCGGTTTCGCCGGGGCACTGCGCCGCAGCGAGATCGCCGGGCTGCGGATCGCGGATGTCGTGGTCGACCTGGACCATGCCACCGGCGAACCGGTTCTGCTCGTGCAGCTGCCCACCACCAAGACCGACCCGACGGGCGTCGCGGACCAGCGGGTCGCCCTGCCGCGCGGCGAGCGTCCGCGCACCTGCCCCGTCTGCGCCTTCGCCGATTGGATTCGCCTGCGGGAGCAGCACATCGAGCACGGCGCCGCCGGTCTGCGGTCGTGGCTGGGCGATCTCGCGTCCACCGACGACCGCATCCACCGCTGCCACGGATTCACCGGCGTCACCCGCGCCGACCCGAATCTGCCGCTGTTCCCGACGATTTCGCGGCACGGCGGCATCGGTTCCGCCGCCATGTCCGGCCGCGCCGTCGCCGAGTTGGTGAAACGCTACGCCGCGCGGGCCGGCCTCGATCCCGCCCTGTTCTCCGGACATTCGCTGCGCGCCGGATTCGCCACCCAGGCCGCCCTCGGCGGCGCCAGCGACCGCGAGATCATGCGCCAGGGCCGCTGGTCCAACCCCCGCACCGTGCACGGCTACATCCGCACGGCGAACCCGCTGGAGGACAATGCGGTCACGAGACTCGGTTTGTGAGTACACCTATTTCTGCCCTTTCAAGGGTCTCGAGCCGGTACGCTGTGAAGGTGGAAATTCGAGTTCCCTCCACCACTGAGGATCAGCGAATTCCGGTTGCGCCCAACGCAGATTTCACCAGTGCCCGGATTCAATCGTCGGAGTCGGCGGGTAGAGCCGGGCATGCGCCGACGTAGTCGAGTCCCTCGGATACCCAATTTTTCCATTGCCGGTGGCTCATGTTGTGAGTAATCTTGCCGCACAACCCATCCCCGCTCGGGTCATACACCTTCCGCAGCCGAATTACGCCTTCATCGTCTCCGAATGCGATTTGCCCGCCGTCCGGCCTGAAGGCGACGCTCGTTGTCGAGCTGCGGCCGGCACGCAGTGTGGCGACGATTGATCTGTTGGCGTTTGCGGTGAGCCGGACCATTCCGTCCTGTCCGGTCGAGGCGATCCACTTTCCGTGCGGGTCGAAAGCTGCGTCGGTCACCCCGCCCTGGTGCCCATCGAGGCCGGTGCCTTGATTCGACGGCGGTATGACGAAGACGCCCGTCGTGCCGTTTTCGGTTCCTGTGAAGACGAGTTCGCTGTTTTGGCTGAAGACCACCACCTGGGTGGGAGAGCTGTCGAAAGGCGAGTGGCTGGCCTCGTGCTTCCCGCTCGTGAGGTCCCATAGATGCAGACTGCCGTTGTCTCCGGCTACCTGGACGGCCCAATGCCCGTCCGGGCTGAACGCCATGTGTGACGCGCCACCCTGGACTTTAAGCCATTGACCGACAGGTTCATGACTTCCAGCGGAGTAGAAGCGGATCGATCCGTCGTAGCCGCCAACCGTAATCGTCCGGCCACCGGAGGTGTATGCCGCCGCCACTGCGGTGGACGGACCGACCTCCAGCGATCCGATGGCTTCGCGGGTGGCAGTGTTCCATTCGGTAATCCGGCCGAAGTCGATGGTCAGCAGGCGTTCACCGCTGGGATCGAAGGTGAAGCTGTCGGCGTTTGCGACCGGGATGGTCCCGAGGAGCGTTTCGGAGCCGGTGTCGTAGAAGTCGATGCCGTCGCGTCCCGCCGCTGCGAGGGTCGTGCCGTCCGGACTGTAGGCCAATTGCGAAATGCCCAGACCCATCTCGGTTTCGATCGTTCCGGTGACGTCCCACCAGCGCAGTTCCCCGTCCTGACCGACCGAGCCGGCTTGTCGCCCGTCCGGGCTGAACACCGCGGTCAGCACGTCGTCCGTGTGCCCGGTCAACGGTATGTCGACAAGAGCGAAGGATTCGTGGTTGGGCAGTTTCCACAGGTGCAGGGTCTTGTCCGCGCCTGCGGAGATCACCCGGGTTCCTGCGGGGTCGAATGCGACACTCCACACCCCACCGGGGTGAGCATCGTGGGCTCCCAATGGTGTTCCGTGCACGCCGTCGCCGAGGTGCAACCAGCCGTCGGTGGCCCCTGAGGCGAATCGGGTGCCGTCGGAACTGAACGTCAAAGTCTGCACCCACCCGCTGTGACGGATGGGTGCACCGCCGATCACTCGCCCGGTATCGGTGGCCCACAAGCGAACCACGCCCGCCGTCGGTTCCGGTCACCACCCGAGTTCCGTCCGGGCTCACTGCCATAGCGGCCAGCGCGCAGCAGTCCCCCTCTGTCGCGAAGGCCTGCCATTGCGGGCCGAGCGGCGTCGCGGTGGGCACGTCCCAGAGTTGAACGATGCCTCCCATGGTACCGGTCACCAGGCGAGAGCTGTTCCCGGCGAAGGCGATCTGCACGAGTGATCGGTGAAATCCGGTGTCGCCGTGGACCGTCCACTGCGCGAACTCACTACCGGTGTTCGCATCCCACATGTGGACGGTGCCGTCGCGGTGGCCGGTGGCCACCACCGACGCGTCGGGCGCCCACGCAATGGCCTGCACTTCCCCAGCAGGACTGTCGGGCACCGCTGCGGACGCAGGTCCGAGGGCCGCTCCGGTGTGCGCGTCCCAGAATGTCATGCGTCCGTTGGCGGCCGCTGCTATCCGCCTTCGGTCCGGGCTGAACGCCCACGACCCCGGCAGGGTCGTATTCGTCACCGACACCAGTTGTGGGTGCTCGTACTGGGCACTGACCACCGCGGCCAGAGACGCCGCGGTCGGCGATACAGCCCGCGCTGCGAGCACCCACTGAAACGCGCGCCGGTCCCCGCCCGGCTCCGTGCCGGCCACAATGTTTCGGGCCTGCGCCACGAGACGCTGCGCGATCGTGTCGCGTGTGCGTGCATCGGCGATTCTCGCGGAAGCACGGGAGTCGATCACCGCGATACCCGAGGCGGTTATCAGGGTGACAACCAGCATCGCAACGCTGGCTTGCACGATGAGAGCGGTGCGATGTCTGCGCACATCCTCGCTGTCGAGTTCACGCTTCGTGACACCATGCACCGGTGCCGCCAAGGTGGCCACCGCGCCACGGAATTCGCTGTGCCGCAGGGTTACATTGTCGCGGCCGTGGGCCCAACTCAGGTCTACCCATACCGGTTCGGAGGTGAAATACCCCGACAGAATCCGCGGGAGGGCATCGGTGGTATTCCAGTCGAAGTCGCCGGCCGCCTCGTCCCACCGGATCTTGCCTCCAGTCACCGCGATCAAGAGGGTGTCGCTGCTCTTGGTGTCCTTCCAGTAGGCGACCTCCTTCCACACCCATTTCGACGCCACGGCCTCCGGAGACGCGAGCAGCAGAAAATACCGGCTGTCGGTCAGCGCTCGATGGATCTCGCCGCTGAGGTCGGGCATCGCCGACAGGTCGGTCTGATCCCGGAATACCGCCAACGCTCGTGGGCTGTTCCATTTCTTGCCCATCCGGGACAGCCCACGCTGGATCGCCG
Organism: Nocardia sp. BMG51109; assembly: GCF_000526215.1. NCBI lineage: Bacteria > Bacillati > Actinomycetota > Actinomycetes > Mycobacteriales > Nocardiaceae > Nocardia > Nocardia sp. BMG51109. Next base: position 6,791,575 of record NZ_JAFQ01000004.1, read on the forward strand.
GAGCGAGCTTCGAATCGGCCGCATGGCTGTAGGAGACGAAAACGTCGAACTTCTCACCGGATTCGGTGTCGCGGCGCCGCCGGAGTGTGGACGGCAGCTTCCCCGTCCACACGTCAGGATCCGAATCTGTCGGTCATCGTCACCTCCGCGCCCTCCCAGCGAAACCATACTACCCCGCCTGCGCAACGCGAACGACCGAGAATCGTTGGGGCACATCACACTCGAGCCGCAGCGGGGCGCTTGCCCGCTGAGGCATGGTACTGGGATGATGCAGCAGTCTGACGAATACCGCACGGATGCAATACCGCCACATCACCAGTCTTCACCAGTCGTGGTGGGCACACCCGGCCGCGATCCCAGGGAATTCGATGACGCGCATCGGGATAACCGGACACACGAGGCTCGACACGGATGTGGCGGCCACCGTCTACGGGGAAATCCGGCGAATCCTCGCCGAGGCGGGAGAGGGTGCCGGACTCGTCGGTGTCAGCTGCATCGCCCCCGGCGCAGATTCGGTATTCGCCGAGGCAGTACTCGACGCCGGCGGACGAATCGAAGTGATCGTACCGGCCCGACACTACCGCGACCGGGAGATAGCCCCGGGCAATCTCGCGCAGTTCGACCGTTTGATCCGCTGTGCCGACCGGGTGCGGGTGATGGACTTCGACGAGCCCGGCCCGAGCGCGTACGAGGCGGCGAACAACGAGATGCTCGGTTCGGTGGACCGGCTCATCGCCGTATGGGACGGCCGGCCGGGCAGTCGGGGCGGCACCGGAACCGTTGTCGAATCGGCACGCGAGCAACGGCTTCCGATCGCGGTGGTGTGGCCTCGCTAACCCTCGGTCTCCTCGATCGTCTGACCGCGCTCGTTCGAACCCTCCCGGCTCGTGGTCCACCGCCTGTGCTCGTTGGACACGATCGCTTCGACCCGTTCGAGGAGTACGGCCGCCTTGTGGCTGTTCGAATATTCGCCCACGGACGCCAGATACAGGTACTTCTCGTGTTTGAGCGCCTCGGCCGTCGATCGATACAGCAGCCAGTTGGTGTGCCACTGAAAGAGTTGCTGAGCTCCCTCCCCCACCACGACCAGGGCGGCGAGCGTTGCGGTCAAGCCTGACGAGAAGTGAAACGCCGCAACGACCGGGACCGTGGCGGCAACCACCAACTGCGCAAGCTTCAGCCGTTTGTATGCCCGCTGCGCCCCAACGCTCTTCGTGTCGTACCACTCGAGCTGATCCGTCAGTCTTGCCCACGCCACATCAGCGATTCCGCCCTCTGCGACCTCCCCCATACAACCCCTTCCGTGCTTCCTCCGAGCCGCTTACAGAGTACTGCCGAAGTGCTCGGCGGCTCACCGCGAGTGTCAACCGAATGTGCATGCCCGATCAACGAATTACCTTGTCAATGGCCGGGTTCCGGTGGCTACAGCCCTGACAGCCCACCGGGCGGCGACGCTGCCGCAGGGGTCGGTGTACGGAATGGTTTCCGGACCGGTCCAGTCGTCCCATTGCCGGTGGCCGTGTCCCGGAGCCGAACCGTCAGGTCTCCGACAGAAGAGCCGCATCCATTGCTCGACATCCGTCAGTTCCGGCCGCATGGGCTGCCGATGCTCGATCCCGCAAGATACCGGTCGCGCTCACCATCGGTCATCTCGTCGCCCGCAACAGCACAGAGGACGTCGCGCCAGGAGTCGACGCCGGCGATCCACCGGTCGATCCCGCCCGGGCCCACGGTGACGACGGTTCCGTTCGGCCCGGGGACCAGCTGGGTCAGCCCGGTGGTGGAGGTGCCGGCCGAGGTCGTGGTCGAGAGCGCCCAGGCGGTGGCCAACTCGCCGCTGGTGGTGTCCCAGAACAGCAAACTCGGCGCCCCTTCCCACTGCGCGTCCTGAACGAGAAATCGCCCGTCGGCGCTGAATGCCACGTTTGTCGTGTTGCTTTGCAACCGGCCCCCGAACGACCGTGAAGCGGATTGTCCGTCGCTGCGCAACAGCGTGATCCGGCCGTCGCCATCGACCACCGCGGCCATCGAACCGTCCCCGCTGATCGCTACTTGACGCGGCTCGCTCACATCGTCGGCGATCTCGAGGGTGCGAACGTTGCGGAAGTTGCCCGAACCGTCGGCACGCCAGATTCCGACGACCCGATCCGATGTGCCGGCGCGAGTGCCGTACAGGACGACGGCGCTACGGTCGACGCTCACAGCCCAGTAGATTGCGTTGTTCGCCGCAAGACTCGAAAGTTCTATCTCGTCGCCGAAGCGCTGGGTGATCTCGCCGGTCTCGGCGTCGATGACCACCATCTGCAACTCCTCGGTGACGGCAAGCACATGGCGATCATCCGGTAGGAAGCCGAGTACCTGCTTCAACGGCACCGGCGACAAGGGAGGCCGTCCCGCGGTGGTGTCGATGCGAGCGCCCGTCGCTCCGTCCCACAGGCTCGGCTGCCCATCCGCCACGACTGCGAGGCGTGCGCCGCCGGAGTCCGCCGCGACCGAGTTGCCGGAATGCCAGCCGTCGGGAACATTCAGCGAAAACGGGAGCACAGTGCGCTTGCGACCGACGACCAGGTCCCAGACCTCCGTCCCGCTCTCGTTGGTCACCAACGCGATTCGTCCATCCGAACTGGCGACCGACAACCTGTCGGTGACGAGCCTGATGTAGTTGTTGGTATCCTTGGGCGTAACGACCGTCAGCCCACCGTCTTCGGTGATGAAAGCAGCGACCCCGCCGTCAGCCGATAGGGCGGCCGATACCACCGAATGTTGTTGATTGAGTTCGATCGGCTCTCCGATAGGTTCCAGGTTGCCGTCGTATACCGCGAGGCGGCCGGCGAGCGATCCCGCAGTGACAGCGTTGCCGGAAGCCGACATGGCCAGCCCGTTGCCCACGACGTCAGGTGCCGCACGGGAATTCAGTCGCCGATTCGCTGCCAAGTCCCAGATCTCGATCACGTCGTCCGCCAGCACGACAGCGCGCTCACCCGACTGGTCGACCTTCGCGACACCATTCTGAAATTGAGGAAATGGGGCCGGTTCGCTCCAGGTACGTGCCGTGATATCGAAAGTCCGTCGTCGCCCGGTATTGGGACTCGCGACGATCAGGCGTCGACCGTCAGCACTGAAAGTCAAGGCCGGATACGAACCTCCAATGCGCCACGCGCCGATCTCCGCGCCCGACGCGGTGTCCCAGACCGCCACATGGGCCGGGTCCGTCGGATTCTCGCGTGCCGCCGCTATGAACCGCCCGTCGGACGACACCGCGATCGAAGTAACTTCGGCCCCGAACTCGATGCTTCTGACAACAGAACGCGACGCTACGTCCCAGACCTCGATCGTGTTGTAGTCCGCGAGCACGAGCCGTGCGCCGTCCGGTGTGAGAGTCATGTCACCGGAAGGGAGCGTCTGTCGTGGGAGGCGCGCGGATTCCTTGCCCGCGGACAGGTCGACGACATGAATACCGGGATCTTCCAGAGCGTCGTGTACAGAGTAGTAAGCGAGAGTCCCGCCGCCACCACTCACAGCAACCTCGTTGGCCGCGGGCGACGTCGGCCCGTGCATGTCGCTGACACGTGTCGCCCAGCTACCCAGGTATTGCCGCACGTGCCGGTTCGTTTGCACCAGCGTGCCGAGCGCGGCGATCGCGTCTCGGGTCGGTTCCAACTCGTACCCGTACAAGGCGAGCTGCGCGGCCAGTCGGGGCTCGGTGCCGGCCAGTGCCTGCGCCCGGCCCGCCAGAACCTGAGAGGTGGCCACACGGGCCTGATGACGCGCCGAGTTCCGCTGCTGCCACGCAACGACACCCGCGACGAGCGCAAGCACGAGCAGCACGCTCAGCGCGACGACCGCTGCGCGCCTGATTCGCGCCGCGAGTCGGTGCTCACGAATGTCGGCGTTGTCGAGTTCGTCCATCGGGCGGCCGTGCACCGGCGCCGCGAGCCGGCACACGGCCGTGCGAAACCCGACGTTGCGCAAGGACAATTCGGTGTCGCGCAGCCCGTCACCGAGCACCACCCACAGCGGTTCCTCCGCGAACCAGCCATCGAGCTGCCGTGGCAGCGCGGTGGTACGCGACCAGTCGAATCCACTGCCGCGCCACTCGATGGTGCCCGCGGTGAGGACGATCAGGAACGTGTCCGGAGTTCGGTTCCGCTGCCAGTATGCGATCTCCTGTTGCACCCAAGGCGAATTCGCAGCTTCGGGCGATGCCATCAGCACGAAGAATCGCGACTGTCGAAGCGCTTGTTCGATCGTGTTCCACAGTTGCGGGTTCGCCGACAAGCTCGTGTCGTCTCGAAACACTCGCAGCGCACGCACCTGGTGCCACCGCTTCGCCAGTCGATGCATCCCGTGCTGCACGGCCGCCGCCACCTCGCGATCCCTCGCGTGGCTGTACGAGATGAAGGCGTCGTACGGGTATTCAGCCTGTCTCAGAACGGATTTCGCGGCGTAAGACAACACGGTTCCCTCCCATGCGCGAACGGCCAGCATACCGTCGTACCACGGATCAGGGGCCGTGACGACACTCCGCGGCCGAAGTATCGTCCAGGCGTACTCGAACGGGCCCGGAGGTTCACCGATACGCGCCGACGACCGCCTGCCGACGGATTCGCCTGTGCGACAACCGTCTCGAGCGCGCGCCGCCGGCCCTACTGATCGGCAGGCGCCGCCGTCACCACACTCGGTCTCCGGGTCGCCCCGGGAGCCTCGGCCGCCGCACGAGGCCTCCGGAATTTTTCCGGTCGATCGGCGCGGGTCGGCATCGGCGCCGATTGCCGCACGATATCCGAACGTTCGTCGCTGCACTCCGGGCGAGACATCTCCCCCGGCCGAGCGGGGCCGACTCGTCCAGCGAGAAATGCGCTGGGGACAGGGTTTTCCGTGACCCTCCACCGGCATTTTTACGGCACGCTAATTGTTACGGTCATATTTCCAATGCATTGCCGTGGGGGCCTGCGAGGCGTAAACCTTTCACTATCCACTCCATTGGCGCAGGGGACACGAATCACCCAGCGAAGCAGGAGAATTCGACATGGCACAAGATTCCGAAACGATGCGCGCGGACACCCCGACCAGCCGCGATATCGAGGAACTCCGCATCAACGTCGGCGAGGCCCGCCAGGAGGCGCAGAGCGCGCGTCAGTACGCCCAGCAGGCCCAGAACCTCGCCCGGCAGGTCCAGCAACAGGCGCGTCAGGTCCAGCACCAGGCACACTCGGCGCAGAACGAGGCCAATCAGGCCAACCAGCAGGCACAGCAGGCGCGTCAGCAGGCCGTGCAGGCGCAGAACCAGGCGCAGCAGGCGCAGAACGAAGCGGACCGGGCACAGAGCCAGGCTCAGCAGGCACAGAGCGAGGCCAATCTGTCTCAGCAGCGGGCACAGACGGTGCAGAACCAGGCGGACGAGGCCAACCAGCTCGCCCAGCAGGCCGACGACCAGGCCAACCGTGCCCAGGACAACTCGAGCCGGTGGGAACAGCAGGTACAACAGCTCCGGCAGCAGAATCGGCAGGTCCAGGCCCGCTAGACATTCCGTGCGGCACCGGAGGGCCACTATCGGCGTGGCCCTTTCGGCCGTCGGCGACAGGCGTGCCGATGAGTGATGAAACTCCGCCTCCCGTCAACGTCGAGGTGGTCGTGCCCGAGGAAATGATCGTCGGGGTGTACGCCAACGGTTTCACGTGCTGGTACAACCGAACGGATTTCACCCTCGATTTCATTGTGCACCTGCCGATCGATCCCGATGTCGACGCGGAAGGCCGGCCGGTGATGCGGCAAGCGGTACAGGTCGTTTCGCGCGTGAAATTCCCGCCCGCGATGATTTTCCGCCTGATGCAGACCTTGAATGACAGCATGAGCAACTACGAGCAACAATTCGGCGCGATAATACCGCTCGGCGAGTAGGAGAAGGTAATGATCGTTTCCAGCGGAATCAGAATGCTGTCCGGCGATCCCGAGGACTGGATCGTCATCACCGACCCCGTGGTGCGCTATCGCCCCGATCGGGTCAAGGGCTGCCGCTACCACATCACCACCTCGGTTCCGAAGGCCGGCAACGACTCCGGGTCCGGCGTGCCGCCCGCACCGGGCACCGGGCGCTGACGGACGGCCCCGCCCCGGTCCGTCACCGTCAGCGGAACGGTGGCTCGTTGAACGTGCGCAGCTTCCGGGAGTGCAGGCTGTCGCCCTCCGAGCGCAGCAGTTCCACCGCGCGGATGCCGATCTGCAGATGTTCGGACACCGTGCCCTCGTAGAAGCGGTTGGCCTGGCCGGGCAGCTTGATCTCGCCGTGCAGCGGCTTGTCCGAGACGCACAGCAGCGTCCCGTAGGGCACGCGGAACCGGTAACCCTGTGCCGCGATGGTCGCGCTCTCCATATCCACCGCGACCGCCCGGCTCAGGCCGAACCGCTGCGCCGACGCCGAATAGCGCAGTTCCCAGTTGCGGTCGTCGGTGGTGACCACGGTGCCGGTGCGCAGCCGCTCCTTGACGGCCTCGCCAGGCATGGCGCTCACCTGCTTCGTCGCGTCGTAGAGGGCGCGCTGCACCTCGGCGATGCTGGGGATCGGAATATCCGGCGGCAGTACCGGATCCAGCACGTGATCGTCGCGCAGGTAGGCGTGGGCGAGCACGTAGTCGCCGATCTCCTGGCTCTCCCGCAGCCCGCCGCAGTGGCCGATCATCAGCCACGCGTGCGGGCGCAGCACGGCCAGGTGATCGCACATGTTCTTGGCGTTCGCGGGACCGACGCCGATGTTCACCAGCGTGATCCCCCGGCCGGTGGACGACATCAGATGCCAGGCAGGCATCTGATGTTTCTTCCACGCGCCGTCGGCCACCGTCGATTCCCGGTCGCTGGTCTGCGGGGTGATCACGGTGCCACCGGCGCAGGACAGCGCGTCGTACGGGCTGTCCGGGTCGGCGATCAGATCGCCGGCCCAGCGCACGAACTCGTCGACATAGCGGGTGTAGTTGGTGAACAGCACGAACGGCTGGAAATGCTCGACGGGTGTGCCGGTGTAGTGCCGCAGCCGCGCCAGCGAGAAGTCGGTGCGCAGCGCGTCGAAATGGCTCAGCGGCAGCGGGCCGCTGGTGTCGATCACGCCGTCGGCGATCTCGTCGCCGACGTCGGCGAGGTCGGTGGTCGGGAAGTATTTCGCCAGATCGGCGCTCATCGACCGGTCCAGCCCGAGTTCGGCGCCGTCGATCACGTAGGGGAACGGGATCTCCTGCTGCGACGGACCGACCTCGATGTGCACGTCGTAGTCCTCGAGGATCACCGTCAGCTGTTCGGCCAGGTAGCGGCGCAGCAGCGCCGGGCGGGTGATCGTGGTGCGGTAGGTGCCCGGCCGGGTCAGCCGGCCCCAGGCCCGCGACCGGTTCTTCGGCTGTGCCCGGCCGTCCCAGCTCAGGCGCAGCTCCGGATAGACGAAGGCGCCGGCGTCGCGGGCCGGGCCGGCGGGCACCGTGCCGTTGTCGACGAAATCGCGCACCGCTGCGCGCAGCGCGTGGATCGACCGGTCGTACCGGGACTCCAGTTCGTCCAGCGTCGCCTCGACCGCGACCACCGTCACCGTGCGCCGCTCGGGAGCGCCCGTCATGACCGGCCGCTCCCCCGCCCCGGTTCCACGATTTCCGGTGGCCGCAGCACCGAAAGTTCGGGCGGCTCACCGCGATACGCCTCGATCTGCACCAGCGCCAGCTGGCCGGTGCAGCCCTGGCTCAGCGTCGAGGACGGCACGTCGGCGGTCAGCGCGTTCGGGTTGCCGTGGCGGCACCGGCTCGGATCCGCCGGATCCGGGTCGTACCAGGCGCCGGTGGACAGCTGGGCGACCGAGGGCCGCACCGCGGCGTCGACGACCAGGCCGGCCAGGCAGGAACCGCGGTCGTTGAACAGGCGCACGATGTCGCCGTCGCGCAGGCCGCGCGCCGCCGCGTCGTCGGGGTGCAGCCGAACCGGCTCGCGCCCACCGATTTTCGCCGACAGGCTGTGCGCGCCCACATCGAGCTGACTGTGCAGCTTGGTGCGCGGCTGGTTGGCGACCAGCTGGATAGGGTACCGCGCCGCCGCCGGACCGCCCAGCCATTCCTCGGGCTCGAGCCAGACCGGGTGGCCCGGGCAGTCGTCGTAGCCGAACCCCGCGATGGTCTCGGAGAAGATCTCGACCCGGCCGGTGGGCGTGGCCAGCGGGTGCGCGTCGGGATCGGCGCGGAAATCGGCGAACACCACCTGCGCCGGGTCGGCCACCGGCAGTTCGACGCCCTCGCCCGCCCAGAACTCGTCGAAATCGGGCATCGGCCGGCCGCCCTCGGCGAGTCCGGCCCGCCACCGGCCGTACAGGTGCCGCAGCCACTCGCCGACGGTGCGGCCCTCGGTGAATTCCTTGTCGACGCCGAGCTTTTCGGACAGGTCGGCGAAGATCGCGTAGTCGTCGCGGGCCTCGCCGTGCGGGCGGGTCAGCGCCGGCATCGGAAAGAACATCCGGTCGTTGTCGCCGGCGCCGAAATCGTCGCGCTCGATCGACATCGTCGCCGGCAGCACGATATCGGCGTGCCGCGCGGTGGCTGTCCAGAATCCGTCGTGCACGACCACCGTCTCGGGGCGGGCGAACGCCCGGCGCAGCCGGGCCAGATCCTGATGGTGGTGGAACGGGTTGCCGCCGGCCCAGTAGACCAGCTTGATGTCGGGGTACGTCAGCTCGAGGCCGTTGTAGCGGTAGGGCGCACCGGGATTCAGCAGCATGTCGGCGATGCGGGCGACGGGGATGAACGTCTCGACGCCGTTGGCGCCCTGCGGCAGGTGCGGTACCCGCAGCTGCCGGGTGGGCTCGCCGACATTGGCCGCCGAACCGTAGCCGTGGCCGAATCCGCCGCCGGGCAGGCCGATCTGGCCGAGCATGGCCGCCAGCACCACACCCAGCCACAGCGGCTGCTCGCCGTACCGCGCCCGCTGCAACGACCAGCTGACCGTCACCAGCGTGCGGGAGGCGGCCATCTCGCGGGCCAGCCCCCGGATCCGGTCGGCCGGTACGCCCGTGATCGCCTCGGCCCAGGCCGGATCCTTGACGATTCCGTCGGTCTCGCCGCGCAGGTACCGGGCGAACCGGTCGAAGCCCACGGTGTAGCGATCCAGAAAGCCGGTGTCGGCCAGGCCCTCCGCGTCCAGCACCTGGGCCAGCGCCAGCATCAGCGCGGCGTCGGTGTTCGGCCGCGGCGCGAGCCACTCCGACAGCGCGACATCCGGTGTGTCGTCGCGCAGCGGGGCGACCGACACGAAACGGCAGCCCCGCTCCTGCGCGGCCGCCACCCAGCTGCGCGCGTTGTGCCGCGACACACCGCCGGGCCCGACCGCGGCGTTCTTCGGCGACAGCCCGCCGAACGCGACCACCAGCTCGGTGTGCTCGGCCAGCACCGACTTCGCGGTGCAGTGGCCCAGCAGCCAGTACAGGTCGCCGAGGACATACGGCAGCAGCACCGTCGAGGTGCCCAGGCTGTAGCTGTTGACATGCCGGACGTAGCCGCCCAGGCAGTTCAGGAAGCGATGCACCTGGCTCTGCGCGTGATGGAACCGCCCGGCGCTGGCCCAGCCGTAGGAACCGGCGTACACCGACTCCGGGCCGGACTCGTCGTACACCCGGCGCAACTCCCCCGACAGCAGATCGAGCGCCCGCTCCCAGGACACCGGCACGAACGGCTCCTCGCCGCGCCGGGGCGCGCCCGGGCCGTGCTCGAGCCAGCCCTGCCGCACGTACGGGCGATCGACGCGGGTCGGATGATGCTGAGCGGAGGCGACATTCTCGATCAACGGCATCGGCTCCGGATCGCCGCGCCACGGCCGCACCTCCGTGAGCCGCTCGCCGTCGCCGACGGCCTCGAACGCGCCCCAGTGCGTCAGATGCGTCGTCATGAGTCCACCGTAACGCCCGGCACCGACAAGGGAGGCCGCCCGTGCGCCCCCGAATGGACACTCGACCAGCTAGGCTCTCCGCGGCGACACCACCCGAGCGACCACCCGGTCCGGCACCCGCCCGGCGTCGCCCGACCCGCACCCGAAACGCAGAGGAGTCCGATGCGCCCGCTCAGCCGCCGTCACGCTCTCGGCTTGTTCGCGACCGGCACCGCCGCCGCCCTGGCCGGCTCGGCGCCGCTCGCCGGTGCCCGGCCGGCCCCGCCGGCGACCGTCCCGGAGCTGGGACCGGACTTCCTCTGGGGCGTGGCCAGCTCCGGATTCCAGTGCGAAGGCCATGCGCCCGACAGCAACTGGACCCGCTACGTGGACGCCAACCCCGACCTCGACCGCTACCACGATGCCGCCGACTTCTACACCCGCTACCCCACCGACATCGGGCTGGCCGCGGAACTCGGCGTGGGCGTGTACCGCATCAGCATCGAGTGGGCGCGGGTGCAGCCTCGCCCGGGCGAGTGGTCCGAGGACGGATTCGCCTTCTACGACAACGTTCTCGACACCATGGCGGCCGCCGGGATCCGCCCGATGCTCACCCTCGACCACTGGGTGTACCCGGGCTGGGCGGCCGGGCGCGGCGGCTGGGGTCATCCCGCCATGCTCGGCGACTGGCTGGCCAACGCCCGGAAGGTGGTGGAGCGCTACGCGTCCCGCAATCCGCTGTGGGTGACGTTCAACGAGCCGACGTTCTACCTGGCGAACGAGACCCGCACCGGGGCGACGCCGCCGGCCGCGATCCCGGCCATGCAGCAGAGCCTGGTCCGGGCGCACGACGCCATCTACGACCACATCCACGCCGTGCAGCCCGGCGCGCAGGTGACCAGCAACGTCGCCTACACCGTCGGCGCCGCGGAGGGCCTGGTCAACGGTCACATCATCGATCCCATCTCCGACCGGCTCGACTACGTCGGCATCGACTATTACTACGGCTTCAGCCCGCAGTCGATCGTCGCCAGCGGTCCCCCGGACCTGGACGCGCTGTGGAAGATGCCGCTGCAGCCGGAGGGCATCTACTATGCGCTGGAACACTATTCGCGCCGCTTTCCCGGCAAGCCGCTGTACATCGTCGAGAACGGCATCCCCACCGAGAACGGCGCCCCACGCCCCGACGGCTACACCCGCGCCGACAGCCTGCGCGACACCGTCTACTGGATTCAGCGCGCCCGGGCCGACGGCATGAACGTGCTCGGCTACAACTACTGGAGCATCACCGACAACTACGAATGGGGCCACTACACACCGCGTTTCGGCCTCTACACCGTCGACGTGGGCACCGACCCCGGCCTGACCCGCCGCCCGACCGACGCCGTGGCCGCCTACCGCGAGATCACCCGCGCCGGCGGCGTCCCGGGCGACTACCTGCCCACCCGCGCGCCCGCCGGCTGCTCACTGGTCGACACCCCGGACAGCTGCGCCGACCCGGTCACCGTCCCGCGGTAACCGGGCCGCTCCCGCGGTAGCCGGGTTCAGGAGCCTGCGCCGGCGAGGTCGCCGCCGCGAGCGGTCACATCCGTCGGCAGCGGGCCGGCCGGGCGCCCCAGCTCCAGCCGGTACCGCAGCGGCGTCGCACCCCAGTCGCTGCACACCGCCAGATCCAGGGCCTGCCCGTACTTCATGGACACGTAGGACAGCAAGCAGCGCAACGGTTCTCGATCGGCGGGCGGCAGGCGGTCGATGCGTTCGCCGAGCCGCCCGAGATCGTCGCGCCGGCACGACAGCGCGTACACCGACCCGCCGCGCCGCGCCGCCGCCAGCGCGGCCGACAGCTCGTTCTCGTACTCGGCCCGGACCCCGGTGAGCCAGCCCGGCCGGTCGGCCACCGCCGCCCGGCTCGAGGCGTCGACGTACTCGTAGAGCGCGCGCACCCCGCGCTGAGCGGGATCGGCGCGGTCCAGCTCGTCGGCCGCCGGCCGCTGCGCCAGCACCACCCGCCGCACGCTGCGGACGTTGCCCGGACTGGGCAGTTCCCGCAGCGCGTCGAGGCACGAGAGTAGTTGTCGCTCCAAGCTGTTCATGATCGCCTCCAGTCGCGAGACACACACGGCACGGGCACCCGAACCCACCGTGCGCCACGCCGACGCCGCACGCTAGGGCATATGGACCCCGATTAAGCGAACGACCGGTCGCCTCGGCCGCGCCGACGGGGGGTTGCCGGCCACCGATCCGGGTACTCGGCGCAGCAGTCCGACCCACGGGAGGTGAACTCATGGACGCCGGCGAGTTCGTACCGGACGGCGCCGACCTGGCGACGCTGCGGCGGGCGGCGGCCGGCTGCCACGGCTGTGACCTGTACCGGCACGCCCAACAGACGGTCTTCGGCGAGGGCCCCGACGACGCCCGGGTGGTGCTGATCGGCGAGCAGCCCGGCGACCGGGAGGACGTGGCGGGACACCCGTTCGTCGGCCCCGCCGGGCGGCTGCTGGACCGCGCCCTCGACGAGGCGGGAATCGACCGCGCCGCGACATACCTGACCAACGCGGTGAAACATTTCAAATTCGTCGAACGCGGTAAGCGCCGCATCCATCAGCAGCCCGGACGCGGCGAGATCACCGCGTGCGCGCCCTGGCTCACGGCCGAACTGGCGACCATCCGGCCCGAACTGGTGGTGTGCCTGGGCGCGGTGGCCGCGCGGGCGGTGGTATCGCCGTCGTTCCGGGTCAGCAGGCAGCGCGGTGAAGTGATCGAGATGCCGGACTACCGGACGGTCGCGACCGTGCACCCCTCGGCCGTGCTGCGCGCCCCCGACCGGGACGCCGCGTATCGGGAATTCCTCGCCGATCTGCGCGTCGTCCGCACCGCAATGGGCTGACCCGGATGCCCGGCGACGCATTCGAGCCGCGCGCCCATCCGAGTCACCGTCAGTCGAGCCCGGCTCCCAATACCAGACCGGCGCCCGCCGAAGCCAGCCCCAGCACCAGCGCCACCACGACCCCTGTGATCGTGCGGCCGCGGCCGACCCCCTGGTGCCGCGCGTACTGCACCCAGCACACCACCGCGATCACGGTGGCGAACAGATGAATCCAGACAAGGTGGCGCAACAGCCTCGTCGACGATCCCGACCCCGGCGGCGCCTCCGGACCCGGATTGTCGATCTGGGCACGAACGATGTCGTGAACAGCGGTGAGCAGCATGTCGGCCACACCCTTCCCGCGCCTTTCCGGCCGTCGCGCCGCGGCCGGTGTGGTATTCGCGGTATTCCACCCGCCATTATTCAGCAAACGCTCGGCATACGCTTCGGCGGGCCCCGGTCACCGCGCCGCACCGGCGCATTTATTCTGTCCCCGACAATTGCCGGCCGGCGGCCCGCCACGCGCGGCTCCGGCCGGGTCTGCTGGTCGGTGGCTTCCGGGATAGGCTGGCCCCCGGCACGCAATCTGCTCTCCGCATCGGCGGATTGGGCGCCGGCGTTCAGTGTGACCGACAACAACGACGTCACTTCCGATCCGCCGGGGGGTTACCGTGTTCGAGTGTGTGGGACTGACAGTGAGGATTCGTAAAACGTGCATGAGATCGAAAGTTTCTCCACTCGCGCCGGGGGTTTCCGCAACGTCGTGGTGACCGCCGTCGAGATGACGACGTCGATCGGTGAGGAGACCGAGAGCAGCTGGCAGGCTCTGCTGTCCGGGACCAGCGGCATCAAGACGCTGACCGACCCGGAGATCGTCGACAACCAGTTGCCGAACGCGATCGGCGGCAAGCTGATCCACGATCCCACCACCGATCTGGAGCGCGTCCGCAAGCGGCGGATGTGCTACGTGCAGCAGATGTCCTACGCCATGGGCAAGCGGCTGTGGGCCACCGCCGGCGAGCCCGAGGTGGACAAGGACCGGCTCGGCGTGATCATCGGCACCGGCCTGGGTGGCGCCGACACCATCGTCGAGGCCAACGACGCCATGCGCGCCGGCGGCTACCGCAAGGTGTCGCCGTTCGCCGTGCCGATGAGCATGCCCAACGGCGTATCCGGCGTGGTCGGGCTGGAGATCGGTGCGCGCGCCTGCGTGGTCACTCCGGTGTCGGCCTGTGCCTCGGGCAACGAGGCGCTGGTGCACGCGTGGCGGACGATCGTCCTCGGCGAGGCCGACATGATCGTCGCCGGCGGCGTCGAAGGCCACATCAACCCGATGGCGATCGCCGGATTCTCGATGGCGCGGGCGCTGAGCTCGCGGGTCGACGAGCCGGAGCGGGCGTCGCGGCCCTTCGACCGCGACCGCGACGGATTCGTCTTCGGCGAGGCCGCCGCGCTGCTGCTGCTGGAGTCCGAGGAGCACGCGCTGGCGCGCGGGGCCAAGCCCATCGCCCGGCTGCTCGGCGCCGGACTGACCGCCGACGGCTACCACCTGGTCGCGCCGGATCCGGAGGGTCTCGGCTGCGCCCGCGCCATGACCCGGGCCATCCAGTCGGCCGGTGTCTCCGCCGGCGAGGTCGACCACGTCAACGCGCACGCCACCGGCACCGGGCTCGGCGACCTCGCCGAGGCCAAGGGGATCACCGCCGCGATCGGCACGCATCCGTCGGTGTACGCGCCCAAGTCGGCGCTGGGCCATTCCGTCGGCGCGGTCGGCGCGCTGGAGGCCATCATCTCGGTGCTCACCCTGCGCGATCAGGTCATCCCGCCGACGCTCAACCTGGACAACCAGGACCCGGAGATCGACCTGGACGTCGTGCGCGACAAGCCGCGCTACGCCAATGTCGAATTCGCGATGAACAACTCGTTCGGATTCGGCGGGCACAACGCGGCGGTGCTGTTCGGCAAGTACTGAGCCGCTGTTCGGTAGGTGCTGAGCGGTTCCACGGAGACTGCTGAGCCGTTCACAGAGACTGCTGAGCCGTTCACGGAGACGTCGTTCCGCGAAGACCGAACCGTGGTCCGGCGAGTACCGTGCGGCGACCGGCCGACCGAGAAACGATGCCTCGGCCGGCCGGATTCGTTGCCGGAAACCGCTCGGGCGCCTGGAATCTCGTGGAATTCAGGCGCTCACGACACCGGGCGCCACCGGCTCCTCGACGACGACCGTCCGGTCGAAGTGGGCGATCACCTTCTCGTGGTACATCCCGAACAGGTCCTCGAACAGCGCCAGCTGCGATTCGGTCGGACCCGACTCGGACTCCCACACCGCCGCGAGGCCGCGCCAGATCAGCACGTGCAGGTCCGGCGAGACGGCGTAGTACGACTCCACCGCCTCGGGCACCTCGAGCACCATCTCGCCGATCGAGTTCAGCACCGCCCGCTGCATGCCGTGGCCCAGCACGGTGAGCAGCCGGCGCACCAGCCCGAGCTCGGCGATCAACAGCCGGCGCCGGTCGGGCTGCTCGCTGCGCGCGAGAGTCTCGAGTTCGTCG
The DNA here is from genome assembly GCF_000526215.1 of Nocardia sp. BMG51109. Lineage (NCBI taxonomy): Bacteria > Bacillati > Actinomycetota > Actinomycetes > Mycobacteriales > Nocardiaceae > Nocardia > Nocardia sp. BMG51109. Next base: position 6,806,875 of record NZ_JAFQ01000004.1, read on the forward strand.
ATGGCCGCCTTGAATTCGCCCGGATCGTGCTCGTGCTCGCCGTGGGTGTAGGACAGCAGCGCCTCCAGGACGATGCCGCGCTCCTCCTCCACGATGTTCGCGAACATCTCCGCGGCGATCGCCGGGGTGTCCATCGACAGCCGGAACAGCCGCCGGTACGAGTCGACGCCGCCGTGGGCGCGCACGTCGCGGATGGTGAAACCCTTACCGCGGTGCGCGTCGACGAAGCCGTAGGACTCCAGCCGGCCCAGAATGAGCTGTGCCGTCGCGCGATTGAGATGGAACTCCTCGGCGACCTGGCGGACCGACGGCATGAGATCGCCCGGAGCATACTGCCCCGACGCGACGCGCCGAGCCAGTGCGTCGGCGACGTCGGCGACGACCGTCCGGTCTCCCATGCGTACAACCTTTCCCGCAACTTCCGGATACGTCCCAGACAGTCTAAGCTGCCATGTGCCAAACTGCACGTGGCGTCGAATGATGGGACGCGCGTACACAACGAGGTGACAAGCATGTCCGTCCGGCGCTCCGGCCAGACCTCGAACACCGACCGCGTCGACGGCGACCGGCGGCTGTTCGCTCGCCGCCCCGCCGGAACTCCCCCCGTGCGCAAGGCCGTTCGCAACGCGAAGCTCGTCTCGCTGCCGGTCGCCTACGCCGGACGGCACGCCGTCGGTGTCGGCCGCCGCGCGCTGGGCCGTCCGGCCGACGAGGTCAGCCTGGACATCCGGGTGCGCACCGCGCAGCACATCTTCGAGGTGCTCGGCGAACTCAAGGGCTGCGCCGCGAAACTCGGCCAGCTGCTGTCGATCTACGAACTCGCACTCCCACCCGAACTGGCCGAGCCCTACCGCACCGCGCTCGCCCAGTTGCAGGATTCGACGCCGACGATGCTGCCGCAGACCGTGGAACAGGCGATGGCCGCCGCCCTCGGCGACGGCTGGCGCGCATCCTTCCGGGAATTCGACACCCACCGGCCCACGGCCGCCTCCATCGGGCAGGTCCATCGCGCGGTGTGGTGCGACGGACGCCCCGCCGCGGTCAAGGTGATGTTTCCCGGCGCGCGCGAGTCGGTGCTGAGCGATCTCGAACAGCTGCGCCGAATCTCCGTGCTGGCCACCGTGTTCGTTCCCGGCGCCGACGTCAAGTCGGTCACCGAGGCGATCTGCGCCTGCGTGGCCGACGAACTGGATTACGCCGCCGAGGCCGACAATCAGCGGGTGTTCGCCGAGGCCTACGCCGGCGACCCGGATTTCCTGGTGCCCCGGGTGATCGCCCAGCACGGCGACGTGGTGGTCGGCGAATGGCTCGACGGCACACCGGTTTCCCGCATCATCGCCGGCGGCACCACCGAACAGCGCAACCGCGCGGGCCTGCTGATCGTGCGGTTCCTGTTGTCGTCGTGGCGGCGCACCGGGCTGCTCTACGCCGACCCGCATCCCGGCAACTTCCGGATGATGCCCGACGGCCGGCTCGGCATCGTCGATTTCGGCGCCTGCACACCGTGGCCGAACGACGGTTTCGACCAGCTCGTCCAGGACGTCACCGGCGCGGTGATCAACGGCGGCACCGACGAATTGGAGGCCGCGTTCCGCCGCCACGGGTTCGTCCAGCCACACCGCGGCTTCGACGTCGCCGCCGCACACCGCGCGCTCTCGGCGGCGTTCGAGCCGATGGTGCGGCCCACCTTCCGGCTCACCACCGACTGGCTGCGCACCCAGGTGCGCCGGGCGCTGAACCCGCAGCTGTCGAACGTGAACCGGGAGTTGACGATTCCGCCGGAGTTCACGCCGTTCGGGCGCGCCACCCTGACCGCCCTCGGCGCGGTGTGCCAGCTCGGCACCGACGGGTCGCTGCGCGACGAATTCGTCGAGGGCTCACCGCCGATCGCGGCGGAGATCGCCCGCTTCGACCCGCACCGCCTCCGGCCCCGGGGCGCATCCGGCACGCGGCCGCGGTTCTCCGTGGTCGACTGACCCGGTGATCGGATGTCCCGTCATCCCGTCATCCACTGTCTCTCTGAAACATCCACATTTCCGGTCGCCCTCGATCAATGGCGGCCCAGGCCACCGGCTCGCTCGGTTACGATCGATGGGCGGGCCCGTGCGCGCGGAGGCCCGACATCGCCGGCCCCCGACGCCTTCCGCGCTCGATCGGCCGGACCGCTTCGTGAACCGCTCAACCGCAGGGGGTCTCGGCTGTGTCCACGCGAAAATATTGGGGTGCAATCGCTTCGGCGACGGCGATCACGGCGGCCACGCTGTCCGGCGCACCGCCGGCCCACGCCGATCCGGACTGCCCCGGCATGTATGTCGTCGCCGTCCCCGGCACCTGGGAGACCTCCCGCGAGGATCCGCGCGAGGGCATGCTGTCGGCGGTCACCGACGGCCTCCCCGGCAATGTGAGCACCGACTATGTGGCGTACGCGGCCACCGCGCTGCCCTGGGAGGGCGACGTCTACGGCCGGTCCAAGCAGGAGGCGGTAGACGGCGCCCGCGGCCTGGTCGCCGATATGGGACGCCGCTGCGCCGCCACCCGGATCGCGCTGATCGGCTACAGCCAGGGCGCCGACGCCGCCGGGGATCTCGCCGCCGAGATCGGCACCGGGCTCGGGGTGGTTCCGCCGGATCGGGTCGCCGCGGTCGGGTTGATCTCCGATCCGCGCCGTTCCCCGTCCGACGCGCTGGTCGGCCCGCCGGTCGCCGGTGCCGGCGCGGGCGGGCAGCGGATCACCGGATTCGGCTGGGTGAGCCCGCGGGTGCGCACCATCTGCGCCGTCGGTGATTTGTACTGTTCCACGCCCACAGACGATTTCGCGACCCGCTTCGCCGGCCTGTTCGCCCAGCTGTCGGCGCCGGATCCCGGGCGGGCCGGGACCTATCAGGAGCAGGCCCAGGCGATCATCAACGACCTGATGGCCGCCGGCGGGCTGCCGACGCTGCAGGGCCAGTTCAGCGATTCGGCGAACGCCCAGCGAATGCAACAGCTACAGGACTTCAACGACTCCGCCGTGCACCGCAACTACCCGTCCTACGTCGTGGACCGCTCCGGCGCCACCGCGACATCCTGGTTGCGGCACTGGCTGATCGACGCCGCACGCTGACCGGCCCCGCATTCCGGTCCGGCTTTGCAGTCCGGCCCGGCCTCGCGTTCTGGCCCGGCTTCGCGTTCCGGTCCGGCTTCGCGTTCTGGCCCGGCTTCGCGTTCCGGTCCGGCTTCGCGTTCCGGTCCGGCTTCGCGTTCCGGTCCGGCTTCGCGTTCTGGCCCGGCCTCGCAGTCCGGTCCGGCCTTGCAGTCTGGCCCAGCCTCGCAGTCCGGTCCGGTCTCGCAGTCCGGTCTGCCCTTGCAGTCCGGTCTGGCCTCGCACTCTCGTCTTCCCTCACGCTCCGGTCCGGCCCCGCACTCCGGCAGGCGCCGGCGCGGCCGGAGAGGCGGAGCCCCTCGTATTCGTCGCGCGGCCGGGTTCCGGGTCCGTCCGGCGCGCACCCGATCTCTCGGCGCCCGGCGAAGAGGGATAGCCCCTCCACCGGCCGCACCAGCTCGGCCGTCCGGGACGTCGGCGCGCCGCGCACAGTGGTCGGCGAGCCGCGCGCGGTGCCCGGCGCGCCGGACGCACTTGAGCCATCGGGACCGGGCGAATCGGTAGCGTCGTGTGCGTGGACGTGCTCGCCGAGATGCTGCAGGGGATCCATGCGCAGGGCTCGCTGCTGTGGCGTGCCGACCGGCAGGCACCCTGGTCGTGGCTGGCCGATCAAGCGGCGCCGCTGACCCTGTACGCCGTGCTGCACGGCCATGCCCGGCTCGCCCGCGGCGACCGCGTCACCGAGCTGACCGTCGGCGATATCGCGCTGCTCCGCGGTCCTCGCTCGCTCGCACTCGACGACGCCCCGGACGGCAGGCCCCGCGGCCCGGCCGGCTCCGACGGGCACCGCGCGGTGCTGCGGGTCCCGTCGCCGGGCCACGGCGGGCGGGCGGTCGTCGTCGCCGGAACCTACGGCAGCGTCGATCTGGCCGGTCGCCGCCTGCTCGACGCGCTGCCGGAATACGTCTGCGTCACAGCCGAATCGGGGTCCTCGCCCGCCGCGCTGGCGCTGCTGGACGAGGAGCTGGAACACGTCGGTCCCGGCCGCCAGACCGTCCGCGACCGCCTGCTGGACCTGCTGCTGGCGCACGCACTGCGCGCCTGGCTGGCCGGTGCCGAACCGGGCTCACCGGGATGGAATGCGGGACTGCAGGATCCGATCGTCGCGCGGATTCTGCACGCCATCCACTCCAATCCCGGCCGGGACTGGACCGCCGACTCGCTGGCCGCGCACGCGGCGGTCTCGCGGGCAACGCTGTACCGCCGGTTCAGTGCCCTGTTCGGCGAGTCCCCGCTGTCGTATCTGAACGGCCGCCGCATGACGCTGGCCGCCGACCTACTGGCCGGCGGCGAGACCGTGGGCACGGTCGCGCGGAAGGTCGGCTACCGCAACCCCTTCGCGTTCAGCACCGCCTTCCGGCGTCACCACGGCAGGCCACCGAGCGACCTGCACCGGACGCACTGAGCCGCGGCGATCGCACCACCCGGGGCGACACGCGGCGCACCACCCGGACGATCGGCAACCATCCAGCTACGCTTGCTGGAATGCGACAGTCGAGCCGCCGCCACGCCCTGGCGGCGTGTGCCGCCGCCGCGGCGGCGATGCTGGTGCCGGGGCTGGCGTGGGCGGCACCGGCCCCCCGGCCGGGCGGGCTGCCCGCACTCGGCGACCAATTCCTGTGGGGCGTGTCCGCCTCCGGCTTCCAGTCCGAAGGCGCTGCGCCGGACAGCAATTGGACTCGCTACATCGCCTCCGGCGAGGTCGACGACTACCGCGACTCGGTCCGATTCCTCGATTTCTACACCGACGACATCGAACACGCCGCCCGCCTCGGTGTCCGGGTGTTCCGGCTGAGCATCGAGTGGGCGCGCGTACAGCCCACCCCGGACGGCTGGGACGAACGGGCATTCGCGGTGTACGACAAGATGATCGACCGGATCGTCGCGCACGGAATGACGCCGATGATCACCCTCGACCACTGGGTGTATCCGGGCTGGGCGGCCGAGCGCGGCGGCTGGAGCAATCCCGGCATGGTCCAGGACTGGCTGGCCAATGCCCGGAAGGTGGTGGAGCGCTACGCCGCTCGCACGCCGATGTGGGTCACGATCAACGAACCGGCGGCCTACATCGGCACCGAACAGCGCATCGGCGCGCTGCACTCCGACGACGCGCCCGCCATGCTGGACCGGCTGGCCCAGGCGCACAACGAGATCTACGACGTCATCCACCGCGCGCAGCCCGATGCCCGGGTCACCAGCAACCTCGGCTACGTGCCGGACGCGGAGACCGAGGTGAATCAGCCGTTCGTCGACCGGGTCGCCGACAAGCTCGACTTCATCGGTGTCGACTACTATTTCGGCCCCGACCCGGCCACCACCGCCACCGGCACCTCGGCGGGCGCGCCCGCGATGTGGGAGCTGCCCCTGCAAACCGAGGGCATCTACTACGCGCTGCGCCACTACGCCCGGCTGTTTCCGGACAAACCGCTGTACGTGGTGGAGAGCGGGATGCCGACCGACAACGGGCGCCCGCGCGCCGACGGCTACACCCGCGCCGACCACCTGCGCGACACCGTGTACTGGCTGCAGCGCGCCAAGGCCGACGGGATCGACGTGCGCGGATACAACTATTGGAGCCTCACCGACAACTACGAATGGGGCAGCTACGCACCGCGATTCGGCCTCTACACCGTCGACGCGGAGCACGATCCGGCGCTGTCGCGCCGCCCGACCGACGCCGTAGAGGCCTACGCCGCGCTTACCCGCGCCGGCGGCGTGCCCGGGGACTACCGGCCGACTCGGGCACCGGTGCCGTGTTCCCAGGTCGATCCGCCCGCCAGCTGCGACGAGCCGGTCACGGCCGAGCCCCGCGCCGGTTCCTGACGGCACCGCTCACACGGGCAGTTCCAGCCCGGACGCCAGCACCGGCCAGGACGCGATCAGGGCGTCGTGCCAGTACCCCCACGAGTGGGTGCCGGTGGGCGGGAAGTCGTAGGTGGCGGGAATGCCGAGCGAGTTCAGCTTGGCCTGCAGATTGTGGCTGCAGTAGTTCACCGCGGCCTCGATGACACCGCCGACGGTCAGCTGATTCGCGAGCCCGCCCACGCCGGGCAGCGTGTACGGGCCGTTCAGTCCGTCCCACTGCCCCGGCAGGCCGGAACCGCTGGAGATGAACAGATTCAGGCCGCGCAGCTGGTCGGCGTGCACGTAGGGGTCGTTGTCCACCCACATCGGATCGTCGCGCGGCCCGTACATGTTCTCGGTGTTGCCGCCGCCCCACACGTTGACCGCCAGATTCACGAACGTGTAGCCGGTGGGGTCGGAGATCTGCGCGCAGCCGCTGTAGGCCGCCACCGACTTGTACAGGCCGGGCTTGGCGATCGGCAGTTGCAGCACCGAGGTGCCCGAGGTGGACAGGCCCGCGATCGCGTTGCGCCCGCTGGTGCCCAGGGCGCCGTCGATGAGCGGAGGCAGTTCCTCGGTGAAGAACGTCTTCCACTTGTTCACGCCCAGCACCGGATCGGGCGCCCGCCAGTCGGTGTAGTAGCTCCAGGCGCCGCCGATCGGCCGGACCACGTTCACGTCCTTGTCGGCCAGGAACCGCAGCGCGTCGGGGGCGCGCTGATCCCAGGTGGCGCTGTCCTCGCCGCCGCCGGCGCCGTTGAGCAGGTACAGCACCGGGCGCGGCGCCGACGCGTCGGCGGGGCGCTGCACGTCGACGGGGAAGGTCGTGTTCATGGCCGCCGAGTGGACGTACAGGCGGATGTTGCGGCCGTCGACGACGGTGGCCCGGGTGATGTAGGAGCCGTCGGCGGCGCGCGGGTCGGCGAGCAAGCTGCCGGAGTCGATCACGGGATCGCCGGTGCCGGCCGTCGCCGGGCCCGCCACCGTCGTCGAGAAGGCCACGAAAATCATTGCGGCCAGGGCCGTTCCGATCCGATTCCGCATCACCACGTGCTCCTCCGTAGCCGATTCGACCGCATCGGGCGTTGTTCGTCCTGGGTGGACTGTAATTCGCCGGCAACCGTTTGGCGATCTACCGCGGCGGTGCGTCGACCCCGGACTACCCGCGGTCACGCCGACACCTGCCGAGGCACCGGCGGCACGCGCCCGTCCCGGCGAAGATCCCTGGAATGCGCCCGGGCAACCGGTACATCGCCGGGCCGTGCCCGGGCGTTGCGCCCGACCGCGTCAACCGGAATGCCGTCCTCAGGCGGCGGCCGGCTCCGAGCCGAGACCCGACGATCGTCCGGCCGATCCAGGGTGTAGCAACCGCAACCGCGGCACCGACCGGACCCGCCTGGCCCGGCTCGACCTGACGACCGGCCCGGTCAGTCGCGACCGGTGTGCCTTTCGATATAGGCTTTGGCCTGCGCGATCTCGGTCTCGATATTGCCGGGAAGGTTACGGCGCAGGATCGGATCGACCAGCCGACGTACCGCCGGGATGAGCTCTGCCGTCATTGTCCTGGTTACCAGGGTGCCGTTCTCGACGGGTTCACAGACGAAGCTCGCACTGAACTTCATCAATCCGTGCCACAGTCGGCTGTCCGGCAACGGCGCGAGTCCCACATCCACGCGCTCACCGGGGGTGAGCCGTCCCTGCGCGATCATTTTCGGCGCCGGACCGGGAAGTCCCGGCATGGCCGGGCGGAACTTGAATTCAACGAGATTCCCCTCGCGGCGAACCCAGTCGAATCGGCCGATTTTGTCATCGACCTCGGCGTATCGTTCCACGTCCATCGCGAATTCGAGAAAGTCCTCCGGATGGCATGGCATGATCTGCTGCACCCGCGCTTCGACCATTCTGCTGTCTCCTCTGTTTGTTCGTCCGGCGGGCTCGACACCCGGATCCTCGGGATCTCTACGTCAACTCCGTTGGTGCATCATCGATTTCGAGTCCCTCGTGGACAGGTTGTGCATTCCTCGGCAGCGCGAGGAAGCCGAAGGACAGCAGCAGCATGATGCCCGCGCCATACCAGAGCGTGTAGCGGAAGGTATTGGCGAAGTTGATCGCCTTGGCATGCTCGCCGGCCTCGGTGAGCACCCGGGTCACGGAGGGATCGTCCACAGCGGCTCCCCGACAGATTTCCGGCTCTTCGGTGGGATCGACCTGCGCCGATCGATCACGGACGCACGCCCGGAATCCGTCGGCTATCTCGGTCTGCACCGGGCCGGGCAGACCTGTTGCAGCGAGTTCGGCCTGCACTCGTGCCGCCGCCTCGTCGGCACCCCGCGCGGAATCGTGGTCCAGTTGCGTGAAGAAGACGATCCCGACCAGCGCGACACCGAGCGCGATTCCGAGTTGCTGTCCGGTGTTGAGCAATCCGGACGCGGCGCCGGCGGCGCGGGTGGGCACCTGCCCGAGCACCAGGTCGATGGTCGGCGCGACCACAAAACCGAATCCGATGCCGATGAGGACCATCGGAGGCATCATCTGCCACGACGTCGTCGCCTGGCCGTAGTGCTGAACCAACGCACCGTAGCCGACGAACCCGGCACCGGCGAGAAGTCCGCCGGCGAGGAGGACACTTCTGCCGAACCGCGGTGCCAACACACTGGCCGAAGTACCCGCGCCAACGCCGGTGGCGACCGCGAAGAACAACGAGGTGAGCCCGGCACGCAGCGGCGACCAGCCCAGACCCGCCTGCATGAGCAGCGTCCATACCAAGAAGAACCCGCCGAAGCAGATCCAGAACGACAGCCAGCTGATCAGACCGAGCGTAAACGGACGCGACCGGAAGAGGCCGAGGTCGATCAGCGGCGACCCCTCGAAACGCCGACGTCTGCGCTCGTAGCCGATCAGCAGCATCAGGGCCACCGCCGACGCCCCTATCATGAAGAAGGTCCACGCGGGCCACCCGAGGCGGCGTCCCTCGGTGAGCGGATAGGTCAGCAGTAGAATTGCCGCGGTGACGAGCGCGACACCGATCAGGTCCAGGCGCGGCGCGGCGACCGATCGGGACTCCTTCATCCACAGCCGAGCAGCGATCAGCGTGATGATCCCGATCGGGATATTGACCAGGAATATCGGCCGCCAGCCGAGGCCGAACAGATCCCATTCCACCAGCAGGGCTCCCAGCGCCAGGCCGACTGCCGTCGCCGACCCGCAGACTGCGCTGTACACGGCGATCGCCTCGGCACGCTCCCGCCGGGGAAATGACTCCCGGAGAATCGCAAGAATCTGCGGGACCATCAGGCCCGCCGCCAGGCCCTGGAGGAATCGGGAGGCGATCAGCATGGTCGGGCCCGAGCTCAGTCCGCACGCCGCCGACGCCACCGTGAACAGCACCATTCCGGCCATGAAGATTCGCTTGCGGCCGTAGAGGTCGCCGAGTCGCCCACCGGTGATCAGGATTGCGGCGAAGGAGAGCACGTAGGCGGCGATGATCCATTCGATCTGGGCGTACTGGGCACGGAGATCTTCCTGAATGGTCGGCACCGCGACGTTGACGATGGTGACATCGAGTAGGTCCATGAACCCTGCCGCCAGTGTTGTCGCGAATGCGATCCAGCGTCGCGGGTCGGCCTGTATCGAGTCGATATCCGGCGGAGCGGCCTTTTCTGGTTGCAGGTGCGGTACCACGATTCTCCCTGTCTCCGTTCGAATGTTGGTCCCACTCGGTGCATCCGGCGAGCGTGGCCGACCGGGACGTGGACGGGCTGCATCACTCAGGGCCCGGCGGCCGGGTCCAGAACGGGAAAGTTGCTGCGGAACACGCCTTTCGGATCCACGCTGCTCTTGATGTCTCGCAGTCGATGCAGAGTGCCGGGATCGAAGGCGTCGATGGCCGTTTGCGAGGGGCTCAGTAGTGTGAGCGGCGTTCGTCGGCCACGCGACCGGTCGAGCGCGCCGAGGTACTGCTGGATCCGATTCTCGTTCGCCGCAGCCGCTTCCGGTGTCGGCTGACCGCCGATGAAGCTCATGTAGTAGGGGGCGGTGACGGCACCGGGCGGACTGTCGGAGGACCGCGCGATCGCCCCGCCGAGGTGGCGAACCTGAATGGCCCCGAGTGGGTCCATGGAGGTGGTCAGCAGCGCGTCCACATCGGCGTCGGTGAGCCCGTTCAGCAACTCGGCGTGTGAGCGGATCGGGCTCGGATCGGTGGGTTCGCCGACGATGGTGCCCAGCTCGGCGGGCGGCATGGGCCTGCGGCTGTCGACCATGCGTCCGTCGATGCCGTCGAGCGCTGCCAGCAGGCCCCGGCCCACGGTCGCGTCGCCGAGATAGGTGGTGTCGATGCCGACCATCGGCGGGGCACCGTCCATGCGCAGCAGGCTGAACCAGAGAGTCAGTTCGTCGGGCGCCGTCGCGGTGATTTCCCGAAAGGCCGCCATCACCCGCGGTGCGCGATCGATGGGCCAGAGCATCTTTCCGCCGTACAGGGCGGACACGGGGTGCAGCGCGAACTCGAGCGCCGTAACGAGTGCGTAGTCACCGCCACCACCCCGCAGGGCCCAGAACAGATCCGGATCCGACGACGGGCCGACTCGCCGGGCTCGGCCATCGGCGTCGACAACGTCGAACGCGGTCACGCTGTCGGACGCCCAGCCGAATCGCCGTGCGAACCAACTCAATCCGCCGCCAAGGGTGTAGCCGGTGACTCCGACTGCCGGTGAACTGCCCGCCACTCCAGTCAGCCCGTGAGGGCCGGCTGCTGCCTGCACCCGACCCCAGTTGACGCCCGCGCCGACCCTTGCGGTCCGGGTGTCGGGATCGATCCGCACCTCGTTCAGCCGATTGGTGCGCACCAGGATCGTGCCGTCCGCGGCATACGACGGGTTGTGGCCGTTCGGCTGCACCGTCAGTGCCCGGCCTGCCTCGCGCGCGTATCGGATCAGCGCGGGTGCATCATCGGTGTCGGCGAGTTCGACGACGGCACGGACAGACTGGTCGACGGTCAGATTCCATGGTGTGCAGGCTTGTTCGAAGCCCGCATCGCCGGGCAAGAGCACGCGACCCCGAACGACGGCGCGTAGCCCGGTGTCGTCGGCGGAAGTTTCCGCCTCGGAGCCGTTCGTCGTACACGCTGCGGCGAGGAGCCCCCCTCCGACGGCCAGCAGTCGGCGCCGCGTCAACTCGACACCCTCGATTTTCCCGCCCTGACCAGCGTTCATGACATTCCCCTCGGCTCGGCCATTTACGAAACAGTAGACGTCTGTTTCGGTTCGGTAAATGCGATACAGAACACAGTTGTTTCGTAAGTGCGCAGGGGCTACGCTCACCACGTGCTACCACCCGACGATGTCACCAGGCCGAAATCCGGCGGTCGCCCCCGGGATCCGGAGCGCGACGCCGCACTACTGGCCGCCGTCAGCGAGATCCTTCCCGAGGTCGGATACGACCGGCTGACAATGGATTCCGTCGCGGCGCGAGCGGGCGCGAGCCGCGCAACCGTCTACCGCCGCTGGAAGGACAAGTCGGAGCTGGTCCGTGACGCGGTCCGGATACTGGCCTGGACCGAGCCATTGCCCGATACCGGCAGTCTGCGATCCGATCTGCTCGCTGTGGGAGCCATGTATCTCGACCGCGACGGCCCGCGCGATGCGATTCTGTCCGCGATCGCGGCCTCCATCAACCGTGATCCGCAGCTGCGTGAAACCGTGGAGCAGGTCATTGCCGAACCGCGCCGCGCGGCGTACGCCGCCATAGTCGAAAACGCCCGTGCTCGCGGGGAGATCGCCGACAGTGCGGATACGGCACTGATCGCGGATGTGGTACCCGCGATGATCTTCTACCGGCTACTCGATTCGGACGAGCCGGTGGACGGCACCTACTACGAGCGAATCATCGATGCACTGGTCGTTCCCCTGTTGACGGGGTACTCCGCGGGCAATACCGAACCGGGCTCGACTGCAGCGCAGTAATTCTCACAGTGGAATACACACGACATATCGGGGGTAGGAATGAAGATTGTCGTATTCGGTGCCAGCGGTCCAACCGGTCTCAATGTCGTTCGCCAGGCAGTAGCCAGGGGGCAGCAGGTCACCGCCGCAGTGCGCCGCCCCGCCGATTTCCCCAGTGCGGATCCGCTGTTGCGAGTCGTGCGTACGGATGCGCGAGACGGTGACTCGGTCGCAGCGGCGACAGCCGGGCACGATGCCGTGATATCGGTCCTCGGGGGAAGTTACACCCTGAAGCCCGTATCGATTTTTACCGAAGGTGTCGGGAACATCATGCGGGCAATGGCGCTGCACAGCGTCCGACGCCTGGTCTGCGTCAGCTCGGTGTGTGTCGCCGGCACTGCGGCTCCAGGCGAATCCCTCCTTTTCCGAACGGTGCTCCTCCCCGCCATGCTCACCCTGGGTCGGACTGCGTATGCCGATATGGGACGCATGGAGGTAGCCGTCCGAAACAGTGGACTCGACTGGACCATCGTCCGCGCCTCCGGACTCTTCGACGGCGCCACCATCACCGACTACACCCTGGCACCCTCGAGCATTCCCGGCCGATACACCTCGCGGGTGGATCTCGCCGATGCGTTATTGGATGCGACCCTGGAGAACAAGTTCGTCGGCACATGCGTCGACGTGGTCACTACCGTGGGGACCCCGAGCCTCACCGACAGCTTCCGCCGCCGCTAGCGCTTATCGATGTGGCTATTTCACGGTCGCTCGCAACCGAACTGCCGCTCGCAACCGAACTGCAAAGTTGACTGTGCTCATCGAATCTCCCCGGTCGGGCTCATCGAAATGCCCCACCCGTGAGCGGTCCCGGTTATAGGGGCTGCCGGTCCCGGTCGTGGCGCGGCAGAGGTGTCGGCGGTGGCCTGATGGTCGCGCAGCCGGTCGGCAATGTCGGCACCGGATTCACCCGGGCGGCACTCGATGACCTGGCGGCGAGACTCGAACCGCTGCAACGGAATACTCCCGCCCGCGGCCGCCGACGTACCCGGTGCCGTCTGGGTCGAGCCGCAGCTGGTAGGTGAGGTGTCGTTCACCACGTGGACCGCCGACGGCCGGGTTACGACAGCCGCCCTGGCGCGGGCTGCGACCGGACAAGAGTCCGGAGGACGTCGTGCGGGAATCGGTGCGCCGGGCGGTGCCGGCGCGGCGGCGCGGGGTCAGACGCGGCGCATCACCGAGACCACCTTGCCCAGGACGACGGCACGGTCGCCGTCGATGACGTCGTAGGCGGGGTTGCGGGGCTCGAGGTAGACGTGGCCGCCCCGGCGGCGGAACACCTTGACCGTGGCCTCCTCGTCGATCATGGCGGCCACGATGTCGCCGGTGTGCGCCTCGGGCTGGCGGCGCACCACCACGATGTCGCCGTCGCAGATGGCGGCGTCGATCATCGAGTCGCCGCGCACGCGCAGGCCGAAAACCGTTCCGCGGCCGACGAGTTGGCGCGACAGGGTGAGCACGTCGTCGGCGTGCTCCTCGGCCGTGATCGGGGTGCCGGCGGCGATGTCGCCGACCACCGGCACCGGCACCGAGTCCTCGTCGCGTTCGCGCGGCGCCGCGGACTCCAGGAACAACCGCACGTCGATCGGGCGCGACAGCGAATCGGCGCGCCGCAGGAATCCCTTGTCCTCCAGCGCCTTCAGATGCTGCGACACCGACGACGAGGACCGCAGCCCCACCGCGGCCCCGAGTTCCCGGGTGCTGGGCGGGTACCCGTGCCGGATCACCCAGTCGCGGATCGTGGCGAGGATCCGCTGCTGGCGCGGCGGCAGGGTGGAGGTGTCGAGGTGGTCGAACGCATCGTCGTATCCGGTCACCGGGGAATCGTACGGGGCACGGCAGCACATGCCACCGAAGACACGGCAGCACATGCCACCGAAGACACGGCAGCACGCCACGGCAGGCACGGCCGCCCGTGCCCGGCGAAACGCGCCGCCCGCGCCGCTAATTCACGCAGGGGATGTCGGAGCCGATATTCGTGGTGACCGGATTGCCGGCGTTGCCGCCGTCCACCGGTGCCGCGGTGGTGGACGACGTGGCGCTGCCGGACGAGGTCGACGTCGAACCCTCGCTGCCGGTCTCGCTCGTCCCGGACGCGGTCGTGCCGGTGGTCAGCGCGTCGGGCAGGCTGAAGTCGCTGCCGACCACGATCCTCACATGTCCGGACTGGATGTTCTTGGACGGCGCCGTCGGCAGCCCGCCGAGCAGGTCGGCGGCCTGGGTGGCGTCGGTCTCGGCGCCGGTGCCGTAGTAGACGACCGAACTGGAACCGTCACCGTAGCGGGCGTTGCCCACCTCGCCGGCGGTGAACCCCTTCTCGGACAGGGCCTTCGACACCTTCGCCGCCATTCCCGCCGGCCCCTCGGAGTTGACCACGTCCACGGTGCTGGTGGGGGTCTGCGCGGGCGCGGCCGGTGTCGGCGGCGCCTGCATGCCGAACGCGGCGCGCACCGTCTTCTTGATGGCCACCGGGTCCACGACGTTGACGTCCTGGCCGTCGACGTTCTGGAACGCCTTCACCGGCAGCGTCTGGAATTCGATCGGAATCGTCCCGGCCTTGCCCATGGTCTGGGCGAAGTCCAGCAGGTTCCAGCCGTCCGACAGCACGATGTCCTGCTGTGCGGCATTGATCAGCTGCTGCAGCTTGCCCACGTTGGTGAGGGTGCCGGAATCCTTGAGCTGCTTGGCGACCGAGGTCAGGAACGCCTGCTGGCGATGGGTCCGGTCGAGGTCGCCGTTCTCCAGTTCGTGGCGCTGGCGCACGAACGACAGCGCGTTGGCCGCGTCCAGATGCTGCCGACCGGCCGGGAACACCGCACCCGAGTAGTACTCGTCGTCGACCGGATGGTTGAGGCATACGTCGACGCCGCCCAGGATCTCGGCGAGATGGTAGAAGCCGATGAGCGAGATCTCGGCGAACCGGTTGATCGGCACCCCGGTGAGCTGCTTGACCGTCTGCACGATGGATTCGCGCCCGGCCTCGCGGCCCTTGTGCTCGATCTCGACCTTGTCCTTGACGCCCTGATTCTCCAGTTTCTGCTCCGCGTAGACCTTCTTGAGCCCGTACGCCTCCTTGATCTTGGCGTGGTCGTAGCCGGGGATGCCGCTGACCGCGACGTAGTCGTCGCGCGGGATGGAGAAGGCGGTGATCTTCTTCAGATCCTTCGGAATGTGCACCAGGATCAGCGAATTCGCGTTGTAGCCGCCCTCGCTGCCGTCGCCGGCGTGCAGCTGGTCGAGGACGTTCTTGGGCAGGTCGTTGCCGTTCTGGTCCTTGCGGGTGTCCAGGCCGATCAGCAGGATGTTCAGGTCGCCGTCCAGGGCGGCGGCGTCCTCGGCGCTGATCACGCCGGAGCGGGTGAAGCCCCGGTCGACGCTGCGCTCGGTGTAGTAGGCGAATCCGGTGCCCGACAACACGACCACGGCGGTGGCGGCCGCCAGCACCCGCACGCCGATCCGCGCGGCACGGCCGGCCCGACCGGGTCGCTGCCGGGCGCCCCGGGAACCCCGGCCGCCTCGCTTGCCCGCGGGCTCGTACCGGTCCGTGGGGCTCTCGGAGATGTCGACCGGCATCGCCCGGGCGCGACGGTGCGTACCCGTCCCGGCCCGGGAATGCCGACCTGCCTCCGCGTCGGCACGAGGGCGCCGGCCCGGCTCCGGGTCGGCCGCGCGGGCATGCCGACTCCCGCCGGTCTCCGGTGCGGGCCGATCCCCGCCGCGGCGGCCGCCCTCGGCCGGTTCGCGCCGGGCACGACGACCACCGGGCGGCGGGTCCGGTACGACCGGGATCGGGTCGGTTCGATCGTTCATGTCGACGTACAGTCTCACATCACGGTGCTGTGGATACGCTGAGAATGCGCTTTGCCGTACTGTGACATCCTGCACGCCGACCGCCGGAAATGCACATTTGCGGGCACCTACCCGTTCGGCGCGTCGCCCAATCCCGCCAGCGCGCACAGGTTGTCGAGCTGCCGGTCGAACACCTCGGCCCGGTCGGTGAAGGTGTCGGCGCCGTACATGTCGAACACCTCGGCGCTCACCGCGCCGATCAGCCCGCTCCACACCGACAGTCCCCGCACCAGCGCCCAATCCGGCAGTGCCAGATCGAATTCCGCGCCGATCCGGGCCAGATCGGCTGCCAGCGCCGGGGATACCGGCGGCAGCGGATCGGGTTCGCCGAGAAGCCCTGCGCGGTAGGCGTTCCCGAGAATCCTCAGCAGCGCGCCGATGACCCGGGTGCCGGGCGCGACGGTGCGCTCGGCGGGCGCGTGGTAGCCGGGCACCGGGGTGCCGAACAGCAGACCGTAGCGGGCCGGCTCGGCCAGCGCCCAGTCCCGCATCGCGACGCCCAGCGCCCGGAGGCGGCGCGCCGGCGCCTCCGAATCCGCCGAGTCCGGCGCCAGCGCGGCGTCGACCGCATCGGCCAGTTCGGTGTAGCCGTCGATGACGAGCAGCGTCAGCAACTCGTCGCGGCTGCGGACGTAGCGGTATACCGCCGAGGAGACGACGCCGAGATCGCGGGCCACCGCCCGCAGCGACAGCGCCGCCGCACCGTGCACGGCCAGGTGATCGCGGCCGATGCGCACGATGTCTTCCATGGTGCGGGCGCGAGCGCGGGCCCGGGGCGTGGTGGCGGACATGGTTTCACCATGCCATATCGAGAGCACTGATTCCAGAGGAGATCGGCGCTCGCCAAACTATGAGGTACCGCTCGACACAGTTACTCTACTCGGTAGTAACCTTGCCGGCGTCACCGGCGACAGCAGCGAGGAGTGGCATATGACCCAGCCCGATACCGACTTCGACGTGCTCATCGTGGGCTCCGGATTCGGCGGCAGCGTTACCGCGCTGCGGCTGGTGGAGAAGGGCTACCGGGTCGGGGTGCTCGAGGCCGGGCGGCGGTTCACCGACGACCGGCTCCCCGCGACCAGTTGGGATCTGCGCAATTTCGTCTGGGCGCCGCGGCTGGGCTGCTACGGCATCCAGCGCATCCATCTGCTGCGCGACGTGCTGATCCTCGGCGGCGCGGGCGTGGGCGGCGGCTCGCTCAACTACGCCAACACGCTGTACGTGCCGCCGGAGCCGTTCTTCCGGGACGCGCAGTGGCGCGAGATCACCGACTGGCGCGCGGAACTGACGCCCTACTACGAGCAGGCCACGAAGATGCTGGGCGTGGTACGCAATCCGCACCTGACACCGGCCGACGAGGTCTTCCGGGAGGTCGCCGAGGATATGGGCGTGGCCGGCACGTTCGTGCAGACGCCGGTGGGGGTGTATTTCGGCGAGCCCGGAAAGACCGTGCCGGACCCGTATTTCGGCGGTGTCGGCCCGGACCGCACCGGCTGCCTCGAATGCGGCGAATGCATGACCGGCTGCCGCCACGGCGCCAAGAACACCCTCGTGAAGAACTATCTGTATCTGGCCGAACAGGCCGGGGCACAGGTGATTCCGCTGACCACCGCGACGGCGCTGCGGCCGCTGCCCGATGGGTCGTGGCAGGTCGACACCGAACGCACCGGCGCCTGGATCCGCAAGTCGCCCCGGTCGTTCACCGCCGGGCAGGTGGTGCTCGCCGCCGGCACCCGCGGCACCCAGCAGCTGCTGTTCGCGATGCGCGACAAGGGAATTCTGCCGGAGCTGTCGCCGCGACTGGGCGAGCTGACGCGCACCAACTCCGAATCCATCGTCGGCGCGGCCACCCGCCGGATGGATCCGGACCGCGATTTCACCCGCGGCGTGGCCATCACCTCCTCCATCCATCCCACCGCCGACACCCATATCGAGCCGGTGCGCTACGGCAAAGGCTCCAATGCGATGGGCCTGCTGCAAACCCTGATGGTCGACGGCGGCGGCCGGGTCCCGCGCTGGCTGCGGTTCCTGTTCGAGGCGCTGCGCCATCCGCGCACGCTGCTGTCGATGCTGAGCGTGCGGAACTGGAGCGAACGCACCGTCATCTCGCTGGTCATGCAGCACCTGGACAACTCGATCACCACCTACACCCGGCGCGGCCCGTTCGGGCGGCGGCTCACCTCGAAACAGGGCCACGGCCAGCCGAACCCGACGTGGATCCCGGCCGGCAACGAGGTGACCCGCCGAGTGGCCGACAAGATCGGCGGCATCGCCGGCGGCACCTGGGGCGAGGTGTTCAACATCCCCCTGACCGCCCACTTCCTCGGCGGCGCGGTCATCGGCGCCGATCGCGAGCACGGCGTGATCGACGCCTACCATCGCGTCTTCGGGTATCCGACACTGAGCGTCGTCGACGGCGCCGCGGTCTCGGCCAATCTCGGCGTCAACCCGTCGCTCACCATCACCGCCCAGGCCGAGCGCGCGGCCGCGCTGTGGCCGAACAAGGGGGAGGCCGATCCGCGCCCGCCGCAGCATCGGCCCTACGAGCGCATCTCCCCCGTCACCCCGCGCGGTCCGGTCGTCCCGGCCGACGCACCGGCCGCCTTGGTCCTGCCGATCGTCGAAATCCGGCCCGGCAGCCTGAAACCACACAGCTGAACCACACAGCCTGGATCACACAGCCCGAACCGCGCGGCTCGAATCGCGAGCGCCGCACGGGCGGCGACGGCAGCGGGTGCGCACTTGCATCGCGTGCACGTACGCACCGCGCGCTTATCCGCGGTGGCCGCGGCCCTACAGGTACGGCGATACCTGCTGGACCGCCTCCACCGGATGCCCGGCCTGGATGGGAGCGCCGATCGCGGCGACCCGCCAGTTCCCGCTGCTGTCGCGGTACACCTTGGCCACCACCATGCCGGTGTGCGGGCCGCCGCCGTGCAGGTTGCCGCGCGCCAGTTCGGCATTCGTGCTGCCGTCCACCATCCGCCAGTAGCCGTTGCGGATGCGTTCGAAGGTGTGCCCGGCGTACGAGCTGACCACGAACAGCAGCGTGCTGACCTGCTGTGGTAGCCGGCCCAGGTCGACGGTGATCACCTCGTCGTCGCCCTTGCCCTCGCCGGTCAGGTTGTCGCCGGAATGGCGCACCGCCCCGTTGCGGGACGAAAGATGGTCGTAGAAGGCGACATCCACGAGGTTCTGGCCGACGTACAGCAGCGCCGAGGCGTCCAGGTCGATCTCCAGCTCGCGCATCCCGCGCGGGCCGTGCACCTTCATCGGGTCCCAGCCGACGGCCATCTTCACCAGCGACAGGTCACCGCCCTTGCGGACGTCCGTCAGCGCCACTTCCTGCCCGGGATCCAGCACCGCCGCCCCGACGTAGGCCGCCTCCGACTCGGCGCTGCCGATCGTCACCCCGTGCGCGGTCACCAGTGCGGCGAAACCGGCCGGATAGCCGTGCCCGAGCACCCGCACCTGCCAGTCGGCGCCGACCCGGTCCAGGTCGAAGGCGATCACCGCGGGATCCTGGCCCAGATCGTCGATCACGTACTCGTACACCAGGTTTCCGGTGGCGTCCTCGATGCGGACCGTGGGCGGCGGATAGTCGCCGAAATGGGACTGCTCGTCCTCGAGCGCTACCGCGATCCGCACGTGCGCGATCTCGGGCGGCAGATGTGCCAGCCCGACCGACAACACCGGCGAACCGGGCACCAGGCGCAGGCCCGGACCGGTGGGCTGGTTGTAGAAGACCAGATCGTTCTCCCCGCGCACCCGGCCCGAGGAGTCCAGCAGCAGCGCCGCGATATCGACCGGCGCACTGTGCTGCACCGACACCGTGATGTCGTCGACGGCCAGGCGGTCGACTTGCCCCTTGGTCAGCTGTGCGGCCACGCATCCCACTTTACGTGGCCGCGCCCGCGCTGTCGGCCAACACGGGCGCGGCCGCGTGCCGCATCCGGCTCCGCGGCAACGAATTCCCCGCCCTCGCGCCGACCGGGTACCGTGACGGGCGCGAGACAGGCACGACGGGAGGAGTTTCTCGGTGCGGCGACGGGAGGAGTTCTCGGTGCGGCACGGCGTCGGGCGGATCGGCGGGGTGGCGTTGCTGGCGACGGCGCTGGCGGCGACCGCGTGCGGCGGGGGCGACGACTCCGAGCCGGTGGCGGCCGGCCCGGTCCCCGCCACCGCGACGGCGTCCTCCACTACCGCGTCCTCGACCGCGGTCGCGAGCCCGACGGCCGCGGGCACCTCCGCCGACTATCCGGTCGCGCCGGCGCCCACGGTCGACGAGTTCGCCGGCAGCCCGCTGATCGAGCGCACCGAGTGGACCGACGATCCCGACGGGCGCCGCCTGCACGTCTATCCCAGTCCGGCCGGGCGCGCCGACAACTTCCCGCCCGCCCTGGACCGCGCCTGGGGCGAGGTGCTCACCCTGGCCCCCGACTCCGACACTCCGGGAATGTACGACCAGTTCAAGTGTCACTGGGAGTGGGCGCGCCTGGTCGCCCCGAACAAGCCGGCCTGGAACCTGGAACCGTGGCGGCCCGCCCTCGGCTATCAGGGCACCGTCAACGCCCTCTGCAACCCCGGCGGACCGGATCCGGCCGGCAACTGAGAGCCGCCCGGCTCCGCGGACCACCGTGTTCTGCGGACCACCGTTCAGAAGCCGCCGAGATCCGCCGACAGCCAGTGCTCCGGCCGCATGGTCACCACGACCTGCTCGCCGAGGCTCTCGGCGAACTCCAGATACCCGGCCACCTTGTCCGGGGGCAGGTAGCGCCGCACCATCGCCTCGTGCACCTCGTCGGTGGCCGGGGCGACACCGGTGACCGGCCCCTCCGCCGTCACGTACCGTACGGTCGGCTCCAGTCGCTCGACCATCAGGCTGAACCGCCCGGCGGCGTTGATCAGCTCCATCTTCTTCGAGCCGGGACCGGTCAGCAACCAGAGCTCGCCGGCGGTGTAGTCGTACCAGATCGGCACGGTCAGCGGCCCGCGACCGGCTGCCGCGGCAACCGCCAGGGCCCCGATGTGCGGCTCGGACAGGAACTCGTCACGTTCGCTCGGAGTCAGCGCCATGATCATCACGGTACCGCCCGATCGGGGCCCGGCACAGCCTCGTCCGGCGGCACCGCGTCGGCGTGTCGAATGACGTTCGCGAAACTCCGCGAAACTCGTTGTCCGCGAGAACGTTCGAACACCTCACGAAAAGTGCGTATCGTGGATCGAGTCGGAGCGTTACGACCCGAAGGAGCGTCGCGTTGCGGTCACCTGCGCCATGGTCTGCCCCCGCCGGGCCACCGGCGGCCCGGGACCGGTCACCGGCGCCCCGCCGCGCGGATGTTCGCCCGCTGTTCCCCGCCCTCGCCGAGACCTCCGAGGTCTACCTCGACAGCGCCTCGACCACCCAGAAACCGCGCCCGGTGATCGAGGCCGTGCACCGCTACCACAGCACCCGCACCGCCAACGCCGGCCGGGGCACCTATCCGTGGGCGACCGCCCTGACCCGCGACCTGGAGGGGGTGCGCGAGCACACCGCGCGATTCCTCGGCGCCGCACCCGACGAGGTGGTGTTCACCGCCGGTGCCACCGCCGGCCTCAACGCGGTCGCGCTCGCCTGGGGTCTGGCCGCGCTCGGCGACGGCGACGAAATCCTCTACAGCCCACGCGATCACGCCTCGAACGTCTATCCGTGGTGGCAGCTGCGCACCACGCTCGCCCGCTTCGGCCGGCACATCCGGCTGGTGCCCTACCGGGTGACGGCACTGGGCGAGGCCGACGTCGACGACATCGCCGCCAAGCTCACCCCGCGCACCCGGCTGATCACCGTCGCCCACCTGCACCACGTCTTCGGCGCGCTGAGCACCCTCGAGGAGTTGCGCGGCCGGATCGATCCGGGCGTGCTGCTGTGCTTCGACTGCAGCCAGAGCGGCGGGCACCTGCCGGTGCGGGTCACCGAGCTGGGCGCCGATTTCGCGGTGCTGTCGGCGCACAAGATGTTCGGGGCGCCCGGCACCGGCGTGCTCTACTGCCGCCGCCGCGTCCACGACCAGCTGACCGCGTTCCTGCCCGGCGGCAATTCCGGTGTGGCACCGGCGGAATCGGGCCTCGCGCCCCGGGCGATGCCCGCCCGGCTGGAGGGCGGTACACCCGATATCGCGGGCATTCTCGCCCTGGGCGCGGCACTGGATTTCCTCGACGAGGCCGGCCTCGATACGGTCGCCGCGCACAACCGGGCGCTGACCGAGCGGCTCGTCTCGGGCCTGCGCCCGCTGCCGGGACTGGAGTTCCTGCCCGGCCCCGCGCACGCGCCGTGCGACAACGGGTACGGCATCGTCTCCTTCACGCTCGACGGCATCGGATCCACCGATCTCGGATTCGTGCTCGCCGAGTTCGGTTTCCTGGTCCGCACCGGCGCACACTGCGTGCCGCCGCGCGGCGGGCCGGCCGGCCAGGCCGCCGCCGATGATGATTCGGTACGGGTGAGCACCCACCTGTACAACACCGCCGACGAGATCGACCGGTTCGTGCGGTGTGTCGCCACGATAGCCACGGAGGTCCGATGACTACCGACCAGGCGCAACCCCGCTACGACCGGCGCGCGGCCTCCCGCGTCCTGGCCGGACTGGCCCGGCCGGGACTGTTCGCCGCGATACCGGCGCCGGGCGACACCCACATCGAATACACCTGCACGCCACTGCGTTTCGAACCCGGCAGCCATCTCACCCTGTCTCAGCGGCTGTATCTGGAGCGGTTCATGCCACCGTGCCGCCCCGACCAGGTGACCAGCGCGACCCACCGCGTCGCCTGGACCGACTCCGACGGCATCCCCAACACCGGCCACATCCGCGACGGCGGGCTCGGCCCGATCGTGCCGATCGCCGTGCGCGAGACCGCGCTGCGCCTGTGGGGTGCGCTCGCCGCCGATACCGCACTGGCCCAGCGCATCTCGGCGCTTCGACCCGACGAGAGCGCGCTGCTCGCGGGCACCACCACCGACCACGAACCGGTCGACATCTTCCGTGTCGGTATCGAGGCGTGTGGCCGCGCGCTGGCCCAGCACGCCCTGCTGGCCCGCTCGACGCCCTACCGTACGCCCGTCGAATTCGCGTGCGGCATGCGCGATTCCGGCATATTCGGGGCGGTCGCCACGCGCTGGTTCTGGGAGTTGCAGGCCTCCACCTACCGGCGCGGCATGATCCCGGTGTCGTTCGCCGCACAGTCCGACGGCAGCGTCCGCTACACCGCCGAGACCGTGGCGACCCTGCGGGCGATGAAGGACGCCACCATCGCCGACGCGCACACCGTCATGCGGCGCGCCACCACCACCGAGGGACTGTCGGCGCCGGCGGCCATCGAGAAGTATCACGACGAGCTCGACCTGATCTCCCGCCAGTACGCGCTGCTGCCGCCGGGCACCCGCCCGGCCTGCCTGGCCGCCATGCCGCATCGCCTCGACGACGACCACTACAGCCTGCTGCCGGTGGTGGTGGAGCATTTCGTGGACCTGTTCCGCGACACCCTCACCCGGCTCACCGTCGCGCGGATACCCGCCGAATCCGAGCCCGGCACCGGCGACGATCTCGCCGCCGCGGACCAGATCTTCTACGTGCCCGACATGAACTGCAAGCACTGCGTGCGCACCATCACCGGGGTGCTGGAGTCGATGCGGATCCGCGTGCACGACATCGACCTGATCAGCAAGCGGGTGGTGGCCGAGTTCCGCAGCCCGCGCAACCGGCATCGCGCGTTCGAGGCGCTGCGCGACGGCGGCTACAACCCGGCGCTCACCCGGGCGGCCGTGGCGGCCACCGCCTCCGGCGGCACGGACACCGCGGTATGACCTCCGCGGCGCCCACGCTGCCGGCCGCAACGCATCCGCTGGTACGCGCCTTCCTCGACACACCCGGCGCCGCCGAGGAGGCGGTGGCGCGCTTCGGCTCCCCCGCCCACCTGGTGTTCCCGCAGGTGTACACGGACAATCTGGACCGGCTGCGGTCGGTGCTGGAGGCCCGGCTGTCGCGGTACCGGATCTGCTACGCGCACAAGGTGAACCGGTCCCGCGCGCTGCTGCGCACCGCCGAGTCGGCCGGCATCTCCGTCGACGTCGCGTCTCCGCGCGAACTCGCCGCGGCCGCCGACGCCGGATTCGGCCCGGCGCGCATCGAGGTCACCGGCCCCAAGGGCGAGGCGATGCTGCGCGCACTCGTCGGCGCGGCGGTCACGATCAACGTCGACAATCCGTGGGAGCTGGACCGCATCGCCGAGCTGGCCGGTGAGCACACGCCCGTGCCGGTGCTGCTGCGGGTGTCGGGGTTCGAGGCGAGCGCGGTGAGCCGGTTCGGGATCCCGCTCACCGAGATCGAGCAGGCGCTGTCGGTGGCCTCGGCCCGGCGCGACCGGATCACGCTGCGCGGCTTCGCCTTCCACCTCGATTCCGGCGAGCAGGCCGAGCGGGTCCGGGCGGTGCAGGCCTGCCTGGAGCTGATCGAACGCGCCTACGGCCACGGCCTGGCGCCGACCGTGCTCGATATCGGCGGCGGGCTGCGCCAGGTGTTCACCGCCGACGCCGACCGGTTCGACGGCTATGTCGCCGCGCTGCGGGAGGCGCTGCTGGGCCGCGGCGAGCCGATGACCTGGGGCGGCAACACCTTCGGCTTCCATCTCGACGACACCGGTGTGCGCGGCACCCCCGTATTCCACAAATACGCCAACACCGTGCCCGCCGCCCGGATGCTCGACGAGCTGCTGTGCGCGCCGCTGGAGGCGCACGGCGGCCGCACCGTCGCCCAGGTCGCCGACGAGAATCTGCTCGAGCTGTGGCTGGAACCGGGCAAGGCGCTCGTCGACCATGCCGGAATCACCTGCGCCCGAGTCGAATTCGTGAAACGAGCCGCCGACGGCAGCGTGCTGGTCAACCTCGATCTCAGCCGCGACACCGTCACCCCGGCCGACCAGGAGGTGATGGTGGATCCGATCGTGTTGCCCGCCACCGGATCCGCCGAGCCCGCCACCGCGACCGGATCGGTCGGTGTGTTCTTCGCCGGACGACTGTGCCTGGAACGCGATCTGATCACCAATCACAAGGTCTGGCTCGACGCGCTGCCGCGGCCGGGTGACCTCGTGGTGTTCCCCAACACCGCCGCCTACCACTCCGACCTGTCGGCGGCCGCCGCATCCCTGCACCCGCTGCCGCCGAAACTGGCGGTCACACACCGCGACGGAATCTTCCACGTCTGCCGCGACGCCGACTACGACCCCACCCCGCCCCCCGAACACGCGCCGAGCACGCCACCCCGCGCGCTCTCGCACACCCCGGCCCGGCCCACGCACGGGATGCCGTGATGCGCTACGACCACATCACCGACCTGATCGGCAACACCCCGCTGCTGCGGCTTGATCCGGCCGTGCACGGCCTGGCCGGTGTGCAGCTGTACGCGAAACTGGAGTCCTGCAACCCGTTCGGCTCGGTGAAGGACCGCGTCGCGTGGGGCATGATCCGCGACGAACTCGGCGAGATCACCGCGCACGGCCGCACCCTGATCGAGGCCTCCAGCGGCAACACCGCCAAGGCGCTGCGCATCCTGGGCGCCCTGCACGGGGTCGGGCTGCGCGCGGTCACCAACCGGATCAAGGTCACCGAGGTGCGCGACCTGCTGCAGCTGTTCGGCACCGAGATCGAGGAACTGCCCGGGCTGTCGGAATGCCCGGACCCCACCACCCCCAACGACGTCTACTCGGTCATCGAGTCGACCATGGCGAAAAGCCCCGGCGCCTACCATCATCCGTCGCAGTACACCAACGACAAGAACGTCGAGGCGCACTACCACGGCACCGGCCGCGAGATCCACGAGGACCTCGCCCGCGACGGCGTGCACCGGATCGACTATCTCGCAGGCGGTCTCGGCACCACCGGCTCCACCCGCGGCGCGGCCTCGTATCTGCGCAAACACCATCCGGACCTGCGCGCGCTGGCGGTGGTGTCGGAGCGCTCGGACTTCATCCCCGGCATCCGCTCGGAAACCGAGATGTGGGAGGTGGGCCTGTTCCGGCCCGACTTCTACGACCACATCCTCACCGTCGACTCCGGCCGCGCCGTCGACGCCACCCTCGAACTGGCCACCGGCTACGGCATCCTGGCCGGGCCGACCAGCGGCGCCACCTACGCGGCGACACTGGATCACCTACGCTCCCTGGACGATTCGGCCCGCACCCGCGGCGATCCGCTCGTGGCCGTGTTCGTCGTATGCGACCGGCTCGAACCGTACCTGTCCTACATCAAGAAACGCCGCCCGGACCTGTTCGGCCGCACCGGTTCCCGCGCCGAACCACCGGCCGCGGCGGAACTCGACGCGGTCCCGGCGCTGTCCCCGCGGGCGCTGGCCGACCTGGACGCCACCGCCCGCCCGACCATCGTCGACACCCGCGGCGCGATGGCCTACCGGATCGGGCACGTGCCCGGCGCGCTGAACATCCGCGACGACCAACTCGACGACATGTTCGCCCAGGGCGTCCCGTTCTCCCGCTCGCGCCCACTGGTTTTCGTCTGCCCGGTGGGCGAGGTGTCCCGGCGTTTCGCGGCACTGGCCCGGCGCGGCGGCTACGACGCGGCCAGCCTGGACGGCGGCATCGTCGCCTGGCGCGACGCCGGCATGCCGATGGAGACCGCACCGCGCCCGCACTGACCCCGGCTCACACCAATATCCTGCTCACCCGCCACCCCACTGCCATTCCGGCATGCCACCACTTCGTCATTCCGGCATGCTTCGGCCGGAATCCCGATCGGCAAGCGTGGATCCCGGCCAAAAACACGCCGGGACGACGGGAAGAACATCCGATGCCGGGTGACAGCCAGCGGACACCACCTACCACGTCGGTGCCACCTGCCCAGCGCTCCGGTGTGGACAGCCGACAGCCGTGCGTATACATGGGTGGACCCTTACCCGACTCTGTCGTAAGCCGCGCTCAGCGCTGGTCGAGCGCCTGGATCAGCAGGTCCTTGATTTCGGCGACGTTCTCCTCGATGGAGCGGACCCGGGCGTTGGTCTCGCCCATCTTGCCGGCCAGCCGTTCCTCGGCGCCGTCGACGCGGGCGGCCAGGCGCTGCTCCACGCCGTCGATCTGGGAGTCGAGCACCGCGAGGCGTTCGCGGGTCTGCTGGCCCAGGACGTTGACCATCGACAGCACGGCCTTGTAATCCGCGCGGTCGGCCTCCAGCGCGGCGACGCGGGCCTCGAGTTCGGCGAGAGTGGCGGACATTCAGCGATCTTAGACCGGCGGTGCACGTGCGCGCACCCCGTCGAATCACCCGGTGGCGAAACCGATTGCGCTGGTCGCGGCACCTCCTGGCACGATGATCAGGTGCATATCGCAGTCGGATTGGTGATTCTGGTCGCCGTCGCGGTGGCGCTGGCCGCGCTCGCCCGGCGGCTCGGCATGGCCGAACCGCTGCTGCTCACCGTCGCCGGGGTGATCGCCTCGTACCTGCCGTTCGTCCCGCAGATCGACATCGAGCCGGAGCTGGTGCTGCTCGGACTGCTGCCGCCGCTGCTGTATACGGCGGCCATCAACACGTCGCTGATCGAGTTCCGGCCGAAGAAGCTGCCGATCGCGCTGCTGTCGGTGGGCCTGGTGCTGTTCTCCACTTTCGCTGTGGCCGTGGTGGTCTGGTGGCTGCTGGCGGTCCCGTTCGCCACCGCGGTGGCGATCGGGGCCGTCGTGGCGCCACCGGACGCGGTGGCCGCGATCGCCGTGGCCCGCCGGGTCGGGATGCCGCGGCCCATCGTCACGCTGCTGGAGGGCGAGTCGCTGTTCAACGACGCCACCGCGCTGGTGGCGTTGCGCACCGCGATCGCCGCGATGGCCGGCAGCTTCAGCATCTGGCAGGCCGGCGGCGACTTCTTCTACGCCGCCGGCGGTGGCGCGCTGATCGGCGCGGTCGCCGCGGGCGTGCTGGCGGTGCTGCGCCGCCGCATCGGCGACCCGGTGCTCGACACCAGCGTGTCGCTGCTGGCGCCGTTCGCCGCGTACCTGCCCGCGGAGGCCGCGCACGCCTCCGGGGTGACGGCGGTGGTGGTCTGCGGCCTGATCCTCGGCCAGGGCGCACCGGTGTGGCAGTCGGCCGCGTCCCGCATCGCCGAGCGCACCAACTGGCGCACCATCCAATTCCTGCTGGAGAACGCCGTTTTCCTGCTGATCGGCCTGCAGGTGCGGCACATCGTCGAGGACGCCTGGAACAGCGGCCTCGACCACGGCACCCTGCTGCTCGCCTGCGCCGCCGTGCTGGCGACGGTGGTCGTGGCGCGCCCGGTGTGGGTGTTCCCCTCGATCTACCTGCCGTGGTTCATCCGGTCCCGCCGCGCCCGGTGGATGGCCCGCCGGAACCCGGACGCGCCGCCCGGCCGGCCGAAACCGGCGTGGACCGGGCCCGCCGTGGTGTCGTGGTCGGGCATGCGCGGCGTGGTGACGCTGGCCGCCGCCCTGCTGCTACCCGACGACACCCCCGAACGCGCGACACTCGAACTGCTGGCGCTCGTGGTCGTCGGCGGAACGCTACTGCTGCAAGGCGTTTCGCTGCCCCTGCTGGTCCGGCTGCTGCGGCTGCGCGGACCCAGCCGCGCCGAGGACGCCCTGCAGGAGGCGAACCTGCTGCAGCAGGCCACCGCCGCCGGGCTCGCGGCGCTGGCGGCCGAGACCGCGCCGGAGACACCCCCGGACGTCGTCGAGGCGCTGCGCGACCGGGTGTCGCGGCGCGCGTTCGCCGCCTGGGAACAGCTCGGCCGCGCCGAATCGGTGCGGGTCACTCCCAGCGGCGAGTACCGGCGGCTGCGGCTGGCGATGCTGCGCGCCGAACGCGAGACCGTGCTGCGGGTGCGCGACGCGGGCACCGTCGACCACGAGGTCCTCGCGCACGTGCTGGCGACGCTGGATATGGAGGAGTCGACCATCGACCGCGTCGCCGAGGTCGACGAGGAGCCGACCGGACCGCTGCGCGGCCGCGGTTCCGGGGACTGCGAGCATCTGCGCGCCGCGCCGCACATCGCCGTCACCGATCCGCCGGAGGCCTGCGCCGAATGCCTGGCCGAGGGCCTCACCTGGGTGCACCTGCGGATGTGCCTGGACTGCGGCCACGTCGCCTGCTGCGACTCCTCCCCCGGCACGCACGCCACCCGGCACTTCCACGCCACCGGCCACCCGGTGGTCCGCAGCGTCGAGCCCGGCGAGAAGTGGCGCTGGTGCTACGTCGACGAGTTGCTCGGCTGACGGCCACTACTGTTGGGCCCGTGCACTCTGGTCAGGACTCCGCCGATCCCGAACCCCGCATCTGGGGCGGGACGACGCTCACCGAACGCCGCGAGACGCGCCGCGCCGCACTGCTCGAGGCCGCGCTGGACCTGATCGGCGAGGCCGGCGCCGGTGCGGTCACGATGCGCGCGGTCTGCCGCCGGGCCAACCTCACCGACCGCTACTTCTACGAGAGCTTCACCGGCCGCGACGATCTGCTCGACGTCCTCTACCGCCTGGTGGCCGACGAGTTCCGGGAGCCGATGACGGCCTTCGCCGCGCTCGACTCCCCCACCCGCGACCGGGAGCTGGCCCAGGTCCTGGTCGACAAGGTGCTCGAGGATCCGCGCAAGTCCCGGCTGTTCCTGGTGGAGCCGTACTCGAGCACCGGCCTGGGCCAGACCACGATCGCGGTGATGCCGACATTCACCCGGCTGATCCAGGACCACCTGTTCAACCACGTCACCGACCCGGTGGCCCGCCGCATGGCCGCGCTCACCATGGCCTCCGGCAACGCGGGCATGTTCTCGGCCTGGCTGAACGGCTCGCTGAAGGTCACCCCCGAGCAGGTCGTCGACCACCTCGTCGAGGTGATCACCATCTATCGCTCGATGTACCGCGGCTGATCACGGCGGTCGCGCGGTCCCGGCGCCGCACCCCGGCACAGTGCTATTCACGAAGTCGCCGTTCACGAAGGCCGCGGTTGCGCCGACCGGCCGGTGGGCAGCCGGGCCTCGAGACCGTCGAGCACGCACAGCAGGCCGAAGTCGTAGGCGACCGCCCGCGCGGCGGCCGGATCGGTCGGCATCGCCCGCTTGTAGTCGGCGAGCAGTTCCGGATAGCCGGCCGCCAGATCCTCCATGACCGCCATCGCGCCCTCGTAATCCCAGTCCCCGCCCCCGGCCCGCATCAGGCTCAGCTCAGGAAGGACCTGGCCGAGCACGTAACCCATCACGGTGCTGGAGGCCAGATAGATGTCCAGCCCGGCGAATCCGGCCTGCACGAACGCGCGCCGCAGGCGGTCGCTGCGCTCGAACGCCTGCGGGCCGACCATCGGCATCCGGCCCACGAGCCCGCCCACCCACGGATGCTCGAGCATGCCGGCCCGCAGGCTGTAGGCGAAGGTCGTGAGCACCGTGCGCCACGACTCCCCTTCCGGTTCGGGGACCTCGACCAGGCCCCAGAACTCGTCGAGCGCCAGCTCCAGAAGCTCTTCCTTGTTCGCGACGTACCAGTAGATGCTCGTCGCCCCGGCGTTCAGCTTCACGCCGAGCTTGCGCATGCTCAGCGCCTCCAGCCCCTCCGCGTCGAGCAACTCGACCGCGGCCGCCACGATCTGCTCACGCCCCAGCCCCGTGCTCCGGGGCCGGCGCGGCGGGCGGGTCCACACCGACGAGAACTCTTTGGCCACAGCGTCACCTTAATTCACTAGCACAGTGTTCGAGTTCATCGTACGCTGTGCGAGTGGAATCGAACGTTGTACGAGAATCGTCCGCTGAGGTCGCCCGCGATCCGCGTCGCTGGTGGATCCTGGGGGTCCTGTGCCTGTCGCTACTGGTGCTGATGATCGACGGCACCGTGCTCAATCTCGCCATTCCGTCGCTGATCCGGGAGCTCGGCGCGAGCCCGTCGGACGTCCAGTGGATCCTCGACGCCTACGTGCTGGTGTTCGCGGGCCTGCTGCTGACCGCCGGCGCGCTGTCCGACCGGTTCGGGCGGCGGCGGATGCTGATCACCGGCCTCGCCCTGTTCGGCGCGGCCTCGCTGGTGGCGGTGCTGTCCACCGAACCGTGGCAGGTGATCGCCTCGCGCGCCGCGATGGGCGTGGGCGCCGCGGTGCTGATGCCGTCCACCCTGTCCATCCTGATGACCACCTTCGCCGAGGACGAGCGGCGCAAGGCCATGGCGGGCTGGTCGACGGTGTCGATGGTCGGCATCGTGCTCGGCCCGACGCTGGGCGGCCTTCTGCTGCAACACTTCTGGTGGGGTTCGGTGTTCCTGATCAACATTCCCGTCGCGATCATCGCGATCGTGGCCACCGTGGCGCTGATGCCGGAGACCTACGGGCAGCAGCGGCCGGTCGACCTGGTCGGTGTGGCGCTGTCGATCGTGGCGCTCACCGCGACGGTGTACGTGATCATCGAGCGGGAGTGGAACATCCCGGTCATCGCGCTGGCGATCGCGGCTGCGGCCGGATTCGCCTACTGGGAGCATCGCTCGCCGAATCCCATGCTGCCGCTGGGGGTCTTCCGCAACCGCGACTTCACCGGCACCTGCCTGACGCTGCTGCTGATGGTGTTCGGGATGGGCGCGGTGTTGCTCATGCTCACCCAGTACCTGCAGTTCGTCCTCGGCTACGGCCCGATGGCGGCCGGGCTGGCGCTGCTGCCCTACGCGGTGGCCGCGGCGGTGTGCAACGGGCTGGGCGCCACCCTCGGTAAGAAGCTGAGCAACAAGACGCTCATCGTCTCCGGACTGCTGGTGATGGCCGCGGCCTTCGCCGTACTGGCCAACGCCGGCGGCTATCCGTGGGTGCTGGCCTCGATGCTGATCATGGGCATCGGCGGCGGCCTGGCCGGACCGGCCGCCTACGCCGCCATCATGGGCGCCATCCCGCTCGAGCACGCCGGCGTGGGCTCGGCGATGAACGACACCCTGCAACAGGTCGGCCAGGCCATCAGCATCGCGGTCCTGGGCAGCGTGCTGGCCGGCCAGTTCACCGCGCACATGCCCGCCGACCTCCCGCCCGCCGCCCACGACAACATCGGCACCGCCCTCCAACTCGGCTTCGCCGACGCCGCCGGCACGGCCTACACCACCGCCATGTCCGTCGGCTCCTGGATCAGCGCCACCTTCGCCACAGCCGCCGCCCTCCTCGGCCTGGTCCTACTACGCACCCGCAAACCCGACCAGCCCCAGCAGGCCGAGGCCCCGTCGGCCGCATAACCCGAAAACGCTCCCGCCCAAGATTTCTCCCCGGGCGGGAGCGTTCTCGTCTATACCGATACTCAGTGCCCCATCATCGCCGCCGGGGCGCCGACGGCCGGATCCGGATCCTTCGGTTTGCCTCGGGACAGGAATGCCGCCGGGATCAGGGTCAGGACGACCAGGACCACCGCGACGATGTAGGTGTGGGCGAAAGCGGTTGCGGCCTGGGTGAAACCCTCGTCCAGGACGTCCGGGGGGACCTTCTCGGCGATCGACGGGTCCAGGTTCGAACCCATCGCGATCTGCGCGGACTGCTTGTCGTTCAACAGGTTCGTGAGCACCACCGACATCGTCGCGGTACCGATCGACGCCGCGGTCTGGTTCACGATGTTCATCAGCGTCGTGCCACGCGCCACCTGCTGGTGGGTCAGCGTCCGGATGGCCGCGGTCATGGTCGGCATCATCGTGCAGCCCATGCCCAGACCTGTCACGAACAGCGCCCCGCCGATCAGCCAGTACGAGGTCCCGGCGCCCAGCTGGGTGAAGAAGGCCAAGCCGACGGCGATGACCGCGACGCCGGTCATCACGATCTTGCCCGGACCGATCTTGTCGACCAGGCGCCCGGCGATCGGCATCGTCAGCATCGCGCCCAGACCCTGTGGCGCCAGCAGCAATCCGGCATCCAGCGCCGTCTCGCCGCGCACCTGCTGCAGATAGCTCGGCAGCAGCAGACCCGACCCGAAGAACGCCACGGCGAACAGCAGCATCGTCAGCACCGCGAAGGTCAGGTCCCGGTTGCGGAACAGGTGCAGGTCGATCAGCGGATGCTCGGTCCGCACCGCGTGCAGCACGAACAACACCAGCAGCACCAACCCGATCGCGGCCGGGATCAGCACCTTCCCCGCCATCACCGTGTGTTCCTCGGGAATCGAGGACACACCGAACAGGAACAACGCCAGACCCGGCGAGGCCAGCAGCATGCCGAGGAAGTCGAACGACTCCGACGGCTCGGGCCGGTCGGACGGAAGCACCAGCACCGCCAGAATCAGCCCGACCACGCCGATCGGGATGTTGATCAGGAAGATCCACTCCCAGTGGAAGCCGATCAACCAGCCGCCCACGATCGGGCCGAGGATCGGGCCCAGCAGCATGGGAACGCCGAGGATCGCCATCACCCGCCCCACCCGCTGCGGGCCGGCCGCATGGGTCATGATCGTCATCCCCAGCGGCATCAGCATGCCGCCGCCGAGACCCTGGATCACCCGGAACGCGATGAGCGACGGCATGTCCCACGCCGTCGCACACAGCACCGAGCCGAGCACGAACAACACCAGCGCCGTGATGTACAGGCGCTTGGTGCCGAACCGGTCGGCGGCCCAGCCGGTCAGCGGGATGACCGTGGCCAGGGCCAGCGTGTACCCGGTCATCGCCCAGGCCGCGACGGCATAGGTGACGCCGAACTCGGTCTGGAACTTCGGGATGGCGACGGTGACGACGGTGATGTCGAGGATCGACATGATCGCGCCGAGCACGACGACGCCGGCCACCTTGAACACCGCGCCGTCGAGCTTGTCCGACGCCGGCGCGGGAATATCCGGAGGAGTGGTCACCGCTTCAGCCTGCCAGGTGCATTTTCAAATGACCAGAACCTTTTCCGGTGCCGGCCGCGATCGCCTCGACTCCGCCCCGACGTTGCGCAACCATTGCCGTAGAGTGCCGCTCACCTCGTTGTCCGCCCTGATTCACCGTTGTCCGGCAAGGAGTTCCCCGCGATGACCGACCCGGTGCACGGTTCTACCGGTACGCTCACATCGCCGATCCGGGGCGCAGGCATGCTCGGGGAGGTCCTGGTCGCGATCCGAGGGGGAACCGAAATCTACATCGCGCGAGCCGCCGAACCACTCGCCGCCGGCACCACGGTGCTCGTCGTGCAGGTCAATCCCGGCCGGATCGTCGATGTCGTGCCGTGGATACCGCTGGACGCCGCACCGGGTGGGGACACAACGCAATAGCAAGGGAGACAACAGTGCTGGGGTACCACGTACCCGATCCCGACGAGGCGATGCTCGTCAGTGGCGGACGCGCCAAGGACAATGCGCCGTTCCGGGTCATCATCGGCCGCGGCACCTGGGCCGTGCCGTTCTTTCGCAAGGTCAGCTATCTGTCGCTGGCCATGTACGAGGCCGAGATCAAGGAACGCTGCGTCACCAAACAGGCGATCCAGCTCGACGTGCGGGCGGTGATCGCCTTCAAGATCGCCAACGACACCGCCTCCATCGTCAATGCGGCGCAGCGATTCCTGTCCGAACAGGAACGCGAGATGTCGGTGCTCACCGGCCGCATCTTCTCCGGACATCTGCGCTCGATCGTCGGCTCGATGACGGTCGAGGAGATCATCCGCGAACGCCAGAAACTCGCCGACGAGGTCCTCGTGGCCTCCAAGGTCGAAATGAGCAATATCGGCCTCTGGGTCGATTCCTTCCAAATTCAATCAATCGACGACGGCGATCTCGGCTACATCTCCGCGCTCTCGGCGCCACACAATGCCGCGGTCCAGCGCGACGCCCAGATCGCCCAGGCCCAGGCATCCCAGCTGGCCGCCGAGGCCGAACAACAATCCCAGCGCAAACAGGCCGAATACGCCCGCGAAACCGCACTCCTGCGCGCCGGCTACCAGCGCGATATCGACAAGGCCAACGCGGAGGCCGCCCAATCCGGTCCGCTCGCCGAGGCCGTCGCCCTGCAGGAGGTGCTCACCGCCCGGGCAGAACAGGCCCGCAAGGAAGCCGCACTGCGCGAGGAACAATTGCAGGCCGAGGTCGTCAAACCCGCACGGGCCGAGGCCGAACGCGTGCGCATCCTCGCCGAGGCCGAGGCCGACAGCACCCGCATCCAGGCCGAGGCCGCCGCCTCCAACAACCGCATCGCCCTCGACCAACTACTCATCGAGCAGCTCCCCGAAATCGTCAAACAGGCAGCTCAGGGGCTCAACAACGCGAACCTGACCGTCCTGAACGGCCCCGAGGGAATGGGCGAAATGGTCAACGGCATGGTGGGCCAGGGACTTACGGTGTTCAATTCCCTGCAGAGAGCTCTTTCCTCCGACAAGGAACAGCAGGACGGTTAGAGTGGCCGCACAGGGACCGCTACGAGGAGCAGGTGTAGGTGTCTACCGGGAAATTGGTGTCCTTCGATAGTTCGCGGGGGTTCGGCTTCATTCGTCCGGAAGACGGGGGCCCCGATGTGTTCGTCCACGTCAACGACATCGGATTGGACGAGGACGAGCTGCGACAGGGCCGAGTATTCGAATTCGAGGTGACCGAGGGCGACCGCGGACC
Organism: Nocardia sp. BMG51109; assembly: GCF_000526215.1. NCBI lineage: Bacteria > Bacillati > Actinomycetota > Actinomycetes > Mycobacteriales > Nocardiaceae > Nocardia > Nocardia sp. BMG51109. The sequence continues at coordinate 6,842,256 of NZ_JAFQ01000004.1, forward strand.
CAAGGCGGTCAACCTGACCGCGGTCGGGGGGCCACCCGCCCCGCCACCACGGCCGCGCACTCGCGAACGCAATTCGGGCCCGCTCACCGCCGCCGAACACAAGCGATTGATCACCGAACTCCTCCTGGACGCCAGCCCCGCCCTCACGGCCGGCGAAATCATCACCATCCGCGAACGGCTGACCGATTTCGCCGACCAGCACGGCTGGCTCGAGAACTGACACTCTCGAGAACCGACACCGTGGGCATACGATCTTTGCTGAGCGGTCGCGGGCGATGAATTCACATCGCCCGCACCGTCGGTATGGGTGAGACCGACCCGAGGAGGATCGCGTGGACCTGCCCGTCCTACCGCCCGTCAAGCCGATGCTGGCCAAGTCCGCATCCGACCTGCCCCGCGACCCCGGCCTCCACTACGAGCCGAAATGGGACGGATTCCGCTGCATCGTCTTCCGCGACGGCGCCGAGGTGGAACTCGGATCACGCAACGACCGGCCGCTGACCAGATACTTCCCGGAGCTCGTCGCACTGCTGACCGAGGCCCTGCCCGACCGCTGCGTGATCGACGGCGAGATCGTCGTGGTCACCGAGCACGGCCTGGACTTCGACACCCTCCAGCAACGCCTGCACCCCGCGGCGTCCCGGGTCAACAAGCTCGCCGCCGAGACCCCGGCCAGCTTCGTCGCCTTCGACCTGCTCGCCCTCGACGACCGCGACCTCACCGAACACCCCTTCGCCGAGCGCCGCGCCCTCCTCGAGACGATCATCGACAACACCCACGAGCGACTACACCTCACACCCCTGACCTCCGACCCCGACATCGCGCACGACTGGTTCACCCGCTTCGAGGGCGCCGGCTTCGACGGCGTCATGGTGAAGGCCACCGACCTGCCGTATCTGCAGGACAAACGCGTGATGATCAAGGTCAAACACGAACGCACCGCCGACTGCGTGATCGCCGGATTCCGCTGGCACAAGGACGGCCAGGGCATCGGCTCACTGCTCCTGGGCCTCTACGACGACCAGGGCCGCCTGCACCACGTCGGGGTGGCCAGCAGCTTCACCGCCGCCCGCCGCAAGGAACTCGTCGACGAACTCGCACCGCTGCGCGAGAACGCCCTCGACAACCACCCCTGGCGCGACTGGGCCGACGCCGCCGCACAGGCCAGGGCCGACGGCAAGATGCCCGGTGGCCTGAGCCGCTGGACCGGCGGCAAGGACCTCTCCTGGGAGGCCCTGCGACCCGAACTCGTCGCCGAGATCCGCTACGAACACGTCATGTCCGGGCGACTGCGGCACGGCGGGCGGCTGGTCCGCTTCCGCGACGACCGCACCCCCGAATCGTGCACCTACGCCCAGCTCGACGAGGTCGCCCCCGCCGAACTCGCCGATATCTTCGCCGAAGCCAAGAAGGCGGGGGCCCGGAAATGAGTTCCGCCGTGGATATCGAGGCCGACGGCAGAACCGTCACGATCAGCAACCCGGACAAGATCTACTTCGGCAAGCGCGGCGAGACCAAACTCGATCTGGTGCGCTACTACCGGTCCGTCGCCGAACCGTTCCTGCGCACCGTGCGCGACCGCCCGGTCATGCTGGAACGCTATCCCGACGGCGCGAGCGGAAAATCCTGGTTCCAGAAGCGGGTTCCGAAATCCGTGCCGAACTGGCTGCAGACCACCGAGGTCTCCACCCCCAACGGCACCACCAGCGACGCCCTCGTCGCCGCCGACCTCGCGCACATCCTCTGGGCGGTCAACCTCGGCGTTCTGGGCTTCCACGTCTGGCCCACCCACGCCGACGCCGCCGAGCCGGGCACGGCCCCCGCCGTCTACGACGCCGCCGGAACGCTGCTGCCGCCCACCGGAGTCACCGACGAACTGCGCATCGACCTCGACCCCTCCCCCGGCACCGGCCTCGACGAGCTCCGGCAGACCGCGCTGCGCACCCGCGACCTGTGCGCCGAACTCGGCATCGACTCCCGCGTCAAGACCTCCGGCTCCCGCGGCCTGCACGTCTACATCCTGCTCGAACCGCGCTGGGACGGCTACCAAGTGCGCGACGCCGCCGTCGCACTCGCCCGCGAACTCGAACGACGCCACAGCGACCTGATCACCGCGCAGTGGTGGAAGGAGGAACGCGGGCGCCGCATATTCATCGACTACAACCAGAACGCCCCGCACCGCACCGTTTTCGGCGCCTGGTGCGTGCGGCCCAAGGTCGGCGGCCAGGTCTCCACCCCGCTCGCCTGGGACGAACTCGACACCATCGTCCCCGACGACCTCACCCTCGCCACCGTCCCCGCCCGCGTCGCCGAACGCGGCGACCCCTGGGCCGACCGCACCCCGCAATCGATCGAACCACTCCTGAAAATGTCCGCACGCGACCGGGATTCGGGCCTCATGGACGCCCCCTGGCCCCCGGTCTACCCGAAAATGCCCGACGAACCTCCCCGCGTCCAGCCCAGCCGCGCCCGCAAGGAGGAGTAGCGCGCCGCCCTCCCGGCACGACGCACCTCCGCCATCCCGGCACGGGCTGCGTCGCGAAGCAGGAAATAGCACGGATTCGAGTTACCTGGCGGCGCATTACGGTTGGCCGACTGGCCCGTGTCATCGACCGAGATCGACCTCGAGACGAGGTTCGGGACTACGCGAGCGCGCAAGTCGGGGGGGCAGGTCGGGCTTGCCGCTGGTGCTGTTGCCGGGCATGCCCGGCAACAGCTTGTTCTGGATGCCGTTCATCGAGGAGTTGGCGCGCGAACACAGGTGGCCCCTGGCCCGGTAGATGTACGACGAACTCGACGGCCAACGTACGGAACACGCCCGAGCGACGGGAGCAGGAGCGGCTACTTGCCGCCGCCTCCCTCGACCTTGGGGAACGACTGGGTGACCAGTGTCAGGAGCATGTCCGCCAGCAGGTCGTGCACCTGTTCGCGGTTCAGGCTGCCGCGCGTGATCCATTCCCGGCCAGCGGCTTTCACCAGGCCGCCGTAGGCGCGCACCAGCGCACGCAGCTCACCGCTGTGCTCGGAATCCGACAGTCCCACCATCTGCAGCAGCCGATCGGCCGCGGCATCATCGGCCTCGTCGAGGATGCGCTGCACCTCGGGATCGTCGCCGATGCCCTCGTGCCCCGTCACCTTCACCCAGGTGCTGCCGTGCTCGCCGATCGTGCCCAGCAACCACGACACGCTCGCATCGACCCGCTCCCTGGCCGTACCCGTCGGCACGACCATATGGTCGGGGCGCGGCAGCGTCACCATCCGGCGCACCACCGCCAGATACAGATCCCGCTTGTTGCCGAAATAGTGGTTGATCAGCCCGCGCGCCACGCCGGCCCGCTGCGCCAGCTCCGCGGTGGACACCGCCGCGTAGGGCCGCTCCCCGAACATGGCGATGGCGCACTCCAGGATCTGCGCGCGCCGCTCGTCGGGTTCGAGCCGGCGCCGCGGGGCCGGGGAATCGGCCTCGGCGGACGCGGCGCCGTCCCGGGGGGTCGTTTCAGAGTGAGCGGGCAATGAGATCCTTCATCACCTCGTTGGAGCCGGCCAGGATGCGCAACACCCGCGCGCCCGTATAGAGCTGAGAGATCGGGTATTCCGTCATATATCCATATCCGCCGAACAGTTGCAGGCAACGATCCACCACGATACCCAACTGATCGGTCAGCCAATATTTCGCCATAGCGGCCGTCGGAATGTCCAGCTCGCCACGCAGGTGCTTGACGATCGCCTCATCGAGGAACGTGCGGCTCACGGTCGCCAGCGTCTTGCACTCGGCCAGCTCGAATTTGGTGTTCTGCATCGCGAACAGCGGCTTGCCGAACGCCTCGCGTCCCTTGGTGTACTCGACGGTCAGATCGACGGCCTTCTCCATCATCGCCACCGCCATGATCGCGGTGACCAGCCGCTCCTGGGCCAGCAGCTGCATCATCTGATAGAAGCCCTGGCCCTCGGCCTCGCCGAGCAGATTCGACGCCGGCACCTGCAGCCCGTCGAAGAACAGCTCCGCCGTGTCCTGCCCCTTGCCGCCGATCTTGGACAGGATGCGGCCGCGCTCGAAACCCGGAGTGTCGTCGCCGACCTCCGCGAAGATCAGCGATACGCCCGCGGCGCCCTTGGTCGGGTCGGTCTTCGCGGCGATCACGATGCCGTCGCACAGCCAGCCGTTGGAGATGAAGATCTTCGAACCGGTGATGACGTACTCGTCGCCCTCACGCACCGCGCGGGTCTTGATGTTCTGCAGATCCGAGCCGGTGCCCGGCTCCGTCATGCCGATCGAGAGCACCATCTCGCCGCTCGCCGCCTTCGGCAGCACCCGCCGCTTGAGCTCCTCCGACCCGAACTCGTAGAGGTACGGCGCGATGATCGAGGAATGCACCGGCATGCCCAGCGCGCCGTCGCCGGTATAGGACTGCTCCTCGATGATCGCCGCCTCGTGCGCGAAAGTGCCTCCGCCGCCGCCGTATTCGGCCGGGATGGCGGCGCACAGCAGCCCCAGCTCGCCGGCCCGGTTGTACAGTTCACGGTCCGGGTGCCCCTGGGCCACGAACTTCTCCTCGTGCGGGACCACTTCCTTGTCGAAGAAATTCTTCGCCAACTCCCGTACGGCCTCGATCTCGTCGTCGCTCCATGCGGCGCGCGCCATCGCTGTTGCCCTTCGTCTCGTGCCCGGCCGAACCGGCCCTTCGGCACCAGCGTGTACCACTATTGGCGCAATGTCAACAAGCGCCCGGCGGCCCTCCGGCCGGTCCTCGACGGCCCCGACCAGCACCGCGTGCGGGGTCAAGTCCGACCCGATGCGACAATGAGCGCGGCACACCCTCCGCACCCGAAGGACCGACACACAGCACGATGGCCGAGAACGACCCGACGAGCCCCGCGGCATCGGAACCCGCCATCGATCCCGACGAACTCGCGATCTGCCTCCGGGTGCTCGACCGAGCGGGACAGCTCGACAAGGACCACCCCGATTCGGTTGCCGTGCAGCGCGCCGTCGGGCACATGTTCAAGCAGCTCAAGCGCCGCCGCCGCGTAGCGGCCCGCGACGCCAAGACCTCCGCCGATCGCGCCGTCGTCGCCGGCACCGCCACCGGCTCACCGAACCGCATCGACGACGAGACCGCGGGAATCCCGCTGTCCTCGAACACCGTCGGCTCCAGCGCCGGCACGCTGACCCGGCCCCGCCCCTGCTACATCTGCAAACAGCGCTACACCCGGGTCGACTTCTTCTACCACCAGCTGTGTCCCGGCTGCGCCGCCCGCAACCACGCCAAGCGCGACGCCCGCACCGACCTCACCGGCCGCCGCGCCCTGCTCACCGGCGGCCGCGCCAAGATCGGCATGTATATCGCGCTGCGACTGCTCCGCGACGGCGCGCACACCACCATCACCACCCGATTCCCGCACGACGCCGTCCGCCGCTTCACGGCCGAGGAGGACAGCGCCGAATGGATCGGCCGCCTCCGCATCGTCGGCATCGATCTGCGCGACCCCGCCCAGGTGGTCGCGCTCGCCGACGACGTGGCGGCACAGGGCCCGCTCGACATCCTGATCAACAACGCCGCCCAGACGGTGCGCCGCTCCCCCGGCGCCTACGGCGCGCTCGTCGAGGCCGAATCCGGGCCGCTGCCCGCCGGCGAGCTGCCCGACACCGTCACCTTCGGCAAGACCATGCAACCGCACCCCACCGCCCTCACCGCATCCCTCGCCCCCGCCCTGTCCGCCGCCGACGTCACCGAACTGGCACTGCGCGCGGGATCGGCCACGCCCGAACGGATCTCGCGCGGCATCGCCATCGACGCCGGCGGCCTGGTCCCCGATCTCGCCCACACCAACAGCTGGGTGCAGACAGTCACCGAGGTCGACCCCACCGAGCTGCTCGAGGTGCAGCTGTGCAACTCGGTGGCACCGTTCCTCCTGGTCTCGCGACTGCGCCCGGCCATGTCGTCCGCCCCCGCCCGCCGCAAGTACGTCGTCAACGTCTCGGCCATGGAGGGCGTCTTCGGCCGCGGATACAAGGGCCCCGGCCATCCGCACACCAATATGGCCAAGGCCGCCCTGAACATGCTCACCCGCACCAGCGCCCGCGAGATGTTCGAGGCCGACCGCATCCTGATGACCGCCGTCGACACCGGCTGGATCACCGACGAGCGCCCGCACTTCACGAAGGTCCGCCTCGCCGACGAGGGCTTCCACGCACCGCTCGACCTCGTCGACGGCGCCGCCCGCGTCTACGACCCCATCGTCCGCGGCGAGCACGGCGACGACCTGTTCGGCTGCTTCCTCAAGGACTACGAACCGTCCAACTGGTGAGCACCGCCTCCCGCTCTGTGCTGTTTTTGTCGCGAGATTCGGTCGGTCGCCATTATCGAGACTCATGTTTGAATGCGCATAGGTCGATAGCGGTATTGGATATCCTCTCCCGGATCGACCTGCGGCGGAACCCGGTCCGTCTGCCACTCCGGGCCCGTCTCACGTCGACCCCGCACGTGACTTCACGTGTCGATGTTGTTGGCTCTCTGCGTATTTGCCGACGCCACTCCCCCATCCGGGCCCCAGACGCCCCTCGTCGAGACACATGCTCGAATTCGCATATCGGTGTATGGATATTGGAATGTCCTGCGCGGCAAGCCCGCCGGCACCGCACCGGTGCACGCCGTCTGCCGGAGTGACCGGTTCGGCGAATTTGCCAGGTGCGCGCGGGTGCGTCGCCCTTCTAATCTGGATGTATGTACCGGGTGCTGGCCGATGCCACCGCGAGTGTGCACTTCCTGTTCATCGCCTATCTGGTGACGGGCGGCTTCCTGGCGTGGCGGTGGCAGTGGACCATCTGGACGCATGCCGCCGCCGTCGCGTGGGGATTCAGCACGGTGCTGATCGGCGTCGACTGCCCGCTCACGCACCTGGAGAACTGGGCGCGCGGGCGGGCCGGCGAGAGCGAGCTGCCGACCAGCGGATTCATCGACTACTACATCACCGGGGTGCTGTATCCGAGCAGTGCGCTGGGCCTCGTCCGGATGCTGGTCATCCTCGTGGTCGCGGTGTCGTGGGGCGGGTTGTGGTGGCTGTCGCGACACCGCGACTACCCCGCGCAGCTGCGCCGCCCGTAACCGTCACGAGAGGCGGGCGGCAACGAAGCTGGCCACCTGCGGAACCTTCTCGTCGAGGTAGAAGTGGCGGCCCGGGAATATCTCCAGCTCGAAATCGCCCGTGGTGTGCTCGCGCCAGGCACCGGCCTGCTCCGCGGTGACGGTGGGGTCGCCGTCGCCGAGCATCGCGGAGATGTGGCAGCGCAGCGGATCACCCGGCCGGAACGTGTAGGTCTCGACCGCCCGATAGTCGTTGCGGACGGCCGGTAATACGAGTTCGGCGATGCTCGGCTCGCTGCGCAGGACGGACACGGCGGCAGGATCGTCGGCCAGGCGTTCCAGTTCCGCGATCAGCTCCGCGTCGGGCGCCTCGTGCAGACGGCCCGGATAGGGCGCGGTGGGGGCGATCCGGCCGGAGACGAACAGCCGAGTCAGGGTGTGCCCCTGCGCTTCCAGTCGCCGGGCCGTCTCGAAGGCGACCGTGGCGCCCATGCTGTGGCCGAACAGCGCCAGCCCCTCGGACCCGCCGGCCGGCAGGACTCGCGCCACCTGTTCGGCCATCTCCTCGATATCGGCGATCATCGGCTCGCCCAGCCGGTCCTGCCGGCCCGGGTACTGCACCGCGAGGACCGTGTAGCCGTCGCCGATCTGTTGCGCGAGAGCCCGATACGCGCTCGCCGACCCGCCGCCCGCCGGGAAGCACACCAGCACCGTCCGCGGCCGCGCCGCCGTCCGGAACTCCCGCAGCCAATCGGCGCCGACGCCGTTTCCCGTCATGATCGTGCCTCCTCGATACGCAACCTTCCCGGGGCGGCCCGCACAAGCCGAACCCGACACGCCACCACCGAGCATTCCACGTCCACCGGCCCGGTACACGGCCGCGCGCGACACCGGCCGGAGCCGGCCGCGGAACTACTTGGCGCGCAGCGTTTTCACCGCCAGTTCCATATCGTCACCGTCGAGCAGTTCACCCGCGGGGGCCATCAGCGAGAGCACGGCATACCCCTGGACGAGCACGAAATAGAGTTTCGCCACGGCGCGGGCCTCCTTCGCCGACAGGTCCGGGTGCACCTCGCACAGCATGGCCGCCAGGTCGGCATAGGCGCGTTGGGTCGCCTCGGACAGGTACGCCTGCAGTTCCGGCGAACGCGCGATGCGCACGCCGTTCTCCAGGCTCAGCAGCACCTGCTCGTGGTCCTTCTGCACCACGTCCAGCATCCCGTTCCAGGTCGGCGCGATCGACTCCCACAGCGAGGCCCCCTCCCCCGCGTCCCGGATCGCCGCCTCCATGCCGTCGCCGATCTCGGTTCCGATCGATTCGGTGATCGCCTCGGACACCAGGCGGTCCTTCGAACCGAAGTGGTAGCCGATGGCCGCCAGGCTGACACCGGCCGCCGTGGCGATATCGCGCGCCGTCACCTTGGCGAGCCCCCGCTCGAGGATCGCCTTGCGGGCACCGGCCAAGAGGTCTTCACGGTTTCCCATGCGTTCACCCTATCAGCCGTCTTAGACATTTGTTCTAGACATACGTTCCACCCGCGTGTTAGACATTTGTCTAAGACATTCGAACAAGGAACGGGACGATGCCGTGAACGCCTCCGCACACACTCCGCACATCCTCGTCTCCGGCGGCGGTATCGCCGGAAATGCCGTTGCGCTGCAACTGCTTCGATCCGGCCACCGGGTCACCGTCGTCGAGCGGGCCACCGCTCCCCGGCCGGGCGGCCAAGCCGTCGATCTGCGCGGCCCCAGCCGCGAGGTCGCCGAGCGCATGGGGCTGATGCCCGGAATCCGCAAGTACCAGCTCCGCGAACTGGGCATGTGCTACGTGGACGCGCGCGGCCACGAGTACGCGGCCATGCCGATGGAGATGTTCGACGGCAAGGGCCCGGTCGCCGAGATCGAGATCACCCGCGGCGACCTGAACCAGGTTCTGTTGGACGAGGTCGTCTCCGCCGGCGGCGAGCTGGACTACCGCTACGGCCAGTGGATCGAGGCACTGCGCCAGGACGAGGCCGGGGTGGACGTGACCTTCGCCGACGGCCGCATCGAGCGATTCGATCTCGTCGTCGGCGCGGACGGCGTGCACTCCGCGACGCGGCGGCTGGCGTTCGGGCCCGAGGAGCGGTTCGCGACGTACCTCGGCGGCTACGGGGCGTTCTTCACCATCCCGACGCCGGCGGGCGTGCGGCCCGGCTGGTTCGCCATGCGCAGGGTTCCCGGCGCCACCGTCGGCATCCGCCCCGATGGAGACCCCGAGACCGCCAAGGCGATCATCACGCTGCGCGCCGCGCCGAATCCCGCGCTGCGCCGCGACATTTCCGCCCAGCAACGACTGATCCGGGACATGCTCGCCGACGCCGGGTGGCACGCGCCGGCCGTGCTGGCGGCGATGGCGACGACGCCCGACTTCTATTTCGACGAGCTGGCGCGCATCGATATGCCGACGCTGGCGGCGGGACGGGTCACGCTGGCCGGTGATGCCGGGTACTGTGGTTCGCCCATGACGGGGATGGGCACCGCCATGGCGCTCGTCGGCGCATACATCCTCACCGGAGAAGTCGCCGCCACCCCGGCCGATCTGCCGGCGGCGCTCGCTCGCTACGAGGAGAAGGTCACGCCGTTCCTGGCAGAGGCCAAGCAGATGCCCGGCGGCGGAATCAGGATGATGCTGCCGAACACCAGAGTCGGCGCGAGCCTGGCTCGCGCCTCCGTGCGGATCATGATGTCGCGGTTGCTGCGGCCGGTGATGGTCAAGGCGTTCTTCTCCACGACCGACGGTTACGAGTTGCCCTCGTACTGAGCGTCATTCGAGCCTCCGCCGCCCGGCCGGGGCCTCCCGCCGCCAGACACCGGAGCGGAGCCCACGGGACGGAGGTCCCGCTGCCGGTCCGGCGGCGGTTCGCCGACGAACTCCCGGACCACCCGTGACCACGATCCGGATCGCCGGCCCGTTCCGAGTCGACCGCGTCGGCACGCGAGTCACCGGGGCCGCCGGTCTCCGGTGCGGCCGGAGGTTTACCCCTTCGTGTCCGTCGCTAGGCTCGGGGCCGTGCGGCAGAAGATTCTCCTGGACGTCGACACCGGCATCGACGATGCGCTGGCGCTGCTGTATCTGCTGGCCAGCCCCGAGGCCGAGATCGTGGGCATCGCCGCCACCGCGGGCAACGTTCCGGCGGCACAGGTGGCGGCGAACAATCTCGCCCTGCTCGACCTGTGCCGGGCGCCCGGGATCGAGGTCGCGCTGGGCGCCGGCGAGCCGTTGGCGGTTCCGCTGCGCACCACCGAGGACACGCACGGTCCGCAGGGCATCGGGTACGCCTCGTTCCCGCCCTCGCCGCGGGCGCTGTCGGACCGGGACGCGGCCCGGCTCTGGGTGGACACCGTCCGGGCCCACCCGGGCGAGATCGTGGGCCTGTGCACGGGCCCGCTCACCAATCTGGCGCTCGCGCTGCGCCTGGAACCCGAACTGCCGCACCTGCTTCGGCGCCTCGTGGTGATGGGCGGGGCGTTCGACCATCCCGGTAACACCACGCCCACCAGCGAGTGGAACGTGCACGTCGACCCGGAGGCGTGGAAGGAGGTCTTCGACGCCTTCTCCGTGGCTCCGGCCGACCGGCGGCCGGTGGTGTGCGGGCTGAACGTCACCGAGTCCATCGCGATGTCTCCCGACCATCTGGTGCGGCTGGCCGAGCGGGCCGACAGCATTCCGATCGAGTTGCTGTCCGAGCACGACCGGCCCGGCGGGGACTCCAAGGCCGGCAATGCGATCGTGCGGTTCGTGACCGATGCCGTGCGGTTCTATTTCGAGTTCCACCGCGACCACGCTCAGGGGTATCTCGCGCATATGCACGATCCGTTCGCGGCCGCGGTCGCGCTCGATCCGGCCCTCGCGCGCACCCGGCCGGCCACCGTCGACGTCGAGCTGGGGGGTGCCCTCACGCGCGGCACCACCGTCGCCGACCGCGCGGGCATGTGGGGCCGGAAACCCAACGCGGACATCGTGACCGGCACCGATCCCGAGGCATTCTTCGACCGGCTGATCGCCCGGGTCGGCGACTTCGCCCGGGCGACATATCCGCCGGAGTAGGCGGAAGCCGTTGCGGCGCTAGCCGACCGGTCGTGCGAGCCCGGTCGGCTCGACCCGGCCACGCAAGACGACGGCATCGCCGAGCTTCCAGCGAACGCGCTCGGCCTCGTCGGCCGCCGCCAGCGTGGTTGCCGAAGCCAGCACCCGGCCCGGCTCCTGCTTGGCCAGCTCGCACAGCCGGGCCGCCTCGTTGACGGCGTCGCCGATCACGGTGAACTCGTACCGGCTGCGCGCGCCGACGTTGCCCGCCACGACCCGGCCGGACGAGACCCCGATCCCGGCGTCGAATTCCCTTGCGCCGTCGGCCAGCCGATCGTGGATGGCGCGCGCGGCCGCGAGCGCCGAGCCGGCGAAATCGTCGAGCGGCGCCGGGGTGCCGAAGACGGCGAGCGCGGCATCCCCCTCGAACTTGTTGATCAGGCCGCCGTGCCGTTCCACCTCACCCACCACGACGGCGAAGAAGTCGTTGAGGATGGCGACGATCTCGTTCGCCGGCCGCGTGGCCGCCAGCGTGGTGGAACCCATGATGTCGATGAACAGCGCCGCCGCCTCGCGTTCCTCGCCGCCGAGTTCGCGGTTGCCGGCCAGCGCGGCGGAGGCGACCTCGGCGCCGACGTGCCGGCCGAACAGGTCGCGGATCCGCTCCCGCTCCCGCAGGCCGTCGACCATGCGGTTGAAACCGCTCTGCAGTTCCCCCAATTCGGTGCCGTCGAACACCGTGACGTGGACGTCGAGATCGCCGCCCTCGACCCGTCGCAGTGCCCGCCGCACGGTGCGCACCGGCGCGACCGTGGCCGCCAATGTCTGCGTCATCAACACCAGCCCGAACACCAGCGTCGCGCCGCCGAGCGACAGGACGCAGACCGCCAGCCGGGCCCCGCTGAACTCCATGCCCGACAGGTAGAGCACGGCCAGCACCATGGCCAGCGCGACCGGTGCGCCCGTACCGACCGTCCAGACCAGGACCGACCGGCCGAACACTCCGAGCGCGCCCAGCCGGCGCGTCGGCGCGGCCTCCAGCACCCGCGAGGTCACCGGCCGCAACGCGAACTCCGCGATCAGATAGCTGTTGGCGCAGACGACGACCACGGTGAAACCGATGCCCAGCACGAACTTCGGCACGAAACCCGGGTCCACCACACCGTACAGCGGCGTCAGCACCGCCGCGCCGCCCAGCCAGAGCACGCCCACCAGCACCATCAGCCGGCGCGGCACCCGTGCCGCGGCCGCCTGTTCGGCCTCCGTGGGGACACGGTCCGGGTCGATCGACCAACGCAGTGTGCGCAGACCCCAGACGGTGCCCCAGACCACCCCGATCAGCACCGCCACGGCCATGTACAGCGGACCGGCGACGAAGGTCAGCAGCACCAGATCCCAGCCGAACACCGACGGGCCCGGCAGCACGAAGCCGACGAGCGCGATCGCCACCGCGATGCCGATCAGATTCGCCGTCACCAGCGGAACGGTCAGCAGGGTCTGCACCCGCAGCCGCCGTCGCCCGGACGTCTCGTCGGCCGATCCCAGCAGCCGCGACCCCCACGGGGCCGGCCCGAGCGCGGCGGTGCTCACGTCGTCGGTCATGTATGCAGCCTAAGTGCCGACCGCGCCCGCCACGTCGCGGCGCGATACCGCCCGCTACCGGACCCGCTCGAAATGGAACGGGCACTGCGTTCCGCCCCAGCCGATCGTCGTGTCCCGATCGAATCGGAAGCCGTGCCGGTCCGGGTCGATCACCTCGATCCAGTTGGCGTCGAACGCGCACATCGCCGGGGTCAGCTCGGCGGCCGAGTGCGCTTCGAGCACCTCGTGGTAAAAGCAGCGCACGACGTTCAGGTGGTAGCGGCCGTCGTCGTCGGCGGCACGCTCGAACTCGAAACCCGTTCCGAACGCGTACTCTTCGCGAGACTTGGACACCGCGACCATGGCGGCGAACGGGTCGGGGGCGTTGTCCAGCATCGCCCGTGTCCCGGCGCGCAACGCGTCGCCCAGCGGTTCCACGAACGCGCGCCGCACGGCCGATATCGCCTCGTCGCGGCCGAGTACCGGCGCCAGGACGCGGTATCCGACGACCAGCGCGAGCGTCATCCGCAGGTTGAACCGGGCCGGCTCGTCCACGATCCGGTCGGCGCTCGCGGCCTCGAGTTCCGCGAGCCGGGCACGCATGGACGCGGCCGGAGCGGACGCCGGCCCGTGCTCGCCTGCCGTCGCGGCGATACTGTCGAAGAAGGCATCGACGAGCAGTGCCGTGTCGTGTTCCGGATCGGGAACGTAATCGCCTGTGCCGAGGCCGAATTGGTCGGTGTTCACGAAACTGTCCTTTCGAGACAGTCCGGTCCCGAACACAGCCACCGCGCCTGTCGAGGCGGCCGACCGTGCTCGCAACCGAACGAGCACGCCGACGCGCTCCACCGACCTACCTGGCGTCAACGATGCAGATTGTTACTGACGACGGCAGGATGACACATACCCCGCGGTGACGTCCAGTCCGCTCAGCGGGCGTCGAAGGCGCGCAGGATCTCCTCGGCGGCCAGGGCCGGGGTTACCGAGCCGTCCCGGACGCCCTTTTCCACCTGGGCCCGAAGGGATTTCACCGCCGGGTTCTCGGCGAGGCGGCGCAGGAGCTGGTCGTGCACCATGGTCCAGGTCCAGTCGACCTGCTGGCGGCGGCGCTTCTCGGCGAATTCCCCCGCCTCGGTGAGCACTCGGCGGTGTTCGAGGACGGTGTCCCAGAACTGGTCCAGGCCCGTCCCGTTCAACCCGCTCATAGTGAGAACCGGTGGGCGCCAGAGTGATTCGCGGGGATGGATGAGCCGCAGCGCGCCCTGCAGCTCGCGCGCGGCGGATTTGGCCTCGATCTCGTGCTTGCCGTCGGCCTTGTTGACGGCCACCAGGTCCGCCAGTTCCAGCACGCCCTTCTTGATGCCCTGCAGCTGGTCTCCGGTGCGGGCCAGGGTGAGGAAGCAGAACGCGTCGACCATGTTGGCGACCGTCACCTCGGACTGGCCCACCCCGACCGTCTCCACCAGGATCACATCGTAGCCGGCGGCCTCCAGCAGCACGATCGTCTCGCGGGTCGCCTTGGCCACTCCCCCGAGCGTTCCGGCGGTCGGTGACGGCCGGATGTAGGCGTCGCGCTCCAACGACAGCCGCGCCATCCGGGTCTTGTCGCCGAGGATGGATCCGCCGGTGCGGGTCGACGACGGGTCGACCGCCAGCACCGCGACCCGATGGCCCTCGCCGATCAGGTACATGCCGAGCCCATCGATGAACGTCGACTTGCCCACGCCCGGAACGCCGGTGATGCCGACGCGATTGGACTCGACGCGCTCCGGATCCGGCGTCAGCTCGAGCAGCAGCTGCTGGGCCGCGTCCCGATGGTCCGCACGCGTCGACTCCACCAGGGTGATCGCCCGCGCCAGCCCGGCCCGCTCGCCGTTGCGCACGGCGTCCGCCAGCCGCGGCACGTCTATCGCACGCCGGCCGCCGCCACCACCCGTCCGGGCGGGTGCCGCGCCCCGCGCCGCGGGAGCCAGGCCGCGCTCGGTCGAAAGCGCCTGTGTCCCGGGAATATCCACTGCCGCACCACCTCCTCGCGAGGCCGAACCCCGTCCCGCGCTCTCCTCCGTGGCGGAATCCTCGTCATCTGCCGGACGCCCGCCGCCGGGTCCGGCCGGATCGGCGGGCGAGCGAGGATCGCTCCCACCGCCCGCGGCGGCTCCCCTGCCATCGCCCGGATCCCCGGACCCGGACGGTGCCGAGCACCCGGTGGCGCCGGATGTTGCGGCGCCACCGGCGGTCCGACGACCTCGACCGCTCATTCCGCTCCGGTGGGAGCGCTACCGCCGATCTCGTGGCCCAGTTCCCCGGCGAGCTTCTGCAACAGGTCCACGGCGGCGTCGGCGATCACCGTGCCCGGCGGGAAGATCGCCGCGGCGCCGGCGCGATGCAGCTCCTCGAAATCGCCCGGCGGGATCACGCCGCCGACGATCACCAGGATGTCGGGGCGGCCGACGTCCGCCAGTGCCTGCCGCAGCGCGGGCACCAGCGTCAGGTGACCGGCCGCCAGCGACGACACGCCCACGACGTGCACGTCGTTGTCGGCCGCCTGCCGCGCCACCTCCTCCGGCGTCTGGAACAGCGGGCCCACATCGACATCGAAGCCGAGATCGGCGAAGGCCGTGGCGATCACCTTCTGGCCCCGGTCGTGCCCGTCCTGACCCATCTTGGCGACCAGGATGCGCGGGCGGCGGCCCTCGGCCTCGGCGAATTCCTCGACGAGATCGATGGCCCGGCTGATATTGGTCACCTTTCCGGCCTCCTCCCGGTATACGCCCGAGAGGGTACGGATCTCGGCCTGGTGCCGCCCGTACACCTGCTCCAGCGCGTCGGAGATCTCGCCGACGGTGGCCTTCGCGCGCGCGGCATCGATCGCCAGGGCGAGCAGGTTGTTGCCCATGCCGCCGTCGGCCGGGTCACTCCGCGAGCTCCGTTCCCACGCCGCGGCCCTGGACAATTCGGCCAGCGCACGCCGGACCTCGTCCGGGTCGCGGTCGGCGCGCAGCCGGCGCAGCTTCTCCTCCTGCTCGGCGCGCACCCGCGAGTTCTCGACCTTGAGGACCTCGATCTGCTGATCCTCGTCGACCTGGTACTTGTTCACGCCGATCACCGGCTGCTGGCCGGTGTCGATGCGGGCCTGGGTGCGGGCGGCGGCCTCCTCGATGCGCAGCTTCGGAATGCCCTCCGAAATCGCCTGTGCCATACCGCCGTGCGCCTCCACCTCGGCGATGTGCGCCCGCGCGCGCTCGGCCAGCTGGTGGGTCAGCCACTCCAGGTAGTAGGAGCCGCCCCACGGGTCGATCGGCCGGGTGGTGTTGGACTCCTGCTGGATGAGCAGCTGGGTATTGCGCGCGATGCGGGCGGAGAAGTCGGTCGGCAGCGCCAGCGCCTCGTCGAGGGCGTTGGTGTGCAGCGACTGGGTGTGGCCCTGGGTCGCCGCCATGGCCTCCACACACGTGCGGGCGACGTTGTTGAACACGTCCTGCGCGGTGAGCGACCATCCGGAGGTCTGCGAATGGGTGCGCAGCGACAGCGATTTCTGATTCTTCGGCTCGAACTTCGAGACCAGCTCGCTCCACAGCAGCCGCCCGGCGCGCAGCTTCGCGACCTCCATGAAGAAGTTCATGCCGATCGCCCAGAAGAACGACAGCCGCGGCGCGAACTGGTCGATCTCCATGCCCGCGTCCAGCCCGGCGCGGATGTACTCCACGCCGTCGGCGAGGGTGTAGGCCAGTTCCAGATCCGCTGTGGCACCGGCCTCTTGAATGTGATAGCCGGAGATGGAGATGGAGTTGAACTTCGGCATCCGGGCCGAGGTGTAGGCGAAGATGTCGGAGATGATCCGCATCGACGGCTTCGGCGGATAGATGTAGGTGTTGCGGACCATGAACTCCTTCAGAATGTCGTTCTGAATGGTTCCGGCCAGCTGTTCGGGCTTGACGCCCTGCTCCTCGGCGGCCACGACGTAGAGCGCCAGGATCGGCAGCACCGCGCCGTTCATCGTCATCGACACCGAGACCTGGTCCAGCGGAATGTGATCGAACAGTTCCCGCATGTCCAGGATGGAGTCGATGGCCACGCCCGCCATGCCGACGTCACCGGTCACGCGCGGGTGGTCGGAGTCGTAGCCGCGGTGCGTGGCGAGGTCGAACGCCACCGACAGGCCCTTCTGCCCGGCCGCCAGATTGCGCCGGTAGAAGGCGTTGGAATCGGCCGCCGTGGAGAAGCCCGCGTACTGGCGGATCGTCCACGGCTGGTTCACATACATCGTCGGGTACGGACCGCGCACGAACGGCGCGACGCCGGGTACCGAATCCAGCGGATATCCCTCGGCGACAATGCGATCCCGATCGGCCTCGGTGAACACCGGCGGCACGTCGATGCCCTCGGGCGTCGGCCACACCAGTTGTTCGGGCGACTGGTGATTCGCCGCCGCGGCGGCCGCGACGAACGCATCGACCCGCGCGGTCGTATTCGATGCGCGGTCCACCGCCGGATCGCCCAGCGGCACCTCGGCGAAACTGCCGATGACATGCTCGGTTTCTCGTGTGGTCATCTACGCTCCCAGCTTTTCCAGCAGGCCGGACAGGGCCGCCACCGCATCCATGCGGGCCGTCAGGAATCCGTCCGGCCGCTGCGTACCGGTCAATTCGGCCACCGCCTTCTCCGGCCCGGCCAGCAGCACCGTCGCCACGCCCGCGCCGCGCAGTTGCTCGACGGCCGGGCCGACCTCGGTAGCATAACGGGCGTCGGAGCCGCACAGCACGGCGACCGTGGCGCCGGATTCGGTTGCGGCCGCACCGATTCCCGACATCTCCAGCGCGCCCGGATTGATCGCCTCGATCCCGCCCGACGCCATCAGGTTCGCGGTGAAGGTGACCCGCACGTTGTGCTCGGCGATCGGGCCCAGCGGGATCAGCACCACCCGAGGCCGGGCGCCGTGCGCGGCCAGACAGGCATCCGAGCGGTTGCGCAGTTCCTCGAAGGCCGCGCCGTAGCGCGCCACCCGGCCCGGCCGGCGCGCCTGTTCCGACAGCGGGCGCTCGCCCGCGTCGGGGAACTCGTTGACGCCGGTGACCGCCGTCTTCCGGTGTGCCACATCGTTTTCCCGCTGTGCGCGCACCGCCGCGATGCGCTCCGCCAGCAGTCCCGACTCGAGCGCCGCCAGGTACCCCCCGGCCCGCTCGATCTCCTGCATGAACTCCCACGCCTTGCCGGCCAGCCCCTCGGTCAGGCTCTCCACGTACCAGGACCCGGCGCCCGGGTCGCGCACGTGGCCCAGATGCGACTCCTCGAGCAGGAGCAACTGGGTATTGCGCGCCATCCGCTCGGAAAACGCCTGCGACACCTCGACCTCGCCCGGCGGCAGGGCCGAATCGAACGGCAGCACCGTCACGTAGTCGGCGCCGCCTACCCCGGCGCCGAACGCCGCCAGCGTGGTCCGCAGCATGTTCACCCACGGATCGCGCTGGGTCATCATGGCCGCCGACGTGACCGCGTACTGCGGCGCGCCACCGGATGCCGGGGCGCCCAGTTCGTGCGCCACCCGCGCCCACAACCGGCGGCCCGCCCGGAACTTCGCGATGGTCTCGAACTGGTCGTCGGTGGCGGCGAACCGGAACATCACCTGGCCCAGCGCATCCGCGACATCGATGCCGGCGTCGGTGAGCAGCCGCAGGTACGCCAGACCCGCGGCCACCGCGGCACCGAGCTCCTGCGCGTCCGAGGCGCCCGCCTCGTGAAAGGCGAGGCCGCACACGGTGAGCGCGCGCACCGTCTCCGGCCGGGCGATCGCCTCCCGCGCCAGCACCACGGCGGTCTCCGTGTCGGCGTGCTCGCTACCGGCGAACCGGCTGGTCAGCGGCGTGACGCCGAGCGAGATCTGGATATCGGCGCGATCCGGCTCGGCGACGCCCTCGATCCGGTACTCGTCCAGCACCGAGAACAGCCGGGCGGCAACCGCTTTCGCGTCCGCACCCGCGTCCAGCACCAGCGGCGCCAGCTCGAACAACATCCCGCGCAGCGCCACCGGCAGGTCGTCGACCGCCACGCCGCGCGCACCGGCGCCCAGCCATACCGCGCCGACGCCGTTCTCCAGCGCCGACAGCAGCTCCCGGTTCACCGCGGCGGCGTCGCCGCCCCCGAAGCGGGCCGCGACATGCCAGCCGCGCCGCACGTCCCGGGTGGCGTCGGTGCCGCGCACGAACGGGAATTCGCCCGGCAGCGGCCGCTCGGGCAGCTCGTCGCGCCGGGTGTAGAGCGGGGCTACCGTCAGCCCGTCGTAGGTCGAGACGCCGAGCAGCCGCTCCGGCTCGTCACCGAGCTCGGACGCGTCCACCTTGCGGCTCTTGGCCAAAACTCCGGCCACGCCCTTGCGCCATGCGGCATACTCGGGCACGACGTCCGTACCCGAATCCGAACCCATCGGCATCGCTGCTGTTCCTCTTCCACTCGATCCGCTACTTCAGCTGTACCGGACAACCGGCCCCGGCCCAACCCTTCGCATCACCTTCGCAGCCCGCTGCGTGTTTCGTTCACATGACGCTCGAGCTACGATTCGAGCAGGTCGGCAGGCGCTTCGGTTAACGAGCATTCGTCGTCGCACCCCTGATGCTAATCGCCCGGTCACGAAATGTTCGCGCAGCCTCCCATACCACCGGGTAACCTGGCGCGGTGCTGAGCAGACTCCGCAATCCGCGTGTCCTCGCGCTGCTGGTACTCGGCGGGGCGCTGCTCGCGGCCGCTCTGCTGGCTCCGCACCCGGCCCCGCAGCAGATCCGGGACTGGGCGCATTCGGTCGGGCCGCTGTTTCCCCTGGTGTTCTTCGCCGTGCACGCGATCATCACGGTGGCGCCGTTTCCCCGCACGGTCTTCACCCTCAGCGCCGGCCTGCTGTTCGGCCCGGTGCTCGGCATCGGCGTGGCGGTGGCGGCGACGACCGTGAGCGCCGTGCTGGCCCTGCTCCTGGTGCGCACGCTGGACCGGCAGCGGGTCGCGGCGCGGCTGACCCATCCCGCGGTGCGCGCGGTGGACCGCAGGCTCGAGCGGCGCGGCTGGCTGGCCGTGGGCTCGCTGCGGTTGATCGCGGCCGTGCCGTTCTCGGTGATCAACTACTGCGCCGGGCTGTCGTCCATCCGGATGCTGCCGTACCTGCTCGCCACCGTGCTCGGCATCCTTCCCGGCACCGTCGGCGTGGTCGTGCTCGGCGACGCGCTCACCGGCCGCACCGATCCGGGATTCCTGGTGCTGTCGGGGGTATGCCTGGCGCTCGGCGTGATCGGGCTGATCGTCGACGCCCGATGGGGAGCCGAGCAGTTCGCCGATCCCGTTGCCGCGGAAGAGGAACCGGTCCATACCTGATCGGCGTGCCCGGTCGGCGCCCCCTGCCCGCCGAGTCGGCGGCGCCCGTTTGCCGTCGACGACATTCCAGACGGCCGAGGCGCTGGTGGCCGCCGTCCCGGCCGCTCGTCCGACCGGCGCCCCGGCGGTCGCCGGCGAAATTCGGATGCCGGTAGGCGGTCCGCGATGCGACCCTGTCGATCATGCCCCTGCTACCGCATCCGACCCCGGAGCAACTGCGCCGCGATCCGCTGCCGCTGCGCGGCCGAACCGCATTGGTTACCGGTGCCAGCCGGCGTGGCGGAATCGGGTACGCCGTGGCGCGCCGGCTCGCCGCCTACGGCGCGAGCGTCTATCTGCATCACCACGTGCCACACGATGCGAAACTGCCCTGGGGCGCGGACCGGCCCGCCGATGTCGCGGCCGGGGTGCGCGCGGCGCTCGCCGATTCCGACGCCCGCGTCGCCGACGGTCCGGGCGATCTGTCCGATCCCGCGGCACCCGCCCGGCTCGTCGCCGAGGCGACGGATGCGTTGGGCACCCTCGACATTCTCGTCGCCAACCACGCGCTCAGCGGCGGCGACGGCACACTCGACACCATCGACGCCGCCATGCTCGACGAGCACTGGGCCATCGATACGCGGTCGGTGATCCTGTTGGTCCAGGCATTCGCCACCGCTCGCGCATCACGGCCCGGCGGCCGGGTCGTCATGATGACCTCCGGACAGGACATCGCCGACGGCATGCCCGGTGAGCTGGCCTACGCGTTGCAGAAAGGGGCGCTCGCGTCGATAACCCGCACTCTCGCAACATCGTTGGCGGACCAGCGGATCACCGTGAACACTGTCAATCCCGGCCCCGTCGACACCGACTACCTCGACGGCGCGGACTACGAGTTCGTCGCCGGGCGGTTCCCGGCCGGGCGCTGGGGAATGCCCGACGATCCGGCCCGGCTGATCTCCTGGCTGGCCACCGACGAGGCCGAATGGATCACCGGGAACGTCATCGACTCCGAGGGCGGATTCCGCCGCTGGCCCCCGGACGGGCTCGGGTAGCGCGCAGGACGGCCCACGCGACCGCGCCCGCCGGGCCGTTCGTCGTCCGGAGACGACTCGGCCCCGCCCCGGGCGAACCCGGGGCGGGGCCGTCGAACTCGGATTCTCCGCAGCACCTTTCGATACGTCCTGCGGAGCCCTCCGAATTGCCCGCGGCGTTCGCGTGGTGTCGTCCGGGCGATACGGCCGCGGGGCGTTGCGGAATTCCCGACCGGGCCTTACAGGTAGGCGCCGCACACGGGCCAGGCACCGGCGCCCTGACCGGCGAGCACGTTCTCCGCGACGGCGATCTGCTCCTCGCGGCTGGCGTCGGCGGGGCTGCCGCTGCCGCCGTAGGAGCTCCAGGTGCTCTGGGTGAACTGCAGGCCGCCGTAGTAACCGTTACCGGTGTTGGCGCCCCAGTTGCCGCTGGCCTCGCACTGCGCGACGGCGTCCCAGTCGTGGCCGCCCGAGGCGGACGCGGTGGCGGTCAGGCCGAACGGAACGGCGAACAGGGCGCCGGCGACGGCGGTGAGACCGAGGGTGCGAGAGCTGAACTTACGGATCCGAGACATGTGTAATGGTTCCTACCTGCGCCCAGCCGGCCCGGTGGCGATGCACCGTCGGGCCCCTGTCCCCAGTGGATGTCGGGGTCGAACTCGAATCGCGGGACAGGGTTGCCGGTGTTCGGCGATCCGAGTTTCAGCCCGGTTCACGGGCCGCCGACGACGGTAACGAACAAATATCGGTAGATCACGTTGCAATAACAACCATTAAGTCTCGACCAGTACGTCAGACGGTTGTCGTTTATGCAGCTTAAAACGGACGAAATGTGTATTACAAAGTCGTAGTTATCTTGCCGTTATGTGTTCGGGATCACTACGAAATTGTGACCCAGGTCACGTTTAATGGACAGGTATACCGCCTCACCACCGGTCCTATTTCACGGCATGAGGCCACCGAGCGAGCGTGCGGAAGCGTACAGCAATTGATCTTGATCATCCGGCAGATGACCCGCTATCGACAAGAACGGATCACCACTGCCGTGGTTCGGCTCCCGGCCGGCGCACCGAGAACTGTGTCACCGCCCGTTCATCTCTCGACACCGCGGACTCGGAGGTAATTCGTTTCGCCACTCCGGGATTCCCGAGAAACGCGAATCGGGAGACAATGGCCCGGAAGCCCGAATCGACGTCCCCCCAAGACATTTGCGACACCGGCACCGGACATACCGGACCGCGCCCGTATCCGCCGTGACGACCTCGAACGGTCCGCGGGGACTCGATCAGGCGCAGAGGGCCTGCACCGTCGTGTAGGCCAGCAGCGTCGCCCCCAGCCCCGACACCACGCTGACGACCACGTTCAGCGCGGCGTACAGATAACTGCGCTCCTCGGCCAGGCGGACGGTCTCGTAACCGAAGGTGCTGTAGGTGGTCAAGGCGCCACAGAACCCGGTGCCCAGCAGCGCGAGGGCCGGCGTGCCCAGGGCCGCTCCGGTGAGGCCGCCGAGTACGAGGCAACCGGTGAGGTTCACCAGGAACGTGCCCCACGGAAAGACGCCGTCGTGCCGGCTCAGGACGGCCCGATCGATGAGATAGCGCAGCGGCGCGCCGACCATCGCGCCGAGGAACACGAGCACGGCCGTCACGAGCGGCACTCCCGCATCGGCGCACCCGCACGACGGCCCGACGTCCCGTCCGGGCGCTCCCCCGCCGCCGCGGCCGGGCTCACGCGGCACCCTTCCGCCGGGCGCGCACTCCCTCGTACACACCACGGGTCAGGCGCATCGCGGCGAGCGTGGCGAGCAGCGCGCACACCAGCGTGCCCGCGAGATAACCGAACCCCGTCACCACGGTGTCCGGGCGCAGCAGGTCGCGGGCCTCGTCGGCATAGGTGGAGAACGTGGTGAACCCGCCGAGCACTCCGACGCCCAGGAACGGGCGGACCAGCGGGTGCGCGGTCCGGATATCGGTGATCGCGACCATCAGCACGCCGATCAGGAAACAGCCCGAGACATTGGTGACGAAGGTGGCCCACGGAAATCCGCCAGGGGGCGTCGGCCACCACCGGGCGAGCCCGTAGCGGGCGAGCGCGCCCAGGCCACCGCCGATGCCGATCACGCACAGCACCCCGACGGGGAACCGCGCCCGTTCGCGCCGCGCCGGCTCGATATCCGGCTCGATCGGCTCCGCCGGATCCGGCGGCTCGATTCGCCTACTGGTCACACACGTCTCCTACACGACTCGACCACGCGGGTCGGTATCGGGTAGGGACTGTCGGCGGCGGGCATGCCGCGGTTGTTCCGGGCCGATCCCGGAGCGGCGAGCCCCACCGCCGCATCCGTACGTCAGGATAGCCGGATCCGTTCCGGCGCCGGAGCCGCGGTGCGCGAGACCATGAACAATCCGCGAGATCACGACCCGCGCTCGTCCGGAGCCGCGGCGGGCCAGTGGTCGATCGCGCCCACACCATGCGGTCCTGCGGGGTGCACGCCCGGGCCCAGTCCTGCCGAGCCCGACTTCGGCGGGATGTCGCGTTGCCGGCGGGCCGTGCCTTCGCTCGCCGGCTCTGCCGCCGGCTCCCGCCGCTCCGGCTCGCGTTTCTCCCGCGGTGACGTCGGCCGCAGCGCGTCGGCGTCGGCGCACCAGCGCTCGGCCCGGCGGCGCAACTCGTTCTCGTCGGTCTCGTCCACCAGCAGACTCCCGTACTCGGGGGCGACGCGGACGACCGAGCCCAGATGCCGTAGGCAGCGCGAGATGCCCAGCCGGTGATCGAGATCCCGGTACCGGGTGAGGGCGCGCTGCCAGTGGCGCAACGCCCGGCGCGGCTCGCCGCGCAGCCACCACAGCACCCCGAGGGTCTCGTACACCTGCGCGAGGCCCGAGGGATCCCGTCCGTTCCGGGCGAGCGATTCGGCGACCGCCAGACGGTTGCGCGCGGCCTCCAGGCGCCCCTGGTACAGGTGCACCACCGACAGATCGATCAGGACGCTGACCTCACCGACGACATCCTTGCGCGGCAGGCGATTCCACGCTCGCTTCAGCGCCCGCTCCGCGTTGCCGAGCCCGCCCGGCCGACCCAGCCAGATCCTGGCGAGACGTTGATCCCACCGAGCCGACAAACCCGCGCGGTATCGGTGCAGCCAGGTCACCGACAAGGCGCGGGTGGACTTCTCCCCGGCCCGGATCGTGGCCTGCCCCGCACCGGAACCGGCCTCGACGGGTGTCCTACCGGCCCGGATCGCCGCCAGGTCGTGTTCGAGCGGAAATTCGGACGTTCCCCCGTCCAGCGGTCTCGTCAGTTCCCAGACGATATCGGCCACCGCGGTTCTCATGGCGTCCCATCCGTTGCGCGCGTACCAGGAATCCAGGGCGTCGGCGATGTGCACCAGGTCCCCGACGCCCGCCGGCAGCGCGTTCTCCTTCGACAGGGTCAGACAGGTCGACAGCAGATTCCGCAGGTACTCCCCCTCCGATTCGAACCACCGGCGTGCGCCGACCGCCAGTCGCGCGCTGTCCAGCGCCGCGGACCAGCGCCGGGCCCGGTCCGCGTGATACCGGATGAGCGCGGGCACCGCGGCCTGCCACCGGTCTCCGTCCACCACCCGCCGGTCGAAGCCGCCCGCCGGCGGCTGCCAGCGCACCCGGACCCGGTCCCGGACCACACGGTGCACCAGGCCCGCCGCCACCAGGCGGTCGATCTCCGCGCGCTCGGAGAACAGGTCACCGGCCTCGCGGCTGGGCAGCCGCACCCCCACCGTCCCCATCGCCGACACCATCTCGTACAGCGCCGCCGTCTCGTACTCGGCGAAGGGCAGCGTCTTCAGCACGGCCACCACCGGATCGTCCGGCAGCGCCGGCCTCCCACCGCCACGGGCGGGTTCGAGCGCATCTACCGGCATGCCCGATGCGGACTCGGCACCGAGCGGGGATGCGGACTCCTCCGCCCTCACCTCCGGCCCCGGCGGCACGAGATCCGCGGTCATCCGGATATCCCGCTCGGCCCGCCAGCGCATCCGCACCTCGGTGGCCTTGCGCCACAACAGGTACGCACCGGCGGAGACGACGACCAGCGCGGCCACCCGGCTCAGCCAGGACGACACCGAAACCAGCATCCGGCTCTCGTCCACCCAGCTCTCCAGCAACTTGCTGACGATCTCCAGCAGGATCGAGGTGGCGATCACCGAGGAACCGCTCAGAAACCCTTGCCACACCGAGGATTTCGAGATCACGTCCAGCGACGATCCGGGTTCGCCGGCCGGTTCGGCCGGGCGTTCCGGTACCGATGTCACCGCAGTTCGCCTCCCGTCAGGCCGGGAACCAGCAACCGCCGCCAGGTCAGCAGGACGAGGACGACCGGCGGAATCGCCGCGAGCAGCGCGCCGGCCGCCAGATGCGCCATGTTGTCGTGGAACGCCCGCGCCTCGCTCCACAGCAGCAGCGACCACGGGCTCGCATCCGCACCGCCGACCTGCTGCCCGATGAAGAAGTCGTTCCAGATCTGCACCATCTCGAGCACCGCGACCGCGCCCACGGCCGGGCCCGCGGTGCCCAGCACGTACCGGGCGGCGATCGACGTCGGGATCAGCCCGCGCCCCACATCCGCGATCGGGCTGTCCTCCGGGGCCAGCAGGGCGCCGCGCAGGATCAGGATCGCGATCGGCAGGCCGATCGCCGAATGCGTGAGGATCAGCGGCATCGAGGTTCCCGCCAGGCTGTTGTCCTCGATGAATGCCCGGATCGGCCCGATGTAGACCTGCACCGGCATCGCCGCCAGCACCACCAGGGCCGCCACGGCGAGACGCGAGCGCACCCCTCGCGGATCCAGTGTCGCCGCGTAGAACGCGGGCGGCAGCGCGGCCGTGACGGTCAGGCACGTCGCCACGATCGCGACCCAGGCGGCGGTCAGCAGCGCGTGCCACAGCTCCGTGTCCTGCCACACCGAACGAGGGCCGGTGAACGCGGAGCCGTCCGGTCCGGCCCAGCTCGCCACGATCAGGGCGATCAGCGGAGCCAGCATCAGGATCGGCAGCAGGCCCGCGCGCAGACCCGGTCCGATGATGCGCAGCCGAGCCGGGCGGGCCCCCGGCAGGCCCCACCGACCCGATGCCGGACCCGAACGCAGCGCCAGATGCACCGGTATCGCTCGTGCCGCCGGAGCGCTCCAGCGCGTGCCGTGCCTGCGCACGCCCGTTTGCAGCAGCCACGCGCCCAGCCCGACGACCACCGCCAGCGGAATCGAATAGACCGCCGCCGCAGCACGATTCGCCGGGCCGTCGATGGTCAGATGCCACCAGTACACGGTCGAGGTGTCCAGCGCGTACTGCTGGGAGCCGGGGACCGCGATCAGCACCACGTCGAACACCCGCGCCGCGGCCACCGCCACCACCAGCCAGAGCATCAGCAACACCGGATTCAGCAGATCGACCAGTCGTTCGATCCACTGCCACCACTCCCGGCACACCCGCGACCACGACGTACCCTTCGGGTCGGACCGCCTCGACGGCCACCGCGGATGCGGGCCGAGGTGTCGCTTGCGCACCGGGTCGGACTCGACGGCGTCGGCCGCCGAACGCAGCAGCACGAACAGCGCGCCGGACCACGTCCACACGAAGGCGACGACGAGCATCACCAGATACAGAACTACTTGCAGCAGAACACTTTCCGCCGGGTAGACGATCGGCTCGAACAGCAGCCGGAAGGCCAGGCCCGCCACGAACGGCGACACCGCGAACGACAGGATCAGCGGCCACCAGGGCCACCAGGCGCGCCGGGTCTTCCACGCCGACAGCAGGGCGATCAGCAGGATCAGCGTGGCCGCGACCACCCAGCCCAGTGTGAAGGCGTAGGCCCTGGCGCCGTCGCCGCCGAGCGTCGACACGATCGCCGCACCCGCGGTGACCAGGGCAGCCGCCGGTATCACCGCGGCCTTCGACACGGTCCACGGGTCCCGGCCGCCACGGCCCCACCACACGACACACAGTGCGGCGGTGAGGAACAGCGACCAGTACGGCAGCGACTCCCCATGCCGGGGACCGGCCGCCGCGACCCCGGCGAAAGGTACGACCAGCAACACGATCGATCCCGCGAATTCCCGGTGAGGTTCGCCGGGCCATTCCGCGACATATCGCACCTTCGAACGCGGCCCGGCCGGGACGGCCCACGATCCACTCGATCCTGCCGGGCTCCGACGACTGCGCCACAACCGCGTCAGCAGGGCGCCGGCCACGACGACGACCGCGCACCAGGCCACGATCGCGCGGCCGTCGCCCCGACCGGCCGCGAGCACGACGGTCGCGACCGCCGGCACCACCAGCAACGCCACGATGAGCACCAGCGCGGGCAGTTGCATGGCCGCCGCCATCGGGCGGCTCAGATTCCGGCCACCCACCAGCGGCCCGGCCATGGGCCGCAGCGCCAGTTCCAGTTCCACTCCGAACCCGCTGATCCGGCCGTCCGGCCGGGCCGATTCCCTACCCTTCACCGGACGCCACTCTCTGCGGCCGCCAGCCCCGCGATGGCCGCGTCGGTGGCCGCGCCGATCCGGCCGGGACTCCGGTATCCGACGTCGACCAGGAAATTCGTCAGGATCCGCCAGAGACCGTTGCGCCGTCCCAGCGGTCCCAGCAGATCGGCGAATCCGAACACCTCCCACGCGTTCAACTCGCCGGCGACGTCCTTGAAGATCCCTTGGTAGGAGGCGGGTTTCGTGGTATCTCGCCGTGGCGCGACGAATCCGCCGTACCGGGCCATCCAGGGCTGTGGCGCTTCCTTCGCGGCCAGCGCCGCGACCAGGGCCTCGGCCCGCTCCCCCGCCTTCGTGGTGATCACCATGACATCGCCGCCCCCGATCCGCGGGGGCCGGTATCCGCGGCCGAATGCCGGGAACGGCATCACCCCGACCGTGCCCGTCGAACGACCGGTCCGCCGAAGACTCTGCCGGACAACGGGTTCGGCGAAGTCCGGGGCGACCACCATCGCGGCGCTCCGGTACAGGAACACGTCGCGGATCGCATCGGAGAACTGCCGGCGCAGCGTCTCCGCGACCCGGCCCGGGAAGGCATCCGGGTGGCCCCACACCTGTCCGAGCACGGTGAAGGCCGCACGGACCCCCGGGCGGTCCCAGTTCCGGTGCGGCGCCGGTACATTCGCGCCGCGCGCATCGGCGGGGAGTTCCGTCAGCTCCTCATAGTCCGCCGGCGCCACGGTGCGCAGGACGTTCGCGAACATGTCGGCCAGCACCCAGCCGTCCGCGGCACCGAGAGCGAGCAGCCGGCGCTCGCCTCGTGCGAACGAGCCGATCCGGTCCGGCCAGTCCGACAGCGCCCAGGACCGCGGCGCGTCCCCGTCGCCGAACGCCTCCCGGTCGTACCACACCAGCGACTTGTTCGCGGCCTTGAACGGCACGCCGTACAGGCTCTCCGCGTCGCCATCGATAGTCCTGTGCCACAGCAGCTCCCGCCACGGGGGTCCGTAGAGCGGTGGGCCGGCCGCCGTCCACAGCGAGTCACCGACCGCACGCAATCCGGTCCCGGCCAGCTCTCGTACCCGCCCGGCCTCCGGGAGCATCACGATATCCGGCGCATCGCGACCGGCGATATTGAGCGCGGTATCCACGTCGTCGC
This sequence comes from Nocardia sp. BMG51109, assembly GCF_000526215.1. Taxonomy (NCBI): domain Bacteria; kingdom Bacillati; phylum Actinomycetota; class Actinomycetes; order Mycobacteriales; family Nocardiaceae; genus Nocardia; species Nocardia sp. BMG51109. Next base: position 6,870,984 of record NZ_JAFQ01000004.1, read on the forward strand.
CCAAGGGCAGGACATCGACCGGATAGGGATAGGCCGACGCATCCGCGCCGGGCGAGCGGATGCGCTCCAGGACCGCCTGAAATGCCGTCAGCCCCGCGCCGTCCCACGGCACCGCGATGCGCAGGACGCCCGGATCGTTCCCGAAAACTCCCGGCGCGCAGGCGGACAGCAGCGGGGCGAGCGCCCCCGCCCGAAGTACCGCTCGTCGCGTCGCCATCGTCCCCGATAACCGCCTCGGTGCGGCCCGGCGCGTCAGCTCCGGGGGCCGGTCCTACGAACCGGCTATCCGGAACATCCGCCCGGACCGCATCGGTGTTACCGGCCCTGCGGGTACTCGGGCGGCTGCCACGGCCGATTCTCGCCCGGCTGCGACGGCGGGAACGGCGGGGCGCCGCCGATCGCGCCCGGCGACTGCGGCAGATTGCGCGAAGGGATCGGCGGCACCGGCGATTCCACCGGTGTGGCCGCCGCCGCCTCCGCCGCGCGCACCGCCCGTTCGGCGGCGGGATCGGTCTTGATGTCGAACCAGTCGGCGACCTCGTCGGAGTCGTCCTCCGGGCGATCGGCGGCCACCCCGTCGGGCGCCGGCTCGTAGCGGAACACCCCGTCCTCGCCCTGGGTGCCGAAGTTGCGCGCGAAGCCCTCCAGGGCCTTGCCGAAGTCGCTGGGCACCATCCACACCTTGTTGGCATCGCCCTTGGCGACCAGCGGCAGCGTCTGCATGTACTGGTAGGCAAGCAGTTCCGGGGTGGGCTTCCCGGATTTGATTGCGGCGAAGACCTTTTCGATCGCCTTCGCCTGGCCCTGCGCCTGCAGGTAGGCGGCGGCGCGTTCACCCTGCGCCCGCAGGATCCGGCTCTGCCGTTCGCCCTCCGCGCCCAGGATGGCCGACTGCTTGTCGCCCTCCGCCGTCAGGATCTGCGCCTGCTTGGAACCCTCGGCGGACTTGATCTGGGCCTCCCGGTTACCCTCCGCGGTGAGGATCATGGCCCGCTTCTCGCGGTCGGCCTTCATCTGCTTTTCCATCGACTCCTGGATCGACGGCGGCGGATCGATGGCCTTCAGCTCGACTCGCGCGACCCGCAGGCCCCACCGGCCGGTGGCCTCGTCGAGCACCCCGCGCAGCTGCGAGTTGATCTGGTCGCGGGAGGTCAGGGTCTCCTCCAGGGTCATGCCGCCGACCACGTTGCGCAGCGTCGTGATGGTCAGCTGCTCGACCGCCGCGATGTAGTTGCTGATCTCGTAGACCGCCGCCTGCGGGCTGGTGACCTGGAAGTACACCACCGAGTCGATCTGAACCGTCAGGTTGTCCTGGGTGATCACCGGCTGCGGCGGGAACGACACCACGCGCTCGCGCAGATCGACCTTCGCCCGGATCCGGTCGGCGAACGGCACCAGGAACGTCAGCTGGCCGGACACGGTGCGCGAATACCGGCCCAGCCGCTCGATGACCGCGGCCTCGGCCTGCGGCACCAGCGCGATCGATTTGAACACCACCACCACGACCAGCACAACGAGGACGATGGCGACGATCAGTACAGCCATTAAGGCCCCTTCCACACGACGGCGTGCGCGCCGTCGATCTTCATGACGTAGACGGTTTCACCCTCGGGGTACTCCTCACCCGGATGCATCGGGCGCGCGCTCCACACCTCACCGCCGATCTTGACCTGACCGGTGTGCTCGTTGACCGTCTCGAGCACCCGCGCGGACTTGCCCGACAGCGCATCCACATTGGTGGGCGTGGGCGGCGGAGTCGCGAAGCGCCGCAACAGCATCGGCCGCACCAGCAACATCAGCGCGATGGCGCTCACGCCGAAGACGACGGCGTCGACCAGGAGCGAGGTGCCCGCCAGCCCCGACACACCCGCCGTCGCGAGCGCGGCACCACCCAGCATGAGCAGCGTGAAATCACCGGTGAGCATTTCGGCGGCCGCGAGCAGTATCCCCGCGACCAGCCACACGATTGCGGCCACCACCTCACTCTAGTGTGCGAAAGCCCACGATGAACGGATACACGCGCAATCGGAACATCGTCTCGAGGGAACTTCTCGGCGAACGTCGCAGGCGCGCGTATGCCCGGGCGGCACCGCATTCCCACTCGCCCGGACCGCGGTCCGGACCGCCGCTGCGGGTATTTTCTAGGCCGTGAGTGCGCGGGAATACGGGGACATCTATGCGGGACATACCCGGAAGCGGAAGCGGGCGGTACCGGAGGTGGCGGCGGAGCGCGATCTCGTCGCCGAGGACGCGGCCACCGGATTCTGCGGCGCCGTGGTCGGTTTCGACCGCAGCTACGACGGCGACTTCGTCAAGCTCGAGGACCGGCACGGCGCGGTGCGGCTGTTCGCGCTGCGGGAGGCGGCGTTCCTGATCGACGGGCAACCGGTCACCCTGGTCCGTCCGCAGGCGGCCGCCCCGGCACGGCCGACCCGTTCGGCCTCGGGGTCCACGCGCGTCGAGGGGCTGCGGGCGCGGGTCGCGCGCACCAGCCGGATCTGGGTGGAGGGCGTGCACGACGCCGCGCTGGTCGAGCGGGTCTGGGGGCACGACCTGCGCGTGGAGGGCGTGGTCGTCGAGCATCTCGAGGGATTGGACAACCTCGCCGAGCGGCTGGCCGAGTTCGAGCCGGGACCCGGCCGCCGGGTCGGGGTGCTGGTCGACCATCTGGTCACCGGATCCAAGGAGACGGGCATGACCACCGGTCTCGGCCCGCACGTCCTGGTGACCGGTCATCCCTATATCGACGTCTGGCAGGCCGTGCGCCCGGCGGTGCTCGGGATCCCGTCCTGGCCCGAGGTGCCGCGCGGCGAGGACTGGAAGACCGGCGTCTGCCGCCGCCTGGACTGGGGTACGCCGCGCGACGGCTGGCGGCGGGTCTACGACGCCGTCGGCAGTTTCCGCGATCTGGAATCACCACTGATCGGCGCGGTCGAGCGGCTCATCGACTTCGTCACCGAACCCGATATGCCCTGATCCCGGTACCCGGCGGAATGCGCGTATCCCGAACGGTATTCGAGTCCCGGCCGCGGACCTCCGAGGTCACCGACCGGGCGACCCGTGCCTGGCGACCGGCCGTCCCCCGGCTGCCGGACACCGCCGGGTGGGCAGGCAATTGCCCAGTTATGCTCGAAACATGTGTTCTCCCAGTGCGACGCTGACGGTGTGGGCCGGTTCCTGGCTGGCCGGCCACAGCGCGCCCGACGACGTGCTGGACGCGCTGCGGGCCTGGGCGCCGCGGCACGGCGTCGCCGCCGGTGATCCGGTCACCGGCGGGCGCACCGGGCTGCCGTGGCCGACCGCCGAACCGCTCGCGCCCGGTACGGGAATCATGATGCTGCTCAAGGTCATCCGCGAATCGCTGGACGATCCGGACGCCCGGCTGCGGCTGGTGCTACCGGTGCCCGGCGACGTCCGCGGCGTCCCGCCGGGCACCGAGTTCGCCACGGCGGCACTGGAAGCCGAGGAAGGCCTGCTGGCCGGGCCGCCCGGCGCGGAGGGCATCGGCCTGGTTCCACAGTGGTCCGCCGAGGACACCCTGCAGTGGACCGTCTATCACATCACCATCCCGGATCCCGTCCCCGATATGGCCCTGGGCGAGGCCGAGCACACGATGCGCGAGGCGGTCCGCGACGCCGCCGACGCGCTGATGCAGGTGCAGACCACGGGCGTCGGCACCGACGACATGGACCCGAGGGAACTGGTGGAGGCCGAACTGGCCGACTATTCCCGGCACATCTATCCGGACTCGGCGCCGCTGCGGGCCCGCCGCATCCTCGACACCGCCGACCACGTGGCGGCGATCCTCACCGTGGCGCAGCAGGCCCCGGCGTCTTCCCCTGCCTCGGCGAGCGCCATGCACGCACAGGAGACGCTGCTGCGCCCGCTGTGGGATGCGATCCGCGCCGCCCGGCTCGCCGCGGTGCACTCCGCCGCCGGCACACACTGAGGCCCGCAGCCCTTTTCGGCACGGCGCCTGCCCGCCGTCGCCTCCCGTGCGGCAGACCCTGGTGCGGCGCGCGACGCGCCCGCCGGTATCGTGCCCGACCCGGCCATCGCGCAGACACGAGGTGATACGGATGCGAATATCCCGCGCCGCGGCCGCGGCCCTGACGGCCGCGCTCGTCGGTCTCGGCACCTGTGCCGCGGCACCGGCGCACGCCGTGGTCGGCGGCGCCGACGCCGACGCGGCGGCCTACCCCTGGCTCGCCGCCCTCGGCACACCGCTCTACGCGACCCGGCCCGGCGGCCAGTTCTGCGCGGGGTCCCTCATCGCACCCGACCGGATCCTCACCGCCGGGCACTGCGGCGCACTGGCGAAGGTGCTGCCCGGCACGCGGGTCACCTTCGGCCGCACCGATGTCGCCGACTCCGCCGGAACCACCGTGGGCATCAAGGATGTTCGCATCCACCCGGGATTCCGGGTTTCGCCGTTCGGCGGCGACGCGGCCTTCCACGACGATGTCGCGGTGCTCACCCTGGCCGAGCCGGTAGCACTGCCCACCGTGAAGGTCGGTGCCCCGCACGGCGATTCGGCCGAGGTGCTGGGCTGGGGCGTCACCGCCGACGACGACTCCAACAGCCGCCTGCACGCCGCGACGATCCCCCTGCTGCGCGACGCCGACTGCGCCGCCTACGGCGCCGAATTCGATCCTCGCGAGGCGCTGTGCGCCGGCTCCCCGGCCGCCGACGCCGCCCAATTCGACAGCGGCGGACCGGTTCTGGTGGACGGCACGCTGGTCGGCGTCGTCTCCTGGGGTAAGGGCAGCGCCGAGCCCGGCTATCCCGGCGTCTATGCGCGGGTGCCCGCACTCGATTTCTGAGTTCGCCGGCACGGTGGACCACAGTGCGGTGGACTACAGTATCGACATGGTCCAGCCGGGCGCACCCGCCGCGCCACGGTCGATGACCGCCCCCGCGCCGCTGCGGCCCACGCCCGATTTCGGTCCCTGGGACACCGCACGCGGCTGGTGGGTCACGCTCGTGCTCACGGTCGTCGGCGCGGTCACCCGGTTCTTCCGGCTCGACTACCCGACCGGCGGCGGCGCGCCGGTCTTCGACGAGAAGTACTACGCCTCCCAGGCATGGGAAATCCACACCGGCGCAGCGGGTGTCGAGGACAACCCGGGCTACGGTCTGGTCGTCCACCCGCCGATGGGCAAGTTCCTGATCGCCGCGGGCGAGGCGCTGTTCGGCTACGGTCCCTGGGGGTGGCGGTTCGCGGCCGCCGTCGCCGGCAGCCTGCTGGTGCTGCTCGTCGTCCGCATCACCCGCCGCCTCGCCCGATCGACGATGATCGGCGCCATCGCCGGAATCCTGTTGATCGCCGACGGTGTCAGCTTCGTATCCTCGCGCATCGGCATGCTCGACGTCTTCCTGGCGCTGTTCGCCACCGCGGCGCTCGGCTGCCTGGTCGTCGACCGCGACGACGTGCGACAACGGATGGCCCACGCCGATCTGGCGGGACGCACCGCGTCGGGTCTCGGCCCGCGAATCGGGGTGCGCTGGTGGCGATTCGGCGCCGGCGTGCTACTCGGACTGGCGTGCGCGACGAAATGGTCGGGCGGGTATTTCCTGGTCTTCTTCGTCGTGCTCGCGCTGGGGTTCGACGGGGCCGCACGGCGGGCCTACGGCGTGGCCCGCCCGTGGCTGAGCACCGTCGCGCGCGACCTGGTCCCGGCGCTCTACGCGCTCGCCGTCGTTCCGCTCGCCGTCTATCTGGCGTCCTACGGCGGCTGGTTCGCCGCCGAGACGGCGGTGTACCGGCATGTCGCCGGGGTACAGATCGGCGGCGACGGTCCCTTCGCCGTCGTCCCGGACGCACTGCGGTCGCTGTGGTTCTATCACGGCGAAATGCTCGGCTTCCATACCGGGCTGACCAACTCCGCGGGCAACCATCACGAGTGGGAGTCCAAGCCGTGGGCCTGGCCGATGAGCCTGCGGCCGATGCTGTACTACCTGCCCGACCCGGCGCACAGCACCGGATGCGGTGAGCCCAAATGCATCAGCGCCGTCATGCTGCTGGGGACGCCGGCGATCTGGTGGCTCGCGTTCCCGGTCCTCGGCTGGGCACTGTGGCGCACCGCGGTCCGGCGCGATGGGCGCTATGCCGCCCTGCTCACCGGATACGGCGCCGCCTGGCTGCCCTGGTTCGGCGCGCTGGACCGGCAGATGTACTTCTTCTACGCCACCGCCATGGCTCCGTACCTGGTCATGCTGCTGGCCCTGGCACTCGGCGAGATCCTCGGCAGGGCGGAGGATTCCTTCGAGCAGCGCCGCACCCGTTTGCTGCTGGTATGCCTCTATCTCGGCCTCGTTCTGGCAAATTTCGCCTGGATCTATCCGATCCTCACCGCGATCCCGCTCACCTTCTCCACGTGGCTGCACGAACTGTGGTTACCCAGTTGGCGCTGATTCGGATCGGACACACCGCGTCCGGACGTACGCTGACCCTAGTCACCGGTAGCCGCGGCATGCCGGGCCTCGGCCGGTGGCGAGCTGATCAGTGATGAGGAACTGATGACCGTGCCGGAACCGACCGTGACGTCCTCGACCGTCGTCTCCGCCGACGGCACCACCATCGCCTATCTCACCGTCGGCCGCGGGCCCGCCCTCGTCGTCGTGCCCGGTGCGCTCTCGGTGGCCGCCGGATACCTGGACTTCGCCCGAGCGCTCGGGGAACAGTTCACCGCGCATGTCGTCGAGCGCCGCGGGCGCGGCCGCAGCGGCCCGCAGGGACCGGAGTACCGCATCGACAAGGAGCGCGAGGATCTGCTCGCCGTCTGCGACAAGACGGGGGCGCGGTTGCTGGTGGGGCACAGTTACGGCGGGCTCGTGGTGCTGGAGACCGCGCGCGGCTGCCCCGATATCCGCAAGGCCGCCGTCTACGAACCGGGACTGTCGATCGACCGGTCCGTACCCACCGGCTGGATGTCCGCCTACGAGCGAAACCTGGTCCGGGACAGGCCGTTCGACGCGTTCGTCGAATTCGCGCGGGCGATGGGCCCCGAATCCGCCCGCCGCGCGCCGCGCTGGCTGATGCGCCGCATGATGCCGCTGGCGCTCCGGGGCCCGCAGCGGAGCATCGTGCTGGGCCAATTGACGGAAACCCTGCGTGAGCATCGCGAGATCGCCCGGCTCGACAACACCTACCCGGCCTATCGCGAGATCGCGGCGGAGGTGCTGATCCTGCAGGGTGGCAGGGACCACACCACACAGGCCGATATCGACCGCGCCACCCTCGAATACACCATTCCGCACTGCACCGGGCACCTGTTCCCGGACCTGGACCATTTCGGTATCGATAAGGGCGACCCCGGACGCGTCGCGGGCATCGTCGGCACCTTCTTCGCCGGCTGACCCCGTCGCGCCGGCCCGGGGCGTTTCAGCCGCGGCGACGCGGTGGCTCGCAGCAGCCGACGACGCACGGTGCGCCGTCGGTGGTGCAGCCGTATCCGGGCACGGTCCCGAGCCGGCGCGGCGCCACGCCGGACAGATGCTCCCCCACCAACTCCGCGATCATCCGCGCGAACCGCGGATCCGTCCCCGGCGTGGCGGCGCGGGCGAACGCCATACCGAGTTCGGCGGCCTTCTCGGTCGCCTCGTTGTCCAGGTCCCAGATCACCTCGAGATGGTCCGACACGAAACCCACCGGGCACACCACCACGGCGTCGATTCCCTTGGCCGACAACGCTTCCAGGTGGTCGACGATATCCGGCTCCAGCCACGGCACCTGCGGCGGACCCGACCGCGACTGCCAGACGACGTCGAAGTCGTCGAATCCCGTTGCGCCGGCGCACAACCGGGCCGCGTCGACGACCTGGCGGCCGTAGAGATGCCCGCCGTCGTCCGGCGGCCCGGCCGCCGCATCGGCCGACACCGGGATCGAGTGCGCCGTGAACACCAGCCGCACCCGATCGCGCCGGTCGAGGGGAATCCGCTGTACCGCGGCGCGAATCGCGTCGGCGAAGGCGTCGATGAACAGCGGGTGATCGAAGAACTGGCGCAGCTTCACCAGCCGCGGCGCCGACTCCCCGGCCGCCGCCCGCGCCCGCACGATGTCCTCGTCGTACTGTCGGCACCCCGAATACCCGCCCCAGGCCGAGGTTGGAAACGCCAGGGCCGCACCGACTCCGTCGTCCCGCATCCGCGCGACGGTGTCCTCCACCATCGGATGCCAGTTGCGGTTGCCGAAATAGACCGGCAGTTCGATGGCCTGCCGGCCGAATTCCGCCTCGACGGCCGCGATGATGTCGCGATTCAGCGCGTTGATGGGCGAGACGCCACCGAAATGGTGGTAGTGCTCGGCGACCTCGGCCAGCCGCTCCGGGGGAACGCCACGACCCCGAGTGACGTTCTCCAGGAACGGCATCACCTCCTCGGGCCCCTCGGGCCCGCCGAAGGACAGCACCAGCAGCGCGTCGTACTCCATGCCCACCTCAGTTCGCATCCAAGCCGTCATGGTCCGGACGACGCGGCCCGGTCACCGCGCGCCGACTATCCGCTCAGTTGGCCGACCAGTTCTCCGGGAACCAGGTGTTGTGGCTGGCCCCGCCGTCGACGTAGATGATCGACCCGGTGGTGCCGGGCAGCCAGTCCGACAGCACCGTGACGATCGACTTGGCCACCACGGTCGGGTCCTCGACGTCCCAGCCGATCGGCGACGCGCCGTCCCAATAGGTGTTCAGCATGGTCAGCTGCTTGGCGTCGTCGGTCGCGGTGCCGGCGATGGCCTTGGCGGCCAGCGTCTTGATCGGACCGGCGGCGACCAGATTCGAGCGAATCCGCTTGGCCTCGCCCACTTCTCGCGCCACGTACCGGTTCACCGACTCCAGCGCGGCCTTCGCCACGCCCATCCAGTTGTAGTAAGGCAGCGCGGTGCGCGGATCGAAGTCCATGCCCACGATCGAGCCGCCCTCGTTCATCGCCGGCAGCACCGCCCGCGCCAGCGACGCGTAGCTCCACGCCGAGATCTCGAACGACTTCGCCGCATCCGGGCCCGGGCCGTCCAGGAACGGCTTGGCCTCCGGGCCCATCAGGGTGCGCGGCGCGAACGCGATCGAGTGGAGCACACCGTCGACACCCTCCGGCGCGAGTTCGCGAACCTTGTCCGCCAGCGCGGCCAGATCCTCCTCGCTGGTGACGTCGAGGCCGATGGCCGGGGGGATCTCCTGCGGCAGCCGCTTCGCGATCCGGTCGATCAGCCGCAGCCGCTCGGGAATGCCGGTGATGATCACCTTCGCGCCCTGCTCCTGCGCCACCTTGGCGGCGTGGAAGGCGATCGAGGCGTCGGTGATGATGCCGGTGATGAGGACGGTCTTGCCCTCGAGCAATCCGCTCATGAAATTCGGGGTCTCCTGTTCGGGGGTCTGGTGGATTCGTGCGCCGGTACGCCGACAGTCTCGCCGAGCGCGGAACGCCGGGTGCGGCCCTGGATGCTCAGTGGCCCATGCCCAGACCGCCGTCGACCGGGATGATCGCGCCGGAGATGTACTGAGCATCGTCGGAGGCCAGGAAGCTGATCGCCGCGGCGACGTCGTCCGTGCTGCCCATCCGCCCGGCCGGGATCGCCTTCAGCGCGGTCTCGCGCATCTCCTCGGTCATGTCCTGGCGGGTCATGTCGGTATCTATCAGGCCGGGAGCCACGACGTTGGCGGTGATATTGCGCGAACCGATCTCGCGGGTGATGGCGCGGGCCATGCCGATCAGCCCGGACTTGGCGGCGGCGTAATTGACCTGTCCCGGAACGCCCATGGTGCCGACGACCGAACCCAGGAAGATCATCCGCCCGAACCGCGCCCGCAGCATGGCCCGGTTGGCCCGCTTGGCACACCGCCACGCACCGGTGAGGTTCGCATCGATGACGCGGGCGAACTGCTCTTCGCTCATCCGCATCAGCAGCGTGTTGTCCACGATGCCGGCATTGGCCACCAGCACCTCGACCGCCCCCTGGGTGGCCTCCACCTCGGAGAACGCCTCGTCGATCGAATCTACGTCGGTCACATCGCATTTCACGCCGAACAGGCCGTCCGGCACCCCCGATCCCCGATGCGTGACCGCGACCCTGTGCCCGTCGGCGGCGAGCCGCTGGGCGACCGCGAGCCCGATGCCGCGGTTGCCTCCCGTCACCAGTACCGATCGGGATGTGAAGTTCGACATGGCTGTAAACCTACCTTCTCCTCGGGGCCTATCGCGCACTGGCCGCAGCCTCTCGAGACACGCCCCAAAGGAACGGTCCCGCGCTCTCCTCCGGGTCCCACCCGGGAACGGCGCTCACGGGGCCGGCGAACGAGTGCGCGGTTCGCCCGCGATCCGCTACGGCAGCCGCTGCCGGTAGAGCAGTCCGGCGACCGCACCCGCGGAGGTGAGCAGCAGACCGATCAGCAGCCACGGCCGGCTCGCATCACCCATCTGCATCTCGTAGCCGATCTGCTTGTCCAAGGTGTCGTACACGGCGTTGAGTTCCTCGAGCGAGGACGCGGTGTAGAAGTCGCCGCCGGAGATCTTGGCGATCTCACGCAGCGAATCGTCGTCCACCGCCACCCGGACCTGTTGCGCGCCACGGCCGTCCGGGTCCGGGATCTCCACGCTGCCCCACGTCGTGCCGAACGAGATGGTCGACACCGGAACGTTCTTCTGCTTGGCCGTGCGGGCCGCGACGAAGCCGTGCCGGGGATTGTCGACGTCCTTGTCGTCGGGCACGGTCTGCTTACCGTCGGACATCAGCACGATCCGGGCCGGCGGCGGGGTCCCGGCGCCGCCGAGCACCGACCCCAGCGTCTCGATGGCCTGCATGGCGCTGAAGATGCCCTCACCGGTCGCGGTGCGCTCGGACAGCTTGATGTTGTTGATGGCCGCCTTCACGGCCTCGCGATTGGTGGTCGGCGACACCTGCACCGAGGCCGTGCCCGCGAAGGTCACCAACCCGAGATTGATTCCGGGAGTGAGACCCTCGGCGAAATCGCTGGCCGCCTCCTTGGCCACCTGCAGGCGCGACGGCGGCACGTCGGTCGCCTCCATCGACAGCGACACGTCCATCACCAACATCACGGTGGCGCGGTTGCGGGGCACCTTCTTGGCGGCCTGCGGGCCGGCCGCCGCGATCGTCAGCAGCACCAGGCCGACCAATATCAACGCCACCGGCACGTGCCGGAAGCCGCTGGGCCGCTTGGGCGCGACCCGCTCCAGCGTCTCCATATTCGCGAACCGGAGCAGATGCTGCTTGCGCCGGCGCTGCACCACCACGTAGAGCAGTGCGATCGCGGCGACGACGAGCAGGAACGCCAGCCAGGCGGCGGCGGTGAAATGCGAAATACTCACTGTCGAGGGACCTGACCGGACGGGGCGCCGAAGGTGTGGCGCCGGGTGGACACGAACCGGACGACGTCGGCGATCCAATCCCGGTCGGTGCGCAGCGTCAGCACCGGGGCTCCGCTGCTGCGCAGCGCCTGCTCGACCTGACCGCGGTGCCGCCGCGCCGCGCGGGTGAAATCGCTACGCAGCGTGGGGGTTACGGTGAACTCCCGGGTGCGGCCGGTCTCGGGATCGTGCAGCACCACGTCACCCACGTCGGGCAGTTCCAGATCCAGCGGATCCAGCACCTCCACCCCGAGCAGATCGTGGCGGCCGGAGATGGCGCGCAACGACCGTTGCCAGTCGATGTCGCCGAGGAAGTCCGAAATCACCACGGCCAGACCGCGTTTGCGCTGCGGGCGGCGCAGCGACTCGATCGCGCCGCGCAGGTCGCCGCGCACGCCGTCGGCCGCGTGCGGGGTGGTGGCGATGTCACGCAACATCGCCTGAGCATGAACCCGCCCGCTGCGGGCGGGAATCCGGAACAGCCGCTCGCCGTTGGCGACGACGGCGCCGATCCGGTTGCCGCCGCCGCTGGTGAGGTAGGTGACCGCGGCCGCAGCGGCGACCACCAGATCCCGCTTCTGGCACAGCGCGGTGCCGAAGTCGAGGCTGGCGGACAGGTCGACCACGAGCCAGGTCTCCAGCTCCCGGTCGGCGATCATCTGCCGCACGTGCGGATGGGTGGTGCGGGCCGTGACCGACCAGTCCATCTGGCGCACGTCGTCGCCCGGCTGATACAGCCGGGCCTCACCGGGTTCGGACCCCGGGCCCGGGATCAGGCCCTGGTGGTCGCCGTGCAGCACGCCGTCCAGGCGCCGGCGCACGGTCAGTTCGAGGGTCTTCAGCGCGGCCGACAACCGCGGATCGTTCAGATTGCCGGAGCGGAACGAGGGCGGGGCCGCACTGTGCTTCGTCGGTGGGACCTTCGGTGAATTCGTCACTGGCGCAACCGAATCCGACGCTCCGGTCACTGGTGCTGCGGTGGCTGCTGACCGGCGGCCTGCTGACCGTTCGGCGCGGGCGGCACCGGCGGCTGCGGCGCGTCCGGCTGCTGCGGGCCACCGGGCTGCGGCGCGGCCATCGCGGGCGCGGGCATCGGCGGCGCCACCGGCGCCTGGCCCTGCCCGGGCACGTTGGCCTGCGGCGACACCTGCGGCAGGCCGACGGTCTGCAGCACCCGGCGGATCACGTCGTCGGGGCTCACCTCGTCGGCGAGCGCGTCGTAGGACAGCACCAGGCGGTGGCGCAGCACGTCGGGCACGACCTCCACCACGTCCTGCGGCACCACGTAGTCGCGGCCGCGGATCAGCGCGACAGCGCGCGCGGCCGAGATGATGCCCAGGCTGGCGCGCGGCGAGGCGCCGTAGGCCACCCATCCGGCGACGTCGTCGAGCCCGAACTCGGCCGGCTTGCGGGTCGCGGAGATCACCCGGACCACGTAGTCGACCAGCGCGTGGTGCACGAAGGTGTTGGCGGCCAGCTTCTGCAGCCGGATCAGCTCGGCCGGCTCCAGGATCTGCTTGGGCTCCGGCGGCGTGACGCCCATCCGGTAGATGATCTCGCGCTCCTCCTCCACCGAGGGGTAGTCGACGATCACCTTGAACAGGAAGCGATCGCGCTGCGCCTCGGGCAGCGGGTACACGCCCTCGCTCTCGATCGGGTTCTGGGTCGCCATGACCAGGAACGGATCGGGCATCGGGAAGGTCTTGCCGCCGATCGACACGTGCCGCTCGGCCATCACCTCGAGCAGCGCCGACTGCACCTTGGCCGGCGCGCGGTTGATCTCGTCGGCGAGCACGAAATTCGCCACCACCGGGCCCAGTTCGGTATCGAACTCCTCGCGGCCCTGCCGGTAGATGCGGGTACCGACGAGGTCGGTGGGCACCAGGTCGGGGGTGAACTGGACGCGGGAGAACGTGCCGCCCACGACCCGGGCGAAGGTCTCCACCGCGAGCGTCTTGGCGATACCGGGCACGCCCTCGAGCAGCACGTGCCCGCGCGAGAGCACACCGACGAGCAGCCGTTCCACCAGGCGGTCCTGGCCGACGATCACTCGTTTGACTTCGTAGATCGCCTTCTCCAGGGTCTGGACATCGCGCTCGAGGGTGTCCGGTGTCGGCGCTTCCTTCGCCGAATTCACCGTGCTCACACCATCAGTCGAAGTCACAAAAATCCCCGCTTTCGCCTAGTCCGGCCTCGTGAGGCTCGCCGCTGCATCTGTAGTTCACCGCCCGGTGGCATCGTCGCCGCCTCCGCGGCCGATCCGACCCACCCGGCGTGTTCCCCACCACTATTCCAGGTCCGGCATTCTCCCCCAACGCCGCCAGGGGATTCCGACACGCCGCGCGCCGCGCAGTACACGCCACAAGTTCGAACCCTAACGCACGCGACGTCGTCGGCACCTGAGAGGACACTGGGAGTCGTCAGGTCAGCAGCCGGACCGCGTACGGCATGATGCCCCCCTCGCGCACCGGCGAAACCTTCACCACGTCGCCGGATTCGGGCGCCTCCACCATCTTGCCGTCACCCAGGTACATCGCCACGTGCTCGCTGCCGCCCGAACCCCAGAACAGCATGTCGCCGCGTTCCCGCTCGGCCACCGGAACCTGGGTGCCCATCGTGTACTGGTAACCGCTGTAGTGCGGCAACGAGATCCCGACGCCGGCGAACGCGTAGATCATCAGGCCGGAACAGTCGAAGCCGACCTTGTCGAAGTCGCCGTGACTGTCGGCGACTCCGCCGTCGCGGATGCCCAGGGTCGCGCCGCTCTCGTCGCCGCCGCCCCAGGCGTAGGTCACGCCCAGTTGCGACATCGCCCGGTCGACCACGGTCTCGATCAGTTCGGACCGGTCACCGGCCGGGCGATTCGGGGTCGGCATCGAGGCGTGCGGCGCGGGCGCGTTGTCCAGCTGGGTGTGCGGGCGCTTCCCCGCGCCCAGCTGCGCGGCCCGGTCCTGAGCCGTCCGGTCGGCGGATGCCCGCTGCGACGCCTGCTCGGCGGCGGCCTGCGCGGCCGCCTCCTCGGCCTGCCGCTGCCGGTCCCACGACAGGAATGCCTCGCGCTGCCCCTGCAGCCCCGCGACCCGATGCCGGGCCTCGTCGAGCCGCTGCTGCGCCGAATCCCGTTGCTGCATCAGTGCGTTGCGCTGCGCGGCCTGCTGTTCCTGCGCGGCCTTGGCGGCCACCACCGCCTGCTCCGCCTCCGCCTTCTTCTGCTCGGCGGCGGCCGCGGCGGCGTCGGCGACCTGTTTGGCCTGCCGCACGGCCGAATCCCGGTTGGCCTGTTCGATCTGCGTGCGGCGGAGCCGCTCCAGCGCGTCCTGTCTGCTCTTGGACGCCAGCTCGAGCAGCTGCGCGCGGTCCAGCGCGGCCGCCGGGTCGTCCCCGCCCAGCACGTTGACCAGCGAGCCCGTGCCGGGCCGGGTGTACGCCTCGACGGCGAACCGGTCGAAGTCGGCGCGGGCCCGGTCCACCTGGGCGCCCGCCGCGTCCAGATCGCGGCGGCTCGCCGCTACCGCGGCCGCCGCCGCGTCGGCCTGGGCCCGGGCGGCCTGCAGGTCGACCAGCGCCTTGTTCACCGACTCGCGCTTGCGGGCCACCTCGGTGTCGAGCTGCTGCAACTGCTGTTCGGCCGCGGCAACCTCGTTGATCAGCCCGCCCACCTGGGCGACGCCGGTGTCCACCTGCCCGTTGGCGTCGGCGATATCGCCTTCGCTCGGATTGGGTGGTGGCGGCGGCGCCGCATCCACCGCCGGCCCCCTCGCCGTCAGGGCGACGGCGCAGACGAGCAATCCGAGAGCGACCCTGACCGAGGCCCCCTGCCGCCTCCCCGGCACCCGCACCACCTCCCTGGATCCCGCTCCGGCCTCCGATGCAACGGCGTTCCATCGGAACTGCGCCGGCCGATCGGTGCAGCGGTCTCGCGCCACGAGCATCGGTCGGCCCCTGCAACCCTCCAGCCACTAGAAGCGCATATGACACTTCTTCCCCATCCGTGTCATTTGAAACCGTACGTCACATTGTCCACGGGGAAAACAAGGGCAACGGAATGCCAGGGCTGTAATTTACAGATAGCTCGCGGATAACCATAGGGCGACACGGATATACCCCGCAGAAACAGACCGAATATCCGGTCGCAGCGCGCCGACCCGGACGCGCCGCACCCCGGCCGGCCGACGCGGGGCCGACCCCGGCGCGCGGCCGCGCGCCCTACTCCACCGGAATGCCGCAATCAGGCGGCGAACGGCAATCGCGGTGCGAATCACCGGGAACCCGGCACCCCCGGCACCGGGACGACCGTCTAGGAGGCGTGCGCCTCGGAACCCTCCGGCGCCGTGGCCGGACCGCGCCGCGCCTTGACCCAGTACAGCCCGCCGATCACCAGCAGCGCCAGCACCAGCAGCGCGGCGGTCACGACGGTGGGCGACACCTGCTGCGGCGCCTCGAGCCGATCGACGAATATCCGTGCCGCCGTATCGGAATGCCCGACCTTCTGCCCCTTCGCCGGATCCTCGGCCCACTCCAGCCGCGCGCGCGGGATGGCATCGCTGTAGGTCCCGACCATGTCGTCGCTGAACACCGCGACCGTGCCGTGTTCCTGCTTGCCGACGGTCGTGGCCAGGTCGCGCATGTCCTCCTCGCGCCCCTTGTTGCCCTGCACCACCACGACGGTCAGCGGGATGCCGTGATCGCGGGCGTCGTCGACGATCGCCGCCAGCGCGCCTTCCTTGTCCTTCTGCCCCTTGGGCGTGGCGACGTGGTTGTCGGCCAGGTCCGCCAGGATCACGTCCAGGTCGGTATCGGGCGGTAG
Source organism: Nocardia sp. BMG51109 (assembly GCF_000526215.1). Classification (NCBI taxonomy): domain Bacteria; kingdom Bacillati; phylum Actinomycetota; class Actinomycetes; order Mycobacteriales; family Nocardiaceae; genus Nocardia; species Nocardia sp. BMG51109. The sequence continues at coordinate 6,887,149 of NZ_JAFQ01000004.1, forward strand.
CGCCGCGGCTTCGGGTGTAAGAACCGAGGTGTCAAAGACGGTCATCTTCCATCCGGTCTGTCGAGCCGCCCAGCGGGCGACGGGCATCCAACACTGTCCAGGCGATCAGCTTGCTGACGACGGCGCCGCCGGACCGACTACCCGACGGGCTCGAGAGCACAGTACGCGACAGGAGGATGATGGTTACCGGCACGCCACGCGTTATGTGCCCCGCGCGTTTCATAGGACAAGCGTACTGTTAGAGTTGGCAGCACGAGGCGCACAGCCCCGAGACTGCGCCCTCGACCGAACCGCCGGCACAGCCCTGCCGGCGGTGACGCTCACCGGGACGGACGAACGGGATCCGAAGGAGGAAGTCATGCGCGACCACCTCGGTACCCATCCGTCCCAATTCGACACCGACGAGTGGAGCTGAACGTATGACGAGCATCGATACATTCGGTGCCAAGGGCACCCTCGAGGTCGGAGATCGGTCGTATGAGATCTTCCGCCTCTCCGCCGTGCCCGGCACCGAGAAGTTGCCCTACGCCCTGAAGGTCCTGGCGGAGAACCTGCTCCGCACCGAGGACGGCGCCAACATCACCGCCGATCACATTCGGGCCATTGCCGATTGGGATCCTTCGGCGGATCCGAACACCGAGATCCAGTTCACCCCCGCGCGTGTCATCATGCAGGACTTCACCGGTGTGCCCTGCATCGTCGACCTGGCCACCATGCGCGAGGCCGTCGCCACCCTCGGCGGCGACCCGAACAAGGTGAACCCGCTCGCCCCGGCCGAGATGGTCATCGACCACTCCGTGATCATCGACGTCTTCGGCCGCGAGGACGCCTTCGAGCGCAACGTCGACATCGAGTACCAGCGCAACGGCGAGCGCTACCAGTTCCTGCGCTGGGGCCAGACGGCATTCGACGACTTCAAGGTCGTGCCGCCGTCGACGGGCATCGTGCACCAGGTCAACATCGAGCACCTCGCGCGCGTCGTCATGGAGCGCAACGGGCAGGCCTACCCCGACACCCTCGTCGGCACCGACTCGCACACGACCATGGTCAACGGCCTGGGCGTATTGGGTTGGGGCGTAGGCGGTATCGAGGCCGAGGCGGCCATGCTGGGCCAGCCCGTCTCGATGCTGATCCCGCGCGTGGTCGGCTTCAAGCTGACCGGTGAGATCAAGCCGGGCGTCACCGCCACCGACGTCGTGCTGACCGTCACCGACATGCTGCGCCGCCACGGTGTGGTCGGCAAGTTCGTCGAGTTCTACGGCAAGGGCGTCGCCGAGGTGCCCCTCGCGAACCGCGCCACGCTGGGCAACATGAGCCCCGAATTCGGTTCCACCGCCGCGATTTTCCCGATCGACGATGTCACCATCGAGTACCTGAGGCTGACCGGCCGCACCGACGAGCAGGTCGCGCTCGTCGAGGCCTACGCGAAGGAACAGGGCCTCTGGCACGACGCCGATCACGAGCCCGCCTATTCCGAGTACCTGGAGCTGGACCTGAGCACGGTGGTGCCGTCCATCGCGGGACCGAAGCGCCCGCAGGACCGAATCCTGCTGTCGGAGTCCAAGACCGCGTTCCGCAAGGACATCCACAACTACACCAGCGACGCGGAGGCGCAGACCAGCGCCGATACCCCGCACTCGCACCTGGACGAGGCCATCGAGGAGTCGTTCCCGGCCAGCGATCCCGCCGTGCTGTCGTTCGCCGACGACGACGCCGTGCTGCCGACCGCCGCCAACGGCGCGGTGGGCCGCCCGTCGAAGCCGGTGAAGGTGCACTCCGAGGAGTACGGCGACTTCATCCTCGACCACGGCGCCGTGGTGGTCGCCTCGATCACCTCCTGCACCAACACCTCCAACCCGTCGGTCATGATCGGCGCGGCCCTGCTGGCACGCAACGCCGTCGAGAAGGGCCTGGCCCGCAAGCCGTGGGTGAAGACCTCGATGGCGCCGGGCTCGCAGGTGGTCAACGGCTACTACGAGAAGTCGGGCCTGTGGCCGTACCTGGAGAAGCTGGGCTTCAACCTGGTGGCGTTCGGCTGCGCCACCTGCATCGGCAACACCGGCCCGCTGCCGGAGGAGATCTCGCAAGCGGTCAACGACAACGACCTGTCGGTCACCGCGGTGCTGTCGGGCAACCGCAACTTCGAGGGCCGCATCTCCCCCGACGTGAAGATGAACTACCTGGCCTCGCCGCCGCTGGTCATCGCGTACGCGCTCGCGGGCACGATGGACTTCGACTTCGAGCACGACGCCCTCGGGAAGGACACCGACGGCAACGACGTGTTCCTGAAGGACATCTGGCCCTCGCCGCAGGAGATCCAGTCGACCATCGACCAGGTCATCTCCCGGGACATGTTCCTCGAGGACTACAAGGACGTGTTCAAGGGTGACGAGCGCTGGCGTTCGCTGCCGACCCCGGAGGGCAAGACCTTCGAATGGGCCGAGGACTCCACCTACGTCCGCAAGCCCCCGTACTTCGAGGGCATGCCGGAGAAGCCGGAGCCGGTGACCGATATCCAGGGTGCCCGAGTGCTTGCGTTGCTGGGCGATTCGGTGACCACCGACCACATCTCCCCCGCCGGCAACATCAAGCCCGGCACGCCGGCCGCGCAGTACCTGGAGGCCAACGGCGTCGAGCGCAAGGACTACAACTCCTACGGCTCGCGGCGCGGCAACCACGAGGTGATGATCCGCGGCACCTTCGCCAACATCCGGCTGCGCAACCAGCTCCTCGATGACGTCTCGGGCGGTTACACCCGCGACTTCACCCAGGACGGCGGCCCGCAGGCGTTCATCTACGACGCCTCGCAGAACTACCAGCAGGCCGGCATCCCGCTGGTCGTGTTGGGCGGCAAGGAATACGGCTCGGGTTCGTCCCGGGACTGGGCGGCCAAGGGCACCAGCCTGCTGGGCGTGCGCGCGGTGATCACCGAATCGTTCGAGCGCATCCACCGGTCCAACCTGATCGGCATGGGCGTGATCCCGCTGCAGTTCCCGGAGGGCGAGTCGGCCACGTCGCTGAAGCTGGACGGCACGGAGACCTTCGACATCGAGGGCATCACCAAGCTGAACGAGGGCGTGACTCCGAAGACCCTGAAGGTGACCGCCACCAAGGAGGACGGCCAGAAGGTGACGTTCGATGCCAAGGTCCGCATCGACACCCCCGGCGAGGCCGACTACTACCGCAACGGCGGCATCCTGCAGTACGTGCTGCGCAACATGATCAAGAGCTGATACAGCTACAGCTCTGCACGATGCCCCGGCGCCGGATCCTCTCCGGGCCGGGGCGCCACTGCTCACCGCTGGTGTCGGACGTGGTCTCGTCGTTCCGGCGAACGTCGGGATCGAGTAGCGAGGTTCGGCACGAACGTTGCGTCTCCGTCTCGGTCCCGGCCTTCACCGGGATGACCGCGCGAGGCGCGGTCAGTTTCGCCGCACACCCCGCTTGGAGGAGCCATGCCCAAGGTCAGTGACGACCACCTCGCCGCCCGGCGCAGCCAGATCCTGGACGGGGCGCGGCGCTGCTTCGCCGAATTCGGCTACGAGGGTGCGACGGTGCGCCGGCTCGAGGACGCCATCGGGCTGTCCCGCGGCGCGATATTCCATCATTTCCGGGACAAGGACGCCTTGTTCCTGGCGCTGGCCCACGAGGATGCCGCGCGCATGGCCGAGGTCGCGGCCAACCAGGGCCTGGTGCAGGTGATGCGCGACATGCTCGCGCGGCCCGAGGACTTCGACTGGCTCGGCACCCGGCTCGAGATCGCGCGGCGGCTGCGCACCGACGCCGAGTTCCGCGCCCACTGGGAACAGCGGTCCGAGGAGCTGACCGCGGCGACCATCGCCCGTCTGGAACGCCGCAAGGCCGCCGGGGCGCTGCGCGACGACGTGCCGACCGATGTGCTGCTCGGCTATCTCGATCTGGTGCTGGACGGCCTGATCGCCCGCATCGCGTCCGGGCACGCGAACGACAACCTCTCCGCCGTGCTCGATCTGGTGGAGGCCTCCGTCCGCCGCAAGCAGTGAGACGGGCGCGGGACCGCCGGAAATGACATCGCGTGCAGATATGCACGCAATGCCGGGCGGCATTCCATGCGAGTCCGCACGGAATGCGGGATCCGTAGCCGCCCAAGAACGTCCGGCAGCCGTGACACAGACCACGGACGGAGCGGAAATAGACGGGCATGTGCTGCCGGTTCGCCGGGGTATGACCTTTTCCGTGCCCGTCACCGTTCGCGGCTACGAAACCGATGTGAACGGCCATCTCAATCAGGCCGTCTACCACCAGTACGCGGAGCACGCGCGGTGGGAGGTGATGCGCGCCGCCGGGATCGTGCCGGAGAAGTTGCGGCCGGCGGGCGTCGGGCCGGTGGTCCTGGAATCGACCGTCCGGCACCTGCGCGAACTGCATCTCGGCGACGAGGTGTCGGTCACCTGCACGGTCGAATGGGGCGAGGGCAAGGCCTTCCGGATGCATCAGCAGATCGTCAAGCTGGACGGCACGGTGTCGGCCGAGTTCCGCGTCGTGCTCGGCCTGATGGATCTCACCGCCCGCCGGCTCGTGCCGAATCCCGTCGACCGGTTCCTGGAGCTCGCCGACTCCCGAGAGCTGTTGAATCTGTGACCGCCGGCGCCCCGCCACGGCGTTGACCGCTCAACTGAAAATCTTTCGGCGATAGCGTTTTACAGTCGGGGGCCGTCTCCCCGGGCACCCGTAATTCTTCCGATGTGAACCGGCCGGCGCGACCACCGAGCTATGATCCAGGTCACGCTCGGCTTCCGTGGCAAACCGCGAGCAGATCGGAGACCAGCTCGATGACCGAAACTCTTCGCCCGTTCATCCCTGCCGCCGGATCGGCTCCGGACGATCGGGATCTCGTTCCCCCGTTGTCCGGCTATCTGACGGCAGAGTCCGAGCACACCGTCAGCGTCCGGGTCGGCGAGGGCACGTGGACCTTCGACCGGGCAGACATCTTGCGTCTCGATGTGCCGGAGTCCGGCCGATCCGACGGGGGCCGGCCCGAAGCTCCCGGCAGACCATCGGCCGACCGTCCGGTGCGGGTATGGGTCCGCCCCGGCGCCACAGCGGATTTCACGCAGCGCCGGCGCATCGACCTCGTCGACCGCCCGATGACGCTCGCCCGGCCGCACTCCCCGGCCCGCGGCGACGACCTGCTGCGCCGCCTGACCGAGGTGTGGGCCCGCCGCCTGCGGCTGCCCGGCACTCCCGGCATCGGCGGGGCCACCTTCACCTACTGCCAGACGCGAACTTCCGCGCGCAGCGACGACGGCACGGCCTGCGACAGTCTGGACTGAGGTCCCCATTCGATGGCCGCCCACCCGGCAGGTTCGGTCCTGATCGTCACCGAAACCGACGATCTGCACGCCGAGGCGATGGCGGCCACGCTGCGAAAACACCATCGACTCAACCCGATTCGCCTCGACATGCGCGAATTTCCGCGTGCCGGAGGCAGTTTCCGCCTCGATCGAGCGGGCACGGCGCGATCGCTGTCGCATCTGACCGGGCTGGACGACGTCACCTCGGTCTGGTGGCGGCGCCCGCACCGCTGCGCCGTTCCCACGAGCACACAGGGCGCCGACGACGACTACCGCCAGGCCGAATGCGACGGGTTTCTGCAGGGCCTGCTCTGGTCGATCCCTGCGGTATGGGTCAACGACCCCGGCGCCGACCGCACCGCCACGCGCAAGATCGTGCAGTTGGAGACGGCGCAGCGCAGCGGATTCGCGATCCCCGAGACGCTCATCACCAACGATCCGGACGAGGCCCGCAGCTTCGTCGACTCCCGCCGCGGCGCCGTGGTCTACAAGCGCACCGGGACCGGGCGCGCCGAATTCTCCGAGACCCGTCTGGTCGCACCCGCCGACCTCGACCGGCTGGGCACCATCCGCTCGGCGCCCACCACCTTCCAGGACTACATCGATGCCGAATGCGATCTGCGGGTGGTGTGGATCGACGGCATCGAATGGGCGGTGCGCATCGACTCGCAAGCCGGTGTGGGACGGGTGGATTCGCGCCTGGACACCTCGGTGGGTTTCGGCACCGCCCGCCTGCCGGCCGCGGTGAGCAAGTCGCTGGCCACACTGATGGGCGCGCTCGGTCTCACGTTCGGGGTCCTCGACATCCGGCTCGGCGTGGATGGCGAGTATTACTTCCTCGAGGTGAATCCCCAGGGCCAGTTCGCCTATCTGGAAATCAAGACCGGTCTGCCCATTTTCCGGAGCCTCGCCCATTACCTCGTGCACGGTGACGCCACCGTGCCGGGGTACTGAGTCACTGTCCCGCCCCGGGACACGCGGTCACTGTCCCGCCCCGGGACACGCGCCGACGCGAGACGTGCGCCCACATCCCGCGAGACACGTTGCCACGCAACGAGACTCGCGGCATGCGAGAGCAACGCCTACTTGCTGGCGGACTTGCGCCGATTCGCCCCACCCCGGCTGCGGAGTTGCACATGCGACTCCACCAGGACGTTGTGGATGAACCCGTACGAGCGCCCGGTCTCCCGGGCCAGCGAGCGGATGCTCGCACCGGCCTCGTACTGCTTCTTCAACTGGGATTGCAAGCGGTCTCGGGACTTTCCGGTGACGCGCGTGCCCTTACCCAACGTGGACTTCCCTTGTGCGGGCCTGTCACTCATGGCTTCCTCCGGTCGCCGTGCAGCCTCATTCCAGGCTAGACATTCGACTGTCGGTGATCAACGCCTCTTTGTGATTTAGCTCACCGATTTCGGTAATTGTCCAGGCCGGGCGACGATTTTCCACCCTGGGCGCCGTCCACAGGTACGACAACCACCCACTCGAACACCCGGGAGAACCCATGCGCAAGATCACCGCAGGACTGTTCATCGCCCTCGACGGCGTCGTCGAGGACCCGCAGGACTGGCATTTTCCGTACTACAACGCCGAGATGGGCGCCGCCGTCGACGCGCAACTCGGCGCCGCCGACACCCTGCTGCTCGGCCGCGTGACCTACGACGGTTTCGCCGACGCCTGGCCGGACCGCGAGGACGCCGGCGGCGAGGATGCCGCCTTCGCGAAGAAGCTCGGCGATGCCCGCAAGATCGTGGTGACACATCAGGAACCCGCCTTCACCTGGCGCAACTCCGAGGTACTGAAAGGCGAACTGCTGGAAGCGGTCACGGCACTCAAGCGGGAGCCCGGCGGCGACATCGGCATGAGCGGATCGGTATCCGTGGTGCGTCAACTGCTCGGCGCCGGATTGATCGACGAACTGCATCTCCTCGTGCACCCGATCGCGATTCGCAAGGGCCTGCGCCTGTTCGAACCCGCCGACACCACTCTGCCGCTGACGCTGCTGCGCTCCACCCCGTTCGAGACCGGCGTCGTGCACCAGGTCTACGGCCCGGGCGAACATCTGAGCGGCGGCTACGAGGATGCCGAACAGCATCTCGCACAAGACGACTGACGCCCCCGGCGCCGGCGACGCTCAGGCCAGCTGGATGAGCTCCAGGTAATCCTGCGACCAGTGGTCCTCGGTGCCGTCGGGCAGCATGATCACCCGCTCCGGGTTCAGCGCCTCCGCCGCGCCCGGGTCGTGGGTCACCAGCACCACCGCGCCCGCATAGCTGCGCAGCGCGTCCAGCACCTGCTCGCGCGAGATCGGGTCCAGGTTGTTGGTCGGCTCGTCGAGCAACAGCACGTTCGCCGCCGAGGACACCAGCCCGGCCAGCGCGAGGCGGGTCTTCTCGCCGCCGGACAGGGTGCCGGCGGGCTGCTCCAGCTGCGGCCCGGAGAACATGAACGCGCCCAGCAGTCCGCGCAGATCCTGCTCGCCCGCATCGGGGGCGGCGTGGCGGATGTTGTCCCACACCGTCGCCGTATCGTCGAGAGTGTCGTGTTCCTGGGCGAAATAGCCGACCTTCAGGCCGTATCCGGGCACCAGCTCGCCCTGGGTGGGCTGTTCCACCCCGGCGAGCAGCCGCAGCAGCGTGGTCTTGCCGGCGCCGTTGAGCCCCAGCACCACGACCCGGCTGCCGCGGTCGATGGCCAGATCGACGCCGGTGAAGATCTCCAGCGAGCCGTACAGCTTGGTCAGATTCTCCGCCATCAGCGGCGTCCTGCCGCAGGCGGCGGGCTCCGGGAACTTGATCCGCGCCGCCTTGTCGGCCACGCGCACCTCGTCGGCCTCGGCCAGCATGCGATCGGCGCGCTTGACCATGTTCTGTGCCGCAACGGCTTTGGTGGCCTTGGCGCCGAGCTTGGCGGCCTGCGCCTTGAGCGCGGCGGCCTTCTTCTCGGCGTTGGCGCGCTCGCGGCGGCGGCGCTGTTCGTCGGTGGCGCGGGCGTCGAGGTACTTCTTCCAGCCCATGTTGTAGAGGTCGGCCTCGCCGCGCACCGCGTCGAGGAACCACACCTTGTTCACCACGGCCTCGAGCAGTTCGACGTCGTGGCTGATCACGATCAGGCCGCCGTCGTGGTTCTGCAGGAAGCCGCGCAACCAGGTGATGGAGTCGGCGTCGAGGTGGTTGGTCGGCTCGTCCAGCAGCAGCGTGGTGTCGGACTTGCCACCGCTGCCGTCGGAGGCGGCGAACAGGATGCGCGCCAGCTCGATGCGGCGGCGCTGGCCGCCGGACAGCGTGCGCAGCGACTGGCCCAGCACCCGGTCGGGCAGGCCCAGGCTGTGGCAGATGCGCGCGGCGTCGCTCTCGGCGACGTAGCCGCCGAGCGAGGAGAAACGCTCCTCCAGGCGGCCGTACTTGCGCACCGCCCTCTCCCGTTCGGCGTCGTCGGCGACCTCGGCCATCAGCGCCTGCTGCTTCTCCATCTGCCGGATCAGCGCGTCCAGGCCGCGGGCCGACAGCACCCGGTCGCGGGCGAGCACGTCGAGATCGCCCTCGCGGGGATCCTGCGGCAGGTAGCCGAGCTCACCCGACCGGATCACCCGGCCCGCGTACGGCTCGCCCTCGCCGGCGAGGATGCGCAGCGTGGTGGTCTTACCGGCGCCGTTGCGCCCGACCAGCCCGATCCGGTCGCCGGCCTGCACCCGCAGCGCCGAACCCGGCGCCGTCAGCAGCGTGCGGATTCCGGCCCGGACCTCCAGGTCGGTCGCGGTGATCACAGATATCTCCTCGGCAGGTCGGGGGCGGGTCGGCGGGCAACGACTCGAGTGTGCAACCGGAGGACACACAAGAACACCGATTTTACCCGTTACCGAGAGGCCCCCGGGTTCGTGGGCCGGTGGCCCGCCCGGCTACCGGCCCGGATTCCTCCCTTGCTCCGACCTCCGCCGGGTGCACGTGCCGACCTGGGACGATGCAGGCCCCGGTCGATATCCCCCGGGCCGTCTGCCTGTCACCGGCACGCCGCGAGTCGCCGGTCGTCCCGGCGACGTGAGCGGCCACCGTGTCCCGGAAGTGCCGAACGTCACCCCTTCGAACCCCTCTCTCGGCGCGGACCCGGACCAGAACCTGTCCGGCCGTGCAGGGGCCGGCATGGCGCCCTGTCCGGATTGGCCGGCCGGGTCCTCCTCGGGCTCCGGTCCACCACATCCACTTCCAGGCCCGCAGAGCGATGGCCCTTGCCTCACAACACTTCCCGACCGCATGTCACGCTCGACCGCCGGGGTCGGCCGACATTTCTCGCGCTGTTCGGCCCGACAGCCGCGCACGCCTCACCGTCCGGCCGCTCATCCGATGCGCACTTGTCGAACGCCTGCCTTATCGGCGCTCGACCACCGGCGCCGGGACGTCAGCGCTGCTTCGCCGCCCGCAGGTCCAGGGCGATATCGGTGATCAGGTCCTCCTGCCCGCCGACCAGCCGGCGCTCGCCGACGGCCAGCAGGATCTCGCGCGTGTCCAGCCCGTACTCCTTCGCCGCGGCCTCGGCGTGCCGCAGGAAGCTGGAGTACACGCCCGCGAACCCGAGGGTCAGCGTCTCCCGGTCGACCTGCACCGGGCGGTCCTGCAGCGGGCGCACGATGTCGTCGGCGGCGTCCTGCAGGGCGAACAGGTCGCAGTTGTGCTTCCAGCCGGAATGGTCCGCGACCGCGACGAACGGCTCGATCGGGCAGTTGCCCGCGCCCGCGCCGTGCCCGGCCAGCGAGGCGTCGACCCGGGTCACCCCTTCCTCGACCGCGACCACCGAGTTCGCCACCGACAGCGACAGGTTCTGGTGCGCGTGGATCCCGATCTGCGTCCCGGGGTCGAGCAGGTCGCGGTAGGCGCGCACCCGGTCGCGGACACCGTTCATGGTCAGCCGGCCGCCGGAGTCGGTGACGTAAACACAGTGCGCCCCATACGATTCCATCAGTTTCGCCTGCTGGGCCAGCTCGGCCGCTTCGGACAGGTGCGACATCATCAGGAAGCCGCTGACGTCCATGCCGAGTTCGCGGGCGGTACCGATGTGCTGGGCGGCGACGTCGGCCTCGGTGCAGTGGGTCGCCACTCGCACGGAGGTCACCCCGAGCGCGAAGGCCTCCTTCAGGTGGGCGACGGTGCCGACCCCGGGCAGCAGCAGGGTGGTCAGCTTCGCGCGGTGGACCACCGCGGCGGCCGCCTCGATCCATTCCCGGTCGGTGTTGCTGCCCGGGCCGTAGGTGAGGCTGTGACCGGCCAGGCCGTCGCCGTGGGTGACCTCGAGGGCGTCGACGCCGGCGGCGTCGAGCGCGGCGGCGATCGCCGCCACGTTCTCCGGGCTGATCCGGTGCCGCATGGCGTGCATGCCGTCGCGCAGGGTGACGTCCTGGATGTACAGCGGGGCGCCGTCGGTGACGTTCGGGCGGGTGGTCGTCGCGGTCATCGGGCCGTCTCCAGGAGCATGTTGTCGGCGATCCGCTCGGCGACCTGCAGTGCCGCGGAGGTCATGATGTCGAGGTTGCCGGCGTAGGCGGGCAGGTAGTGCGCGGCGCCCTCGACCTCGAGGAACACCGACACCTTCCACAGGCCGGGTCCCCTGTCGACGCCGCCGGTGAGGGTGGCGACCGACTCGGCGTCGTCCAGCTTCGTGAACTGCACGTCCTGCTTGAGCCGGTACCCCGGGACGTACTCCGACACCGCGGCGACCATGTCCCGCACCGACTTTCGGATCGCCTCCCGGTCCGGGTCGGTGACCAGGGCGAGCACGGTGTCGCGCATGATCAGCGGCGGCTCGGCGGGGTTGAGCACGATGATGGCCTTGCCGTTCTCGGCTCCCCCGACCCGCACGATCGCCTCGGAGGTGGTCTCGGTGAACTCGTCGATGTTCGCCCGCGTTCCCGGGCCCGCGGATTTCGAGGCGATGGAGGCCACGATCTCCGCGTAGTACACGGGGGTGACCGCGGAGACGGCGGCGACGATCGGAATCGTCGCCTGTCCCCCACACGTCACCATGTTCACGACCGGGGCGTCCAGGTGCTCGTCCAGGTTGACGGTCGGCACCACGAACGGGCCGATGGCCGCGGGGGTGAGGTCGATGAGCCGCTTGCCGTAGGGCCGCAGCGCCTCCTCGTTGGCCCGGTGCGCCTTGGCCGAGGTGGAGTCGAAGACGATGCGGATGTCGTCGAAGTCCGGGTGCGCGATCAGTCCCCGCACGCCGGTGTCGACGGTGTCGACGCCCAGCCTGCGGGCGCGCGCGAGCCCGTCGGAGTCCGGGTCGATGCCGACCAGCGCGGCGATCTCGACGTGCTGCGCGACGCGGAGAAGTTTGATGAGGAGGTCGGTGCCGATGTTGCCCGACCCGATGACCGCGGCCTTGATCCGGCTCATGGTGTCCTGCTTTCAGTCATGCCGTGCACGCTATTCCCGGCGATCCGCCACGAATAGGATGTGTCCCATGAAACGGGACGATCTGTCGCTGTTGCAGCGCTCCGCGCTGGTACTCGACGCCTTCCCCGGTGGCACAGCACTGTCGCTGGCCGAGGTGACCGCCCGCACCGGGTTGCCCCGATCGACCACGCATCGGGTGCTGACCGGCCTCGTCGACCTCGGGTGGCTGGCCCGCACCGGCAGCAGGTTCGAACTCGGCCTGGCCCTGTTCGAGCTCGGCGAGCGCGTCGGCCTGAAGTACCGGTTGCGTTCGGCGGCGCTGCCGTTCATGCAGGACCTCTACGCGGTGACCGGACAGACCGTGCACCTGGCGGTCCGCGACGGCAGAGACGCCGTCTACGTCGAGAAGATCCACGGGCACGCCGCACTGCCGCTGCCCTCGCAGATCGGCGGCCGGCTCCCCCTGACCTGCACCGCCGTCGGTAAGGCGCTGCTGGCGCCGGAGGAGGCGGACGTCCACGACCACGTGCTGGGCATGCCGCTGCGCAGCTACACCCGCAATTCCATCACCGACCCGGCACGCCTGGCCCGCGAGCTCGACGCCGTGCGGCGCACCGGCACCGCGATCGAGCGCGAGGAGTCGGTCCTCGGCGGCTGCTGCCTGGCCTCGCCGGTGCTGCTGGCCGGGCGCCCGATCGCGGCGCTGTCGGTGTCGGTGCCCACGGCAAGCTTCGAACCCGAGTTGCTCGCCCCCGCCGTGCGCACCGCGGCACTGGCCCTGGGCCGCACCCTTTCGCGTGCCCCAGCCGAACGCACGGAAACCCCGGGCCGTGCGAAGGCCGCGCCGTAGCGCGAGCCACCGTGCCGTGCCGGCAGCCCGGATCCGGGCGTCGACGCCCCGCCCGGCGCGGCCCGACATGCGGGCGACCACTCGCCGCCGCCGATGGGCTACCGTGCGGTGCATGAGCGAGTTGAAGGACAAGGCGGCCCTGGTCACGGGCGCCAGCCGGGGTATCGGTAAGGCGGTGGCGGCCGAACTGCTGGCGCGCGGCGCGCGCACGTGCTGATCACCGCGCGGAAGCCGGAGGCCCTGGAGGAGGCGGCGGCCGAGGCGCGCGCACTCGGACATCCCGGCACAGTGGTTGCCCTGGCGGGGAACTCGGGCGACGAGTCCGCCCGGGCCGAGGCCGTCGCCCGGGCCGTCGGCGAGTTCGGTTCACTCGACATCCTGATCAACAACACCGGCATCAATCCGGTGTACGGGTCGCTGATGGAGGCCGACCTGGGCGCCGTCCGCAAGATCTTCGACGTCAATGTCGTTGCGGCGCTGGGCTATGTGCAGGAGGCATATCGGGCGTGGATGCGCGACAACGGCGGGGCCGTCGTCAATGTCGCCAGCGTCGCGGGCCTGCGCTCGACCGGCGTGATCGCCGCCTACGGCGCCTCGAAGGCCGCGCTGATCCGGCTCACCGAGGAACTGGCCTGGCAGCTCGGACCGGGTATCCGGGTGAACGCCGTCGCGCCGGGCGTGGTGAAGACCAAGTTCGCCGACGCGCTGTACTCGTCCGGCGAGGAGGCCGCCGCGCAGGGCTATCCGATGAAGCGCCTCGGTACGCCGGAGGATGTCGCCGCGCTGATCGGATTCCTCGTCTCCGACCAGGCCGGCTGGATCACCGGCGAGGTCGTGCGGGTGGACGGCGGGCTGCTGGCCACGGGCGCGCTCTGACCACCCGGGCCGACCGTCACCACCGAAAACCCTTGTGACAACGTTCAATTGATATCCGCCGACGACGACTGAAATCACCCGAACAGCCGGTCCGGGAGTGTGATCCGTGTCATAGTTTTTGCCATGAAGGACCCGACACGGGTGAAAGACCCGAACGGACAACGCGCCCGCCGGCTGGGCAGGATCGCCGCCGCGGCGGCCCTGACCGCCGCGCTGCACGGCGGGCTCGCCGCGACCACGCACGCCGATCCCGCACCGGTACCGCCCTATCCGGTTCCCCACCAGTTCCTCCTCGACGCCACGCTGGCGGCGCTGCAAGGCGGCGGCGGCAGCCCGCCGGGCACCAACGACTGGTCGTGCAAGCCCTCCGCGGCCCACCCCGAGCCCGTGATCCTCATCCACGGATTCCTCGCCAACCGCAACGACAACTGGCAGACCTACGGACCGCTGCTGGCCAACAACGGCTACTGCGTGTTCGCACTCACCTACGGCTCACCCGACGCGAACCCCGACGCCCTGCTCGGCGGACTGACGCCGATGCAGGGCAGCGCCGCGACCCTCGACGCATTCGTCGACCGGGTACGACAGGCCACCGGAGCGCCCGAGGTCGCCCTCGTCGGACATTCCGAGGGCGCCACCATGCCCTACTGGTACCTCAAATTCGGCGGCGGCGCCGCCAAGGTCGCCACGATGATCGGCCTCGCCCCCGTCGTGCACGGCCTCGGCGGCCGGGACCTCGCCGCCACCGGCATCGACACCGGCTCGGCGGACGCGCCCTCCGCGTTCCAGTTCCTCGCCACCTCGGAGTTCACGCGCGAGCTGACCGAGGGCGGGGTCACCGTGCCCGGCGTCGCCTACACGCAGATCGTCACCCGCTACGACGACCTCGTCATCCCGTACACCGCCGGTATCGTCGACGAACCGGGTTCCACCAACTACGTCGTTCAGGACCTGTGCCACCAGGACTACGCCGACCACCTGTCCATCAACTCCGACCCCGCCACCGCCCGCCTCGTCCTCAACGCCCTCGACCCCGAGCACGCCCAACCGGTCGAGTGCACCCTGGTGCTGCCCGCCATCGGGGTCCTGCCCAGCGGTTCCGGCGGATAACCGGCTGACGCGGACACACTGCCGCGGCTCGCGGCCGATCGGGAGCATCCGGGCGAATACCGCAGTGTCCGGGCGAACACCGCCGGCACGGCCCCGCCCACCGGGTGAGCGGAGCACCGGCCCTCGATCTGATGCAATCGTCTCCGTGACCACCGACCTCATCGTGTGCGGGCTCGGGCCCGCCGGGCGCGCCCTCGCGCACCGCGCTCTGGCACAGGGACTGGCGGTGACCGCGGTCGATCCGGTTCCCGGCCGGCGCTGGACCGCGACCTACGCGGCATGGGCGGACGATCTGCCCGGCTGGATCGCCCCGGCGGCCCTCGCGGCGACGGTGCGACGCCCGATCGCCTGGGGCACGCGGCGGTTCGAGATCGATCGCCCGTATGTCGTTTTCGACGGTGCGGCACTCCAGGATTCGCTCGATGTGAGCGGGGCCCGCGTGATCGCCGACCGGGCCGTCGAGATTTCCCGGCCCCGAGGTCGGCCGGGAGGCACGGAGTCGGTGCGGCTGTCGTCCGGGCAGGTGCTCACCGCCCGCCGGGTGATCGATGCCCGCGGCGTCGGCCGTTCGCCGCGCCGTGCCGAGCAGACCGCCTACGGCCTGCTGGTGCCGGAGGAGCGCTGGGACGAGCCGTTGTTCATGGACTGGCGGCCGGACAACGGCGCGGATCCCGGTGAGGCGCCCTCGTTCCTGTACGCGATTCCCCTGGGCGGCAACACTTTTCTGCTCGAGGAAACCTGCCTGGCCGGACGCCCGGCGGTCCCCGGTGCACGGCTGCGGCAACGTTTGCTGACTCGCCTGCGGCACCGCGGAGTCGAACTCACCGGCACCGAGCGGGTCGAGCATGTCCGATTTCCGGTCGAGGGCGGGCGGCCCGGCGCACGCCGCTTCGGCGCCGCCGGGGCATTGCTGCATCCCGCCTCCGGTTACAGCGTCGCGGCGTCGCTGGCCGCCGCCGACGCCCTCGCGACGGGCTCATCGCTTCGCCCGATCTCGGCGCAGGCGGTGCACGCGTTGCGCACGGCGGGCCTGCGCTCCCTGCTCGCCCTCGACCCCGCCGACGCCCCGCGCTTCTTCGACGCCTTCTTCGGCCTCCCGCCCGCCCTGCAGCGCGCCTATCTCTCCGGGCGTACCGACGTAGGCGGAACGGCCACCGCCATGACCACTCTGTTCCGCGCGCTACCTCGGCGGCTGCGCGGCACCCTCGCCGCTGCCACCGTCGGCCTGCCGCAGCGTCACCGTCGGCCTGCCACGGCGACCGTGCCGCCCCACCGGTGAGCACATCACCACCGGACTCGTCACACCGCTGAGCAGCGCGTCCAACGACCGAGCCGGTGAGCGACACCTTCGCCACGCCGATGAACGGTGCTCGCCACGCGCCCCTGCACGTCTGTGGCCGGGGCCGGACTCAGCGGCAGTCGACCACGAGGGCGGTGGTGTTGTCGGTGCCGCCGGACTGTAACGCCTTGTTGACCAAGGCTTCCGCCGCCTGGTCCGGCGTCCGGTCGGAGGCGAGGATCTCCTTGATCTCCGCGATCGACAGCCGCTTGTGCACGCCGTCGGTGCTCAGCAGCAGCCGGCCCGTGCTGGTGCCGGTGAAGCCGTGGCCGAAGTCCGCGGCGGTCGCGGTGCGCACGGTGGTGTAGACCATGTGGTTCATGCGTTCGGCGGGGTCGATCCCCTTGTTGCGCAGATATTCGGCGACGGTGTGGTCGGTGGTGATCTGGTGCAGGACCCGCCCGTTCCACCGGTAGGCGCGGCAGTCCCCGACCCAGCCGACCTCGCAGACCCCGTCGGACCGGTCGCCGGGCAGCACCGCGACCACCAGCACGGCGTCGGCGCCCGGTTGCGGGAACTCGCGCAGCAGCTCCCGCTGCGCGGCCAGGATCCCGGATTGCGGCCCGTGCACCGCGCCCTCGCGCGCGACGACCGCGGCGGCCGTCCGCGCCGCTCGTGCGGCCAGCAGATGATCACCGATGCCGTCGGCCACCACGAAGGCGGTGCGGCCGGTCGCCGGGTCGGCGTGACCGGCGACCGCGTCCGCGTTGATGGACCGCGCGCCGCGCCTGCTCACCGACTGGCCCGTGATACCGGTGAGCCGGATCTGCTCGCGGCGGGTGGTTGCGGTGGTGAGTGCAGGGTCCACGCACTGGCCTCCTCGGACTGGCCCGCGTGTGCTGTCGATCAGCACAAGTCCAGTAAACGCCGACAATCCAAGAGTCAACCGTGCTCGACCTGTGAAAGGGGACACGGCCAGATCACGATTCGGTAGCGGGAGGAGCGGGCCGGGGCGCCGGCCGGCAGGGTGTCGAGGCCACCGCGGACCAGCCCGTTCCATTGTCGCAGGCGTGCGGCCATGCCTGGACGGGCATCATCGAAACAACGCTGGCACTCTCGACGAATGCCGGTGCACGTGCCGGACGTTTGCCTGTCCCGACCCGCGCGAGGCCACGCTGGGGCGCAGTGCGATCCGCCGCGACCGGACGGGACAACTCATGATCGGTAGCACCGCGAATTGCCCGGCGGCCCAATACTTCCGCGCGATCCGATGTCGAAGCGTGCACCGCCCGACATACTCGGCGCCACCGGTCCCCGTCTTTCCACGGCGGCGCGAAGGCCGGTAACCCCGCCGACGCGGCAACAGCGGTGCTGGGCGTGCCGCTGTCCGGTGCCCGGGTGGCGAGCGGGCTACGGTGCCGTGGGATGGCGCTGCCGCCGAGCGGTTTCGTGAACGGGGCGCCACCGTCGTCGCCGTGTCCACCGCGCACGGCACCCTGCACGACCCGGCCGGACTCCGTCTCGGTGCCCTCGCCCGGGCGCGGGCGATGCAGGACAGGCCCTCGCACGGCGGGCCGTCGGGGACGGACAGCACACGGCTCCCGATCGGTTCCGGCCCACGGTCATCGATTGCCCCATAGACCGGTGGCTCCCCGACGACCGGCCTTCGCTCTAGGCTGGGGTCCACCTTGAACGTCGAACCTGGAACGCCGAATCCGAAGGAATGCCGTGTGCAGTGCGATGGTCGAGCAAGGCGGGGAAATCCACGGTGCGCTGTTGCGCGATGTGGTGCGTGACGTCGTAGCCGAGGTTGCGACGGAGGAACTTCCGTTGGTGACCGGCCTGGCCCGGTTCGACGACGACACGGTGTCACGGCGGTTCGCACGCCGGCGTGGACGTCGCGACCCGCTCGGCTTCGGGGTCGCGGAGGTCGCGGCGCTGGTGACACCCGTGGTGTGGCTGGCGGTGAACGAGGCCGCGACGAAGTTCGGCGCGGCTACCGGAGAGAATGCCGCCGCTGGCGCGAAGACGTTGCTGGGCAAGCTTTTTCGGCGGAAGTCCGCACCGGTGCGGGTGCCCGATCTGACCCGGGCGCAACTCGACGAGGTGTGGGAACGGGTGGTGGAGCAGTCCCTCGAGCGGGGGCTGGAGCAGGAGCGCGCGACGGCCGTGGCCGACGCGGTGCTGCGGCGGTTGGTATTGTCCGGTCCGGACAGTGAGAAGGACACTCCACCAACGGATTCCGATGACACGGGAAGTGCAGAACCCGGTCGCGAGTAATGTCCGGACTCGGAGAGCGCGTTCGGTCCGCTGACGGCGAGCGCGCACTCGGCGCGGGCACCACCGTGCGCTTCGCCCTGCTGGCGGTGCTGCTGGTGGTTGTCGGTGGCGCGATGATGTTCGATTCGATCGCGCTCGTCCTCATCCCGTCCGACTCCGAGTGCGAACTCGCCGCCGGCGCGAATCCCGGCGCGGGAACGGTGCAGGTGCTCCTCACCACCCAGGAGCAGTGGCGCCCGTACGGCGAGTGCACGGCCCGCCACGATCCGCGTCCACCCTGGTGGTTGCCGTGGCTGTGGCCGGCGATGCTGCCGGTCGGCGCCGGCGCCGCGTTCTTCGGCATCGCCGCCCGGAAAGGGCGGCGCGGGCGAGTGGTGCCCCTGGAGGAGATGGACGCCGGTCCGCGGCTGCGCGAGACGCTCTCGGACCTCGTGGCGGTCGCCGGTCTGCGGTCGGCCCCGCGGTTCGTGGTCGATCCGACGGCGACGTCGGCCGGGGCCGTCGTCTTCGGCCGGACGCGGCGGGCGACGGTCTGCCTGCACGGCGGCCTCGTCGCCGCCAGAAGTGCTCGGCCGGAACGATTTCGGGCGGTCGTGCTGCACGAGCTGGCTCACATCCGCAACGGCGACATCACCCTCACCTACGCCACCGTCGCGATGTGGCGGGTGTTCCTGGTCGCGGTGCTGGCGCCGTACACGGTCCTGCACATCGCGGCGCTCGCCCAGCCGAACCTCGCCCCGGGCGAGACGCCCGCCCTGGTACGCAATCTCGCGCTCGCCGTATTCCTGGTACTCCTGGTCTACCTGGCGCGGTCGGATGTGCTGCGCAGCAGGGAGATCTATGCCGACCTCGCCGCCGTGCAGTGGGGTGCCGACCCCCGCGGCTGGGTGCTCCCGGACCGGGAAGCTCCGACCGGCACGGTCGCGTGGGCGTGGGGGTCGTTCCTGGAACTCTGGCGCACGCATCCGCGGTGGGAGTTGCGTCGGGGCGCCATTGCCGAGCCGGCGGTGACGTTCGGCGTGCAGGGCCTGCCGTTCCTGCTGACCGGGGCCACGGCCTCGCTGATCAGCGCCCGGCTCGAGCTGTTCTCTCGGGGTGCCACCGTCGACGAGTGGGCGCGGCAGGCCATGGCCTTCATTCCGGCCGCCCTCGTGACGGCGGTGGCCGGGTTCGCGCTGGCGCGGGCGGTGGCGTTCGCGAATCGGACGGATCGGACACCACCGTCGGGCGTGACTGCCGGGCTGTGGCTGGGTACCGGGCTGGTCGCCGGTGAACTGGTGAGCAACGGGATCACGGTCTTCGAGTGGTTGCCGCGCCGGCCCTGGATGCTGCTGCTGGTCCTCGCGGCGGGCACGGTCTACGCATGGTGGATTGCTCAGTGCACCGCGCTGTGGGTGCGGGCGTGGCCGGGCCGGCGCCTCCGCCCGATCGTGCTGTCCGTGCTCGCCGCGGCCTGCCTGATGTCGGCATGCTGGTTCCTGTGGTGGGGGCAGGGCGGCCGGGGGCTCTACACGCTCACGGGATTGTCGATCGATCCAGCTGGGGCACAACAGATCATGTTGCCCGAGGCCGAACCCGTGGCCGCCGCCCACGCGGCCGAATGGGCGGCAACCGGTCCGATCTATGCGGTGTTGCTGCCCTTGAACGACATGCCGCTTGCCGCACTCGCCGTCGCGCTCTTCTCGATCCTCCCCTTGCTGGCCTGGGTCGTGAAGCCGGCAGCGACGCCGGCTCCGTCCGCCCCGGCCCCGTTGCCGCCGATACGCCCCGTGTGGCGCTCGGCGCTGGCCGGAGGCGCGGCCGGGCTCGTCGCGATGGTGGCGGTTCAGGCGTACATGCACAGCTGGCAGCCGGCGATCGGCGGTGAGTTCGCCGGATACATCTTGATCTACCTGCTCTGGATCCTGGCCGCCCTGATGCTGGCAATGGTGGTGGCCGCGGTGGCCGCCGGGATCCGTCCGGGCCCGTATCACCTGGTGGCTACGGTGATCGCCGCCCAGACGGCGTTGGCGCTCGGTGTGGCGGCCTGCTGGGCGCTGATGGCGGTCGACGGGTGCGTCCGGCCGTTGAATACGCTCGGCCGATCCTGCGGGAGATCCGGGTCCATCACCTCGATGGTGCTGTCCGGCCTGCTCCCGGTGGCGATCGTCGGAAGTGGCTGCGCGGCGCTCGTCGCGGCGGCCACTCTCGTGGTTCATCGGCGGCGGAGCCGTCGCGGGCAGGACACGAACCGAGTGCGTGTGCGACCGATCGGAGCCCTCGCCGGCCGGCTGTGGTTGGTGGCGGCGACCGCTGCCGCGGCGGGACTGGTGGCGGCGTCGGCGGCCAACGCCGGGGATGTCTCGGGCGACGACGATCCCGCACAGGCGACGGCGCTGCTCCGAGATGCGGACCGGCAGGCCGTCTCCGCCGATGTGGCGAGACGACAGATGGGTGCGTGGAGGCATATGGGCGGGGACGAGCTGTGGCAACGGGTGCGGCGGTTCGCCGAACGCCTGGTCGTCCTCGAGAACACGCTCGCGGACCCGTCCGGAAATACCGACATCGCCGAGATCGGTTCCACATGCGGCGAACTCGACCGGATCGTCACCGATGCCCAAGCGTACTTCCGCATTCCGGATCCATCGGCCCAGGCTCACTGGCAGCTGTTCATCGACCGGGGACGCACCGCGAGTGCCGCGTGCGGGCAAGCGGTACACGACCTGGCGGAGCCCCGGCAGCAGGACGCCGGGCCACAACGATCCGAGGACCCCGCGGCAAGACTGGTGGACTCGCTCGACATGATCAACGGCGCCATGGACGAGTTCGTGCAGACCCTGCGATCGGTGCGAACCGTCCCGGATCCCTGACGGAAGACAGGTCCGGCCGCAGCACCCACGGTCCTGCCCGAACGATCCAGCGTCGATACTCCGCTGTCTCGATCGATGCCGGGGACGGCAGGAAGGCTTTCCGAGTCCGGCCGGTTCAGGCGAGACCGTACGGCTTCGGGCCGGTGCACCCGGAATGCACCGTGACGAGCGACTTCGTCGGTACCTGCCAACGTGATCCGGGATGCGGGAACCTTCATGATGAGACTTCCTCAACTGCTGAGCTTTTCGGGACATTCGATCCGATGACCCCAGCAGAAACCATGCCGTCGGGGCACGGTCAGGTCCGGCGCCTACCGAGATCTCCACCCCGCCACAGACTCTGGGTATTTCCCGCACGGAAGCCTCGATGCCGGTCGGCTTGCCTAGCCGTCACCGACCCAGCTCGGCACCGCCCCGGCCATCGACCTCGAGCTTCGGCGCACAGTCCACCAGCCCCGAGGCGCTCCGACCCTGCATGAAACGCGCTGATACCCAGCGATTCCCGTCCGCCACCGTCCGCGCACGACGCTGCCGCTGTTCCTAGCCGGGTCCGTCGCCGGCGGCCGCCAGCAGTGGCACGACCAGATCGCTGATCGGCGTGGGGATGCCGCGAGATCGCCCGCGTCGCAGCACGACTCCGTTCCGGCTGTCCCATTCGAGGGGTCGGCCGGCTTGCCGGTCGGCGAGGATGGAGGTGCCCAAGTCGGCCGGTGAACCACGGAATCCGTCGACGATCGCCTGCGGCACGTCGTCGCCCAGTGTCGCGCCCTCCGCACGAGCAACCTCGAGACATTCCCGCAGGTAGGCCAGAGACAGCTCGGTGACGTCGGCCCGGGCGAACATGCCGGCACGGCGGCCCGTCAGGGCCATCAGCCCCGCGACCGCGTTCTGTAGCAGCTTTCGCCACGCGACGGACGTGAAATCCGCCGCTACGTCGACCGAGCACCGTGTGCCGCGCAGAGCCGCGACCACCACGCCGGTCGCCGGCGTGTCCGGCAAGGTGAGGCGCGCTTCGCCGCGTAGCCACACCGAGCCGTCCGGTTCGCGTTGAGCGGGAAACCACACCACCGAGGGCAGCACCGGGCCGCCGGACGAGTACGGCTCGACGAGCGCTTTCTGCTCGACGCCGTTCTGCAGCACGCAGACAACGGTCTTCGCACCACACAATGCGGAAAGCCACGGCGCCGCCGTCTCCACCTGTGTCGACTTGACCGCTAGGAAAACCAGGTCGACCGTGTTCTCGACCTCGGCCGGGTCGATCCGCACGGGCCCCGGCACGACGACACGACCGCGGTCGTCGCGCAGTTCCAGGCGCTCGCGCGCCGAGCGGCCGCACATCGTGGGCGTGCGCCCGACCTCATGCAGCGCCGCCGCTATGGTCGTGCCGATCGCCCCGGGGCCGATGAGGGCCACGGTGGGATTGTCAGACGTCATCATCATCCTGTCCTGATTGCCATGTGCCGCCCGGACAGCCGCGCAGCTCCGGTCGGCCGGGAGGGTCACCGCAGATACGACGCACCGTTCACGTCGAGAACGCTGCCGGAACTCCACACCGCCTCCGGCGACGCGAGATAACGTACGGCCGTGGCGATCTCGGCGGGTTCGGCCACTCGATGGAAGGGGCTTTGCGCCCGCACCTCCGCAAACGCAACCGCGACCGCGCGCCCGATTCCCCGGGACGCACCCGTCACCAGCACACCGCGACTCACCAACCATCCCCAATCGCCTTCTCGCCGGTGACGCTTGCACCGGATCACCACTCCTCAGCCGACGGCTAGGACCGGCACCCACGCTACAACCGGCAGTTCGGGCCTGGTCCACGAGTATGTGACGCCGATCGACTACCGCCTCGGCGCCGCACACGAAAGCACCCGGCTCCAGGCCGACAGCTCCTGTCGTCTGCTGCCGGCCCGACGACCGGGCCTTACTTCAGGTGCCGGGCGAAGAACCGGTTCGCCTCGTCCCCCGCGAACTGCGGGACGCCGGTGTGCCCGCCCATGTTGGCGTGCAGCGTCTTCTCCTTGGAGGCGAAGGCGTCGAACAGGTCCAGGGCCATTTGCCGGTCGTTTCCTTCGTCGTCCCACTGCAGCAGCACATGCAGCGGAATGCCGACCTGCCGGGCCTCCTCGAGGATGGTGCGGGGCACGAAACTCCCCGCGAACAGAACGGCGGCCGCAATGCGCGGCTCGACCACCGCCAGCCGGACGCCGATGGAGATCACCCCTCCCGAATATCCGACCGGGTCGCCGATCTCCGGCAGCGCGAGAAGAGCGTCCAGGGCGGCCCGCCATTCCGGGACCGCCTTGTCGACCAGCGGGAGGACGAGCCGGTCGACGATCTCGTCGTCGACCGGCCCGCCGGCCTCGATCGCCCGGCGCAGGTCGGCGCGCGCCTGCTCGGCGGCGGCGGAACGAGGCCGGTCACCGCTCCCGGGGAGTTCGATGGTGGCCGCGGCGTAGCCCTCCGCCGCGGCGTGCCCGGCCCGGGCCACCAATCGCGGGTACATCTTCTGCAGTCCGCCGGGGTGGCCGACCAGGATCAGCGGCACCGGTGCGGAGGCGGATCCGGGCGTCCACAGGATGCCGGGGATCTCACCGAGGGTGAATTCGCGTTCGAGGACGCCGTCGTCGAGGTGCTGTTCGGAAGTGAAGTGCATGGTCGTGCCTTTCGGGAGTGCTCTCGAGCGGCGCTCCCGGACGACCTATCGCCCGACCGTGACCCCGGAGGGGAGCACCCATGTCGATACTGTGTACACGGGTACCACCTCCTCGTTCTCTCGCACGGCCTCCAGAAAAGTAGCAGTGGTCGCCGTTGGTCGGCCAACAGGTTTTCGCGGAGGCCGAGGTTCACCCTGAGCCCGATCCGCGTGAGTTCGCAATCGTCTCGCACGCGCACTCCTCACGAATCGCCGGAGTCCCCCCGGCGGCCCGGGCGTGAACGAAACCGGAACGGCCGCAGGCGAGGGCCGAGCCGGCACCGGTCGCTCTCTCACCGGTTCCACGGCAGTAGTGCCACTCGGTCTAAGCGTCACCACGATCCAGCGCGTTGAACGCGGTTTCCAGTGGCGCCCATCCGTTGGTCGTGTCGTGCGGTGTGCCCTCGCTCGCGTTCCAGTAGCGCAGGTTGTACTCGCCGCCCCCGGGCGCGAGCGTGCGCATGTTGGTGTGGGAGAGGTCGTGCTTCTCGTCGGACAGGTAACGGTATTTGTGCTGGGCCGGCCGGTCCTTGTCGATACCGGAATCGCCGTTCACCGTTTTGTCCTCGTCGGACCCGACGAAACTCCAGTCGACACCCTGCGCCCAGTTCTGGTCGAGCCTGTTCTCGGGCGCTTGGAGCACCTCCAGGAATTTCGAACCCGGCACCATCGAGTCCCACTGCACGCTGTGGTACTTGGACTTCTCGATGATTCCCTGGTGCGGAGTGGCGAGCGTGACGACATCGCCGACCTTCAGCTTCGCCGGAAAACCCTCCCAGCCCATGGCCGAGCCCAGCAACGCCACTCGGGTCACGAGCCCGCCCATGGAGTGCGCGACGATATCGACCGACCGGCCCGTGCGCGTGTTGGTGTTGTAGATGTGGTTGGCGAGTGCCGCGGCCACATCCTTGATCCGCGTGTTGGTGTCGGCGTCGCCGAGGTCGACGTCGCAGTTGCTGTCACCCGCGTAATATCCGACGGTGTGAATCGACGATTTGTCCATTCCCTTGGACGTGAAGTAGTCGATCGCATTGCCCCACAACGATGCACAGTCAGAATGACCGGAATCGTTGTAGCCGTGGACCAAATAGACGGGATCGCCCCCGTTCGCGGCCGGGGCGGCACTCGCAGTCGGCGCCACCGCTGCGATCGACGCTCCCAAGCTGACGGCGGCCATAAGGGTGACCACTGCGCGAATTCGCCTCGTGACCATGTATTCTCCTCTCACCAGCGTTCCTCACACGCTGGTCTTCTCAAATCTCCGGGATCGTATACCAAGGGGCCGATCCGCGAAGTCCCGGACGTCTGCCCCGACAATCCGCGCACCTCGCCGACAACACCCGCCACACAGACCGTCTCCAACGGCACTCCCCTGGCCCGGGCCAGAATCCCAGGCCGCCTACAGGCCGTCACAAAAGTCCGCCAACGCCACCAATCAACACCCGAGAACAACCCAAAACCCCAGGTCATGGCGGAACCGCTGCGGTGGAGGCGGGGTCGAACGTACAGTATCGATATGCGGTCCTTGTGGATCGCCGTATCGCCGTAGAATCGGGAAAATTCTACTCACCTGCCACTATTGGCCATAGAGCGCAGATCAGGCGCCATTTTGCAGGCGTCCCGACGTAGTGATGGCGTCATATATCTGCAGATCTCTAGTCCGACCAAATATCCAGGCCGTCTACAGGCAGCCTCACCGGACAGGAGCTGGCCGAACTGATTCCGGACGCCGACCGTTCCTCCGCTCGAGCGATCCGTAGAGCTGGACCGCTAGTAACGGGGACAGGATTCGAACCTGCGACCTCTGGGTTATGAGCCCAGCGAGCTACCGAGCTGCTCCACCCCGCGTCGGGCAGGGACAACCTTATATTCGGGGCCGCAGCACCAAAATGGACGCGCAGGGCGCTTCGATCGGCCCGATCCGGTCCGGTCGCCCATGCGGCTCGGCACGGAGACGACGACGGCTGTTACTCTGGTCGGCGCAGCGACTACCGGTTTGCTGCGGAGACCGAAGGGAAGGTGAGTTGATGATTGTCGCGGAGGCCGCTGCCGTGCGCAGTGCCCAGATCATCCTCACCTCGCAGGCCTCGTCCTGACTCGCATCCGCCTTTCTCCCCAGCGGGAGTTCTCGGTCGCATGCGCCGGTCCGGACGGCCCCTACCAAGGAATTCGGTCATGGACCTTCCCCGTATCTTCACCATCCGCGAGAGCGGCCACCGCATCCACAACCCACTGACTCCCGCCAAACTCGCCACCCTGGGCCGGGCATTGCACCTGTCCCCCCCGGACGCACATGCTCGACCTGGCCAGCGGCTCGGGCGAGATGCTGTGCACCTGGGCACGTGACCTGGGCTGCACGGGCACAGGCGTGGACATCAGTA
Organism: Nocardia sp. BMG51109; assembly: GCF_000526215.1. NCBI lineage: Bacteria > Bacillati > Actinomycetota > Actinomycetes > Mycobacteriales > Nocardiaceae > Nocardia > Nocardia sp. BMG51109. Next base: position 6,913,188 of record NZ_JAFQ01000004.1, read on the forward strand.
CCGTCTTCACCGCCCAGGCCCGGGCCCGCGCATTCGAGCTCGGCGTCGCCGACCGGGCAGAATTCGTCCACGACGACGCCTCCGGCTATGTCGCGGACGCGCCTGTCGATCTCGCCGCCTGCGTCGGCGCCACATGGATCGGCGACGGCGTCGCCGGCACGGTCGAACTGCTGGGCCGCAGCCTTCGCCCCGGGGGCCTGATGCTGATCGGCGAGCCCTACTGGCGTCGGACTCCACCGGACCGGGAAACCGCCCGGGCCTGCGACACCACCAGCCTGGCCGACTTCCTGCCGCTACCCGAGCTGATCGAGCAGTTCGGCACCCTCGGATACGACGTCGTGGAAATGGTGCTGGCCGATCAGGACAGCTGGGATCGGTACGCCGCGGCCCAGTGGCTCACCATGCGTCGCTGGCTCGACCGCAACCCGGACGACGAACAGACGCCCGAGGTACGGGCCGAACTCACCACCGAGCCGGCACGCTACGCGCGCTATACGCGGGAGTATCTCGGCTGGGGTGTCTTCGCCCTGATCCAGCGCTGATCATCGCACCCGCGGGGCCGGGCCGCACGCCGTCCGGCCCCGCGCGGCACTGAGAACACCGGCCTCGGCCGGGACCGCCGAAGCGCCGAGCAGCCGGATATCCCCGGGCCCGGCGCGCATTCCACTCATCCGGCGGATGCCACATCCGCTCGCCCGGCGCAGGCGAATCGACTGTCTTCGCCGTGGACGAAGCCGACCGCCACCGCTAAGCACAATGCCGTTTTCGACGGGGGTGAACTACCCGAATCGAAGCGCATCGCCCTCGTCATCAGGGTATTGGTCCACGACACCAGCGCCAGTCACAGTCTGCTCGCGCAGCTTGGGATCAAAGACAGCCTCAGATGGGCAGACAGCGCTCCGGTCATCGATCGCGATCCGAACATCGTCGCTCGTAGTCCCGGTCTGACGACCATGGGGCGTCGGTGCGGGCGGCAAGCCAGGTCTTGAACACCTGCTTGGAGCGGCTCTCGACCATGTCGAGCAGCCGTGCCGGGCCGGTGCCGTTACGGATCGTCGTGAGGTCGATGATGACCGTGACGTACTTGTCACCCCTCTTGGCGTGTGGCGCCAGACGTGCTCATCCACGGCGACGCCGTCGAAGCGGGCGGGGTCGTCGATCAGGACCCGCTTGCCCTCGGCGAGCACGGCGTCGTTGGCGATGTTCCACGCGACCCCGAGCCCTTCGGCGACCCGGGCGACGGTGAGGTGTCCGACCACGATCTCTTCTAGCGCCCACCGCATCGGTACCGGCGGATCGTGACCAGCAGCGTCGTGGGCCGCCGGCCGAGCGGCTCGTGGGCCAGGCGCCGGGTCACGGTGTCCCGCGGGATCCCTTCACAGCCGCAGCGGTGACACCAACGGTCGGGTGCGACGACCCGGCACGCGAGGACTGCGCGCTCGGGCTCGAGGCGCTGGCCGGTGACGACGAGCCCGAGCTCGTCGAGGCGGCAGAAGGTTGTCAGATCGGGGTGGGCGAACGCATCTATGCGCTCACCGACGGTGGCGTCGGGCACGTGGCGGTTCTTTCAGGATGAGCGTGCAGGAGCCTTCCCTCTGGAAACCTCGACATCCATCCGGGACCGCCGCGCCAGCTACACCCTCATCTGGCGAAGAGCTGCTCTAGCCGCGACTACACCCCAGTCCCTGGGAGTAGGTCATCTGTCGAGGGATCCGCGATCACGGCCGATGGCGGAAACTGATGCGCATCAGCCGACTGTCAGCCCAGTCTTCGAGCCGAGTCGGCCGGATGGTGCCGGGGTCGTGGGGCTGATTGAGATCCGCGACGATCTCCGCCAGCACGGCCTGGCGTTCAGCTGGGTCGGTGACAGGCGTGGCCCGTGCAGGCAGATCTGCACGGATCCCGTTCTCGAGGTGGAAGGTGAAGTTGGGATTGGCGAGAAGGTTCGCATGCCAGTCGGTCGCGGCCCCGCCGGCGCCGCTGCACAGGTAGGTTGCGCCCGCAGCTCGGTAGAAGAAGATCTCGATGCGGCGTGCTCGGCCGGTACGGCGTCCCAGCGTCGTGATGTCGATGATCCGTTCTCTGGTGCCCGCGGCGGGTGTGATCTCGATGGCTCGTCGGATGTGGTTGGCCAGGTGGGATAAAGACGCGTCCCGTGCGGAGTCGTTCGACCCGGTCGTGTCCGGAGTGCTCATGCGGTCTCCGCCTGGAGGGCGGGGCCGAGGAGGAGCCCACCGTCGATGACGTACTCCGACCCCGTGATGAACGACGCGTCCGATGACGTGAGGAACAGGAGAAGCCGGGTGACGTCGGTCGGCTCCCCGAGCCGGGGGATGGCGAACGGCGCGGGTGAGTAGAAGTCGGCGATTGCCGCGGTGGCGCCGGCTGCTGGTTCGTGGATGAAGGGGGTCGCGATCACGCCGGGGTGGATGGTGTTCACCCGGATGTTGTCGCGGCCGAGCTCGAGTGCTGCCGTTTGGGTGAGTCCTCGCACGGCCCACTTGCTGGCGACGTACGGCGCGTAGTGTGCCGTGCCGCCCAGGGCCATGGTCGAGGCGATGTTGACGATGGCTCCACCTGCCGCCCGGCGCAGAGCGGGAGCGGCGACCTTGATCCCGAGGAAGGTCCCGCTGACGTTGACGTCGAGGATGCGCGACCACGTGGCCTGGTCCGTGTTCTCGATCAGCGTCGGCGGGTTCTGGACGCCGGCGTTGTTGACGAGCACGTTCAGGGCGCCGAAGGCGCTCTCGGCGGCTTGCACAGCGGCGGACCACGAGCTTTCGTCCCTGACGTCGAGGTGGGTGAAGCGAGCACGAGTCCCGAGCTCGTCGACCAGAGCGGCGCCACGTTCGGCGTCGATGCCTCCGATTACCACGTTCGCCCCCTCCGCGTAGAAGGCGCGTACGTGACTCGAGCCCTGACCGCCGGTCCCGCCGGTCACGAGCACGGTCCGATTGTCGAAGCGGGTCATCCGAGGTTCCTCCGTGAAGTGGTGACTGACCGGAACCATCAGCGATGAACACCCCGGTGGTGAGCCAGGTGACTCACCACCATCGACACTAGGTCGGCGAAGATAGCGAGTCAAGCCACTCACCTCGTATGCTCCACCCATGAGCAGCGTCCTGTCGGCGTACCACCAGCGTGTCGCCCAGGAGAAGCGCGCGCTGATCGTGACGGCGGCGACCGCACTGTTCCTCGAGCTGGGCTACGACCGGACGTCGCTGGCGCGGATCGCGGAGCGCTCGGGCGTTTCTCGGGCCACCTTGTTCAAGCAGTTCCCGAGCAAGGCCGCCCTATTCGACGCCATCGTCACCGAGTCCTGGTCCACCGCGGACGAGGACGATCCTCCGCCAGCAGGCAACGTCGTCGACGGCCTCACCACCATCGGTCGCCGTTACGCCGCGCTGTTGAGCCGCCCTCAGATGACCGACCTCTTCCGGATCGTCATCGCCGAGCTGCCGCGCTTCCCCGAGCTGGCCCATGCGCAGTTCTCACAAGGGAAGATGCCCTACTTCGAGTCCGTGCGCGGCTACCTGCTAGCCGAGCACGAGGCAGGAACAGTGCGGGTCGAGGACGTGGACCTCGCGGCCACCCAGTTCCTGGGCATGATCTCCAACTACGTCTTCTGGCCGAAACTGCTCGTGCCGGGCTGGGAGGTAAGCGCCGAACGCGTCGCTCAGGTAGTCGACGAGGCCGTCCGCACCATCGCCGCCCGGTACGCCGCGACGGGACCAGGGGCGTCCACCAACGACTGAGTCCCGCCGCCACCAAAGGAGCTGATGCCTAAGCAATCGAGGCCGTCGGCACCAAGGGCGTTCGCGGGGCATCCCGGGGCGGACACCGAAGGAGGGAGTGTCGATGTGTTGACCCACCTCGATCAGCCTGGCATCAGCACGGCCTGACAAGAGGTCTCAGCAGCGGGCCCAAACGTGCGAGGCTGCCCTCTCGGGGTGGAAACCTCCAACGACAGCAAGAGGGGTGGCCCAAGACCCGCAAGCCCAGCCCCCGCAGCTACACCCTCATCTGTGAACAGCCGATTTCAGTAATGGGCGATGAAGCCATGAGCAGTAGGTCGCAGGCGGAGCAGAGACAAGAGAGTAGAAATGAACGGCAAGGCAGGATTCAGTGCGGGCGGTCATGAGGTCATCGACCTCGATCGTGCTCAGGCTCTGGGACTATTGGCGAGTACCGACTATGGGCGAATTGTGTTCAGCCGGGCTGCTCTACCTGCCATTCGACCGGTTAATCACCTCGTCGACGGTGATGAGATCATCGTCTGCGCCCTGGTCATTTCACCGTCGGAAACGCGGTGTCCGTACGCAACCTCGGAACCGTAGTCGCCTACGAGGTCGACAATTTCGATCCGGTCCACCACACCGGATGGAGCGTGACGGTTGTCGGCCTGGCACGGGCGGTCACCGCTCCGGACAGAGTCGAGCGCTACACACGGACTTTGTGCCGCTGGATTGGTCCTACCGAAGACACCGTCGTCGGCATCGAACCCCGGATCGTCACCGGGATCCGGCTCGCGCTGAACAAGAGATGCACGTACGAGCCGGACGCATACCAACTGGAAAGAGGCCGGTCATGACCAGCCGCACCCGCTCGCTGCAACTCGGCGGCCGCTACCTCGCCGCGTCGATTCTCATCGACCCGGCACACCCTGATCAGGCGACTGCACCGATCACCGCGCAGTTCGGCTCCGAATGCGACGCCCTGACCTGACGTGGCAGCCGTTCCGAAGAATCGGTCGACGCTCCACCGGACCCGGCGCGCGAAGCGGTGGCGGCACTGGACCGGGTACTCGATGAAGGACTGGCCGTGGAGTTCACCGACCCTGCGGAACCACGTCGAATCATGGTCGTCGAAATGGTCGATCGCGAATGGGCGGCCGTCGAATACCGACGCGACGCCCCTTCGGAAACGGGTCGGCTCCGACGAATCGGTCCTGTCGGACTGTGTCACTATGCGCGAGTCACCGACCTGCTGGACGACCTCGCACTCGGTGCCCCGTACCGCAGCGACGACCGCATCGGCCGGCACCTACCACCCGTGACGGTGCCGCCGAAGGTCCGACAACGCCTCACTGCACTGCAAAGACGCATCGAAACACTCACGGCGACAGCCCGGCACTACGCCTGCGGCAATCCCGAGTCCCTGCATATTCGGCCCCCGAAATAAGGCACCGATCAGTAACCACGGATACCCAAAAGTCTATTATCCGGATTCCAACCGGTTTCCTTCAGACCTGGCCGCTCGAGAGGCCGTACGTTGCGTGGCGAAATAGAACACGCGGATTTGCGATGTCAATACCCCTGCGGATTTGTAGTCGGTCGGTCGATGGGTGGCTACAATTCGGCAGTATGTCGGCGTCGCGCCGAGGGCGTCGTGGGGACGTTGCAGCGGCTACGGATCGGTTTGTGGGCCGGGAGCTGGAGCAGGACAGGATCAGTGTTCTGCTGCTGAGTTCGGCCCGGTTGATCACGGTGGTCGGCCCGGGTGGGATCGGGAAGACCCGGCTTGCGGCCGAGACTTTGCGCCGATTCCGCAAAGCCACGGATACTCCCGTGTTTTGGGCGCGGCTGGCGCGGTTGCCCAAGGACTCCGATGTGGCTGCGGTCGAGGAGGAGGTCGCGCATTCGGTGGTCGAGGCCGATTTCTCCGGCCGGTCGGCCTGGGACAGTTTTGTCGGCACGCTGACCAGGACCGACGGGACGGGGCGCAGTCTGCAAACGGTGCTGGTGATGGACAACTGTGAGCACGTACTGCTCGGCGCCGGTCGGGTGATCGCGGAGTTGCTGGATGCGGTACCGGGGTTGACCATCCTGGCGACCAGCCGCGAGGCGGTGGGGTGGTCCGACGAGCATTTGGTGCACGCTACGCCGCTGGCCCCGCCGCAGGCATTGACGTTGTTCCGGCAGCGCGCCGAACTCACCGGCCGCCCGGTTGCCGACGGAGAGCAGGCGGTACTCGCCGAGGCGATTTGTCGTCACGTGCACGGCAATCCGTTGTATGTCCGGTTGGCGGCGGCGCGGCTGTTGCGGCAGCCGCTGGCGGGAGTTTTGGCCGAGCTCAGTGGTGAACCGACCGATAAGCGGATGGGGTGGTCACACGGGCCGCGGGTGGGTGCGGAGGAGCGGCATCAAGGGGTGCGTGACGTTATCGCCTGGTCCTATGACTTGTGCAGTGACAAGGAACAGGTTCTGCTGGAGCGGATGTCGGTGTTCGCCGCAGGGTATGACACCCTCTCAGAGGACGACAGCGTCTCCGCTCGGGACGTGGGTGCCGATCTGGAGGCCATCGAGGCGGTCTGCGCCGACGATGATCGAGGCGACACCCCCGGCGTTCGACTGGCCGGACACGAGGTCGAGCGATTGCTGGAGCGTCTGGCGGACCAGTCGATGGTGACCGTGCACATCACACCGACCGCGGTGCGGTACTCCCTGCTGGAAAGCATCCGGCTGTTCGCCCGGCACAAACTGGCCGAACGCTCCACCGGTGAGGTGGACGAACCGGCACGGCTGGCCGACCGCCACCGCCGCTACTATCGAGACAAAGTTGTTCGCGCGCAGTGCGAATGGTTCGGTCCCGCCGATCGGGATCTCCTGATCTGGGCACGCGCGGCGTGGGACAACATCGTGACCGCGATCGAGTCGAGCCTCACCGTCGGCGACCCCACACTCGGACTGCAAATCACCGTCGGTCTGGCGTCTTTGGAGGTCTTCAGAGGCTCACTTAGAGAGATCCGCTGGCGCACCGAGCGCACCCTGCAGGCCACCCGCACGCTGAGCCCGCAGCCTGTCGAACTCCAGACAGCTGCAATGGCGGCGATCGTCTGGCTGGCCCTGTGGCAGGGCTTGCAGAAGGATGCCGAACGGATGCTCGAGGACTGCGTCGATACTTGCCTCGGCGATCGAGAGGTCGGACAGAACTGGCGGCAAACGCCCGAAAGCGACATCGGACTACCTCCCCCTGTCGAATTCGCATGGGGGGCGGAACTGTTCATAATCCGGCGAGATCCGCGGGCCGTCACGGTCTTGGCTCGTGCAAAGCGCAAGTACGGTGCGCTCGGTGACCGCACCGGTGAGGCGAAGAGCAGATTTTACGAGGTTTGGACGGCCAGCTTCATCGGATCACCACAGCAGGCAACGGAAGTTGCACGGCGCTATCTGGATGATGCCACCGCGTCGGGAATCGAGTGGGCGAAATCGTGGGCCGAGGTGGTGTGGGCGACCGCGTTGACCAGACACGGTGACCCTGCGGAGGCGGTGACGGTTGGCCGCAGAATATTGGCGAGTCCGGCCGCCGCACGTACCCGGTCACTCGGGGCGGTGGGGGTGCACCTGCGGATATGGTCGTTGGCGCGGATCATCACCAATTCGATCGAGGGTGGTAACGCCGACAAGGCAGAGCTCAGGGTCTTGGCCACCGAACTCGCTCACCTCGCGGGAGGAGCCAGACGCGAGTGGGAGGAGTTGGGTGTGAGTTTCGACGGTCTGAGACTTTTTGCCGACGAGACGACTATGGCGAGCGATGTTGCCCGCCGCGTGCTGGGCCGCGAGGCGTATGCAGCCGCGGAGAAGCGAGGCGCTCTGCTGTGTCCCAAGCTGCGCGAGGTGCAGCGCCTGGCACTGGGCACGCTGCCGGCCGACAGACTGGCGGCAGGTCATTCCGGCAAACCGGACCAGTCCACCGTGAAAAGGACCGTGCCCTCATTGTGGGGCGAGCTGTCCGGCGCCGAGCGGCAGGTGGCGATCCTGGCAGCCGCGGGGTGGGCGAACTCCGCGATCGCGGCCCGGCGGGGCAGTTCCGCCAGGACCGTCGATGCGCAGATGGCGGCGATCCTGCAGAAACTGATGCTCTCCTCGCGTGAAGAGATCATCGGGCTCGTCCCCAAGAACCACATCGATCAAATCCGGGCGGAAGCTGCCCGACAACCACGCCGCCCCGGTGAACGGCCACGTAAACCACGACCATCGTGACAGTCGACAGAATGAACGAAACGATAACCCGCACAACCGATGCCGCTGTCCGCCCACCGGAATTTCGACCCCTACCCCGTGCCACAGTCAACCGGGAATCGGTTCGGCTGCTGGGACGCGCCCCTGGCGGCGGTCACGACCGGTGTGGCCAGTGTTGCGGCATGGTCGAGCGATCGGGCTATGCCGAGATAGGTTGCCAGCTGCGGTGTCGGCTGTTGCGCCACACGCACATCGGCGTCGTCGAGCGGGTTGTCGCCGGCCCGGATCAGCTGTTCGAGCCCGTCGGCTCCATACGCGACGACGGCCGTTTCGAGTGAGTAGATCGGAATCGAGGTGGCACCCAGAGCTCGGGCGAGTCGCACGTCGTCGACGAGGGTGTTCAGGTTCTCGTAGCTGCCCTCGCCGGCCAGGCCGAGAGAGGGCTGTCCGCGGCCGGCACCGACGAACCGTTGTGCCTGCCTTACATAGTGGGCGACTAACGCCGGTCCGGGATCGGCGCCCGCTATCGTGGCCGCGCTGCTGCGGTAGGCCTGGAAGTACAGGTCGTGTGTCGTCGGTGGAAGTCCCCAGAAACTGAGGGCATTTTGCAGGGCGAGATCGCCGTTGGCCAGATCGTCGAGGGCGAACGTCCAGGTGGAGCCCACGACCTGCGCGAAATGTTCTCGCGCCGTCTCGTATACGAGGCGGTACTGCTCAATCGCGCGGCACTGCGCGGCCGGGTCGATCGAACGCGCCTGCTCGCTCAGGACACCCAAGGCGTTCAGGTCATACCGCCCTGATGCCGCCGCAGCCAGCGCCGTGCCGGTTGTGATGGGCGGTTCCCAGTCGTAGACGATTCCGGCGACGTCGAGGTGGTTGTCACGAACCCAACCGTCCAGCGAGGTGGTGACAGCCGCCATCACGGGTGCGTTGTCCTGTGTCGCCCAGTAGCCGTCCTCGTACGGCACGGCGACCCAGGCGAATACCGGAATCGCGAGCTCGTTGGCTTTCCGCAGGATCGGCAGTGCATCGCCGTCGAGTTGTCCGTCCGGCGGTGGGGTGCCGAAATCGCGTCCATAGCGCAGGTGGAACTGGATCGGTACTCGGTACCGCTGCAACACATCCCACACCTGCGGCGTCCACGTGTCGAAGACACGATCGGCCCAGTAAGCGGCCGGATCCGCCGGATAACCCGTAAACGGCACACCGTCCACGAGATACCGCTCGCCCGCGGCGAACCCGACTACAGCAGGAACGATCGGCGATGTACCCCGCCGGGACGCCAACTCGGCCGACGCCACGGGGAACGCTGTCGAGGCTGCCGACAAGGCATACACCAAGAGCATCACCGGAACGCACATTCGCCTGCTGCGGATCGCCGCGTACCACCGATCGAACTTCACGATTCGCCTCTGCCATCGAACGTATTGGAACGCCTATATTTATTCCCAAGTCCCGATATCCCTCAGTGTATACAAAACTTCGAGGGTGCACACATAAACAGTTGATCCACTCGGTCACACGACTGCAACCAACTCGGCGTGGCAAATTCCCTGAATAGTATGTCATACCCGCCGTAGAGTTTGCGACCTCACAACAAGGTTTACCCCGTCGATGAACGATGGGGTGGGGCTATCAATGTGAGTACTTCGAACTGGTTCGACGGCACAGAACTCGAATCCTCTTGCATCGGGCCACCACCGTCTCACTGCGAGCGATCAGCCACCGCGCCACGTGCCAGCGCAGGCGAGATATTGTCAATACCTGTGGATGAGGGATTTCAGGCGACCTCCTCTGCTGGGGCTGGAGGCGCAGGTGGATCCAATGTTCGGCCGGGCAGCGGTAGAACTCGAGCAGCACGTCGGCGTGGTCGATGATCTTGGCGACCGCTTTCGGCTACTTCGCGGCGTAGTCGATCTCGAACGCCTTGATCGCGACCCGCACTTCGTCGATGTCTTCGGCCATGTATATGTCCTTCAACGCCGCGAGCACGCCGGGATGGGCCTATTTCGGCAGCGCGGCAAGCACGTTCGCCTGGCCGTGGAACCAGCAGCGCTGCTGGCGGGTGGTGGGAAACATCTCTCGCAGCGCTTTCCAGAATCCGAGCGCCCAGTCACCGACCGCCAGCACCGGGGTGGTCAGGCTGCTGCGGCGGCAGTCGCGCAACAGATCAGCCCACGATTCGGAGGATTCGCGGTAGCCGTCGGTCAACGCGACCAGTTCCTTGCGTCCGTCCACGCGGACCCCGATCATCACCAGCAGGCACAGTTTCTGCTAGTCGAGGCGCACTTGAGGTGGATGCCGTCGACCCACAAATAGACGTAGTCGGTGCCCGAGAGGTCCTGCTGCCCGAAGGTTTTGGCTTTGTTCTGCCACTGCGTCGTGAGCCGGGTGATCGACGCGGCCGACAGGCCCGCGCCGGTGCCGAGGAACTGCTCCAACGCCGGCCCGAAGTCGCCCGAGGACAGCCCGTGCAGGTACAGCAGCGGCAGCACCTCGGTCATCCGCGGCGACTTGCGCGCCCAGGCGGGCAGGACCGCCGAGGAGAACCGTTGCCGTTCAACGGTGTTCGTGTCGACACGCTTGTCATTGACGCGTGGTGCCTGCACCGTCACCGCACCCGCCGCCGTGAGTACCTCGCGCTCGGCGTGGTAGCCGTGGCGGACCAAACTTGTTCTCGCCGGAGAGCTCGCGCGGGCGGGCGGCGACCCTGAGCGTGCCTTTCCCGCCTACGAGCGCGCGATGGCAGAGCATGTCCACGGGTAGCCGCGTGGCCGCGCTGAGCGAAGCGAAGACGCTGATTCCCTCGTTCCGACTCGGGGTGACCGGACTGCTTCAGGCCACTCGCCTGCTCTCCGTCCTGCCGGCGACCCAGCCGCGCGCTACTCCGCCTCACGACGAAGAGCGCGCGCCTCTACAACTCCATGTCCGTCGACGACTACCCGGTCGCCGCCGCGCTCAGCGACGGGCCGCACGACGTAGTGCGTCGATCGAGGTTTCCGGACCGGTGTTGAAGCAGAACGTTATTCCGGGCGTCGTGTCGTTCAGAGTGTTGACGATGCGCTCCAGCAGGACCGTGTGCTCCGCGGCCAGGCGGACACCCCCGCCGATCATCGCCACGCCGAACGGCCGCCCGGCCATGCATTCCCGGAGTTGCCGCTCCGCCTCGTCCGGAATGGCGGAGACCGCGCAAGGAACCGCGTCGAAGCCCGCGTCGCGGATTGCCGCTTGTGCGGCTTCGATTCGTTTCATCAGAGTGGCCTCGTCGAACCCCGGATTCTTCCGGTAGTCGACGGCGTCCGGGCGCAGTCCAATCGTGAGGGCCGCCCGGGACCTGGCTGTCGGACGCTCAGCGGGCGTGTCACCGGATGAGCCGGAATCGGCCATGACGTAGCCGCCTGCGCCCGCGCCGGTGATAAGCGCAATCGCGGCGGCGGCCAGGCCGAGGGCCATCCGCCGGGAGACTCTCAACTTGTTCATGTGCTTTCCTGCTTTCGTGTGTTCAGCGGCCGGAGAGATTTACGGCAGCTCTGGCATGGGTGTGGTTCTCGGCCAAATCGAGGAGTGTCGCCGCAGCGTCGGCTCGAGTCATCGCGGACGGTTTGTCGATCAGATCCCGGCTGACGGTCAGGCCGCCGCGTGCGGGCGCGTCGCGCAGTCTGTTCAGCCGTGCGATGGTCCAGTCCAGCCGGCTGCCCGACACGACGTGCTCCATCGCCCTTGCGTCGGCGTAGGAAGCTTTGAACATGATGCGCAACAACGTCAATGGCAGCCGGGGTGTGGTTCCGACGAGGGGATACGCACTGGTGAACACCAACCGCGAGACGCCCGCTTCAACCATTGCCCCGACAATGACGCCGGCGGCTTCGGCGGCATGGTGCGGACCGGATCGGGTGGCTGCCGAGACGATCGCGATCACCGCATCGGCGTCGCGGATCGCCTCAGTCACTGCGTTCGGGTCGCGCGCGTCACCGACAACGACTCGGTCCGGCCGCTCGATCAGGGTGTCGGGGCGCCGGGTGAATGCCGTGATCAGGTGGCCGCGTCGGTGTCCCGACTCCAGGACGTGTCTTCCGGTGCGGCCCGTGGCGCCGAAGAGCGTGATTCTCATGTTGTTTTGCCACACCTTGCGAATTCTGTCGATCGGGTCAGCACCCGGTCGAGTAGGTAGACGATCGCGAACGCTTCAGCGAACGCGCAGACAGCCCAGAACGACCACGCCAGAACGGAAATCCGCAGTGGCTGGTGCAGGGTGTTGAACGGGCCCATGAACTCGGCGAACACGGTTGCCGTCCATACGATCAGGCCCAGACGCCACGCCCGCCGAGATATCGATGGGGGCCATGCAGGCGCGACCGACCGATAGAGGAACGCGCCCGCGATGCCGAACAGCAACATCCCGACGAAGATGACTATGGGTGTCTCGATTATCCGGGGAAGAGGTTCGATTTCCTTCCACACCGCGATGACCTTGGGATGCTGGGTGTCCGGGTCGAACAGCACGCCTTCCGAGCCTCTCGAGGAGCCACCGAACAGGCGGAAAGTGACAGCGGTGCCCGCGATGAACGCGACGCCGCCACCGACGCCCGCGAGGACGGTCTGCGCGACAGTGGGTTTCAGGGACATCATGGTCCTTCCGGTGGTTGAGCTGCTGCGGCATCACCGATGGTGTGCCGCAGCAGAATTCGCAGTTCCTCCTGCAGGCGGAGGCTGCGTTCGCTGTCGACCCCGCCCAGCGGAAGCAGGTGCTCGGTCTGGAGATCTTGGGTGATCGCACGTGCGGCGGACACAACCTCGGCGCCGCGGTCGGTGATCGTCAACGCCACGGCGCGGGTGTCGGCGGGATTGGTCGATCGTTTCACCAGCCCCCGCTTCTCCAGCAGGCGAACGAGTTTCGAGACATACATGGGCTCCAAGCTGCTGGAGTCCGCCAGCTCGCGCTGGCTGGGCTGACGACCACCTCGGGTGAGCCCGTAGAGCGAGGCCAGCAGCGCGTAGTGAGTAGCAGTCAAGTCCAATGGCGCCAGCGCCCGGTCCATGCGAGCTCGCCATTTCATCGACAGGTGCCAGACCAGGAAGCCGATCGAGGGCGGCGGGACGTCCGAGGGATAGGCCATGCCGATACTTTACATGGCATCCATATACATGGCTACTATCTGGAGCGGCGCGGCCTCCGCCAGCCGTCGTGACCACTGTCCGCGGCACCGGAACTGATGGCTATGGTGACGCCGCGGAAGGCAGTGTGGATGAGCCGAAGTATTAGGCTGTCGAGTTCGGGATCATTGCCGGTGGTGGCGGCAATTTCGCAGATCTGGGCGATTTGGTGGGACGGGATGGCGTAGCGCTGCGAATGGTTCCGGGCGGGAACCGGCACCTTGCGAGCTGGGTTCTCTGCCTTGCCTATCCAGCCGTTGTCCTCGGCATGCTTATAGACGCTGCGGACCGCGCTGACGAAGTGCACAGCCGCTGAGGTTCCGCCGCGAGAAGCCCGGTTGGTCCGGGCGGTCTTCTGGATAGCTGCGGCCATGTCGCGGAGTTCGGTAGCCGTGGGTTCGTCGAGTCGTCGGTTTGGCCACTCGCGCAGCATCAGGTCAAAATGGGTGCCATAGGTGCGTGCAGTGCCGTCTGTCAATGCGGCGCGGACCTTCGGTATCACCTCCGCGAATGTGGGTGTCGGTGCAGTGGTGGTGAGCAGGTCGGCGGGGGTGATGCCCATCTGGGCCAGCAGGAGGCGCGCGGCTGCGACTGTGTCGTCTGATCTGCTCATTGCTCGGCCGCCAGGAGTTGGGTCGTCGCGCTGAGATAGGAACCGACGGACGACGGCGGATGCACGGCCAGTCGGCCTGTCGGAAGATCGGCGACGAGAAGCACGCGGTCGCCGATGTTCAGGTGGACACGACGGCGCTGGCTGAGGACACAAAAACGGCACGTCTGCCAAGAAATGCCGCAGGTCAGAGTCATCGACACTGGTCGCCTCCGTGTGTTCGAGTGCACTCGAACACACGGCACGGAGATATTGTCAAGACCTGTAGATGAGGAGTTCAGGCGACCTCCTCCGCTGGGGTTGATGATGTGGCGGGTGGGATCTTGTTCGTGATGTCGGTCGGTCGTTCCAGCAGTTTGCCCTTGTGGAAGGTCGCTCCAGCACGGACGAGGGCGACCAGGTGGGGCGCGTTGACCGCCCGCCACCGGGTTTGAGCGGCTTCGATCAGCTTGTAGGCCATCGCCATCCCGGCCGCGCGGGACCCAGGCCCCTTGGTGACCTTCGTGCGCAAACGCACGGTGGCGAAGGTGGATTCGATCGGGTTTGTGGTACGCAGGTGGATCCAGTGCTCGGCAGGGTAACGGTAGAACTCGAGTAGCACGTCGGCGTGGTCGACGATCTTCGCGACCGCTTTCGGGTACTTCGCGCCGTAGTCGATCTCGAACGCTCTGATCGCCACCTGCGCCTTGTCGATGTCTTCGGCCATGTAGATATCCTTCAACGCCGACAACGCGCCGGGATGCGCCGACTTCGGCAGCGCGGCAAGAACATTGGCTTGGACATGGAACCAGCAGCGCTGCTCCTTGGTGGTGGGGAACACCTCCCGCAACGCTTTCCAGAACCCGAGTGCCCCGTCACCGACCGCCAAGACCGGGGCGGTCATGCCGCGGCGGCGGCAGTCCCGCAGCAAATCGGCCCACGACTCCGACGACTCCCGGTAGCCGTCGGTCAACGCGACCAGTTCCTTGCGGCCGTCGGCGCGGACCCCGATCATCACCAACAGGCACAGTTTCTGCTGGTCGAGCCGCACCTTCAGGTGGATCCCGTCGACCCACAGATACACGTAGTCGGTGCCCGACAGGTCCCGCTGCCCGAACGCCTTGGCCTCGTCCTGCCACTGCGTCGTGAGCCGGGTGATCACCGAGGCGGACAGGCCCGCGCCGGTGCCCAGGAACTTCTCCAGGGCAGGACCGAAGTCGCCGCTGGACAACCCGTGCAGATACAGCAACGGCAGCACCTCGGTCATCTGCGGCGACTTACGCGCCCACGCGGGCAGGATCGCCGAGGAGAACCGCTGCCGCTCACCGGTTTCCGGATCCACCCGCTTGTCGTTGACGCGCGGAGCCTTCACCGTGACCGCGCCCGCGGCCGTCAACACCGCCCGCTCCTCGCGGTAGCCGTTGCGGACCACCAGCCGGTGCCCGTTCTCGTCGACCAGGTCGGTGTGCTGGGCAACATAGGCGGCGACCTCGGCCTTCAACGCCGCAGCCAGCATCTGGCGGGCACCATCGCGGACGATCCCATCGAGCAACGACCCGGCCCCATCGTCGTCGGACTGCGAGTTCTGAACTACCGTAAGCACGGACGTACCTTCCCGACCGGCGTTGGCGCGTCGGCGCGATCAAGACCAATGGACTTCGTAGATCATCCGGGAAGGTACGTCCTTCCCGCCATCCACAGGTCTTGACTATTGCTCACGGGGTGAACTCGTCGAGCCAGTGGCCATTGCCCACCTCGACGCCGATCGAATTTGCAGGGCGGTCGCAGACAAGATCAACGCTCAAGGCCGCGTGGTTACGGGCAGAGTTCCTTGTAGCCGCCGGAACCGGTGCCGGATGCGCCACCGCGCCCCTCCAGCGAGGGGCTGGTGTCACAATCGTCGCAGGTCATCCGAAACTGTTGTGCTGAGTGCCGTGGTCACCGATCTGCACCCCCTGGGCATGACGCAGATCAATACTGGTGCGCGCGTGGTTGACTCGATCCGACGGCAACCGCGACAACAAAGTCTCCGCAGCCGACCGCAGTTCATTGCCGTCGGCCGAACCACGGAGCCGCAGCGCGTCCTCGAGTTCGCCGATATTGCCACCCGGCGCTGCCTCGTTCGCCTCGATCACCACGGCCGTGGCGGAATCGTCGCCACCACCGGTGAGCCGATCACGCAATGCGGTATACGCGTCACGAACGGCCGCTGCCGCGGCATCCTGACCCCCGGCAGCAGCCCCCGCGACCAACGCCGTCGTGATAGTGGTCAACAGATCCATACGTGCTCCTCCCAAACACTGTCCAGGAAACATAACACAACCACTCGTTCGCATACGTTCTCTGTAACTGAATTACAGTGCTGGACAACGTAAGTCAGACAAAATGCTGGACCGGTATACGGTCGGCGCGGCGAGGGTCGCGCTCGTCATACGACTCGGCCCGCGCTCCGCTCACTCCTCCGGACCATCCGCGAGATCACCGGACCACGGACCACCGACAAGTCAGCGTCAGTCGACACCGCCACTTTTTACGGATACAACCTCCCTTGCTGGAGGAGCGGGTTTCGTTTGTATGAATCAAGCAGCCGTGCCGAATGCCTCCTGCCGATGATGCCGAGCCCGGACACCGTGGCGGTCGCCCTGCTGATGGCCACCGGCGTCGCGCTGGTGGGACTCGGTGGATACTGGCCTGCGATGGTCGTGCCGCTCATCGCTGTCGCCGGGGGGATCTGGTGGGCCCAGGACCGCGACCGGCTCAACGCCGAACGCCGCGCCACCCACCAGCGAGACGCCGAACGGATCAGGACATACCGGCGCAGGATCGCTGTCCGGGCCGCCGAGCAGCGCCTCGCCACCGTTCTCAGCCAGCCGTCCGGCAGCGACCTGCGGGCAGCCGATCTGTGTGAGGCCAATCTGATCGGTGCACGCCTGGCCGGCAGGAACATGGACAGCTGCTATCTCCGCAAAGCGAACCTCTACTCCGCAGACCTGTCCGGCGCGAACCTGTTCAGCTCCGACCTGTCCCAAGCGGACCTGACCAGCGCGGACTTGTCACGGGCAGACCTGACCAACGCCAGTCTGGCCGGTGCCCGCCTCGCCGGGACCGACCTGTCGTGGGCCCGGTTGACCGGCGTCAACATGTCCACAGCGATCCTCGGGCGAGCCGACCTGACCGGCGCGGACCTGTCCGGCGCCATCCTGTCGGGAGCAGACTTCTCCGGCGCCGACCTGTCGGGCGCCATCCTCGCCGGCGCGCACCTGTCCCGCGTGCACATGCACGGCACCAACCTCGCCGGTGCCATACTCCATCGAGCGAACCTCCACCGCGCCTACCTGCACCGCGCCAACCTGTCCCGAGCCGACCTGCGCGACGCCGACCTGCGCGACGCCGTACTCACCCGCGCGATCCTGATCGACACCGACCTGACCGGCGCGGACCTCGGCGACGTCGACGACCTGCGAGAAATCACCTGGTCCAAACGAACCAGATGGGGCCGCTACTACCCCGACGTCCTGCCACGATCGACCCCGCTCGGCCGCGGCCGCTTCAAACTGAACCCCTCCTCCGACCAAACCATCCGCGTCTACGACTCCCCACCACCCAACAGACAGGCGACACCGGGCGGCCGGATATCCGGCTACTGCGGCTCATCATCGGTCGCGCCGCAATAGCGGCGGCCTACCGTGCGCGCCACCCAGCGCCGTCGTGCCGCCGAACCGCCACACGGACAGAGCGGCGAGGGACATTCCCCACGCCGCCGGGCAAGGCTGGATGGAAGGATATACTCAACACGCTCGCCCTGTTCTACGGTGAGCGGATAACCGGAGAATAATTGACGCGGTCATCGCTTCACCCACAAAATCCGGACAGGCTCCACTTGCGGGTTCGGGTGCTCAGCTGCGCTGGCCGAAGCGGAGTAGGTTGTTGTTCGGGTCCATGAGTGCGAATTCCCGGATCTCCCAGGGTTTGTCTTCGGGTGGAGTGATTCGGGCAAGCCCTTCGCTGGTGTGCCAGCGGCGATGCAGCTCGGCATCGGTGCAGGGCGGATCGTTCGTGTCGGTCCGCCATACCCCTGCGGCGACAAACGCGGCATGCAGCCGGTCGACATCGTCGACGGGTATGTAGGCCATTCCCGCGCTGCGCCACGGGTCGTGTTCGGGGGTGGATGTGAAGTGCAGCTCGATCGCGTGCCGCTCTGCGAAACCGTAGTCCGCATCGTAGGGTTCGGTGTCGAACCCGAGCCGGTTGAAGAAGGCCAGTGTGGCTGCCAGGTCGCGAGCAGGCAGGATCGGCACTGCGGGACCTTCGGATTGGTTGTCGTTCGGCACGAACCGATGGTAGTCCGTGCGGCGGCGGTCTGCGGCGCGGTCGGTGCTGATAGATCTCGTGTGTGGTGCTGGATCATGTTGTGGCCGAGTTGGATTCGTTGATGTCGCGGATCGGGGGCCGGTTCGCGCGGTCGGAGCCGCGGGCTCGGGTGCGTGAGTACGTGTCGGGGCTGTCGGCGGGTTTGGAACGCAAGAACGGGTGGACACTGGCCGAGCGTGCGGGTGAGGCGGGCCCGGAGGGAATGCGGCGGCTGCTGCGTAAGGCGGACTGGGATGTCGATGGTGTCCGCGATGACGTGCGCGCCTACGTGGTAGAGCATCTCGGCGATCCCGAGGCGGTGGTGGCCGTCGATGAGACCGGGTTTTGAAGAAGGGCGTGAAATCGGCTGGGGTGCAACGCCAGTACTCGGGTACCGCCGGACGGACGGAGAACTGCCAGATTGGGGTGTTTCTGGCGTACGCGTCCCGGCATGGGCACGCTCTGATCGACCGGGAACTCTATGTTCCCGGGTCATGGACGGGTGATCAGGACCGCTGCCGGGCCGCGGGAATCCCGGACGAGGTGGAGTTCGCCACCAAACCTCGGCAGGTGATCGCCATGCTCGAGCGGGTGCTGGCCGCGGCGGTTCCGTTCGCGTGGTTCACTGCCGACGAAGCCTATGGCCAAGCTGGTTATCTGCGTGACTGGCTCGAACACCGCGACGTGTTCTACGTGCTGGCTACTCGCTGCGACCAGCGGGTGAGTACCCGCGGCGACCGCACAGCCGGCGCCGACGAGCTGATCGCCGAACAACCCGCCACCTCGTGGCAGCGTTTGTCGGTCGGCGCGGGCGCGCACGGTCCACGCGAATACGACTGGGCACGACGGCCGATCGAGGGCAGTTGGGCTCGCGGTCGCGGGCACTGGCTGCTGGCGCGGCGCAGCATCAGCGACCCCACCGAGATCGCCTACTACCTCTGCTACGGACCGCACTCGGCCCAGCTGGTCGATCTGGCCTGGACCGCCGGATCCCGCTGGCACATCGAAGAAGCATTCCAGCAGGCCAAGAACGAGGCCGGGCTCGACCACTACCAGGTCCGCACCTGGCGCGCATGGTATGCCCACATCACCTTGTCCATGCTCGCCCTGGCCTGGCTGGCGACGTCGAAAACCATTGCTGCAAAGGGGGAATCGTCGACACTACCGACGACATGATCGCTCTCACGCTGCCGGAGATCCGCCGCCTTCTCATCGCCTTCGTGCTCACCCGTCACCACCAGGCCGACCACATCTGGGCATGGTCGCGATTGCGACGCCGCCGACAACACCAAGCCCGCCTATCCCACTGCCGGCGCCCGCGGACACCCACTCACCTGAGTGTCGTTGCAGTATCAGGGGTGCGGGACGCCGAGGGCGGTGAGGATGTCGGTGGTGTCCGGGTGGATCGGGTCGGCGGCGAGGTGGGAGTGCCCGGCGATGATGACGGTGATCTCTTGGAGTGGTCGCAGGGTCCGGACGAGCCGTTGGATGCTGTGGCCGGTGGTTTGTTGTAGGAAGCGGGCGACGGCGAGGGCGGTGAACACGATCGTCAGGGCCTGCCACGGCGTGAGATCCTTCACCGGGCCATAGCCGATTGAGCGTCGCTGGACGGTGCAGCAGGCGCCACGATGACTCCGGTCCGGCCGTTCAGCCGACGATGTCGGCGAGCCTGGTGACCTCGTCGAGGTCGTCGGTGGCGGGGACGAAGATGATCTCGTCGATGCCGAGGTCGGTGTAATCGGCGATGACCTGCTCGATCATGGTCGTGGTGCTGCATAGCAGGACGTTGCCGACGATGGTCGCGGGAGCCAGCCGGTAGAAGTCGTGGATGTTCGCCTGTCCGGTCTCGGTGTCGCCCAGTGCGAAGTAGGCGAGCACGACGAGTTTCGGGGATCCCTGGCGGTCTGCCTGCTGCCAGGCTCGTTTCGCGGCGTCGAAGCTGGGTGCTGTCATGGCCGGCGGTAGCGAGCCGCCGAGGTAGCCCTCTCCCCAGCGCACCATGCGGTCGAGTGTGGGCGCGGAGTATCCGCCGAACAGCAGGGGGACCTGCCGGGTTCCCGACGGCACGGCCGGGTTCGGTCCGTTGCCGACCGGGTTGCCGTCCCACACGTCGCGGTAGGTTTCCAGGTCGGACTCCAACCGCGTACCGCGACCAGCGAGTCCGAGCCCGGGCACGGTGAATTCGTCCTCGCGTGATCCGACCCCGATGCCGAGGGTGAGGCGACCGCCGGAGATGCCGTCGATGCCCGCGATTTCCTTGGCCAGCAAGGCACTTGGCCATGCCGGGGCCAGTAGGACCGCGCTGAGCAAGCCGATCGTGGTGGTTGCCCCCGCTGCGGCCGCGAGTGCGACGGTGTCGCTCACCCCCGGGTACGCGTAGCGCCCGGTCGTGGCAAGTGTGGAGAACCCGGCTTCCTCGGCCCGCGCCGCCCAGCGCGGGATGATCGACGGGGTGAGGTTGCGTACCTGGTTCGGAAGTCCGATGCCGATTCGCACTAGCGATTCCTTTCTGCGGCTGGGTAATTCGTGGGTCACAGCGGATCCGGCACGGAACGGAAGAACTCCCGGATGTCGGTAGTGAGCTGCTGCGGTGCTTGTAATGCGGGGAAGTGCCCGCCGCGGTCGTAGTCCCGCCAGCGCGTGACCGCGTGGGACAGCCGGAGTGGGCGGGGTGCGGAGGGTGTTCGGTTCTTCTGGCTCGGAGCGCACTTCGTTGACTGCTCGAACGCTACGAGCTCAGATAGTTTGAGTCAAGATGATTGGAGATGAACTTATCCGAACTTGGCCTAGTTCGTCGAACGGGATAGCATCCTCGGAATGGAGACTTCACAACCGCCCGATGCCCCGGAGCGCGGTCAGGTCTCCGACACGAGCACCCGCCCGAACGATCTCGCCTTCCTGCTGCACGCGGCGAACGCGCGCATGGCAGACCATCTCGACCGCGCCGCGACCGAAATCGGGTTGAAGGACATGCGGGACTGGCTCGTGCTCGCCGCACTCGCCGACGGCGAGCAGGCGAACCAGCTCGCACTGAGCCGCATCGTGTGCGTCGACAAGTCGACGCTGATCAGCGTGCTAGACCGTCTCGAGCGGCGGCAACTCGTCACCCGCACTGTCGCCCCGGCGGACCGGCGCGTGCGGATCCCCCGCATCACGGCCACGGGTAAGCGCGTCCACGCCAGGTTCGCCGTGGCCCGCGACGCCGCCGAGGCCCGCGCATTCGATGGGGTACCGGATTCGCAACGCAAGCTTGTGCTGAGCATTCTGGCGCGGGTTGCCGAGAGCGACGGGCTGAGGTCCAGCTGAATTGACCACGAGCGTGGTTGACAGCGCGCATGTGGGCCCGACGTCCGTTCGTGGCAGCGATTCCCCCATTTGCTACGCGCGTCGAAATCATCGATGTTCGGCGGCGCCGACTCACCAGCTCGGAAAGCAAATCTTGTTGTGCGACTGACCACCCGGCAGGTCGATCGCGGAAATTGACCCGTGCTCGGGGGAGGCAATGAGTGCGTCTTTTCGGCGGTCTCATGTAGTGGCGCAGTATCGCGAGTTCCTCCTCAGCCAACATTGACCAGGCGGTCGACCCGCCCCGGATTCGGTGCGCGTCAGCGTAATTCGCGCGTACTCCGACGACCGTACATCCCGTATCCATGGGCGAGCCTGGCGCAGGGAGCCGTGGGCGCGTGTCACTTTGGGTGTGTCGGTCCGGTCTGGTGGGTTCCGGTGAGCAGGGTTTCGGCGTGTTTTCGGAACGCGGTGACCAGGCGGCTGCGGTCGCCTGCGCGCGAGGCGAGCACGACCTGGCTGGGTTCGACTCCCTCCAAAGGGACGGTCGTGAGGCTGGGATGCAGGCCGGTCGCGTAGTCGAGGAGCGGTCCGATGGCCACGGCCTGCCCGGCGGCGATGAGTTCGTGTTTGTCCTCGAGGGCTTCGACCATGGGGCCGTCGGGTGCGGGCTGCCCGTCAGGCCGGGGATCGAGCCGCCAATAGGCGTTCGATATCGGGTCGGATTGTCGTACGTGGGGGATCGGCTCGTCGGCGATGTCGTCGAGCGTGACCGACTCCTTGCCGGCCAGACGATGGTCCAGTGGCACGACCAATACTCGCGGCTCGTCATAGAGGACGGTGACTCGTAGCTGATCGGTGGGAAACGGCAGGCGCGTGACCACCGCGTCGACGCGGTGCTCCAGCAGCGCCGCGCGCGAGTCGTTCCAGGCGAGCAGGCGGGTGTGGACCTCGGCATCGGGATTATCGTCACGCAGCGCACGCACTGCGGGGGTGATGATCAGCCCCTTGCTGTACCCGATGTGAGTTCGCTGTGCGCTCGTGGCGCCCGGACTCTGCATTTCGCAGGGGCCGGGCGCCATTGTCGCTGGTGATGAAAACGATCCGACCCGAGTATTCGTTCGAGACCTCCTCAGACGGCAGACCATCCGGCCCGGTAGTTGGCCATGAATCGACGCTGTCGAAGAACTTCTGGTCGGTCTTCCAGCACCATTGCTGGCATACCTTGACCGCGTCCAGGGCCGAGCGGTTCGGCCGGTAGCCGTAAGAATCCGGATGGAAGATCGGTTCGACCTTCGCCTCCAGCCTGCGTGCCACCACCGTTTGCGCGACTCTGTCCGAAATCGTCGGCACCCCAAGCGTTCTCACACCACCGCCATGCGGCGTCGGTATCTCCACTGCCATCACCGGAGGCGGGAAGTAATTACCCGAGGACATCCGATTCCAGATCTTGTACAGGTTGCCCTTCAGATCGGTTTCGAACTCTTCGAGGGTCACCCCGCTCGCTCCCGGCGCGCCCCGATTGGCTTTGGCCTGCCGATACGCCTCCCATACTTCCCACTTCGAAATCTCGAACCGTTTACTTGACGGCTTCAGCGCGTCCACGCGACTCCTCCCGAAACATGTTGTCCCGGTTGATCGGACGATGACCCGGCCCCTTCGCTCCACCTTCACCGCGCCCAGCAGAGGCTTCACCGCTACTACGAACCGGTCCGCCGGCGAACCCTGCAAGGGTACTCACTGCCTCGCGGTTCAGCCGCTCGGCAGGTTCCCTGTCGCCCTCCGTGAACACGCGAAAAGCGGTGTCGGGGAACGCCTTCCCACGTTCCGCGCAGAAGCAGCAGACCGGACTCACGTCGCCTACACGCCGGGCACCACCCGACCTGTCAGCGGTTCTCCTGCCAGGGCCTTATCCCTGGGCGTTCCTACTGCGGCTCGGTTTCGATGCCACCTATTGAGCTACGACACGTCGACAGCGATCCCCGAAAACGAGGACTGCGCACCGTCTTTTCGATCCCCACCTGACGCATACCCTGCGCCTTTTCCACATCGCTCACCACGACGGTCTTCAGCCAACGCAGCATGTGGTGGTTTGAAGCCTCTCACCGCAGGGCGACTCCGAAGGGCCAAACCTTCATCTCCTGCACAGCACCATATCAAGAAGCTCGACCTATACGAACTCCTCTCTGTGTTCGTGGTACACGTAGGGTCTCAGAACTCGTGTCGGAATCTCAGAATGAGTGTCGGTGACGTGGCGGATCCGTCATAGTTTTGAGATCCGGCTCCCGTTGCGGGCTGATTGGTGGACGATCGTCGCCAGTTAGCTTCCGCGGCAGGAGGTTTCGAGTTGGCGGGCATGGGCGTGCCGGGCTCTCGGCGATTGGTCGGTGTAGATGCTGTCGACCCGAGCGAATACTGAACCCGCCGGGCGTGGTAGTATTTGTCGAACTCGTGCGTGCCGCCGTCGGCGATAGCGCTTCCGCTGCTTGGGGTTTCGATGATGAGTCGATTCTTGTGCGTCGGATGCTGGGCAAGTTCCAAATGTCCTCGAATTCCGGATTCTCACTATCCGGAACCCGCATTGCCAAGCCCAGTTGTCCGCAACTTTGCTAGACTTGCTTTGCGACGTGATCAATGAATTGGAGGGATAATGGCAGCGATCAGCGAGGGAACGGCGACCGGAAATCTCACCATCGACAAGAAGGCATGGCTCCTCGGTGGCGCCCACGAAGACACACCGTTTTTGCGGGTTTCAGGTACCGTCCAAGGCTTTGGAGGAAGTCAAGGCTACCTAGAGGTCAGCGGGTACAGCATGTTCAATCAAGCGCACGCGGAAGTACCTTGCAGTGAAAACAACGCCACACCAAAAGAATTTGATTATCTGTCCATTCCCTTTGACGGAAAAGTTTACCGGTGGTCGATAATTCTCGATGTCGGCGACGGTAGCTGGCAGGTCGCAGAGACTCACGGCGAAGACTGGGTGACGACCATCCAGGCGTCTTTTCGTGACGCCGAGGAGGAGATAGAAGTGACCGAGGCCGAGTGCGTCGTCCAGATGGAACGCGATCAGTCCGTGAAGTCGAAAAACGATATCTCAAGAAATACCTGTAACTGCGAACTGTTCCCAGTGTAACCGAATGCGCGTGGGGCTAGTGTTCCGCGCCTGAAATCCGTTCGACGACGTCCAGTCCGAGCATTCTTGGCCGACGCCATCTGTCACCTGTCGTCCAGCTAGGCGGCAGATGAACCTGCACCATCGACGCGGGAAATGCACGATAATGCCGCCTTCCGGTCGTTCGGGTCGGGTCTGTCAGCCAGCGAACAGCGGGAGAACCGGTTCTACTTCTGCGCTCTCGACCGTGGTCCCACGACTGGCAACGCGGTGGTCCCTTGACGCCGGCAATCGACAGGTCATCACTTGTGGTCGGGTTCTCACTTTCAAATCGCTGGGAACCGTGGACCCGCCGAACCACCCCGAGCCGGAACGACCGCAGCGGTTGCGGGAACGCTGGTGTCGGGGACTGTCCGCCCTTGTATTCACAGTCCGGTTGCTGCAGTGGGTGGACCCGGGATTCCGATGGAGCAAAGTCGCCCGGGTGGCCCCGAGGGCATCATCTCGGGCTGGGCGAGGCTCGGCACTGTTCGCCAGCTCATCGGTCGTGACGCCGATCAGCGATGCCACCACTGGGTCGGTGAGGATACGGGGAGCAGCTCGGCTGAAGGGGTCGGGGTACTGATGCGGGCGGCGTCGTGCCGGGGGTGGTGGCTGCGGCCGCCGGGTGGCGGCCGCAGCGGGCGTGGTGTCCCGGAGGAGGGGTTTCAGGAGGACAGCGCTCGGTTGTCGACCAGTTTCTTGAAGTCGGAACCGCTGTCGATCAGGCCCCATTTGAGTAGCCAGCGGTAGGTCTGGTCGAACTGTTCCGGGGCGTAGGGCTGCGGATCGGCGAAGCGCAGGCGCCACGGGCTGATGTCGGTCTCGTCGAGAGTTCCGAGTTCCTCGGGCACTTCTTCGGTGAAGTAGTGCAGGTAGGGGCGGACATCGGTGTTGATGTCGGCGACCGCTCGCCGGACCGCGCGATCGATCGCGGCGTAGATCGCGGGATCGACTTTCTCGTCGGCTATTTCGGCTCCGGTGTAGAAGGCCTCGGCGACCAGTCGATACCCTTGTTTGAGCGCCAGGCTGATGTAGGGCTCCATCAGCGCCACCGCGTCGACGGTACTGTCCCGCAGGGCTTTGAAGCGGTCGGCGGGGCCGCCGACGTGGACCACCTTGAGCTCGTCGGGTTCGATGAAACCTTCCAGGGTCTGGATCGCAAGATAGTGCGAGCCGTGATGGAAGTTGACGGCAACCTGCTTGTTGCGCAGGCTCTGTGGGTGGTAGACGTCCGAATCGGCGCGGACGAATATCGCCTGGCTGGCGATAGCGGCGCGCTGGGTGATGATCCGGCCGCCCCGGCCGGAGTCCTGTGCGCGCCGGACCTGGCCCCATTCGCATGCCCGGTACAGCGAGACCTCGCCGTCCTCGAATCCGCGCGACAATCCGCCGAAGGAACTGACGAGGTGATGATCCTCGATCGGCTTCAGGCTGGCGTTGTACGCACCGGGCGCGACGAGCTCCAGATCGACGCCCTCGTCGATGAAGTAGTCCTTCTCGAGTCCGACGAGGTAGGGCAGTGTGAAGATGGCTCCGGTGCGGATGCTGGTTATCTTCGGCAGTGCGGCGGTGCTGTCGTTGCTCATGACAATATTCCTTTCGGGGTGTTCGGCTCGGTACCGACGGTGTCGATTTCGGTTCGGGCGGGGAAACATCGGTGCGCGCCTATCAGGCACACGACGGCCACGACGGCTGTCGCCGCGTACGCGATACGCATTCCCGAGGTGAAGTCGTCCGCGGTGACCGGTTCCGGTGCGGCCAGGGCACCGGCGACGGACACCACGACAGCGCCGAGTGCGGCGGTGCCGAGATTCATCCCGATCTGCCGGGATGTGCTGGTGATCGCGCTTGCCGCCCCCGCGCGTTCGTTCGGAAGCGCGGCGACCGCGGACGACGTGGACGGCGGGTTCGCCATTCCCATGCCGATGCCCAGCAGCCCGAATGCGATGAGTACCAGCACGATCGGCGCGGACACCGATGTCACGACGGCCAGCGTCGCCATCGCCGAGACGAGGAACAGATAGGCGATCAGAATCGGGCGCCGCGCGCCCTGCCGGCCCAGCAGCCGGCCGGATACCTTGGCGGCGACCAGTGTTCCGAGGGTCAGCGGCAGCGCCATCAAACCCGCTTGCCAGGGCGTGAATCCTCGAACCTGCTGCAGGTACAGGGTATTCACGAAGTTCATTCCGGTCAGGCAGAAGTAGGACAAGCCCGCTGTCATGACGGCACCGCGCAGCGCGGGGCTCCTGAACACGGTGAGGTCCAGGACGGGGTCGGCGGCCCTGCGTTCCACCGTCGCCGTCACCCACATCGCGATCGCGGCCGCGCCCAGCGCGGTCAGGGTCGGCACCGATGTCCATCCGTCCCGTGCCCCACCCGACAGGCCGAACGTCAGGAACAGAAGTACCGCGGCGATGGACAGATGGCCCGCCACGTCGATCCGGCGGGAGACGCGCGGCCACGGCGACTCGGCAACCCAGTGCAGACTGATCAGCACGAACGCGGCGAACGGCAGGCAGAGCAGGAATACGCTCCGCCAGCCGACGGACGCCACGAGGGCGCCGCCGAGCACGGGGCCCAGCGCGGTGGACACGCCTGCGGCAGCGCTCCATGACCCCAGCGCACGGCCGCGCGACACCGGATCGCGAAATGTGCCGGTGAGCAACGAAATCGACGCCGGCGTCATCAGGGAACCGCCGATCCCCTGAAGCACACGCCAGAGCAGTAGTTCGCTGTATCCGGTCGAGAGAAAGCACAGCAGCGATGCGGTGCCGAACACGGCGACGCCGAGACGAAACACCGTGCGCGGACCGTACCGATCGGCGAGCGAGCCCGCGAGGAACAACGTGCTTCCCCGCGCGAGCGCGTTCGCCACGACCACCCACTGCAGCCCCGCGACGTCCAAACCCAGATCGCGCTGCAACGCCGGCAAGGCGACGACCAGAGCGGAGGTGTCGAGGGAGGACAGAAACAGACTCGAGCAACAGGCGACGAGCGCGACCTGCGGGTGCCGGACGGGTGCGGAGGTCATGACGGGTCAGACCAGTGCCTCGTAGACCGGTGTCTGCGCCCGCGACTTCAGCAGGCCGATATCCAGGGCCACCTGAATCTGTTTGTCCATATTGGTGAACACGGACTCATCCCACGCCGACGGGTATATGCCCGCGAGGCGTTGCGGAAGGAGTTCGATCGCGGCTTCTTCGTTGGCCGGTATGCCGAATGCCTCGGCATGCTTGCTCAGCAGCGTGGGATCCGCGGTGATCAACGAGTTGGCCTCGGTGCGCAGGGCGACGAACGCGGCGGCCGTGTCGCGGTTGTCCGCCAGCCAGGAACGCCGGAATGCCGCGCCGTTGAGGAACAACGGGCTGGCGTCACCGGTCCCCTTCTGCCACAGGTCCGACACGGTGGCGATCTGCCGGCTTCCCTGTGCGACCAGCCTCGTCGCGTTGGGTTCGATGGCGATGATCGCGTCGAGGTTGCCGCGCTCGTACAGTGCCAGGTTGGCGACCGGCTGCCCCGGGAAGATCTGGAACTGTCGTTCGAAGTCGATTCCGTTGACCGCCAGCGCGAGTGCCGCCGCCTTGTAGGTGTCGGAGCTCGCCGGCTGCACGCCGACTCGCTTGCCGCGCAGGTCCTCGACGCTGTCGATATCGCTGTCCTCGGGCACCAGCCACCGGCCGTGGTTCCACAGTTGCGGTCCCGCGATCACGATGTCGTGGCCTGCGTTGTTGGCCTCGGTGGCGCCGAGCGGACCGAAGGCGAACGTGTCGAGCAGGCCGGTGAGCAGGTTCTCCTGCCCGGTCCCGACTCCGCCGCCGCTGTCTCGAACGAGCTTCAGGCCGTGTGCGATGTCGAGCCCGGCCTCGGAGGTCACGGAGTCGACGACCGACCCGGCGGTGCCGGGCTGTACTACGCCGATCTTTATGCGGCGCAACGGGTTACCGTTCGCATCGAGGGTCGGGCCGGAGTCCGCCGCCCCGCACGCGGCCAGCAAGGCGCCGAGGCCGAGACCGCCGATCAACGCACTACCTGCGCGCAGCGCCTGCCTGCGGCTGACAGCAGGCCCGAGTACTGCTTCGCGGGTGAAGATGTGGCCACGGGACGTAGGCACGGGTGACTCCCATTCTCGATCGATATCCGGAGTGTCAGCCGATGTGCGCGATGATGTCGCGGTGGAGCTCGAACAACGTCGCGTCTTCGGTGGAACGCGGCCGGGGCATGTCGACCGGAATGTCGCGCACTATCCGGGCCGGACGATCGGCCAGCACCAGGACCCGGTCGGAGAGGAAGGCGGCTTCCAACGCGTTGTGCGTCACCATAAGTCCGGTGACCGAACGCTCGGTGAGCAAGGTCTGCAGCAGCAGGCGGAGCTTACGGCCGGTGAGTTCGTCCAGGGCGCTGAACGGTTCGTCGAACAGCACGATGTCCGGATTCACCGAGAACGCGCGCGCGACCGCGACCCGTTGACGCTGGCCGCCGGACAGTACGGACGGATACGCGTCGGCGTATTCCGTCAGACCGACCGCTTCGAGCAGCTCGGGCACCGCGGACGTATCCTGCCCCGCGGATTTGGCGGCGATCTCCACGTTCTTGGTGACACTGAGCCAATCCAGCAGCCGAGGTTGCTGGAAGACCACGCCCGTGCGGACCGGTCGTTCCAGGGCGCCCACGCGCAGGGTGCCGGCGTCGGGCACCTCGAGTCCGGCGACGAGATGCAGCAGCGTCGTCTTCCCGGTACCGGAGGATCCGACGAGCGAAACCAGCTCTCCCGGAGCGACTTTCAGGGAGAAGTCATGGAAGATCGTCTGGACGGTGCCGTCGTTCTTGGCGACGAACGACTTCGATACCCGATCGAGTTCGATGAGCGTGCTCATACCGCGGACTCCTTGCGCCAGCGCGAGACTCGACGTTCCAATGTCTGGAGAACGCCGTACTCGATGGCGGTCATCACGACGGCGAACGCCACGGTCCAGGCCAAGACGCCGGCCACGTTGTAGTTGGAGAACTCGAGGTTCAGCTGGTA
This sequence comes from Nocardia sp. BMG51109, assembly GCF_000526215.1. NCBI lineage: Bacteria > Bacillati > Actinomycetota > Actinomycetes > Mycobacteriales > Nocardiaceae > Nocardia > Nocardia sp. BMG51109. The sequence continues at coordinate 6,942,704 of NZ_JAFQ01000004.1, forward strand.
CCCGACTCCGCTTGCGAGACCGAAGATCTCGACGAGGACGATCACCTTCCACGACATCGCTATGCCCAGGCGTGCGCCGGTGAACAGCGAGGGTGCGAGTGCGGGCAACCAGATACGCGAGAAACGGGTCCAGGCGCTGAAACGGTAGACGTGGGCCATCTCGTGCAACTGCGGGTCGACACCGCGCACCCCCTGGATGATGTTGACGATCAAGCCGGGCGCGGCGGCCAGTGCGACGGCAAGAATCGGATTGATCATGCTGATCCCGAACCAGATGACACACAGCAGCGCTTTGACCAGCCCCGGTGTCGCCAACCCGAGCAGGACGGCCGGTTCGAAAAAGCGGTGTACGTAGACGTTTCGGCCCATGCCGATGCCCAGGACCACCGCCACGACGAAGGCCACCGCAAAACCCAGGAGCACGCGGGTCAGCGTGACCTCGAGGTTGGCCCACAGCGAACCGCTCTGTGCGAGCGCGCGCAGCGCGTCGGCGACGGCACCGAGGGGCGGGACCAGCGGGCTGTCCATTCGTGCTGCCATCACGTTCCACCCGACGGCAAGGATGACGATCAGTGCTGCCGGTGGAAGTGTCACCGCCAGAACGTGTTTCGTGCGTGAGCGGCTGGCGGTGCGTGGTGCGGGTGGGAGCCGGTCCTGCGTTCCGGCCGTGGGCTCGGCGCTCAGAGCGGTCATGCGTGTCCAGTCCTTCGGTCGCCGAGTCCGCAGGGGAACCGGCAGGGTATCGATGGGGAAGGGCGGGGAGATGTCCCCGTGATCACCGTTGTTCAGCTACAGGGCCGACGACGGGCGAGGTCCGTCAGACCGGCTTCGGCGCGGTCGCCGCAATCAGCAGTTCCAGACCCTCGCTCGCCGCGACGATCGCCTCGATCTGATCCGGCGGGAGTGCCGCGACCTTGTCGAGCACCACCTGGGTCAGTTCGCGCCGGCTGCGAAAGAACAGCCTCCGGCCCGACTCCGTGACCTCGATCAGGTTCACCCGCGCGTCCGATTCCGCCGTGCGGCGCGCGATACTGCCCGCCTCCTCGAGTTTGCGGACGGTTCGTGACACGCTCGCGGGATCCACACCTTCGTGCGCGGCCAAGTCGCTCATCGACAGCGGCCCGTATTTGACGATCGCGGCCAACGCGCTCCGGGCGGACGGATTGATGCCCGCGCGATCGATCAGCCGAAGTTGCCGCGCGGCCTGGATGAGCGCGACCTGCATCCGCTCGAGTTCGGTCAGCAGCCGCTCGCCCGATCGGGTGGTCGCGGGAACAGCCATGAGCGCGGTCTCCCCTTCGAGGGTCTACGGGTGCGAGGTACCGAGCGGCGGCAGGCATCGCGTAGTACCTCCTTCCAGCGGAAACGAGCTTGCGGGCGAATGTCTTTGCGTCGCTGAAGGTTAACAACGGTCAAGCAAATCGTTCGCTGGATCGCAGCGCGCACCGCAACACTGCCGGGGAAACACCGGTATCGCGACCACAACCATCAACGCTGGTCACAGAGCAGATCCCGGCCACAGCCGACCCAACCGCCGCGCTTTCGAATCTCGATGATCCGAAGAACCGTGCCCTCGATTACCCTCGATGTGAGGTCCCCGTGAGGCCGGTCCGATCCGGCGATGCCGAAGCATGATTTTGTCAGTGTGTGGTGCCGCCGAAGTTGTGGTCGGAGGGTGGATTTCGGGCCCCGGTCCGGCGATCCTGTTGCAAGAATCGTCCTGTGAGTGACACCCGGTGAACACGATTGTCGACAAACGGTCGACACCGAGCTTGCGCCCAAGCAAGCGCTTGAGCAGTGGGGGCTGACGGCAATCACCGCGCCGCCGCGGCGGCTGCTCGGCACCGAAACGATAGTCATGCAAAGCCTCGTACAACGCGTTTGGCCGGTTTCGGTATCCGTGTGCACAGGCGTGGAGCATGGGAAGCCGGTGGCGTCCGGTTTCAGACGTGGAGAACGGCGGGGGCCAGGCGTTCGATGAGGTCGACGGTGGCGGGCAGATCGGGGGCGACGGGGTTGATCAGGATGTGGTCGGCTCCTGCGGTGAGGTGTTTGCGCAGGCGGGTGGCGATGGCCGATTCGTCGCCGTAGGCGATGATGGCGTCGATGACCGTGGTGACCTGTTCGGCGGTGTAGCCGAGCCGGATCAGGTTGCGGCCGTAGGGTGAACCGGCGGCGCGCCTACGCCGAGGGCGTCGCGGCCAGAGCATCTCATGCTCTGCAGCCGGTGCCGTGCGGCGCACCGCGTCTGGCGCCGCGGCGCGCGTACCAGAGCCACGCGACGACGATTCCCGGCGCCGAGCAGCAAGAAAGAGGCAGCGGTCCCGCCCACGTATCGGACTGCCATTCCCGGCGCGCCCCCTGCGGGTGCGCCCCACGCATGGCTGCATGCGCGGGCTGCCGGCAACTCGGGGATCGTGGCCGCCTCTGATTCAGGCCCCGGCTGGCTGGGTGTAGTCGAAATACCAGCCGTACCCCTTGTTGTCGAAGTTTCCTTCGCGGCACTCACTCACCGCTTTCAGCGGCCACGCGTGGTCGTGACCCTGCTGGCACAATTCGCGGCTCGGGTACGGTCCCTCGTGCACCAACTCGCCCGGGTAGGCCGCCGCCGTGACGGGCATTGCCAGGCCTATTGCAACAGTGAGGATTGCCGGCGCCGTAACGCGAAGGACAGCGGTCGTGCGGGCATTCGTGTTCGACATCTGTGATGATCCTTTCGGGTTGTGTCGGACGGGCTCTGTGATCGGCTGAACGATCCGGTGACAGAGACGCAAATCGGTCCGCTTTCGGTTCGCCTGGCAATACCCGACGCGGGGAGGTTCTGCTGCGGCGGTGTTCATCGTGTGCTCGCGTCGGCGACGACTCTGGCGCTGTGACGGATGAGCATGACGGGGTCGCCTATCAGGGGGTCCATCGTGACCAGCAGATCGTCGCCAAGGACGGAGACTGTGGTGGTCGAACCGTTCTGGACACTCGGTACGCGGCGTGGTGTCCAGGTGATTCCGTCCGCGGACAGCCATAGTGCCGGGCCGGTGTGTGTGCGGTCCGACCATGATCCGGTAGCGGCGAATCCGCCGGGAACCGCGACGGGTGCCCCGATGGTTCGGCCTGGTTCCGCGCGCGCGACCTCGGTCCAGTCGGTCCCGTTATCCGAACGCAGCATGACATTTCGTCCCTCGGTTCGTGCGTTGACAACAACGCTTGCTCCCGAGACCGCGCAGCCGCCGATGCTCCCGTCGCCCTCGGCGAGCGCACCGAGGTGGACACGGTGCCACCCTGTGGGCTGCGACCGCCACACGGCAGGCTGGTATCTGCTGCTGTTGGAGACTTCTGCCCAGCCGACGCCCAGGGATGTCCCGTCCGGCAATGCGCAGACGTCGGTGAGGCTGGTTCGTAGCGGTCCGCCACCGAACTCGCCGACTTCTCGGACCCAGTCCTGGCCGTTGCTTGATGTCCACACCGCAGCGTGCTCCGAGGATTCCAGATCCGTACTCGCACGATACGTGCCGACGGCGGTCCAGATCGAGCCGGTCTTGCGCACAGAGTTGATCGCTGTCGACCCGGTCGTATCGAATCCCTGAATCGTCTGCCAGGGCGCGTCGGGGTTCGGCCGATACCAGCCTCGGGCTATGTTCCGATCCGCGGCGAACTCGATTCCGACGGTGACCGTGGCACCGCCCTCGGCCGACACCACCTTCGTGTTCACCAGGCCTGCGGCGTCCGGAGGATCCCAGTTGCGTTGCTCGAGCCGGTTTCCTGTCATGTGGACGAGTCGGCCTTCGGCCGAACTGATGTAGCCCCAGTCCGCGCGGGGGGTGAACACCCGTCGCTGAGTGAACAGCAGAGCCTGCTGCGATGCCAGCGGGGCGGTCGTGTCGAAGACATCATCGTGCGTGCTCAGGGTCTGCCCGTCGGTCCACGTGCTCCCTGTCGAACGCCCGAAGCGGGCTTCTCCCGAGCTGAGGACGGCCGTGACCGTGTCGTCGTTCACCGCAATCGCGGCGCCGCCGACCCCGAGGCCGGAGTTGACCGTGGTTTCGCCGAGGTAGCTCCACCCGCGGTCGGGACCGCGGCGGAACACGGCGCTACCCGGCGCGGTCTGGCCCGCGGCGATGACGGCCACCACGCCATCACGCACGGTCGGCACGTCGAGCCACGTGGACAGCGAACCGTCGGTACGGAAACGACTGTCCGACGGAGGCGCCGGCACCGGCTCCAGCCGCCACGCGGAGCCCTCATGTGAAGCCCAGGCGGCCGGTATCAGCGGTGCGGCCGGGGAGGTGTCGCGACGGACCGCGCCGGTGGCGACATATTCGCTGCCGGTCCAGACCGCGCCACCGACATAACCGCCCCGATCGGCAATCGTTGCCGGGGCGCTCCAGGTCTTCCCGCTGTCGATCGACCGGTAGCTCACCGTCGCCGCAGACGCCCCTTCGGGTCCGGGCGAGGCCACCAGAACCAGCGAGTTCCCTTCTCCCAGAATTCTTTTCACGTTGAGCACATCGTCGTCTCCGGGCCGCGGTAACTCGATAAGGGACGCGTTGGCGCCGTCGTGGTCCAGCCGGAGTGCTCGGGCCGCGCCGCGACTGTCCGTACCGGCCAGGACGATTGTCTTTCCCGCCACATAGGCGTCGGTGATCCGATATTGCTCGGCGAAGTCGTCGAGGAGCGGTACTTCCGTCCAATGTCTGCGGTCCGCGGATGTCCAGAGCCTGCTGGCCAATACTCCGCCCGACCACACGACACCGGCGAGGGCTACCAGTTCGCGCCCTCCCCGCAACACGCCGGTGAACGAGCCGGTGAAGTCCGGCGCCACCGGTGTCCGTATCCAGGTGCCGGCGTCGTCGGACAGCCACACGGTCGGCGCAGCACCCGAACCCGGTTGTGCCACACTGCCTCCGGTGATCCACGGCAGCCCCGCCTCGCCCGCGATGATCACGTCCGCGTCGACCACGGGTTGACTGCGCCGCATCCATTGCGGAACCTGCACCTGCTCAACGTCCAGTTGCGGAACAGGATTCGCTTCGCGGGTCGGTTGCGGCCCTGCGCACGAGACCGGTAGCAGGACGGCGGTCAGCAGGAGAAGCGCGCCGACAACGCTCCTGATTCGTCGATTCATCTGGGTCTCGTAATCCGTGTCATCCGCCCTCACGAGGCGTCTACTCGAAACTCGGGTGACGCGCATTGAACCCAGACGGCGTCATCGAACCCGAATCGCAAAGCGCCTTGATCGACCAGAACCCTGGCCGGAAGCTCGAAAGAAGTGCTGATATCCGCCACGGGCTTTTGCGGGTCGTAGTCGAGTGCGGAGCGGATCCGTGTCAGGGCATCGTCTATCGACGCTTGTCGCTGATCCGCACCACGCCGAATCGCGTCGATTTCGGCCGCACAGTCGTCTCCGGCGAGACTGCCGTACTCGGTTGTCGCCCAGATGCCCAGCGGGAAGGTACCCGCATGCCGCGTAGTCGGCTTCATCAGCCCGCCGTACAGCGACATCGCCTGGTTGAGAACGACCCGTTCGAGAAATTCTCCCGCTCGTTCCACGAGGAGACCGACTCGGTCGGCGTATTCGCTGCGGCCGAGGAGGCTCTGCTGTAGTGGCAGCATCGCCTCGTGAAACGAGCGGGCCGCGGCACCCGACCAGGTCTCTCCGATCCATCGGGTGGTTCCTGCCAGATTCTCGCCGGCCACATAGTCATTGGTGCCCAGCCGGCGAATGGCGATCCCGACAGTACGTAGAATCTCCCAGTCGGCACGTAGTGGATCGAGGTAGTCGGCGACCGGCCGCAGTCCTACCGATTGGCTCAATGCGTCTTCCATTGCGCCGATCACCTCGGCGCACTCGGAGATCAGTTTGCGTAGTTCGAACGACTCGGGCTGCTCCGACTGCAAAGAAGGAAGCTGGATATCCGAATAACGTTGTGAGCCGATACTCTGTGGAACAGGATCCGGTGCCGCGGAGGCGAATCTCGAATCGTAGCCGACGGCGCTCAGCATAGCCGCATTGCCTTCCTCGTGTCCGTCATAAGATCGCGCTGCACGACCCGAGGAAGTGCCGATATATCGAATCGAGTCACTGTTCACTCGAATATCTGCGAAATACTGTGACGCGAATGCATCCAATGCCGCCTCCACTGTGGACAGCAGATCCCCACGATAAGCGTCCTGGAGTGTCACGGCGTGTGCGAGCCGGTTCGCGTTCACAGTCAGATTGCCTGCGGCATCGGCGAGATCGAGTTCCAAACCATGGAGCTTGTCCAGGTCGGTCGAGAAAGAAGTCATCCGAGCTCCTGAAAGTTGGGCTTTTAGATCAGCACATTCCGCACGGACCATGGATCCCCGAGGAGGTGCCTGGTATCTCCGATTGTCTTGAACCTTCTCGCCATGCCGTACTCCTCGAGTTCCAGCAGGCCGCGGGTATATGTCTTGTTCTTCCCCGGCGCGTCATTCGGGTCGTCGTAATCGTGATACTTGTACACATCGTGGATGAACACACAGAAAGTTATCCTGGCCTCGAGTTGGGGCCCGCCCTCATGTTTCTTGATGATGACCTCTGCGCCGACACCGAGGGAGTAGTCACCCAGTGACGTAGCCACGTCGGCGGCTATCGGATCCGACGGCCATTCGGCAGTGGGCGCCTTTTCGACTACTTTCCAGTCCTTCATTCGCACCGAATGAACCGTGTTCAGATTTCTCGGATCCTGAGCCAGGACACGCACAGTCCCGATGATCTCCTCGAGACAGTCATGGATTGCGTTCCGTGCCTTGTCGACCGACAGCACCTCGTCGACCTCGCGTGCTTTCAGCGATACGACAAGTCCTCTTTCCCGATTATTCAGGTAGATTGAAAAAAGGCGTAACGAAATAGTCGATCCAGCTAGCGCAAAATGCTGTAGAGCTGCGGCCGCTCGCCCCATGTAGGCCGATGCCTTCCAGAAATCCCAGCCTGTCGCCCTGCGTGTGCCGAATACGTTGTCAAGGTCGATGTGTTCATGCTCCGGTGGTTCGAATGACAACTTCGCTCCCTGCTAGAAAGCCGAAGCGCTAATCGAGTACGACGTATATCCGAGATCCGAATAGTACTGCCCCGGCTCCACGGTGATACCGCTTCCCATGCAGTCCTCGCTGTTCCAGAACCGCTGTCGTTCGCTGCTGCGGTTCCATACCGACCTCGCGCCTCTGAATATGTGCAGGCACACCGCCGGTACGGGTGCGTCGGCGTGTTCGGTACCGGAGTAGTCGGTGTCTTCGTACCAGCACAACGCGCGGTCCGGGCATTCGATCGGGGGAATAACCGCGTGAGCGGAGTCGGTCGACAGTGTTGTCGCCCAGACCGCGGCGACGGCCGCGGCAACGGCGATTCGCGCCGGCCTTCCTTTTCGGCCACTTGCCCCTGCTGTTCTCATGGTTCGCTGCTCCTGGTCGCGTCGCGTTGTCGGGTGTCGACACCCACAGTGGAGCGGTTTGTGACTGCGGGGTTCGCGGGCGAACCGTCCACGACAGTTTTCGCGTCTCTGTTCCCGGGAGGTCGCTCGGATCGCCTGCATAGCGCTGTCGGGCCGCCGCCCCGTAGGTTCCATGGCAACCCCCGTGCCGATGGTCACCCGCGCGGCACGGCAGCCGAGTCACATCAGGAGGGATCCCCACGTGAGTACCGCCGCGCAGGATCCGCTCGACCAATGGTTGGGCAGGCCGATCACCGAAGTACCTGCCGGACTGCGGCATGCCGTATTCGAGTACGCCGTCGGAGTCGGCCTCGCCGAAGCCACCACCTACGCGGCGCAGAAGGCTCGGTTTGCGCTCGGCGATGCCGATCCCGATATGCGCGACAGTTTCGAAGATGTCGCACAGGACGTCATCGTGGCGCTGACCTTGCCGTTGCCGCGCCAGCGTGTCCGGCATTGGCGGGCGGTGCTGTTGCAGCGGGTGCGGTGGCGAGTGCGGGATCTGCGACGAGATCGACTGGCAGCCAAGAGAACTCCAGGACAACGAGTCGACTTCGACATCGCGGTCGCCCATCTCGACAACACCGCGGCCACGGACGACCGGGAGCGGTTCATTCTCCGTGAGGAGCTGGTCTGTGCCCTCGACACGGTGCCCGACCCGGAAACCCGGGCGGTATTGAAGGCCACGTTCGTGATCCCGACTCACGAGGCCGGTTACGACGTCCGCACCATCGGCGAGGTCGCCGCCCTGCTGGGGATGAGCCAATCCAAGGTCCGACGCCTGCGCGCGCAAGGGACACCAGTACTGCGACAGCTCCTCGCCCCAGGAACGGGATCGAATGCGAAGGGAATCGAATCATGACTTCAGACGATCGCGATCCACGCGACGCCCGGGCGCCGCTGGACCTCGACGACCTGCTGGCGGCGCTCGACACCGGCGATGCCGAACCGTACGACGCCGAGAGCGTGGCGGCAGGGCAGCGGATCGCCGACCGGCTCACCCGGCAGTGGGCACGCGCCGGAGCGGATTCGGCCCTGGCGACCGTCACACCGATCGGCCCACGCCGGGCGGCGGTGCTGGCGGTGCCCGGATGGACCGAACAGGTGCGGGCGGCGGCATCCAGCATGGCCGGGCCTGTGCAGCGGGTTGTCGATCAGGAACTCGGGATCGAGTTCGTCAGGTCCGCGACGGGCGGGCACGAAACCTCGATTGCTGTCACGGCGTTCGGTGATCTGGTATCCGCGGGGGATGTGGTGCGCGTGCAGATCGGCAGCGGGACCGGCCGCACCGAGTTGCTGGTCGTGCTGTACGCCGACGAGAACGGTGACCTCGTCGGGCAGATCATCACCCCGGCCGTCACGATGTCCGACGATCTCGAAATCGCTGTCACCGCGGTGTCGGCGCTGTCGGACGACCACACGCGCGCCGTCACCGAGGCGGTGCGGACCTCACCGACCCCGGGCCGCAACGCCTGGCGCCGCATCGCCAAACACCTCCCGGCCGATCACCCCGTACGGTCCGCGATCATCGACGGACTGCACTGACGTGCGACACCCGCTCGGGCGGCTCCTCATATCGAGGTCGCAGTGTCGCCCTCGTGTGAAACGAGATGGGAAGTAATGTGACCGACGGTTCGCGCGCCCAGCGTGACGAGGCGCTGCTGGAAACACTCACCGGCGCACCGCAATTGTGGCTTTCCACCTGCCGTGACGCGGTAGCGGCCGGACCCGACGCTACCCGCGAACTCCTCACCGACCATCGCGCGACACGAGTACTGGCGCGGCTGTCGCGTACCACGTGGAAACGTCCGCCACGTCGTCCCGACGGCGCCGTGGACGTCGACGCGCTACTCGAGGAGGAGGGCGAACAGCCGGACGCACCAAACCGCCCGGCCGGTGCCGACCTGTCCGCGGCATATGCCATGGCCGCGATGGCAGGCGCGCTGAGCGGGGCGATCGACGTCGGCGACGGGTGTGCGACGTTTCTGGCGCACGCCGATCGTGCCGGACTGCATTCGGTCGGCACCCAGTTGCTGCCCGCGGGAACCTCGGTGACCAGCCACAGCGACCCAGGACGCGCCGTCATCCTGCATCTGCTCGGACAGGGATCCCGGCCCCCGCGCGGATACGGCATCCTCCTCGCCCTCGAACTCGCCGACCGCCGCCCGGCACACCTGCGTGCCACCCACATCCCGGTCCTGTTCGCGACCTACGACAGCAACGGCCGCGGCGGCGAGGCCGGCACCCTGCACCTGCAGCAGGTCCGCGGCGGTCCCAGCGGTCTGCATCCCGACCCCGCCCGGATGGGGTTCCTGCAGGCCGACGAGGACTTCATCGAGGGGCTGCGGCAAGCTTGGAGCACCAGCCGCCTCGCCGACTCCGACGCGTGCGTGCTGTGGTCGGTCACCGTCGACCGCGGCGCCCCCGCTAACCAGATCAGCGGCGGCTCGATGGCCGCCGCGGTCGCGGTCGCGCTCGACGACCTGGCGCCGCGCCACCCACGACTGCGTCACCTGCGTCCCCGGCGACTCGACCAGACCTGTGCCGTCACTGCCGGGTTATCGGGCCTGGCTCTCACACCGGTGACCGGATACGCGGACAAAATCACAGCGGCACAACACCACTCACTGCGCGTCATCGTCGCGGCCGACGCCCGTGACGAGGCAGTGAGCCTGGCCCCACCCGGCTACACCGGCCGCATCAGCGCCGCCGCGACGGTGACCGACGCCATCCGCCGCAGCCGCACCCGCACCAACCACAAACTCTGGGCGGCGGCACTCGTCGCCGTCCTCGTCGCGGCCAGCGTGACCGGCACGGCCACCCAATTCGCGCGAATGCGCACCGAACACGCGCGCGCGACCGCCGAGGGACACTCCCAGCTCTACGCCAGCGTGTCGCACTATCTGCGCGACCGCGATCCCGCCATCGCCCAGCAACTCGCACTCGCCGCCTACCGCACCCACGACACCACAGACGCGCGATCGGCCCTCCTCGACACCACCGCAACCAGTACACCGCTCCGCATCACCCCCAGCACCGCGGCGGCGCAGGGCCTCACCTCCTACATCGACCGCTTCACCCAACTGGCGACCGCCCCCGACGGCGACCTGCTGGCAACCGGTGAGAAGAACGCAACGGTGCAGCTGACCCGCCTTACCGACAGCCGCGTGCACTCTTCGCCGCGCTTCCCCACCGGCGGCGGCCCCGTCCTCGGCCTGGCCATCAGCGGCGACCAGCAATGGCTGCTGGTCGCCGGCCAGGACAGCAGCGCGCTGTGGGATATCTCCGACCTCGACTCGCCTCGGCGCGCCGCCGACCTTGCTACCAGAGGACATACTCCCCGGAGCGTCGGATTCAGCCCCGACAGCAGTCAACTCGCCATCGGCACCCAAGACGGTGCAGTCCTCGCCTGGCACCTCGGCACCGACGGTCGCCCAACGGCCCTGCCCCCGATCATGATCGCGGGTTCGGGCGCGATACGTGTTGCGGTCGGCAACCGGATGCTCGCGACCTGCGAGACCCACAACCGGCCAGGGCAACCGCCCGTGACCGCCACCGTCCGGCTCTGGGATACAACGACATTGGCGGTGGACCAGCGACCGGTGTACGACCAGCAAGTGGAACGGGCAGGCGGGGCGGTGTGCGAGGCGATTACCCTCAGCCCGGACGGCGCGACCCTGGCCGCCTCGGTGCAACCACCCGAAATACTCCGATGGCATATCGGCACCGACCTCTCGCATCCCGAGCCGCTCGAATCGGTTCCGGGCCACGGCATCCGGATTCTCGACCTGACGATCAGCGCGGACAATCGGTATCTGGCGTTCATCGACGACGATGAAAAGACCTGGCTCTGGGACCTCGACCGCGGCGAGGAGCTGACCGCGCTGGCGAATCCATACCCATTTCGTGCCCGATTCCTGCGCGGAGGGCGGTCGCTGGCAACGGTCGGCGCCGACCACTCGACCTATATCTTCGATGTGCCCGGCCCTACCGCCAGGACGGCGCAGCAGACGATCTTCCGGTTACCTCCCGACCAGGGCGACATACCCCCCGGCGGTCAGGCCGCCGAACTGCTTCCACGGCTGCGGACACTGAGCCCCGAGACACCGCCGGGCTGGCGTGACGGTGACCGGCGACTGCTCACCAGCATCGCAATCTCGCCCGACCGGACCCGCGCCGCGACCGTCGATCCAGCCGGAGTTCAGGTATGGAACATCGCAAATCCCTCCGCCCCAACGAAACTCGGCCCACCCATCGATGGCTATTTCGGCACCGCCCCGGAGGCCATCGCATTCGCTCCCGACGGGCGTCTGGTGCTCGGCAGCGGTCTCAGACTGGCCGTCGAGTTCTGGGATGTGTCGGGCGACCTACCAGCCCGGACACTCACCGTCCCCCACGCCGAAGGATTCCCTACCTCGATTGCTGTCGGTGGCGGCCTGCTGGCCGTCGGAAGCGTCGATACTCACGCGGTAACCATTCACGACCTCACCGGCCCGAACCCCGGACAGCGCCTCGTAGAACTCGATGACCTCGACAAACGCGGACACATCTTGACGCTGGCGATGAGCCCGCGACGCACCCTGGCCGTGGCCACCCTCAACCAGGTGAGCATCTACGATCTGGCAAACCCCGAGTCCGATCGGCAGCCCGTGGTCCTCACCGCCCCAGGCGCCGCGTCGGCCGCCTTCGATCAGGACGGCACCCGCCTCGCCGTGGCCGCCGACGACGGTGTTCACCTCTGGGACGTCACCGACTCGCACCGCCCCAGCACATACGCCACGCTGACCAGTAACGCGCCACGCGCAACCGTGTTCGCGGTAGCCTTCGAGGAAGGTGGACGGCGACTCATCGAGACATCACTCGATGGGACACTGCGCCGATGGCGCGCCGACGCAGCCGCAGAAGCCGAGCGAATCTGCGTCACCGGCACAACACCGATCACTACCGACGAATGGAACCAGTACCTGCCCGGAACGCAGTACACCGCCCCGTGCACCACGCGAAGATAGCTGATGCCAGGCTGGTAGCTGTCGCACCGAACGTCCTTGGGTGTGTGAGTCAACCCTCGCTGCTGGATGACGTGTCCGAAGAGGGCTTCTTGAACAGCAGAACGCCGAACCCCAGCACGGTGATCCCGAAGAAACACAGCAGCAGGCCGCTGAACTGTGCCTCGGCGTCGGTGTCCGGGCTGCGCCCGGAGCCCGAAGAACCGGCGACGACGTCGGTCGGGTCGACAATCGCCTGGATTCCGCCGGTCAACAAGACGAGCGCAACAAGGATCAAGGCGATGCTGCCGGCGACGCGCCCGGCGGTACGGCGGGGTGGGGCGGCGTCCTGGACATGCATGTCGACCGCAGCCGCGGGCCGCCTCCTGGCGACTGGTTATCGGCCGCGGTTCGGCGCCGCGGCCGACGATCCAGGCTGGGAATTCCTCACTCGCGACAAAGAGTTCAGACCGGATACGGCCAGCAGCACCGTGGTCGTGAGCGCGGCGAGAATACAGACCGCACGAGCTCCCGGGACGAACCGCGGCGTCAAATCCGGCACGAATGGTCCCATCGCCTCCCCGACGAGACGGTCCAGCGCGGGACCGTCCGGTATCGGCTCGGCAAGCACGTGCTCGATGACCGACAGTGCCGTACCGGGCCCTCCCCTCGTGGCCATCAGGCCGACTTCCAGGTCACGATCTCGTCCAGATCCGCCCGGCCGGTGCGGAATCCGTTCGCCGGATGCGTCGTATCGGGGTAGCCGAACGAGATCGCGGCGACCAGCCTGCGGGACTCGGGCAGTGCGAAGTACTCCCGGATGAACGGCGCGTACCCGGCCACCGACGCCTGCGGGATCGAGGCAAGCCCCAGCGTGTGCGCGGCCAGCAGCACGGTGTTGATGTAGAGCCCGGTGTCGATGGCTCCATAGGTGCCGAGTTCGCCGTCGGTCGAGACGATCGCGACGTGCGGTGCGCCGAAGAACTCGAAATTGCGGGCGAGCTGACGCAACGCCGCTTCCGTGTCCCCCTTGCCGATCCCCAGGCTGCCGTACAGCTGCAGGCCCGAATCCTTGCGGCGTTGCCGGTAGGGCCCGGTGAAACCCGCCGGATGGGCGAGATCGGGAGCGACGGGCGCGCCGGAGCGGACGTGCTCGACCAGTGCCGCTCGGAACCGGTCGGTGGCGTCACCCTCGGTGACGATCACCTGCCAGGGCTGGGTGTTCGACCACGACGGAGTGCGCTGCGCCAGCGCCAGCACCCGCTCTATCACCTCGTGGGGCACCTGATCGGGCAGGAACTGACGGCACGCCCACCGCTCGCCCAAGATCGCGCTCAGGGTCTCGTACTGGTCGGTGCGCACATCGGTCGAAGTCATGGAAAGGCCCCTCGCATCAGGTTTATCGCTGACGGCAGTCTCATTTTGTAACTGGACTCTAACACCGGTAGTCACATTTTGGAACCGCAAGAGTGCGGCATCCGTACCATGGATGACGTGCGCTACGAAGACCTCGCCGATTACCCCTGCTCGATCACCCGGCCGCTCGTGGTCCTCGGGGACCGGTGGACCCTCCTGGTGCTCAAGACGGCCTTCACCGGGGTCCGCCGCTTCAACGCGTTCCACGCCGCGATCGGCATCCCGCGGGGCAGGTTGCAGGATCGGCTGGATCGGCTCGTCGAGCACGATCTGCTGACCCGGTGCAAAACCGCGGACGGCCTCTACGACGAGTACCGCATCACCCCGAAGGGCCACGATCTCTACCCGATCCTGATGGCCTTCCGCGACTGGGGTGATCGCTACATGGCGCCCGACGGACCGCCCGTGCACTTCCGGCATCGGGATTGCGGCGGCGAGGCGCACGTGACGCTGGCCTGCGATGTCTGCGGCGAACCGGTCACCGCGCGCGATATCGCGCCGGCGCCCGGCCCGGGCATGACCGCGATACCGACCTTCGCGGGCGGGCGGCGCCAGGACACCGCGCCACCCGCGAGGAGCGCCTGAAATTCACGCTCAGCCCGTGCCGCCGCGGGCGTACTCGCCCGGCTCGAACGTCCGGGTGGCGCGGCCGTAGGACAGGTGCGAGCCGGGCCAGATCGGCGCGGCGCTGCCGTCGCTGGTCGTGTACCAGCCGGGGCAGCTGCCCGAGTACACCGTCTTCGACAACCGCTCCCGCCGCCAGCTGTTGTGCCGCCGCTGCACCTCGGGCAGCACATCCAGCCAGCCGCCCGCGGTCCCGAGGTGCTGCAGCGCCTTGCGGACGTACCGGGCCTGGCGCTCCAGGATGTAGACGAACGAATTCGTCGTCGTACCACCGGTTCCCGGCCCGGAGATCATGAACAGATTCGGGAAGCCGGACACCGCGACACCGAGGTACGCCTGCGGCCCGGATTTCCACTCGGCGTGCAGCTTCCGGCCGTCCCGCCCGGTGATATCGATCGGGGCCAGATACTCCTCGGTGCGGAATCCGGTGCACCAGATGATCACGTCGGCCGGCACCGCGCGCCCGTCGTCGAGTGTCACGCCCTCCGGGGTGACCCGGCCGAGGCCCTGCCGGTACACCGACACGTGCGACCGGTCCAGCGCCGGGTACCACTCGTCGGAGATCAGCAAGCGGTTACAGAAGGCCGGATAGTCCGGAGTCACGGTCTTGCGTAGTTCCGGATCGCGGATCTGGCGCCGGATCTTCAGCTTCACCCAGGCCTGCACCACGGCCCGGACGGGATCCAGGCTGCGGAAGATCAGCGGCGCGCGGTGCTCGTTCCAGAGAAAGGTCAAACGGTGTTGCGCCTGGGGAAATCCCGGCACCCGCGCCAGCGTGCGTCCGATCCACGTGGTCTTCCGATCGTGCCGGTCCACCACCCAGTTCGGCGACCGCTGCACCACCGTGAGTTCGGCGACCCGGTCCACGATCGCGGGCACCAGCTGGATCGCGCTGGCACCGTTGCCGACCACGACCACCTTCTTGCCCGCCAGATCCACCGACTCGTCCCATTGCGCGGAATGCAGTGCTACACCGCGGAATTCGCCGACGCCCTCGACCTCGGGCATTTTCGGCCGGGACAGCACACCGGTCGCGGCGATCACCGCGTCGTGGCGCCGAGTGGTGCCGTCGCCGAACTCGAGCAGCCAGCCGTCGTCGGCGAAGGTGGCCGCGGTGACCTCGGCGCCGAACCGGATCCGGCCGGTGACGCCGAATCGGTCCGCGGTGTGGCGCAGATAGTCGAGGATTTCGGGCTGGCCGGCGAAGCGCCGCGACCAGCTGGTGCCGAGCGCGTAGGAGTAGGCGTAGATGGAGGACGGCAGATCGCACGCCACGCCGGGGTACCGGTTGGCGTGCCAGACACCGCCGAGCGAGTCGGCGCGCTCGTAGACGACGTAGTCGATTCCGTTGCGCTGCAATTCGATCGCGGCGGCCAGGCCGCCGAAGCCGGCGCCGATGACCGCGACGCTCGGTGCCGTCGCGGTACTCACGAGGCCACCCCGACGTTCTGCAGCCGCACCTGGCCGCGGGCGACGAGCCGATGCTGCTCGTCGGTCACCGACACCTGCCAGATCTGCTGACCGCGGCCGCGGTGCACGGGAGTTGCTTCCGCGGACAGCGTGCCCGAGGTGGCGGGGCGGATGAAGTCGGTGCTGTTGTGCACCCCGAGCCCCACGCCGCCCGGTCCGCCGTCGCGGTTGAGCCAGGTCCACGCGGCGGTGCTGGCCAGTGATTCGATGACCGCGCAGTGCACGCCGCCGTGCAGGACTCCGGTGGCCTGGTGCTGGAGCGGCTCCACGGTCCACTCGCCCCGCACACGGTCGGGCGACACCTCGGTCAGCCGGAGCCCGAAGACACCGTCGAACCCCCGGGCGTTGAGTGCGGTCAAATCCTCGGGCGTGGCCCGCACAGCGGACACATCGATCGATCCGGACATGTCAGTATCCCATCCACTTGGTCACGATGTCGGCCAGAATCTCGTCGGTGCCGCCCGCGATCGAGAACACCCGGGCATCGCGGAAATGCCTGTTCACCTCGGTATCTCGCATATATCCGCCGCCACCGTGCAGTTGCAGCGCCGCGTCGGCGACGAACCGTGCCGCGTCGCTGGCCTGTTTCTTGGCCATGCACACCTGCGGCACCAGCGCCTCCCCGGCATCGGCCCGGATCATCACGCCGTGCGCGAACTCCCGGCTGACCTCGACGGCCCGGGCCATGTCGGCGAGCGTGTGCCGCACCAGCTGGCGCGTGATCAGCGGCCGGCCGAAGGTGGACCGCTCGCGGGTCCACGCCACGGCCAGCTCGAGACTGCGTTGCGCGGTGGTGTACGCCATGACCGTCTGCGCGAGCCGTTCGCTCTCGAACAGCGCCATGATCGCGCGGAAACCCTCGTTCTCCGTCCCGACCAGGTTCTCGACGGGCACCCGGACATCGTCGAACGACAGTTCCGCGGTGTCCGAGCAATCCCAGCCCAGTTTGTCCAGGTGCCGGGTGACCTCGAAACCCGGTGCGCCCTTCTCGATGATCAGTAGCGAGATTCCCTTGTGGCCGGGCTCGCCGGTGCGCACCGCGGCGACGACGAAATCGGCGCGCACGCCCGAGGTGATGAAGGTCTTGGCGCCGTTGACCACGTAGGTGTCGCCGTCGCGGCGGGCGGTGGTGCGCAGGTTCGCGACGTCCGAGCCGCCGTCCGGCTCGGTCACGCCGAGGGACGCGACCTTCTCGCCGGTCAGCGTCGGCCGCACGAATTTCGCGATCTGGTCCGGCGTTCCGTGGGCGGCCACCGGGTGCAGGGCGACGTGATGGGTGAACAGGCCCATCAGCAGGCCGCTGGAACGGCCGTGCAGCACGAGTTGCTCCGCCATCACGAACCAGTCGAGCGAGCTTCCGCCGCTGCCTCCGACCGATTCGTCGAAGCCGAGCCCGAGCAGCCCGAGCTCGGCGGCCTTCTGGTGCAGTTCGAGCGGGATCGAGCCGGCCCGCTCCCAGTCATCGATATGGGGTGCGATCTCTTTTTCGGCGAAGCCGCGGACCATGTCGCGGAGAGCTTTTCTCTCCTCGGTGACGAAAGGATCTGATGCCATCTGCTCCCCAGCTCCCGGTGAATTTCGAGCGTTTCATCGAACTCTAGAATTACTTTACGAACCGGGGAACCGGACGCATACCCCCTGATCGGGGGGCTAATTCATTCCGAAAGCAGACCCAATTGCTGTTGCCTGGCACGTTCCTCGGGAGACAGCGTCTGCACGGTACTTATTCTGCGCGCGATTTCGGGGTGCCGGCGGCGCAGATAGAGATATCGGACCGCACCCACCGCCAATAGCCCGAGGAATATGTACGGCAGAATGTTGTACGGAAACTCCGGAACTGGAATCAGGTTGTGATAGATGACGTATCCCACCGCGGCGACCGATACCACGGCGGTCACGAGTATCGGCGCACCGAGCGCGCGGATCCGATACAGCCACACCGGAGTGCCGACGGCCACCAGCAGATACGCGACGATGAAACCCCAATTCGACAGGGTCGCCACATAGGTTTCGAACTGCACCCGTCCTACCGAGGCGACGGTGGCCGCCACGCCGGTCACCAGCCCGATCGCACCGATCACCAGGATCGCGGCGCTCGGGGTGCGCCGGGTCGGATGCACCCGGCCCAGCACGGCGGGCAGGGCCCCTTCCCGGGCCAGGGTGTAGAGCCCGCGCGCACCGGCGTTGATCACCGCCGAACTCCATACCAGCGCGGCGAGGCCGACCGAGAGACCGATCACCCACTCCGTCCAGGCGACCCCGGAGTGCGCTGCCACCTGCGCCAGGGGCGCGCGGTCGGGGTCCAGCCCGCCGAACGCGGTGACCTGCGGATAGATCGACACCAGATACAGCACCGCGAGCATCAGCACCAGGCGCAGCACGCCCCGGGCGACGCTGCGGTGGGCGTCGCGGGCCTCCTGGCCGAGCGCCGCGGAACTTTCGAATCCGGCGTAGGAGCCCACCGCGGTGACCGCCGCGATGTAGGTACTGCTGTGGGTCAGGTGCACCGGACTCAGCTGGTCGGTGTCGAGGTGGGCGCCCTGGGTGACGTACGCGGCGACGATGATGATCCCGATCCCGGCCAGCGACAGCACCTCGAAGGTGAGCCCGACCCGCGCCGAGACCGATACGCCGCGCAGCGGCACGAGCGTAGCGATCGCGACGACGAGCACCAGAATCAGCAGCTTCCACCCCGTGTGCTGCACGTCGAGGCCGAGCTTGCCGAGGAACAGGCTGAAATACAGCACCGCGCCGACCACGCCCGCGCAGAAGAAGCCGACATAGCCGATGATCAGCCCCCATCCCGCGGTGAACCCGACGCCGGGGCCCAGGCCGTTGCCCGCGTACGTGCCGAGCGATCCCGACGACACGGTGCGCCGCGCCTGCGCGCTGATCAGAACGGCGATCAGCAGCGCGACCACCGCACCGATCACCGCGGCCCAGACCGCCCCCTTCCCGGTGACCAGGAACAGGGACGCGGGCACACCGGCCAGCGCGATGCTGGGCGCCGCGGCGGCCAGTCCCTGCGCGAAGACGTCCAGTGGACCCGCCGTGCCCGCCGCCAGTTCCTGACCCTCGCCGATCGCCTCGTCAGCCGTGGTCGCCATCGCGATCACCTTTCTTTCCCGCACCGGAACCCGATTCGGCGTCATCGCCGGGGCCGCGATTCCTATTCAAGGGAAAAGTGCTGTGCCGGCATATCTTTGGGATCACCGGTAACAGAACCCGCGCGGACCGGCCGGTGGGGCCGCTACGCACGGTCCGGCACCGCACCGAGTTCCTGCAACGCACGCCGCACCACCTTCCCCGTCGCATTGCGCGGCAGCACGTCGACGAACAGCACGTCGCGCGGCACCTTGTGGCGGGCGAGGCGGGCTTTCACATACTCCCGCACCGCATCCGGGTTCAGTCCGGCGCCCGGGGCCACGACCAGGACCGCGCGCAACCGCTTTCCGAATTCCGGGTCGTCCACACCGACCACCGCGACATCGGCGACCCCGGGATGTCCCGCGAGCAGGTGCTCGACCTCGAGCGGATAGACGTTCTCGCCGCCGGACACGATCATGTCGTCCTCGCGGCCGTCGACGAACAGCAGGCCCTCCTCGTCGAAGTGACCGACGTCGCCGGTGCTGATGTGGCCGTTGATGATCTGTTTGTGCCCGCCGTCGGTGTATCCCTCGAAGGGTGATCCGGTGCGGACGAAGATGCGCCCCTTGCTGTTCGGCGTGCGGATGCGGGCGCCGTCGTCGTCACGCAGTTCGACGTGCACGGTCACGGGGGCGCGGCCCGCGGTACCCGGGGCACGGCGCAGCTCCGCCGGCTGCGCGACGGTGGCGACGGCGACCTCGGTCGACCCGTACAGGTTGTAGAGGATGTCGCCGAAGGTGTCCTGTGCCCGTGCGGCCAGTTGCGGGCCGAGCGCCGAACCGGCCACCACGATCGCGCGCAGGGCCGAGAGGTCGTGGCGCCGAAGGAATTCCGGGCCGAGGGCGAGGATCCGCTCGAGCATCGTCGGCACCGCCACCAGCAGTTCGGCCCGGTGCTCGGCCAGCGCGCGCACCGTCGCCTCGGCGTCGAACCGCCGGGCCAGCACCACCCGGTTGCCCAGCGCGATCCCCACCGTCCACATGCCGAACGGGTAGGCGTGGAACAGCGGCGCCGCGATGTGGATGGTTCCATTGCGCGGGAACGGAATCCGGTCCACCAGCATCGCGCTCAGCAGCGGCGTCACCGTGGCCCGCGGCGCGCCCTTGGGGGTGCCGGTGGTGCCGCTGGTCAGGATGACGAATCCACCGGGCCGGCGCGGTGCGGGCAGTGGCGCCGCATCCGCACCGGCGATGAGATCGTCGATGGTCGGTGCAGCGGACTCCCGGTCCGGGTCGGTCCAGGTGAGAACGCGGGGCAGATCCGGCGCGAGGGCGGTCAGGGCGCCGGTGAACTCGCTGTCGTGCAGCACCGCCCGCGCTCCCTCCCGCTCGATCACCTGTACCAGCTGGTGCGCGCCGAATCCGGTGTTCAGCATGGTCAGCCGCAGGCCCGCGCGACCGGCCGCGCTGATGGTCAGCAGCAACCCGCGGTGATCGCGGGCCAGCACCGCGATCACCGCGCCGGCCCGGAACCCGCGAGCCAGCAATGCCTGGGCCAGCGCGTCGGACTGCTCGTCGAGCGCGCGGTAGGTGAGCGCTCCCCGTTCGTCGACGACGGCGGTCGCCTCGGGCAGCTCCCGCGCGATCTTCCTGATCAGCGCCGCCTGCGCGCCGTAACGCTTGGTCTCGCCGGCCAGTCGCAGCACGGCGCCGGGCCGGGCCGGGTCGAGGACGCCGCTGCGGCCCAGCCGCACATAGGCTTTCAGCTCGCCGGCAAGGATTCCCGCCCGGTCACGGAGGCTGTCGATCGTCATATCGTGTTCCTGTCGCTCACTGCCACAGCTCCGCCCGCACCGCGGCGACGGCCGCTTCGATGCGGCTCGCCACCTCGAGTTTGGCCAGAATGCGGCTGACATGTTCCTTCACGGTGTCCGGGCTGATGTACAGCCGGGACCCCACCTCACGGTTGGACAGACCATCGACGATGAGCACCAGAATCTCGCGCTCTCGCTCGGTCAGGGTCGAAAGCCGCTGTCGCACTTCGGGATGACCGCCGGATCCGGGGTGACGCCCGGGCGCCCTCGTCGTGACGACGACCCCGGAGGCGAGCACCGCGAGCGCCCGGACGACCGCGTCGGCCCCGGAGTCCGCCGCCAGTACCGCGTCGACGTACGCGGCATCCACCGGAACCGTGCCCTGCTGCACCAGCAGGACGACCAACGGCGGCCGGTCGCGAGACCGTAACCGCTCCACCGTCTCCGGCAGTCCGGGCAACGGCGCCACCGACGCATCCAGCAGGATCACGTCGGGGCGCCACCGCACCGACCGGTCGACCACCTCCCGCCAGCGGCAGCTCCCCGCGAGTACGACGTCCGCCGCGGCGGTCACGAGATGTTCGAAATCTCGCCGGAGGAAGGGCGAATCGGAGGCGATGACCACCGTGCACGGCTGCGACAGCTCGGAGAGCACCGCCTCCGCGCCGGACTCCGGCCGCCCGTTCGCTGTCGACTTCACGATCCGCACCCATCACCCTCGTTCTCCAAGCTTGGTGCGCAGAAACCGCGCCAGGTCGCCGGGTGTGGGGTGTTCGAGGGTCACCGTGATCGGCAGTTTCAGGCCGGTCGCGACCTGCAGCCGGTTGCGGAACTCCACCGAGCCCAGCGAGTCCACTCCGATTTCGGTGAACGTCCGCCCGTCCCGGTTCGCCCGCGGATCCGTGTGGTCGACGATCTCCGCGAGATGCTGCCTGATCACCGTGAGGATGATCTGTTCCTGCTCCTCCGGCGCGGCCCCCGACAGCTCGGCGCCGAGTCCGGAACCCGCGGTCGAGGCCGGGGGCCGGGCAGGCGCCGGGCCCGGCCCGGCGGCGCCGAGACGTGCCGGCACGAGCAGGGACCGGCCGGTGCGCAGGGCCGCATCGAACAGGGCGAGGCCCTCGGCCGGGGTCAGGGCCGTGCCGGCCAGCCTGGCGAGCCGGGCACGGTCGGTCGTGGTCAGGCCGGAGGTCAGCCCGCCCGGCTCCTGCCACAGGGACCAGGCCAGTGCGGTGGCGGGCAGGCCCCGGTGCCGCCGGTACCGGGCCAGCGCGTCCAAGAACGTGTTGGCCGCGGCGTAGGCGGCCTGCCCGGGGGAGCCGAGAACTCCTGCCACCGAGGAGAACAGGACGAACGCGGCCAAGTCACGGTCGGCGGTGAGTTCGTGCAGCAGCCACGCCGGGTCGACCTTCGCATCGAACGTCTCCGCCACGTGACGCGGGGCCACGGCGGTGAACAGCGCATCGGTCCGGGCTCCGGCCGCGTGCACGATCGCGGTCAGCGGATTGGCCGCCGGGATCTCCGCCAGCAGGCCGGTGACCGCGGCGCGGTCGGAGAGGTCGGCGGCCACGACCCGCACCCGCGCACCCGCCCCGGCCAGCTCCGTGACCAGCTCGGACACTCCGGGCGCGGCACCACCGGAGCGGCCGGCCAGCACGAGATGCCGCACGCCGTACTCGGTCACCAGGTGGCGGGCGAGGAGTTTGCCGAGAGCACCGGTGCCGCCGGTGATCAGCACCGTGCCCTCCGGGTCCGCCGTGGCGGGCCACCACGAGCCGATCGGCTCGCCGGATCGCAGGCGCACGAGCCGCGGCACCAGCCACGTACCAGAGCGCAGGGCGAGCTGGGGCTCTCCGGCCGTGAGGGCGGCCGCGACCGCTGCCGGCGTCGCGTCCCAGTCGTCCAGATCCACCAGGACCAGGCGCTCGGGGTGCTCGGCCTGCGCCGCCCGCAACAGCCCCCACACCGGTGCGTGGGCCGGATCGAGCACATCCTCGTCCTCGCCGGTGCTGACGGCCCGGCGGGTGAGTACCACCAGGATGTCGTCCGGGTCCGCGCGTCGCAGCCACTTCTGGACCGAGGCCAGCGCCTCGGCGGTGGCCGAGCGCGCACCGCCGGGCAGCGGGCGATCGGTGCCGCGCAGGGTCAGCACCGGCTGCCCGGCACCGTCGCGCTCGACCCCGATATCGGTCCACGCGAACGGATCCGGGGTGGCGGGCTGTGCTATCGGTACCCAATCCTGGGCGTGCAACGCGTCCGGCGCGGGTTGGGCGGCCGCGCTGAGCTGATCGGCGCGCACCGCCGCGAGCGTCAGCTCCTCGATCTCGGCGACCGGGGCGCCGGTGCCGTCGGCCAGATCGACACGCACGCGGCCGCCCTTACCGTGGCGCACGCGCACCCGCAGTGCCCGGCCCGCGATCGAATACAGCGTGACCCCCGACCAGGTGAACGGCAGCCGCACGGTCCCCGGCTCGGCTGCAGTATCCGGCTCGGCCTCGGTATCCGGCTCCGCCGCGGTATGCGTCAGGGCGAGCACGTGCAGCGCGGTGTCCAGCAGCGCCGGGTCGATGACGGAGCCCCGGTCCGGCGGCGCGGCTCCGGACAGCGCGACCTCCGCGAACAGGTCGTCGCCGCTCCGCCAGGCCGCACGCAGGCCCCGGAACGAGGCCCCGTAGTCGTACCCGAGTCCCTCGAGGCGCTCGTAGAACCCCTCGACAGGGACCGGGAGCGCACCGTCGGGTGGCCAGTCGGCGAGTTCGACAGGCCCCGCCCCGGCCGTGCCACCCGACGGCGACAGAACGCCCTCGCCGTGCAGCGTCCAGGAACGCTCGGTGCCGTCGTCGACGCGCGAGTGGACGGCGACCGCACGCTCACCGTCCTCCCCCGGGCCCTCGACGATCACCTGCACGGCCACGGGGGCGTCGGCGGGCACCACCAGCGGCTCCCGCAGCACGAGATCCCGCACCACCGGGCTGCCCACCTCGTCACCGGCCCGGACGGCCCACTCCACCAGGGCCGCGCCGGGCACGATCGCCCGGCCCAGCACGACATGGTCGGCCAGCCACGGATGTTCATGGCGAGACAACCTGCCCGCGAGCGCGACCGCGCCGGACTCCGGACGCGGCACCACCACGCCGAGGATCGGATGGCCCGTCGCCGCCAGGCCGAAATCCACGGCCGACGCCCGGCGCGGCTCGATCCAGTACCGCGCGGTGTCCCAGGCATAGGTCGGCAGCTCGACCGGGGCGGCGGGCACCAATACCCGATTCCAGTCCAATTCCATTCCGCCCGTGTGTAATTCGGCCGCCGCCAGATCGAGCGATGTGGCTCCGGGCCGGTCCCGCCGCAGGGATCCGACCGCGACCACCTCCTGCCGCGCGTCCTCGGCCACCGCCCGCACCGCGGTCGTCAGCGAAGGATGCGGGCTCGGCTCGACGAAGTACCGGTACCCGTCCTCGAGCATCCGGTGCACGGTCGCGGCGAAGCGCACCGGTTCGCGCAGATTGCGATACCAGTACCCGGATTCCACCGGATCGGCGCCGAACCGTTCCCCGGTGACCGTGGAGTACCAGTCGATATCCCCGGGGCGCGCGATGATTCCCTCGAGGTCGGCCGCCAGCGCCGCACGCAGCGGCTCGACGTGCGCGGTGTGCGAGGCGTAGTCCACGGCGAGCAGCCGGGTGAACACGTCCGCGCGTGCCAGGTCGTCGAGCAGCGCGGTGACGGCGGAGCGGTCACCGGCCACCACGGTGGCCAGTCTGCTGTTGACCGCGGCCACCGCCACACCTGGCCGGGACCGGGCCAGCACCTCGTGCTCCGGCAACCCGACCACGGCCATCGCCCCGGTCCCCGCGATCTTGGGCAGCGCCCGGCTGCGCAGTACCACGATCGCCGCCGCGTCGGCCAGGCTCAACGCGCCCGCAACGTAGGCGGCGGCCACCTCCCCCTGGCTGTGCCCGATCACGGCGTCGGGTTCGACACCGCGCGACCGCCACTGCGCCGCGAGCGCGGCCATCACCGCGAACAGCACGGGCTGCACGACGTCGTCGCCGCGCAGCGCGGGGGCATCCTCGCTACGGCGGAGCACGGCGGTCACCGACCATCCGGTGTACCGGCGGATCGCGGCATCGGCGCGGGCGAGTTCGGCGGCGAAGGCCGGAGAGTCGTCGAGCAGGTCGACGGCCATGCCCGCCCACTGCGCACCCTGGCCCGGGAATACGAAGGCGACCTTGCCGGATCGGATCGGGGCACCGTCACCCACCACGACCTGCGGTGCCGGTGTGCCGTCCGCGATAGCCTCCAGTCCCTCTGCCAGCTCGTCCCGGTCCCCCACGACCACCGCGCGGTGCGGGAGGCGGGCCCGATCCCGGACCAGCGAACGGGCCACTCCGGCAAGCGGCAGCGCCGGATCTCCGGACAGCCGGTCGAGAAGCCGGCGGGCCTGCCCCCGCAGGGCTCGTTCGCTCCGTGCGGACAGCACGAACAAACCGGCGGAGCGTGTCGCGCCGGTGACCGCGACATCCGGTCCCGGGTTCGCGGGCCGCGGCGGCTCCTCCAGGATCACGTGGGCGTTGGTGCCGCTGATCCCGAACGCGCTGACGCCCGCGCGCCGCGGACGGTCACCGGCGGGCCAGTCGGCGGCCTCGGTCCGGATCGCCAATCCGCTTGCGTTCCAGTCGATCCGGGGCGTCGGGTGTCCGGCATGCAGCGACGCGGGCAGCCGGCCGTGCCGCAACGCCAGCACGACCTTGATCACCCCGCCGATACCGGCCGCGGCGCCGGTGTGGCCGATGTTCGACTTCAGCGAGCCGACGCCGAGCGGACGGTCGGCGGGCCTGCCGGGGCCGAACACCCGGGCCAGGGCCCGCGCCTCGACCGGATCGCCGAGCGGGGTGCCGGTTCCGTGCGCCTCCACGTAGTCGATATCGCCGGGGCGCAGCCGAGCCGCGGACAACGCCGCGCGCAGCACCTTCTCCTGCGCGACTCCGTTGGGGGCGCTCAATCCCTGACTGCGGCCGTCCTGGTTGATCGCCGAGCCGCGCAGGACGGCGAGGATCGGATCCCCGTCGCGCAGTGCGGCATCCAGCCGCTTGACCACCACGAGCCCGCAGCCCTCCGACCAGACGATGCCGTCCGCATCGGCGCCGAACGGCCGGCACCGGCCGGAGGGCGACAGCCCGCGCAATCTGCTGAACTCGATGTGCGATCGCGGCGTCACCAGCAGGCTCACACCACCCGCCAGCGCGAGATCGCACTCGCCGGCACGCAGCGCCTGGGCGGCCTGATGCAGCGCCACCAGGGACGACGAGCAGGCGGTGTCGACGGTCACCGCCGGGCCCTGCAGCCCGAGGGCGTAGGCGATCCGGCCCGACGCGACGCTGCCCGCGTTACCGGTGGCGACGTATCCGTCGAGTTGATCGGGCCGCGCACCGTCCAGGTATCCGCTGTCGTACAGGCCGACATAGACGCCGGTCGCCGTGCCCGACAGCTGCTCGGGATCGATCCGGGCGCGTTCGAACGCCTCCCACGCGGTCTGCAGCAGCAGGCGCTGCTGCGGATCCATCGCCGCCGCCTCGCGCCCGGTGATACCGAAGAACGCGGCGTCGAATTCGTCGATCCGATCGAGATAGCCGCCCTCGGTGGTGTAGGCGGTGCCGACGGCGTCCGGATCCGTATCGACCAGCCCCGCCGTGCTCCAGCGTCCGGCCGGGACCGGCCCCACCGCGTCCACGGCGTCGGCCAGCAGCCGCCAGAGTGCGTCGGGGTCGTCCGCTCCGCCGGGAAACCGGCACGCCAGCGAGACGATCGCGATCGCGTCGGAGTCCGGAACACCCGTATCGGCCTCGACACCCACCGGGGGTGCCGCGCGTTCGGGAGGCTGTGCCGCCGCCGGCACTTCCGATACCGTCGTCGCGATCGCGGCGACGGTGGGGTGCTCGAATACCAGCGCGGGATCGATGTCGGTGCCCAGGTGGTCGGACAGTTCCGCGATCAGTTCCACCAGGGCCCGCGATCCCAGGCCGAACTCTGCCAGCGACCGGTCCCGGTCGATCGTGGTGGTCTCCAGGCCCGTCACCCGGGCGACCGCGCGCGCCAGCCAGTCCGCGATGTCCTCCGCATGCGTCGGCTCCGCGGGTTCCGATATGTCCGTGGCCGGTATCGCCGTGGTCCCGGCGACCAGTGCCAGTTCACCGGCCAGATACGCGGATTTGGTCGCCCTGCGTTCGATCTTGCCGCTGCTCGTCTTGAAGATGGTGCGCGGCCGGACCAGGGCGACCCCGTCGAGGGTCAGCCCGTGCTCCACCGCCACCGCGGCGCGCACCGCGGTGGTGATCTCGGCCAATTCCGCGCGCTCGGTAGCCTTCACCTCGGCGACGACCACCGGCAGCTCGCCGCGCTCGGGGTCGTCGACGGTGAATGCCGCGATACATCCCGCCCGCACGCTCGGGTGCGCGTTCTCGGCGGTCAGCTCCAGATCCTGCGGGTAATGATTGCGGCCGTCGACGATGAGCAGGTCCTTGATCCGGCCGGTGACGAAAAGGTGTCCGTCCGAACGGAATCCGAGGTCCCCGGTGCGCAGGAAACCACTGCGCCCGTCGGTCAGTGCGGCACCGAATACCGCCCTGGTCTTGGCCTCGTTCCCCAGGTAGCCTTGCGCGACGCTGTCGCCGCCGACCCAGATCTCGCCGACCGTGCCGTCCGGTAGCTCGGCCCCCCGTTCGGGATCGGCGATCGCCAGCGCGATGCCCTCGGGTGGCCGTCCGGACGACACCCACTCCGATTCGCCCTGCGCGCGGCGGTCCTGGATCACCGGCTCGCTCTCGACACCGCCGTCCACGCCGCCGGTCACCAGCAGCGTCGCCTCGGCCAGCCCGTAGACCGGCAACAAGGCTTCCCGCCGGAAACCGGCAGGCGCCGCGGCCTGCGCGAAGCGGCGTAATGTGCTGGGGCGCACCGGTTCCGCTCCGTTGAACGCAACCCGCCACGAGCTCAGATCCAGCTGCCGCAGCACCTCCGGCGCGACCCTGCGGACGCAGAGTTCGTAGCCGAAGTTGGGGCAGCCGGCGGTGTGGATCCGGTAGTGCGAGATCGCCTCCAGCCACCGCTGCGGCTTCTGCACGAAATGGTCCGGGGACATCAGCACGGTGCTGGAGCCCAGGTAGACCGCGTGCAGTACGGGCAGGATCAGTCCCATGTCGTGATAGACCGGCAGCCAGCTGACGAACCAGTCACGGTCGGCCCGTTCGGCGAGCTGATCCGGCGTGTGTCCCATCGCCGCGGCCAGCGCCTCCTGGTTGTGCAGCAGATTGCCGTGGCTGATGACCACGCCGCTCGGCGCCGAGGTCGAGCCCGAGGTGTACTGCAGGAACGCCGTCCGTTCCGGCCCGACGTCCGGGTCCTGCCAGGCAGAGGCCAGATCGTCGGGGATCTCCTCGGTGGCGATCCAGGTCAGGCTCGCCAGCTGCGGGAGCCGGTCGGCGACCGCGGCCAGCCCGTCGATGGTCTGCCGAGTGCTGAGCACCAGGTCGATCTCGGCATCGGCGATCACTTGGTGCAGGCGGCGCAATGACCGGTCGGACTCGTGGAACTGCGGCAGTGGCACCGGAACCGCCACCACGTCCCCGAACAGGCTCCCGTAGAAGCCCGCCAGAAACCCCAGGCCGGGCGGGTACAGCAGCAGAGCGCGCCGGCCGGACCATCCCTCGGCCTGCAGGTACGCGGCCACCGCCCGGGCGCGCCGGCCCAGTTCGGCGTAGGTCAATTCCGAGATCGGACCGTCCGTATCACCGGATTCCAGAAATCGGTAGGCACGCCGGTCCGGTTGCTCGGAATATCGTGCGGTCAATAGCTCGACATATGATCGGTACATTGGCTGAATCCTCCGCTGCGCTGAATAATGGGCAACTCGCGAAATATCGACGATGCGGCCGGGGCCGTCATCGGAACATCGCGGTCACGGGGGAACAATGGGGCGACGACATGCGGGGATCAATTCCAGTTCACCATGATCTTGTGTAGTAGATCCGCGATCAGTTCCGGGTTGCTGCGCATTATCTCGTGGTCCTCGAGAACGCTGTAGGTCTCCCAATCCGGGTCGCGGGACAACCGCTCGTAGGTCGCCGCGAACGGAGTGGCGCGCCAGCCGGCGGCATAGATGTACGCATGACGGATCCACGGGGCGGGTGCTTCCGCCCGGCTCGCCTGCAACAGCGACGGCACCGGGTGCGGAGCCGAGCGCGGATCCGCACCGGGCGGCGGCAGCAGGGCACGCCCGTCGGCGGCGGACAGTTGCCCGAAACCCGCACGGAGGGAATCGTTGAGCAACATCCAGCAGGATTCGCCCGGTTCCGGCAGGAAGGCATCGATGTACACCGCGCCGCGGCACCGCTCCGGCAGTGCCGCGCAGACACCGCGAAGCACCATCCCGCCGTAGCTGTGCGCGCAGAGCACCAGGTCGTCCAGGTCACGTTCGGTGACGAAGGAGACGACATCGGCGATGTGGTCGTCCAGATTCGCCGAGCCCGCCGGGCGGCGCGCCGGGTCCGGCTCGAGCCCGCTCAGCGTCAGCGGAAACACCTGATGCCCGTCCCTGGTCAGGCGTTCGGCTACTTCTTCGTACACCCATTCGCCTTCGAAGCTGCCCGGAATGAGTAGCGCTGTGCTCATCGGTCGTCAACCCCCGAGAGTTGTGGTCGTGCAACGACTGCGATCAACCGGCGGCACCCGGCTCCACATCGTCGGGAAATATCGGGGAGACATCGCACTTTCGATCACAATTCTTGAGATGAATATTAGCGCAATCCGACCGTTCGGGATCCCCCCGATCAGGTGTTCTGCCGGCCGTTTACTCGTAGGTAAAGTATCCACGGGGTATCCGAAAAAATAAATCATCACGAAATTTAATACTTGCATTTCCGCCGATTTCGTGAATTCGGCCGCCGGCGGACCGGGCGCACCGGAGTCCCGTCACGGCCGGTACACACCGTCCGCGGTCAGGCGGGCATCCCGTGACAGCAGCGTGGCGGCCTCCCCGGATCGGATGTCCGCGGCGGACGTGCCTTCGGGACCGAGCCGGCCGGTGGGCCTCCGATACAGGGGCGCGCCACCACACATGGCGTCCGCGAGCCGCCTGCGTCCGGCCAGCAGGCGGGCCTGTGACCTGGACAGGTACTCCTCGATGCGCTCCCCGGGCACGGCGCGCAGGAATGCTTCCGGATGCACGAGAGCGATCAGGCAGGAGATGTGCCCGAAGCCGAGACTGGTGAGCAGGCCCGCCCGCAACGGCAGGGACTCCCCGAACTCCAGGGGCTCCCGCACCCAGACGAGGCGCCCGTGCGCGGCCAGCGCGTCGTCGACACAGTCGAGGCTGCGGTTGGGCGTGACGACGCCGGTCGTCAGCACCTGGCACAGCCCGATCAGCTGGAAGGCCGCCGCCCCGCCCTTGGCGTGCCCGGTGAGCGACTTCTGCGATACCACGAACAACGGGTTGCCTTCCGTACGCCCCAGTGCCGTGGCGAGGCGTTCGTGCAGGTCCGACTCGTTGGGGTCGTTCGCCGCGGTGGAGGTGTCGTGCTTCGACACGACCGCGATATCGTCCGGCGTCACGCCCAGGCCGCGCAGGTTCGCCGCGACTTCGGACTCTTCCCCGCCGCGTCCCGCTGCCAGGGCACCGAGGCCGGGCGCCGGGATCGACGTCTGCACCCCGTCGCCGAAGGAGTCCGCGTACGCGACCACGCCGAGAACCGGCAGGCCCAGTTCGAGTGCAAGGTCCCCGCGGGTCAGCAGAACCGTTCCGCCGCCCTGTGATTCGACGAAACCCGCCCGGCGCCGATCGTTCGGCCGGGAGAACCTTCGTTCGGCGATTCCGCTCGCCGCGAGCGCCGTGGAGTCGGCGGTGGCGGACATGTCCGCGAAGCCACCGACCGATTCCGCGCTCAGGTCGTCGATGCCGCCGGCCACCACGAAATCGGCTCTGCGGAAACGGATCTTGTCCGCCCCCTCGGCCACCGAGACCGCGGCGGTCGCGCAGGCGCCGACCGGATGGACCATCGCGCCGTAGCTTCCGATGTAGGACTGCACCACATGTGCCGCGGTCACATTGAGCAGGGTTTCCTGCAGGATGTCGTTCGGTCGTTCCTCGCCGAGGAGTCTGTCGAGGTAGCTCGATCGCATCGCCGCGAGCGCGCCGAGGCCCGTGCCCATGGTGTTGGCGACCGCGGCGGGATGGACCCAGCGCATCAGCTCGTCCGGGGCGAATCCCGCGCCGACGAACGCGTCCACGGCGGTGACGATGTTCCACACCGCGAGCCGGTCCAGCGCGGAGGCCATGTCCGGCGGAATTCCCCAGCGCCGCGGATCGAATCCGGACGGGATCTGCCCGCCCACGGTGCGGGTCATCTCGGCGCGCCGAGGCACTCGGATCTCGGTGCCCGCTTTTCTGATCACCGTCCAGTCGCGGGAGTCCGGTACCGGCGCGATCACGGTGTTCGCGCCGTCCGCGGCGGCGAAGGCGCGCGCCTCGGACTCGCTGCCGACGGTGAACGTCATGTCCCGCTCCAGAAACACCGAGGCCAGCAGCGGCACCGTATCGCCGGCCAGCACGCCGTCGTCCGCATAGCTCCGGATCCCCGTGCGGGCGAGCACCGCGTCGTGGTAGCGCTCGGCGATCTCCGCTTCGGGTACCGGGTCGCCGGTATCGGTGTCGTACCAGCCGGGCGCCGGGTCGTTCTCCCAGGTGACCAGACCGGTGGTCCAGGCCAGTTCGAGTACCCCGGCCGCGGACAGCCGATCGGAGACCTCCATCTCGAAGCGGGTTCGCGCGGACCCGTACGGGCCCAGCTCACCGGCCCCGACGATCACCACCATGTCGGCGAGATCCGTTGTCACCGTGCCCCATTCGGCGATGCGCGGTGTCGGGCCGGCCACCGGCGGCGACGGCAGCGCGGCGACGACAGGCTCCGGCTCCCGGTCGGCGCCGGGACGGGTGTCGCCGGTTGCCGCGGTGGCCAGCGCGCTCAGGTCCAGCTCCACGCCGGCCAGTCCTCCGGTCAGGTCGACATGCCGGGGCCCGGTGGCCGCCGCCGTTCTGGCCTCGGCCGAGCAGTGCGCCAGCAGTTCGGCCGCCATCTCCTCGGCGGACCAGGTCCGCACGCCGAGGTCCTCGACCGCGGCGGCCAGCGGATCGTTGTGGCTCATCAGCCCCGTGCCGCGGACCCAGCCGATCAGCGCGTGCACCAGCGTCACCCGCCGCGACCACGTTCGCTCGCTGCGCCACTTCGCGACCACCGCGTCCAGCGCCGCCTTGGACTCGCCGTACGCGCCGTCTCCGCCGAACACTCCGCGATTGGGCGAACCCGGCAGCAGCACATGGAGTTTCGCGTCCACGTCGCGGTCCGCACCGATCCTCGACAGTCCGCCGACCAGTCGTTCCACCGTCCACAGCAGCAGCCGCATCTCCGTCTCGGCGCGAGCACCCGCCTCGGAGAGATCGCCCGACACCCGCGGCGCGGCGAACGGCAGCAGCAGCGTCGGCGTCCACGCCGGTTTGATCACCTGCGAGGTACCACCGGCAGACCGCACCCGCGGATTCGCGATCCATTCGATCAGCGCGTCCACGTCCCGGTAGGACGCCAGGTTGGCCGGAACCACCCACAGTGCGGCGCCGCCACGGGCGTGGTCGCGGTAGAGCTCGCGATAGAAGGCGAGCCGCTCGTCGTCCAGGCGCGAGGTCGTGGCGATCACCGTCGCACCACCGGCCAGCAGGCCACCGGCGAGGGCGGCCGCGATCGAGCCCTTGCTCGCGCCGGTCACCACGGCGATATCGGCGGCAAACTCCCCCGGCTCGGCGCTGCGAGCCGCGCGCGCGATCCTCACGTAAGCGCTCGCGAGTTCGTCCCGGCCCGCCGCCGAGGCCCGGTCTCGCCACCATTGTGCTTGGGCCGCAACGCTTTCCCCCGTGCCCGCGAAACCCGCGGGATCGAGCATCACGCCGGACGACCACACCCGCGCGAGATCTTCACGCGCCCCGGCCCACCTGTCGTCCAGGCACACCGCCCGGTCCGCGTCGAATGCGGGCTCGACCAGGCGCGGCCAGTCCGGGCCGAGTTCGGCGGAGACCGCGTCGAGAACGCCGGTATCGGGGGCGCTCTCCAGGCGGCTCGGCTCGGCGAGGCCGAGCTGATCCAGCACCAGGCGAGCGGCCGCGGCCAGCACACCGTCGCGACCGGTGATCCGCTCGGCGAATTCGCCGATCGCGGCGGGGTCGACGCTCGCACCGGCCGCGCCACCCGTGGCGAGCAGGGACACGGCGACGCCGTGCCGAGTGGCCACCGCCCGGACCGCGGCGTCCACCGCGGCGTCCACCGCCGCGCCGTCGCCGAGTGGTCCGGGCACCAGCCCGCCGAGTTCACCGCCGCGCACGCTCGTGCCCTCGCGGGTACCGAGTGCCAGCTCGGCGGTCACGTGCCCGGTCCAGCCGTCGCCGAGCCCCCACACCGTGCGCAGCCGGTCGCCGATCGCGGCGGGCCGACGGCCGGACGGGCCGAGCACCCGGCGCAGGTGGTCGTTCAGCCATTCGGTGAGTACCGATCCGAACGGCCGATAGGTCCGCGCGAGTTTCCGCACGGTGACCGCGAGCGATGCCGTATCCGCCTCGGCCGCACCGTCGATCGCACCGACGGACAGTTCCGCCGAGAGGTCGACCAGCAGTTGGTTGCGGCGCGAGGAGACCCCGTCGCACAGTCCCTCCACGGTGTCGGCGGGACCGATCTGATCGGGCCGCAGCTTGGTCCACAACGCGATCAGAACCGTGGTCGCGTCGGCGGCCGTGAACGGAATATCCTCGGGCCGAACGACATCGGCGGAAGCGTCGGGCACAGGCGGAACGTCGGCGGCCGGCTGTTCGATCTGCGGCTGTTCGATCTGGAGAGATTCGGTGTCCGGAGATTCGGTGTCGACGGGGTCGGCGTCGGTGCCGAGAACGACGGCCGCGTCCCGCTCGGCGTTGAGCACCTCCACGACACCGAATCCGGGAAGACGCAGTGTACGGGCGGCCAGATTGGCCAGCGTCGGCGCTGCCGCGAGCCCGACCTCCACGAACCGCCGCATGCCCAGGCCACCGCGGCCCTCGTCGGTGAACAGCAGATCCTGGGTCTCGATCCAGCGCACCGGGCTGGCGAACTGCCAGGCCAGCAGCTCGATCAGCACGATCCTGCACAGCTGCGCGGGGCGCGCGGCCCACTCGTCGTAGTCGTCCAAGACGGCCGCCAGCGGTTCCGACGGCACGAGATCCGTTATCGCGCTGAGGAACTCACGTTCCAAGGTGAACGGCGCGGGGATCAGGTTCGGAATGTACCGGCCCACCAGCACTTCCGGCCGGATCGTGGCGGGCAGCAGTTCGTCCAGCTTCGCCCGGAACTCCGCCACCCCCGCGCGCAGCACCCGCGAATGGAACGGCACATCGACGCCGGGAATCCGGACGAAGGCGCGTTCCCCGCCGGATCCGCCACGGCGCGCGTCGATCTCGGCGGCCAAGGCGTGCAGACCGGCCTCGGTGCCGGCAACCGAATACTGGGCGTCGCGCAGGTTCAGATTGACCACCTCGAGGAACTCCCCGGCGCGCTGTGCGACGCCGGCGACGAAGGCGACGACGTCACGGTCGGTGAGGCCGATCGCGGCGGGCCGGATCGCCGCCATTCCGTACTCGCTGTGACCGTCCGCGTCGCGGGGCACCAGCTGATCCATGGCCTGTCCGCGCTGGAATACGATCTCCAGCAAGGTTTCCAGCGGAATCACCTCCGCCACCGCGGCCAGCGCGACGTATTCACCCAGCGAATGCCCGGCGAAGACGGCACCCTCGACGAACACCCCGCTCTCACGCAGCTCCGCCGCCTGTGCCACGCCGAGTGTGGCGAGCGCCGCCTGGGTGAATTGGGTCAGATGCAGTACCCCGTCCGGATGCCGATACTCGATGCCACCCGCCCGCACCGCGGCCGGGTTGTCGCGGACGACCGCGAGGATCGAGAACCCCAGCACTCGCCGGGTGTGCGCGTCCGCGCGCTGCCAGACATCCCCGGCCGCGCGCGATCGGGCCATCGCGTCCAGCCCCATGCCCTGCCGCTGGATGCCCTGCCCGGGAAAGGCGTAGACCGTCGGCGGCGGCGCCAGGCGACCGGTGGCCAACATGACCGGCTCGTCGCCGACGCGGCAGGACACCTCGACGATCTCGGCGCCCGCGTCGGCCGCGATCCGGTCGACCCGGATATCGATGGTGTCGCCGGGCCGCACCATTCCGAGGAATCTCGCGGTCCACGCCGTGACCGCCCGGGCAGCCGGTCGCCCGGCACCGCCGGCCGCGTACTGACCGGCGGCGGACAGCCACATCCCGTGCACGATCACGTCGTCCAGGCCGGCGAGTGCCGCCGCGGCCGCACTGGTGTGGATCGGGTTGTGGTCGCCGGACAGTTCGGCGA
Source organism: Nocardia sp. BMG51109 (assembly GCF_000526215.1). NCBI lineage: Bacteria > Bacillati > Actinomycetota > Actinomycetes > Mycobacteriales > Nocardiaceae > Nocardia > Nocardia sp. BMG51109. The sequence continues at coordinate 6,978,015 of NZ_JAFQ01000004.1, forward strand.
ACGCCGCCATACTCGCCGGCGCCACCACCCGCAGGTCCCGGCGGCGTCTGCGGGGAGTGTCGCGCGTCACGGTGGTCCGTGTCCCCGCGGCCTGCGGCGGGTCGGCGGGCGCGCCGGGACCGGTGCGGCCACGGATCGCGAATCGCTCGGTGAGCGTGGCGAGCACCGGGTTCTCCAGCCCGGTCCCCACGTCGTCGAGGATCGCGCCGACTCGCACATGAACCTCGATCACCCGTCCCGATTCGGTGTCGACGACGTCACCGGACTCGGCGCGCACGGTCAGAACGCTGGTGGCGCTGGGCCATTCACCGCTCAGCCGCACCTGATGATCGAGGTGCACCAGATCGAGCAGACCCTCGACGGCGGCGGCGGGCCCGGGTCCGCGAACGGCGCCCAGCACCGCGAAGACCGCCGGCCAGCAGGCGCCGACCAGGACATCCGGCGCCGTCCCGCCCGCAACGGCCACCGCGTCCGGGAATCCGGTGTCGAGCACACCCGCGTGGTCGGCGAGCACATCCGGCGTCCAGGCCAGGTCGAGGTGCGCCACCCAGCGGCCGTCGCTCATCCGGACCTGCGGGACCGGTCCGCCCGCCGCCACCTCGAGCAGCCCGGTCATCGCCGCCTCGGCATCGGCCGCGGTCACCACCGGAGCGCCGCCGGCGCGGGCGGACGGCGGCACGCCGATTCCGATCCGGAGCCGCGCTCCCGGCGTCAGCGGAACTTCCAATTCGACTCGCTCGGAAGAGATCTCGCGAAGCGTCGCGCCGGTGGGCGGGTGGCTGCGTGATCCGCCCCGCCCGGGCGTCCACGCGTCGGGGGCACCGAGCCGGCGCACCGGATTGGGCACCAGCCTCCCGGCCCAGGACAGGTCCGGCGCACCGAGCACGACGTCGGTCGTGGCACCGGCCTCGCCGGACCGCCTGCGGGCGGCCACCGCCAGTGGCCGCGCGCCGGTGGCCAGGACGGCATCGGTGGCCGCCCGCTCGAACCGATCGAGCAACTCGCCGACCGGCTCGTCCACCCGGGTGATTCCGGCGACCGAGACCGGGCCGGGAATCACGCACACCGCGTCGGCCGCATAGCGCGGATCGTGCGCCTGCCACAGCGAATCCGACCGCCACCAGCGCCGGACCTCGGAGTCCAGCACCGGGACGAAGTTCACCGGCTTTCCGGGAGTCCGGCACAGCGCGACGAAGAAGTGCGCATCGGCCGGGTGCAGCACGGTCGTCTCGGCGTCGGGATACGCCCCGATCAGTGCGGTGACGGCGTCGCCGGGCCGGTCGAACAGGGTGGGATCGGCGAACAGAGACGGAATCGGGCCTCGGTCCGCCGGGTGCAGCCGGGCCTCGGTGCGATGCGCCATCGCGGTGAACCGGTCGCGCCAGGAGACATCGGGCCACGGCGGGCCGGTGACACCGGCGGCCAGTTCGACGTAGCGGCGCAGCCAAGCCGCGTAGGTCATGGCGCTCAGGTCACCGAAGTACGGCTTGGCGGTGCGATTCAGCGCCGCGATGATCTCGTCCCGTCGCGCTTCGACCGCCGCCGCGTCCCCGGCGACCTCGTCCAGCAACCGGCCGGTGCGTGCCGCGGAATTGTCGATCTCGTGGATATCGGCGCCCAAATGGCTTCGGCCGGACGTGATTCCGCCGCGAGACGCGCCTGCCGAGACCCAGTCGGGGGTGCCGGGCGTCTCCACCAGCAGCCGCTTGACCTGTGGCGAGGTCGTGGCCTCGGCGGTGGCCATGGCGGCGGTGCCGACCAGCACCCCGTCCACCGGCATCGGCGGCCGCCCGTACGGCCGCGACCATGCTCCGGTGAGATAGTCCGCCGCCCGCGCCGGGGTGCCGATTCCGCCTCCGGCGCAGATCACGACGCCGGGGTGCAGCCGAAGTTCGGCGTAGGTCTCCAGCAGCAGCTCGTCCAGTTCCTCCCAGGAGTGGTGCCCGCCGGCGCGGCCGCCCTCGATGTGCACGATGATCGGCTGCCCCGGCATCTCGACCGCGATCCGGGCCACCTGCCGGATCTGCGCGACGGTGCCGGGTTTGAAGGCGACATACGGGATTCCCGCCTCGGTCAGCTCCTCGACCAGGGCCACCGCGGCGTCGAGTTCCGGAATGCCGGCGCTGATCACCACCCCGTCCAGCGGCGCGCCGCCCGCCCGCGCCTGCTGCACCAGCCGCTTGCCGCCCAGCTGCAACGACCACAGGTACGGGTCGAGGAACAGCGCGTTGAACTGCACCGCGCGGCCCGGCTCCAGCAGGCTCCGCAGCCGGGCCACCGAATCGGCGAACACCGCGCCGGTGACCTGACCGCCGCCGGCGAGTTCGGCCCAGTGCCCGGCGTTCGCCGCGGCCGCCACGATCCCGGCATCCACGGTCGTCGGGGTCATGCCCGCCAGCAGGATCGGGGAACGGCCGGTGAGCCGGGTGAAGGCCGTCTCGGTCACCACCCGGCCGTCCGGCAACGCGACCGGACGCGGCGAGAACTCGCTCCAGGACGGCGAAATCGCCGGAGCCGCACCGGGAGTCAGCAAGCTCCGCTGCCCGGCGCGGGTCAGCGCGGGCACGATTCCGATGCCCGACCCGCGCAACGACGGCGCGGTCAGCCGGGTCAGCAGGTCGCCGGGACCCACATCGAGCACCCACCGCGCCCCGGCCTCCGGCACACCCGCCACGGCCGCGGGCCAGTCGACCGGATCCACCAGGATCTGCCGGGCGAGCGTCCGGGTCAGGGCCACATCGAGAGCGCATTGCTCCGCCCAGCCCGCCGCCAGCTCGACGGCTTCGCCCAGGGCCGGGTGATGGAACGCGAGGTCGATCGGCAGCCGCTCGAACTCCGGGGCACGGCCCACGCCGCCGGGCCCGCGCGCGACCCGCTCGGCGGTCCGCCGCGTGTACCGTTCCTCGACCCGTTCCAGTTGCTCCGGCGGGCCGGACAGCACCGCGTGACGCCGGCCGTTGCGTATCGAAACCACCGGCGCCGCAACAGGGTCGAGCCCCTCGGCGACCTCGGCCACGACCGCGCGCAACTCGTCGGGGTCCGCGTGCGATACGGCGACCATCGGGGTGCGCTCCCCCAGCACGACGAGCCCGAGCCGTCGTCCGGCTCGCGCACCCGCGGCACCGATCAGCCGGGCGATCGCCAGCAGACGGGGATCGGCGCCACGGTCGGCGGCCGCGGCCACGCCCAGCACACCCTGCGAATGCCCCGCGAGCGAAACCGGCGGGGTCCGCGCAAGATCCAGTCCGTGCCGCGCCAGCGCCCGCAAGCCCGCGATCTGGCTCAGCAGAATCCCCGGCACCGACACGGCGGGCGAGCGCAGCACCGACACCGACGGGCGGCCCACGGACCCTCCCGCGAGATCGTCGCTCGCCCGGAACCAGGCGACGGGGTCGAACCCGGCGGGGGCCGCGACCAGGAGCTGTCCGGCGATCGGCGCCAGCACGTCCGCGGCGTGGCGCACCACCTCCGCGATCTCCCCGGTCAGGTCGTGGTCGTCGCATATCTCCGCGCACGGTTCCAGCCACGAGACGCCCTGCCCACCGAATGCCAGCGCGTAGCCGTGGCCGGCCCGGAGCCGCTCGATCAGCGGAATACCGGCCCCTCGAGCGCCGTCGTCGTACGCATGTCGTACGCCCGGAGTCACGCTGTCATCGATCGTCACGACGACCACTTCCCCTCAGAGGATTCGTCCCGAATTCGCGGATCTTCCGCCACGGGTTCCGAATGTGGAACCATCGCGATCCCGCGGCCGAATCCGCGCCCACACCATCGTAGGAATTGCGCGGATATCCGGCCGATACCGTACGAATTCGGGATTCGGAATCGTGCTGGTAATCGCAACAATATCGGAAATCGGAGACATGACATCCCCCCGACCGGGTGCGGACTTCCGGTCGTGAATGTTACCCAATGTTACCGAACGTTACCGCGAGAGAATGAATCACGCTGATTCGATGCCGTGAAACCGGCCTCCGACCGGGTTATGTTACTCGGCCGGAGGGACGTTACCGGTCGAGGAGAGTGTGTCACCCCGTGCGTAGAAACAAAGGGAACGCGTTGATCGCGGCCGGGCTCGCGGCTCTGGTGCTGTTCACCGGGTGCTCGTCGGGCGGAAGCGACCCGGGCGAGGGCGGTGAATTCATCACCGGCCTGTATCTGGAACCGCGGGGGCTCGATCCGCACCGGCAAACGTATTGGGAGACCTACCGGATATCGCGCCACATTTTCGAACCGCTGATCGGCGAGGACCTCACCGCCACCTCGGGCACCCCCGGACTGGTACCGGTGCTGGCCACCGACTGGGACCACAGCCCGGACGGCCGGGTGTGGAACTTCCGGCTGCGCGAGGGCGTCACCTTTCACGACGGCACCCCGTTCGACGCGGCCGCGCTGGACAAGAACGTGCGCCGGGTGTGGGACCGTAACTACGAGTTCTTCGACGAGGAGAGCGCGGGCAGGGTCAAGGTGTGGTTCGGCAACCTGCGCGCGGCGCACCCGACCGGCGACCACTCCTACGCCTTCGAATTCGCCGAGCCGTTCCTCGGATTCCCGCGGATCCTCGCGCAGTCGATGTACACCCTCGCCATCGGCAACCCGGCGGTGTGGGAGAAGTACGGTAACAACGGATTCGCCGACCATCCGGAGGGCACCGGACCGTACCGGTTCGTCTCCCGGGCGATCGGTGACCGGATCGTGTTGCAACGCAACGAGAAGTACTGGGGCCGGCGACCGAACTCGGACACCCTGACCTTCCGGATCATCCCGAACAACCAGACCCGGGTCGCCTCGCTGCGCAACGGCGAGGTCGACCTGATCAGCTATGTGCCGCCCGACGACGTGCAGCCCTTGGAAGGCGCCGGGTTCCAGGTTCCGCGCGGTACCGGCGCCGAGGTGATGTTCTTCACCTTCAACCTCCGCAATCCCGTGTTCGGCGACGACCGGGTCCGCCGGGCGCTGACCCACGGCATCGACCGGGAGGCATTGGCGCGGGAGGTCTACAACGGCTACGCGACGGCGCAGTACTCGATCCTCCCGCCCGGCAACGAGGCCTACGATCCGGCCGTCCGGGATTTCCCGTACGACCCGGAGCTGGCCCGGAAACTGCTCGCGGAGGCCGGTTTCGGACCGGGGCAGCTGCGCTTCAACCTGGTCGTCGACGTGGCGAACGACAATCTGGCCCAGTGGCTGCAGGCGAGCTTGAAGAAGATCGGCGTCGAGCTGGACATCGTCAGCCTGGACCGGGTCAACTATTCGGCCCGCATCTACAACCCGCAGCCCGGTGACGGCCTGAGCATCGACGAGTTCGGCGAGACCGATGCCGAGTGGCTGTACAACGCCTACAACGGCCTGAAGAACCGCGGCCTCGACCCCGCGCGCTATCCCGAGGTCACCTCGGCGATCGGGACGGCACTGCACACCTCCGACGCGAATGCGCGAATCGGGCTGTGGCGCAAGGCCGAACAACAGTTCCGCGACAACGCCCTGGCGATCCCCGTGGTCAACCAGAACCGCTTCTACGCGGCCGGGCCGAACGTCGAGGGGTTCGTGTTCCCCACCACCAACTGGTACGACCTGTCCCCGGTCCGGCTCACGGGTTCGCGATGACACTGTTGCGCCACACCGGGTTCCGGCTGCTGAACATGGCGCCGATCCTGGTGCTCGTCTCGGTGCTCGCGTTCCTGCTCGGCGCGCTCACCCCCGGTGATCCGGTCGAATCCCAGTTCGCCTCGCGCTACACCCCCGAGCAGCTCGACGAGCTGCGCGCCACCTACGGGCTGAATCTGCCCCTGTGGGAACAGTATTTCGTCTGGGTGAAGAACCTGTTCGCCGACGGGGGCGGAGTGTCGCTGACGCTGGGAACACCGGTGTTCGACATCCTGATCCCGCCGTTCCGCAACACGCTGATCCTCACGGCGGCCGGAACCCTGGTGTGCGTGGTGTTCGGGACGCTGATCGGGATGCTGGCCGGATTCTTCCACGGCACCTGGATCGACCGCGGCGTCATGCTGCTGGTCCAGGTCGGCAGCAATCTGTCGGTCTATTGGTTCGGCCTCGTCCTGATCGGCGTGTTCGCGCTGCACCTGGGCTGGTTCCCGGTCAGCGGGATGCGGTCGCGCGGCGGTGGCGGATTCCCCGATCTGGTCGAACATCTGGTGCTGCCCGCGGTGTCGTCGGCGCTGATCTCCCTGCTGGTGCTGGCCCGATTCGTGCGGATAGGGGTCATTCGGGAGACGGTCACCGACTACGTCCGCACGTTCCGGTCGCAGGGAGTGCCGCTGCGAACGATCTACGGCAAGAACATCGTTCGCAATATTCTGCCGAGCATCGTCAACATCACCGGGCTCGAGATCGGCACCCTGATCACCGGCGTCTTCTTCGTCGAGATCGTCTTCAACTGGCCCGGCATCGGCACCCAGCTGGTCAATGCCGTGAACGGCAAGGACTATCCGGTGATCCAGGGCGGAATCGTCCTGGTGGCGCTGTGCTACCTGCTCGTCAACCTGATCACCGATGTGATCGTCGACTCCCTCGATCCGACATTGCGTGGTGCCCCATGACATTCGCCCTCACCCCGCGCACTCTCACCCTGCGGGCCCCGCGCCGCGCCGGACGGCGGCGGTACAGCGCGCAACTGCTTGCCGGGGCCGTCCTGATCGGTTCGGCGGTGGTGGTCTCGCTGCTGGCGCCGGTGCTGGCGCCCTACGATCCGCTCGCCACCGACCCTGGCGCGAAGTTCCTGTCCCCGGGCAGCGCCGGGCATCCGCTCGGCACCGACGAACTGGGCCGTGATCTGCTCAGTCGGCTGCTCTGGGGCGGCCGCACCTCACTGCTGCTGTCCGCGGCCGCGGTGGCCACGGCGACGGTGCTCGGTTCGATCGCCGCGCTGTTCGCCGGTTTCTCCGGCCCGCGGGTGAGCGGTGTGGTGATGCGGATCGTCGACATGGTGTTCGCCTTCCCCGTCATCCTGGTCGCCGTGGCGCTGGCCGCGGTGCTGAGCCCCGGCCCCGCGGTCGTCGTGGTCGCGATCGTCTTCGCCGTCGTGCCGTATGTCACCCGCGTGGTGTTCACCGAGGTCAAACAGCACACCGGCCGGGAGTACGTGGAAGCCGCGGTCGCCCTGGGCGCCACCCGTGCGACGCTGATGGTGCGTGAGGTGCTGCCCAACGTGGCCGGCGCGATCGTCGTCTACGCGACGGGCCTGGTGGCCACCATGATCGTGTTCTCCGCGAGCCTGAGCGCGGTGGGTATCGGCGTGCAGCCGCCCACGCCCGACTGGGGGCAGATGATCGCCTCCGGCGCGAAAGTCGTGCTGTCCGGGCACATGTACGTGGCCGTGATTCCCGGGCTGACGGTCATGGTCGTGGCCCTGGCCTGCAACTGGCTCGGTGACGGATTGCACGATCTGTCGAGCCCGCGCATCGGGCGGAGGGCGCGATGACACTCACCGAACACGACACCGTCGCCGACGCGCGGCTCACTACCGTGCTGGAGGTCGCCGGGCTCGCGATCGCGTTCCCCGGCGACGATCCCGACGCCCCCACGGTCTCCGGGGTCTCCTTCGCCCTGGACTCCGGCGAGGTACTCGCGCTGGTCGGGCAGTCCGGTTCCGGCAAGAGCCTCACCGCGGCCGCGATCATCGCACTGCTGCCGCGGGCGGCGAAGCTCACCGCGGGCAGCGTCCGGTTCCGCGGGCGCGACGGGGATCCGGTCGACCTGATCCGGCTCGCGGAGCGTCGGCGCGCCGCCTATCGCGGCGCGGGCATCGGCATGGTGTTCCAGAATCCGCTGGGCGCACTGGATCCCGCGCACCGGATCGCCGCGCAACTGGACGAGGTGATCGTCCGGCACCGCCCGGGTGAATCCCGCCGGGCACGCCGCGAACTGGCGGCGGCGTGGCTGGAGCGGGTCGGGTTCGACGCCCCCGAACGGGTGCTGGCGTCCTACCCGCACCAGCTCAGCGGCGGCATGCGGCAACGGGTGGCGATCGCGCTGGCGGCGCTCGGCGAACCGGCCGTGCTCATCGCCGACGAGCCCACCACGGCGCTCGATACCGTGGTGCAACGCCAGATCCTGGACCTGCTGCGCGATGTCGTGCGCGCGACAGGGTCGTCGCTGTTGCTGATCACCCACGATTTCGACGTCGTCGCGCACATGGCCGACACCGTCGTGGTGCTCTCCGGCGGCCGGGTCGTGGAGCAGGGCCCCCGCGACACCGTGCTCACCGCGCCCGAACACCCGTACACCCGGCGGCTGCTGGCGGCGGTGCCGCGGCTCGGTAAGCGGGCCGGCCTCCCGGCGTGGCACGGGCCACGCCGACTGTCCTCCGCCGAAACCGCACCGGCACAGAGTGATTCGACCGCACCTACCGGCGACGCCGAACCGATCCTGGTCCTCGAGTCGGTGTCGAAGCGCTTCACCGTGGGCGGGTTCGGCACCGGGCTGCCGAAACGGGAGGTCAGCGCCGTCACCGACGTCTCGATCGCGGTGCGGCGCGGCGAGATCTACGGGCTGATCGGTCCGTCCGGGTCCGGCAAATCGACCCTGGGACGGGTGATGGGCGGACTGCTACCCGCGACCGAGGGCGCGGTCGTCTTCGACGGCCATCGCCTCGCCGGCGCGTCGCCCGCGGCCCTGCGGCCGCTGCGCGCGCGGTTACAGTACGTGTTCCAGGATCCCGTCGGCTCCCTCAACCCCGGGGTGCGCGTGGGTGAACAGATCGCCCGGCCGCTGCGCCGGTTCGGACGGGACCGCAAGACCGCGGCGGGGTCGGTGACCCGGTCGCTCGAATGGGTCGGCCTGCCTGCCGAATTCGCCGAACGCCACCCGCACGAGCTCTCCGGCGGGCAGGCCCAGCGCGTCTGCATGGCGCGGGCACTGGCCCTCGAGCCGGAACTGCTCATCCTGGACGAACCGACCTCCTCGCTGGACGTATCGACCCAGGCCGAGATCATCGACCTGCTGCTCGATCTGCGCGAACGCCTCCGTCTCACTTGCGTATTCATCGGCCACGGGCTCGGGCTCGTGGAATGGGTCAGCGACCGGATCGGGGTGCTCGCCGACGGCAGGCTGGCCGACGAGTTCGAGACCGAGAATCTCACCGGCAGCACGCGTTCCACGGCGACCAAGGCACTGCTCGCGGCCGATCTCGGCCGGGGAAAGACACAGGCGGGAAAGGCACAGGTCCCATGACAGCTCCCGGCACCGGCCCGCTCGTCGTGCCCGCGACCACCACCGAGGAGGCGTCGGCGATCCTCGACGACCCGGCGTTGCTCGCGGCCTGGAGACAGCATCCGGCCGTCTTCGCGGTGATCGGGATCGATCGGCTCGGTGTGCCCGTCCCCCGCCCACCCGCCGGCGACCTCGACCCCAGCCTGCTGGCCACCGCGCTCGCCGCGGCGGGCGGGCCCGCGGTCGTGGTGGCCGCGGCCGCCCACATCGACCTGCCCTACAACCTCGCCCGCCGCGTGCTGTCGCTGGACCATCTCACCCGGGGCCGCGCCGGAGTCCTGCTCGGCGACCACGACCCCCGGGGACGCACGCCGGACGCGTGGAGCGGAGCCGGGCTCGGGCACCGGGCCGCGCTGGGGCCCGAGACCACCGCCGACACCGCCCGCGCGCTGACCGGCCTGTGGCACAGCTGGCCGCTGGACAGCATCGTCGGCGACAAGAGGTCCGGCATCCTAGTGCGCTCGGACCGGATCCGCCAGGTCGATCACCGCGGCGCCGCCGCCACGGCGGGGCCGATGAGCATTCCGGCATCGGTGCAGGGGGCGCCGATTCTCGGCTGGTACGGCACCGATCCGACCGGCGCCGACCGCCCCACCGGCGTTGCCGACCTCGTCGTGCTCGGCGCGCTCCCCCACCCCGAGACCGCCACCGCGGCGCTGGCCCACGCTCCCGGGCAGGCACCGCTGCTGGTCGAGGTCCCCGCCGACGCGCCCGCCGCGGCGGCGGGCCTGCTCGCCGCGGGCGCCGGTGGGATCCTCCTGCGCACCTCCGATCCGCGGCCGCCCGCCCGGACCGCCGAACGCCTGCTGCGCACCGCCACCGAGCTGATCGGACGTCCCGGCCGGGTGGACGGCCACCGGCACACCCTCCGGGAGGCGCTCGGCCTCGCCGCGCCCGCGGACCCGCTACCCACCGCCGCTGCCGCGTTCCCCGCTCCCTCGCCCGCCGCCTACCGCTGACCGCCCACCGCTCCGACCCTCGAAGGAACCACGCCCATGGCAGCACCCGCATCAGCCGATCTGCGATCGCTGCTGACCCGCCCCGACGCCGATTCCGCCGCGCTCGCCGCCACCTACCGGCCGCTGTTCGACCGGATCGCCGAAGGCAACCCCGCCCGCGAGCGCGCCCGCGAATTCCCGTACGACCAGGTCCGCTGGCTGGTGGACGCAGGATTCTCCCGGCTGCGGATACCGCGCGCATACGGTGGCGACGGCGCGAGCCTGCGCCAGCTGTTCGCCCTGCTCGCCGAGCTCGGCGCCGCCGATCCCAATGTCGCGCACGTCTTCCGCAACCATCTCGCCTTCGTCGAGGACCGGCTGAACTCCCCCGAACATCCGGCGACCGCGGTCTGGCTGGAGCGCTTCCGCCGCGGCGAATTCGTCGGCGGCGGCTGGACCGAGGCCAACAACGCCCGGTTCACCGACATCGCCACCCGGGTCAGCACCGACGCGGGCGTCACCCGCCTCAGCGGCGACAAGTATTACGCCACCGGCAGTCTGTACGCCGACTGGCTCGACGTCATCGGCCGCGACGAGGACGACCGGCTGATCACCGCCCTCGTCGCGCGGGATCAGCCCGGCGTCACACTGGTCGACGACTGGGAGGGTTTCGGGCAGCAGACCACCGCCAGCGGATCGGCCCGGTACCGGGACGCCGTCGTCGACGAGCACGGAATCTTCCCCGCCGAGGAACGCTTCGCCTACCAGGGGCTGTTCTACCAGACGGCGCTGCTGGCGGTACTGACCGGCATCGCGCGGTCCGCGTTCCGCGACGGCGCGGCGGCGCTGGGCAAGCGCACCAGGAACTATCCGCTGGGCACGAACGACGTTCCGGCGCAGGACGTTCTGCTTCAGCAGCGGATCGGGCTGCTCGCCACCCGGGTGTTCGCCGCCGACGCCGCTCTCGACAAGCAGTCGGCGACACTGGACGCCGTCGCGCTCGCCCATCTCCGGGACGAGGACGAGCACGCGGCGCTGGTCGAAGCCACGGTGCGCACCCACGAGGCGCAAACCGTCGTCATCGAGGCCGCACTCGAGGTCACCGGGACCGTCTTCGACGCCCTCGGCGCCTCCGCGACCGCGCTGTCCGCGGGGTTGGATCGGCACTGGCGCAACGCGCGCACGCTCGCCTCGCACAACCCGCGGGTCTTCAAGGAGAGGGTGCTCGGCGACTACTACGTCAACGGCACACCGCCGCCGGGCGGATCGAACGCGTTCCTGCGGCCGCAGGGCCAGGGAGCGTGACGGCGATGTCCGGCACACGCTCCGGCCACGTCCTGCTCGGGCTCAATGTCCTTGTCTACGGCTACATTCCGTCGGCGTGGCGCTCCCCGCTCCTGGGGATCAACGATTTCCTGGCCCCGGAGTACTGGGAGCGGATCGGCGCGCTCGCCGAACGCGCCCGCCTCGACGCCGTCTTCCTCGCCGACGCACTCGGCCTGGGCGACCCCGCCTACGACGCCAACCCGATCCGGCTCGATCCGACCGTCGTCTGGGCGCACGTCGCCCGCGCCACCGAGCACATCGGGCTCATCGCCACCGCCTCGACCACGTTCAACGATCCCGTCGAACTGTCCGCGCGCCTCCTCACCCTCGACCACCTCTCCGCCGGGCGGGCCGGCTGGAACCTGGTGACCACCCGCGACGACCGCTCGGCCGCCAATTTCGGCCTCGACCGGGTGGTGGGCCGCAGCCGCCGTTACGAACGCGCCGCCGAATTCGCCGACCTGGCACGGAAACTCTGGTCGGCGGCGGGCACCGGGCGGCGAATCCGGCACGAGGGCGAGCATTTTCACTACGACGGCGAATTCCGCGCGCCGGCCTCCCCGCAGGGATTGCCTGTGCTGTTCCAGGCCGGCGGGTCACCCGGCGGCCGCGACCTCGCGTCGCGCTACGCCGACGGAGTCTTCACCGCCGAGATCACCCTGGAGACCGCGCGCGAGCATTATCGGACGGTCAAGCAGGGCGCGGCCCGCGCCGGGCGTGATCCGCGCGAGGTCGCGATCATGCCCGGGCTGCTGCTCACCCTGGGATCCACCGAAGAGGAGGCCCGCCGCAGGGTCGACGAGTTGTACGAGTCCAGTCCGAGCCGGTACGCGGCGGGGTGGCTGTCGCACGCCATCGGTGTCGACGTCGGCGCCCTGGAGCTGGACGAGCCGTTCCCGCCCGAGGTGCTGCGCGGCCCCGCCGATCCGGAATTCTTCACCGGCAGCATCGGTTTCCGCGAATCCATCCTGGAACAGATCCGCCAGACCCGGCCCACGGTGCGCGAATACCTGCGCCAGACCCGCTATTCCGGCTCCGGCCACGGCGGTTTCGTCGGAACACCGGAGCAGCTCGCCGACCGGATCGAGGAGTGGTATCACACCTACGCCTGCGACGGATTCAACCTGCAACCCGACATCCTCGTCGACAGCCTCGAGGTGATCGCCGACGAACTCGTCCCGATTCTGCGGTCGCGCGGACTGTTCCGCGACGAGTACGAATCCACCACGCTGCGCGGGCATCTGACCGCGGCGAGGGCCGTCACCGCGTGAGCCGGTGACCTACGCGAAAGAGGGGCGGACGGGTGCTCATCCTGCCGCGGCCGAGGAGGCGACCGTGACGATCGATATCGACGTGCTCTCCGAGGAGGCGGATATCCGTGCCGCCCAACGGATCTTCCGGACGGCCATGGTCGGCCTGCCGCCGGCGCCGGAGAGCGACGGGCTGAACGAGCCGGGCCGCACGCTCGGCGCCCGGGTCGACGGCGAGCTGGTCGGCACGGCCAACTCCTACACGAGCCGGCTGGTCGTCCCCGGCGGCGACCGGATCCCGCACGCGGCCGTCACCCACGTCGGGGTGCTGCCGACCCATGCCCGGCGCGGCGTCGTGACCGCCCTGCTCCGCCGTCAGCTCTCCGATCTCGCGGCGCGCGGCGAGGCGGTCGCCACCCTGCGCGCCTCCCAGGGCGGCATCTACGATCGCTTCGGCTACGCCGTGGCGAGCTCGGCCGCGCGGGTGGAGATCGATCGCGGCCGGGCCCGGCTGCGCGACACCGTGCCCCCGTCCGGGCCGGTGCGGTTCCTCGATCCCGGCCGGATGTGGGATTCGCTGCCGACAATCTATGCGACCGCCGATGTGTCGTGGCCCGGCGCGATCGACCGGCCATCGTACTGGTGGCGGATGCAGGAATTGTTCTCCGGCACAACCGGTTACACCGTCGTGCACGGAAGTCCCGGCAGCGAGGACGGTTTCGCCCGCTACCACCCGATCCACGCACCGGGCTGGGCACGCGGCAGTTCCGAACGCGTTGTCGTCGTGGACGATCTGGTCGCCACCACACCGCGGTCGTACGCGGGCCTGATCCGGCACCTGCTGGCCGCCGACGTCGTCGACAGGATCGTGTTGGCGGCCGTGGCACCGGACGATCCGCTGCGTCACCTGCTGACCGACGAACGCGCGATCACGGTGACGGACGTGCGGGACGAGACCTGGCTGCGGCTGATCGACGTGCCGGTCGCCCTGTCCCGGCGCACCTATCGCGATGCCGGCCCGATCGTCCTCGCCGTCGACGACGACCTGCTCACCGCGAATACCGGGACCTACCGCATCGCGGGCGACGGCGCCCGCCGCGTCGACCTGCCCGCCGACCTCACCGCCGATGTCGCGGCGCTGGCCGCCGTCTATCTCGGCGGCTCGACCTGGCGGCAGCTGGCCTCGGCCGGCCGCGTCACCGGGCACCGGCCCGGCGCAATCGACGCCGCCGACAGCCTCTTCGTCACCGTCGCCCGGCCGTTCAGCGGCACCTGGTTCTGAGACACCTGACCGCACGCACGGTCGGGATCGGCTACGGGACTGCGTAGACGGCTACAACACCACACGGCGAGGGAGGTGCGGTGAACTATTCGGCTGCCGTCACCGACACCTCACTCGTGGTACGCACCGATGCCGGATCTCTGAGATCCGAAGGCGGACGCTTCACGATCGAGGCCCCCGACCGTACCGTCTTGGCCGGTACGGAACTGTCGTTCCGGGTCGACGATTTCGTCTTTCCGATCGAGGCCGGAATCCGGGATCGCACCGCGACATCGACCCCGCGGTTCGATCTCGAGCACGCGGTGTACCGGCCGGTCGCGCTCCCGTTCGAGGATCAGGCGCCCTGGAAGAACAGTTACGACCGCGAGCTGGCCGCATGGAACCGCCTCACCAGCACGATTTCCGCCGGCGCCACCATCGGCACACTGATCGGCGGCCTCGCCGGCGGCGCGGTCGGTTGCCTGCTCGGCGGCATCGCGGGTGCTACGGTCGCCGCGGCGACCATCGTGGGACTGTTCGGACCGTTCGTGCCGGCGGCCGTCGTCGGGTGTCTTGGCGGCATCGTCGCCGTCGGCGCGCTGGGTACCCTCGCCGGACAGTTGCTGGTCACCGCCCCCGTGGCGGTCCTGGCCGCGGCTCAGTACTTCACCACGATCAACCAGCCCTTCCCGGACAAGGGAACCGGATAGGGCGATCGCCGGCACCGCGTCCGGTCGCGGGGACCGGCATTCCGCCACCCGCGACCGGACGCCACGGTCCACCGGCGCGTTCCTCGCCACCGGCTACAGACATTCCATCGAGTCACCGAGCCGACTCCGAGGACCGACCGACCTCAGATCTCCGCGTTGTAGATCTTGTCGACCTCGGCGGCGTACTGCTTGAGGATGACGCTGCGTTTGAGGGACATCTTGGGAGTGAGTTCGCCGGCCTCGGTGGTCCAGTCGGTGGGGAGGATGCGGAACTTCCGGATCGACTCCGCGCGTGAGACTTTCGTGTTGGCCTCGGTGACGGCGGACTCGATCTCGGCGTAGAGCGCGGGGTTGTCGATCAGGTGATCGGCCGAGAGGTCGGCGGACAGGCCGTTGCGTTCCTTCCAGCCGGTCAGGGTTTCGGCGTCCAGGGTGATGAGGGCGCCGATGAACGGCTTGCCGTCGCCGACGACCATGCACTGACTGATCAGCGGTTCGCCCGGAGGGAGTCCTCCAGGACCATCGGGGAAACGTTCTTGCCGCCCGCGGTGACGATGATTTCCTTCTTGCGGCCGGTGATGGTGACGTAGCCCTGCTCATCGATACGGCAGCTCGACCACGCCGTCGCCGTAGCGGTCGGCCAGAATCACCTCGACCTGTCGGTGCAACCGATCCCTGGTGCCGGTCGACCGTTTCGTCTCGCGCGCAACAGCTTCCTGGATCGCCTCGACCACACGCTCGTCGGCGCGCCCGAACGCCGTTGCCTGCCGGGTGGCCCGGCCGTCGACGAGCGCGCGCACCCCACCGGAGCGGTAACGCGCCCGCATCCGCTGGACGGTCCGCAGACTGGCGTCCAGGCCCGCTGCGGACAGCTCCGCCGCCTTAGCGGCCTCCCGAGCCCGCATCGGGCGGTTCGGGTCGTATTCCGGTCGCGGCAACGAATCCGGCTCACTGCCTGGCGGCAGTCCGGTTTCCACCTCGATCAGATGGTGTTCCCAGAACCGTGCCTGTTCGGCGTGCTCCGGCGCCAAGTCTTCGAGGCTTTGACCCGCCAGTGCCGGTAAACCATTTCTTCGTTGTGTCCGTGTGCCGGCGCTGGCGACGACCCTGAAACCGTCCGAGGCGACCAGGTGCATCAGCGCCACCCCCTGTGCCTCGCCGTCCGGATCGACCAGCCGCACCAGCGTTCCCGAGATCCCGGCTACTTCGTGTTCGACACCGTCGAACAGCACCCGGTCGCCGACCTCGATCACCCGCGTCATCGATCCGCTCCCCTCACCATCGACCACCCCTCCAACCGGACTGCCAGATCCACCACCAATTCCTGGACCACAGCAGGTGATAGAGCACGGGCAGCACCGCGATCGGATCACCCACCGACCGTGCCCCGTCGATCAACGTCCTGGACTCGCTGAACGCTTCGAGCAGCGCGGCAGCGACCTCGGCGACGCGATGCCGATAGCCTGCCAGCCACCGCATATCCGCCAACCAGACCGGATCGTGACCGTTCACCAGCCGATACGACCAGCCCACCGCCGCGCAGGGCTCTGGTCCACATTCGGTGTCAGAGCCGGACAGTGTTCTCGGAGTCACGCCCCAGCGCTTGTTGGACTCGGCCCGAATGTTTCAGCCGAAGGGTATTCCGCTGGGGAACAGGGTGGCATCCGCGCTGATGGCGCCGTCCGGTTCGTCGACGTAATCGCCTGCGCAGTCTCCGGTCAGCGCTGTACGCACTTGGCTCAGTACCGGTGGGAGCACTGCTTCGAGGGTGTGGTCGGCGCCGCCGTTGCCGAGGGTGGGGAACGGTGTCATCCGGCACTGTCCGCCGTCGAGCCGTCCGTCGGTCCATTCCCTTTCGCTGCGAACGGAATAGTAGGCGGTCGTGCCGGGGGTGTCGTCGCCGGCGTTGAGTGCGGTCATGAATTCGGACCCGGGACACACCTCGGCGCCGACCGGCTGCCCGCAGCCGCCGGGTGAGCCGTACTGCGGTGCACCCATCGCGATGTAGGTGTCCACCTTCTCGCCGCCGCCGAGTGCACGCAGGTAGTAGCGGCTGCTGACGGCCCCCACGCTGTGGGTGACCAGCGAGATCGGGGTATCGGGGTGTTCGCCCGCTGCCGTGTCCACCGCCCGTGCGACCGCTTCGGCGTCGGCCGCCATGGCGAAGCCCTTCAGGTCGAGCACGACCGGTAGATAGCCGTCGGCCCGCAGCGTGTCGGCCATCGGGCCGTAAGGTAGCGCACCGACGAACTGGCCGGGCACCACGATGACGACACCACGCGGCTCGGTGGTCGCATGCGCGGGCGCGGCGAGGACGGAGGTGGCCAGTGCCGCACCCAGTCCGAGAAACAGACATCGCCATCTCATGAACTGAGCCTAACCTAACTCCAGGTCGTTGTCTGAGCGACGAACGTACCCGGCACCGCCAGCACACCGGCTGGCCCGCGTGGACGTGCCCATCCGCGTCGCCCGCAACACAGCTCTGATGAACAACGCCGCCACCGGCCCGCCGAAGTGCTCAGCGACCTGCTCGGGGTGTCGGTCACCGCCGCGACCCAGTGGGGCACGCTCGCCGGTGCCGGCGGCAACGCCTACGCCGCCGAGGTCGCCCGCCGCCACCGATCCTCGAGCACGAATCCGGGAGCGTCACAACCGAACAAACCGGACCGAACGGTATGGTGCCACTGAGTTGCCAGCGTGCTTCACGGCCACGAAGGGACCAGCGATGGCGGCAACTGGACGGTGAGCACACTCCCGCGCTATCCCGCGATGCTGGCGGCACCCGGCGTGCTGCCCAGCGACGACGAGTCCTGGGCGTACGAGGTGAAATTCGACGGGATCAGGGCTGCGGCGTATGTAACCGACCAGCTTCGGTTGCTGTCGCGTAACGGCAATGACATCACCGCCGCCTGGCCGGAATTGGCGGCACTGGCTCCCGCCTCGCCCGGGTTCGTCGTCGATGGGGAGATCGTCGTATTCACCCGCGATGGTCGCTCGTCGTTCGAGGCGTTGCAGCCGCGGATGCATCAGCGCGACCGGGCGAAGATCCGCGTACTCGCCGAGTCCCTACCGGCAGTGTTCGTCATTTTCGATCTCCTGCACGTCGGGGACCGGCCGCTGATCGATCTGCCTTACCGGCAGCGCCGCGAACTCCTCGAACGGGTCGGTTTGCAGGGCCCGCATTGGCGGATCTCACCGCATCTGAACGGTTCGGGGGCGGACATCCTGGCGGAGTCGGAACGACTCGGGCTCGAGGGCCTGCTGGCCAAGCGCCTGGACAGCCGCTACCTGCCCGGGCGCCGCAGCTCGCTGTGGACGAAGATCAAGAACTCGCAGGTGATGGACGTGGTCGTGGCCGGGTGGCGGCCTGGCACCGGCAACCGCGCCGGCCGGATCGGATCGCTGGCCGTCGCGATCCCCGGCCGGGACGGCAATCTCGTGTGGGTGGGCAATGTCGGCAGCGGTTTCACCCGCGCCATGCTCGCCGATCTTCACGTCAGGCTCACTGCCCTGCACCGGGATACGGCCCCCGGGGTCAACCGCGGCGACGCACCAGGCGTGGTCTGGGTGCAGCCGCGCCTCGTCGGCTCGGTGACGTTCACCGACTGGACCCGTGACGGCTTCCTGCGCCACCCGGTCTGGCGCGGCCTGCGTGACATCAACCCCACCCGTGTCCCGCCACGCACTGGCTGACCGTGCCGCCCCACCCGGGCGACGCGGCCGTGAATACTCGGGCGCGCACCGTGGTATGCCGCGTCGGTCGGAGCACCCTCACCGCGTGGCCGAATTCCGATGCCCCCGTTAGCCGTCCACCCACGGATGGACCCGATTCATCCTCTCGGCCTGGCCCGGCCAGGTTCGGTCGGCCGCTGCACCCCTGGTTTCCCGCCATCCCCGCTTCTCCCACCCATCGCACGGGCCACCGCGTTCGGGCTTCGAGCACGGAAAACAGCAGGATATCACTGTGCGGCAATGGATTCCGGGCGACTCCGTACGAAAACCCACACCCGAGGAGGCCCGGCGCTTACGGTGGTGAGCCACCACGATTCCGACTCCCGACTGTAATCATCTGCGGCCCACAACATGCCACATTCGGTCAGTAAGAAGGAGACCCGCTCGCGTTCGCCCGTTGCCCCTACCCGCACGCAACGGCACAGTCCGCTGCTGCCGGTCGAAAACCTGTAGGTTTCAGAGCATTTCACCTGGGCGGGCCACTCGGCCCGGGCGGGATCCGCAGGGCGGGTTCACCCGGTCGCCAGCCGATGTTCATGTACCGGGCCCTCCCGAGGCCAACCGGGCGCAACCGGGTGACGGTGTCATTCCTCCGAAATGATCAATCGTCCAGTTGTCTGACCGGGAGTGCCACCGCCATGATCCCTTCCCGTCTCGCCGCGCTCGTCGGCCTCGTCACGATGCTGGCCGTGTTCGCGCCGGTCGGCCTGACACCCACGGCCCGCGCCGACGACACCACCACGCTGGCCGCGATCGAGGTCACCGATCTCGAAGGCGCCTGCGTGACCGGTCCACCGACCTTCGACGCGGTGGTGACCGCGGCGGCCATCGCCCTGCGCGGTGCCGTCGCCCCGGACCGGCTGGCCGACTACGACCGGCGGGTCGGCGAGTTCCGCACCGCCATGACCACGATGCGGGTGCACCGCGACGGATTGCCCATCGACCCGGCCGAATTCGGTGGCCGTGTCGCCTATCTCGACGACCCGATCGTCAGCTACCTGGTCAACGGCTTGGACGCGGTGCGCACCGGCCGGATCGACCAGACCGTGCCGGTGTCGGCGCTGACCGTCACCGAGGTCGTCGAGGTGTTCGTCCTCGCCACCCGCATCGTCAAGATCCCCGCCCAGCTGGCGGCGAGCCTGGTGCCGACCGTCGGCTTCCTGTTGAAGCCGATCGTGGGCGCGGCGTTCACCGGTGTGCAGTCGCTGGCGCGGGCCGTCCAGCGGCACCTGGCCGCGCAGTGCGCGGCGCCGACCGCCTACCCCGCGCTCGACCTCGAGCAGTCGGTCGTGGTCGAACACGTCGAGTTGCCCACGCCGCTGGTAGATCTGGCGAATTCCGTGCGCCGCGCCGACGGGGCCTGCACGCCGATGGCCGAACTCACCCTGGCCGTGCTCGTCGAGCGCGTCCGCGCCTACGTGACCGCCACCGGCCTGACCCCGGACACCGCGGCCGTGCACGCCGCCGCCGACGCCACCCAGGCGTTCCTGCGCGACAACCGCGTCGCCTCGCTGATCCTGCCGCGCCGCACCGAGGAACTGGGCCCGCTGGTCGACGCCCTGGACTACGGTCCGGTCACCTTCCTCGCCAACGCCGGTTTCAGTGTCGTCGAGGGCAAGGCCCTGGACACGGTGCCGCTGGGCGAGGTGCGGGTCGAGAACACCCTCGACCTGACCACGCTGACCCTGGACGTGCTGAGCCTGCTGCTCACGGCGGGCAACAGCGTGCTGGGCCTGGTCGGCGTGGGCACACCGCTGTCCATCGTGCAGACCCTGGCCTTCGCGCCGACCACCTACGGCGCGCCGGTACTGAAGGGCGTCCTGCAGTCCATGTGCGCGGTGTAGCCGGATGATCGGGGTGCCGCACGACACAACGAACGGGAGATGAGGACATGCCAGGCGAATTCGGCCGACGGGAACTGCTGACCGGTGCCGCCGCCGCGGCCGCGGGCGTCGCACTGGCGGGGCTGACTCCGGCGCAGGCCGTCGCCACCGGGGAAGGCGTCACCAAGTTCGCGTTCCCCACCGGCGGCGACCGGCTGCGGGTCCTGGTCACCGGTGACGCGGGCACCGGCACCCGCACCCAGTGGGCGGTCGCGGAGGCCGCCCGCGCGCTGCACCGAACCGATCCGTTCGGCATCGCGGTCGGTCTCGGCGACAACATCTACGAGAACGGCCCGAACGGCACCACCGACCCGCAGTTCGCCGAGAAGTTCGAGAACCCCAACACCGGACTCGACATCCCGTGGGTCATGGTGCTGGGCAACCACGACACCAGCTCGATCCTGCCCGGCGACGGCGGCTGGCTACTGCGCGGGGACGACGAGGTCCGCTACCACGGCACCTCGTCGCGCTGGTGGATGCCCAGCCGCTACTACTCGGTCCGCCTGCCCGACCCGGACCCGATCGTCGAGTTCTTCGTCCTGGACCTCAATCCCCTCGCGGCCTACATCCCGCCGGTGTTCTCCCCGTACTGGTCGGTCGACGGGCAGTTCATGAACGAGCAGCGCGCCTGGCTGGACACCGCGGTGGCCGACTCACCGGCGGCGTGGAAGATCGTCTGCACGCACCACCCGTACCTGAACAACGGACCGCACGGCGACGCGGGCCGCTACGAGGGCCTGCCGATCGAACCGATCAACGGCGTCCACGTGCAGCGCTTCTTCGAGGAGCACGTGCTGGGCCGCGCGCACCTGATCCTGTCCGGCCACGATCACAGCCTCCAGGTCCTCGAGCCCGCACCC
Organism: Nocardia sp. BMG51109; assembly: GCF_000526215.1. Classification (NCBI taxonomy): domain Bacteria; kingdom Bacillati; phylum Actinomycetota; class Actinomycetes; order Mycobacteriales; family Nocardiaceae; genus Nocardia; species Nocardia sp. BMG51109. The sequence goes on from NZ_JAFQ01000004.1 coordinate 6,999,206, forward strand.
ACCTCGAAGGGCACCCAGCAGATCGTGTCGGGGGCGGCGGCCAAGACGATCGGCGCCACCCCGCGCACCCTGCCCGCCGACGCGCACCCGGCCCTGTTCCAGACCTATCACCAACTGGGGTTCCTGACACTGGATCTCACGCCCGGGTCCATCGAGGCCGCGGTCCACACCGTCGATCCGGGCACGGCCGTCCCGGTCGAGGAGTTCCGCCGCCGGATCGCCTGATCCGGATCAGACGGTCGCCTGACCGATCTGCGCGCCGGCCGTATCCTCGACGCTGATCGTGGCCGCGCCCACCGGCTCGCCGTCACACCCCCACCACCGGTGACCCCGAGCGTTACCAGCAGCTGGTTGCCGAAGGGATCCGCCTCGCCGCCCAGCTCGGCGACCGCGGCAGGCGCTAGCGGAGCCGTGCAAACGCTCTTCGCCATTTCACCCCTCCGTTCCGCCACGGTTCCGCCACATCACCTGAGAAACCGCCAGCTCGCCTGCGAACGGACACGTGCAGTGGATACAGGAGCCCCTGGTCGGGTTCGCCGGACGGCCGTCTCAGCCGCACCATCGGCCGCGGCGCCACCATCTGCGAATTCCGTGTACCCCGCGAAGCCCAGCCGAACGCCCTGGTCGCCACCGGCGTGCAAGGCGACGACGTAACCGCCCGAGTGGTGGAACAGATCCATCGACTCGTCGAGATGGAATAGTCACCGCGATGGCAGGGCAAGGTCGAAAAGAGTTGGGTTACAGGCGAATTAGAGTCGGTGCTCCACTCAGCGGCGCCGCCCAATACGACAGCGTCGACACCGCCCGCGTACTCGTCGACGCCGGCGCGGACCCGAACGCCGAGGACGACGCCGGGAACACACCGTTGCATTACGCGCTACGCAGCCCCTGGACGACACCGGACATGGTGCGGTTCCTGCGCGAGCGAGGAGCCGACCCCCTCAAACAAAACCACGACGGGCAGGCACCGATCGACCGAATACGCATGGTCGACAACAAGCCCCAGCTCCGGGCCGTGTTCGCTGACCTCCTCGATCAGGAACAACCATGAACTACATCGACGACTGGGAACACCAGCTCGAACACCAACTCAATGACCTACGCCGCAGCGGTCAGCAACTCACCGACGCAGCCGCGGAAGTCCGCGGCCGCAACGTAACCCGCGGGGTAAGCATCGAAGTCGACGCCACCGGCGACATAACCAGCCTGCAGGTCGCCCCCGCAGCAATGAAATGGAGCGCCGCTCAGCTCGCGACCACCATCATCGACTGCCACCGCAAAGCCCGCGCCGACGCCACCACCAAGACCGAGCAACTCATCAGCCGGTCCGACCCCCGTATCCAAGGCCCGATACGAGACTTACGCAACACAACGGAGCCTCCGGACCAGCGGAAACCACCCCAGATGAGCGAAGCAGAAATACAAGACGCCGACGACGCCTACTTCGAGCGCATGAACCGCGGTGGCTGGCTTCAGTGACTCCGTCGAGGGGACGCCGAGACCCGCGGGTCACCACTTGCCTATAACTGAATTCGGCTGCGAATATCAGTCGACCACTCGAAAACCGGACTGTCTTCCCGTTCCCATGTTCACAATGCCCCGCCGAGCGCCGGTACCTGCGACGCGCGATGAAATTTGTACCCCGACAATCGAATAGACGGTGCGGCCAGCCGCGTTTTCCATTGATCAAAAAGGGCCGCAACCGAGGCGTCGAAGCGGTAGCGGCCCGACATGGGCGGCGCGGCCATCGCGGCACAGTATCAAGACGAAATCAGGGGTGCAGTGCATGGCCGTATCACACCAGGACCAATTGCCGTCCAGTATGTCTGCTGAGTTTTATTACCGGTGTTACCCTAGCGTCTCTGCAAAGCAGAGCCCATTTCATGATTTTCCGTTTAAGTATGATCGAGTTTGTGTCAGCAATGTTGTTCGGCAATTTTTTTGCCATATACCCCAACCACAGGCAATAGCGGTCAAATTTCGGAACCTCCTTGATCGTGGCATTATTCGAGCGAAGTTCCAGAAGCCCTTCTGCTTGATCGCATACATATCCCAACTTCTGCGCGGTACCGAATTTTAGGGCGTATACGGTGCTACCTCTTCTTAGATCCCACGCCTCCACGGGTGTCCTGGATTCCACAACAGCGACACCGAAATCCTGATCATAGTTCTTGTAGCCGGCACGTCTTACTCGATCGGAAGCATTGAATTTTGCTTCGGTTTCGGAAATAACCTTGAAATCGTCTTCCACCTCTTCCGTCTCGATATCTCTGACGAACTGATCCAGAAACGTCAAGTAGTGCTGATTGAAACGTGTCCACTTCCCTTCGAACAGCGCGACTCTCTGAGAGTCGACGATGTAGTCCAATGATTCTTTCAAGGTCAGACTAGTCCAAGGTGGGTCGCCGCTGTTGTTGTACTTGGTCACTTCGATCTTCAGGATCTCATCACCGCTCAATCCATTGCTGTCGATGTAGAGACGCAGATCGTCGATCGTAAGATCATGGCCGCGGCCATCCACAAGATCGAAATCCAAGGGCTTACGGCGGCGAGGATGTTTGAGCGAAAATCTTCCGTAATTTCCGAATACGAAATCGACGCCGCAGAGGTCCAAGCTGTCGGCCGTAAATTCCGACCGCTCGCCTTTCGCAGTTATTTCTTCGACAAGGAGGCGATCCAAATTCTTAATCTCCGCTTTGTCTGTGATTTCCTCATCGTGAGGCAGTGCGAATAGCTCAGGATTATTCAGCTCGGCATCGATGATAGACAACAGATCTGCGATTCCATCGACGCCTACCGGTGGCGAAAGGATCGCAGAGACGCCGAACCTTCCGGACCGCCCGAACGCACTCCTCTTGCTGGCGATGACAGTGGCATGAATCATGGCAATAGCCTCGCCGCTGTTGACATCCAGCCGAGTATTTGTCCGGTAGGTTCTGTGCTCTTTTTTCCGACTTGAATAATAGAGTTTTGCCGCAGTCTCCTTTATATCACTCTCGTCGGCGATCCTCTTCGCTAAATCAATACCGAAATCATAGTCACACAATGACCGGATATAGGAGTGACCCGACCCGTACGTAATAGCGTAACAAGAATCGTCTCTTTGAAACACATGGACTGCCGACTGACCTTTTCGAGTTGGTAGTTCCCGACCCACGAACAATCCCGCATAGAGTTGTACCCAGCTCGCAACTTCCTCTTCTCCGTCCAAGAACAGGAATTCGGAGCGCCAATCACCCTCCGATTCGGTACAGATTAGTTCGAATCCCTTGTCTTCCAATCTTTGCCGCAGTGCTGCCAAATTGCTTGGCCGAACCTTGAAGATGTTGAGATCCATCCCGCACCCCAGAACTACTCGTGGTGTAACCGCATGCTGCAACCGAGTTCTGCCGTAACCCCCATGCCCCGATAGCCTTGAACCGTCTCTCAAATTACTGGAGAACAACCGGCTCTCGCAACGTGTTCGCACGACGAACATACAGGGCCCGACGAACAGTCCCAGCCGATCCAACGTACGCGCGTGGCGGCTGCCACCAAGGGATCATGATCGGTTCTGCCGAGGTCGGCGAGCGCGTCGCTCGAGTGGATATGAGACCAGGACATTCGCGGGGTTTGCGATAAAAGGACTCATACAGCAAACTGTAAGCACACATGTTGTTCGTAACGCCGGTTTCAGCGAACCTTCTCCGCGGCGAGCGACCAGGCCCTGACTTACGACGACCGGGGCGATCCCGCGAGCGCCGATCCCGGCCGATCCGGGATTGCCGAGGCGCCGTAGGCAGGTGGGTGACTCGCGGCATTATGTGCTGGTGTTCTCGCGGCGTGATTGGCACCGAGGCCGAGGGCACGCCTTGCGCCCTTACGACTCCGTGCCCTGCCGAATCGCCTCCTCCACCTCCGCCACGCGTTCTGCTTCCTCCACCGCGAAGCGCTCCGCATCCATCCGTTCTGCGGTCTCCTCGTCCTGGGCCATCAACAGGTCGAGATTGGAGTCGCCCAAGTCGAATACGCCCAAGTCGACATAAGCGTGCTGTAAGCGTTCCCCCCACAGGCCGATGTCCTTCACGCATGGCACGATGCGGCTGAACAGCAGCTTGCGGAAGAGGCCCAGGGACTTGGACTCCTCGCTCAGCTTCTCGGCCTCCCGTTTCGGAATGCCGAAGTTCTCCAGGACTTCGACGCCGCGCAGCCGGTCGCGCATCAAGTAGCACCCCTCGATGACGAATTCCTCGCGTTCGCGTACTTCGGTGTCGGTGAGGTGTGTGTAGTAGTCGCGCAGGGCCATGCGGCCGAAAGCCACATGGCGGGCCTCGTCCTGCATGACGTAGGCCAGGATCTGCTTGGGCAACGGCTTGTCCGTCGTGTCTCGGAGCATGCCGAAGGCGGCCAACGCCAGTCCTTCGACCAGGACCTGCATGCCCAGGTACGGCATGTCCCAGCGGGAGTCGCGCAACGTGTCGCCCAGCAGGGACTGCAGATCATCGTTGATCGGGTAGAGCATTCCGACCTTCTCGTGGAGGAAGCGCGCGTATATCTCGGCGTGCCGTGCCTCGTCCATGGTCTGGGTGGCGGAGTAGAACTTCGCGTCGAGGTCGGGGGCGGATTCCACGATGCGGGCAGCGCAGACCATCGCGCCCTGTTCGCCGTGGAGGAACTGGCTGAACTGCCAGGAGGCGTAGTGGCGGCGCAGGTCTCGCTTGTCCTGCTCGCTCATTTTGTCCCAGTAGCGGGTGCCGTAGAGGATCAGGCCCTGGTCAGGTACGCCGAGCGGGTCGTACGGGTCGACGTCGAGGGACCAGTCGATGCGCTTGGCGCCGTCCCACTGCTTGTCCTTGCCCTTCTGGTACAGGGCCAGCAGACGGTCCCGGCCGTCGTCGTATTCCCAGGTGAACCGTGCCTGCCCGGTCGACTGGACGCTCCAGTCCGGGGCGGCGGGGCCGGTTGTGTAGGGCCGTTGCATCGACACCGATGCCTCCTAGCAACGGGTTGAAGAGGGGCAATGTCCGGTGATCGGTCCGGATCCGGGTGGTCTGGTCATCGGGCGGCTGGGAGGTAGCCGTTGGCGGTGAAGAATCGCAGGTGCGCGGCGAGGGTGGCGGAATCGATGGGCGGGCAGGGACGGCCGAGTCGTCGGTGGGTGGCGGCGCTGTCGTAGACGGCGCGGTCGGCGAAGTCGGTGTCGAGCATGAGGCGGAGGAAGGTTTCGAGGACGGGTTGGGCGGCGTTGCCGTCGTCGGCGCGGATGCGTTCGGCCCAGGTGCGGGGTGGGAGGTCGTCGAGACGATAGCCGTGAGCGCGGGCTGCGGTCACCAGGTGCGCGAACGGGGTGCGGGCGGAGTTGGTGAGGTGGTAGGTGCCGCCGAGGGTGTCGGACCGGCCGGCGAGGGCGAGGATGGAGGTGGCGGCGTGGTCGACCGGGATGATGTCGTCGCTCGCGGTGACCGGATGCGGTGCCGCGCCTATTTGGATGCAGCCCTTGATGATTCGCCACATGAGGTCGTCGTCCTGGCAGGCGCCGCGATGACGGTCACCGAAGACGCGGGACAGGCGGTAGATCGAGACGGGCAGGCCGCGTTCGTGGGCGAGTCCGGCGAGTTGTTCTGCGGCCCATTTGGTTTGGGCGTATCCGGTGAGCAACGCGGTCACCGGCCCGGTCGGAGTGTGTTCGCAGGCGGGTGGCTGGCCGTAGGTGCGGGCGGGGAAGACGCCGATGGTGGAGACGTGGTGGACGGGGACGGTGCGGTGGCGGGCGGCCAGGCGCAGGATCTCCTCGGTGCCACCGACGTTGGCGGGGGCGACGTCGGCGTATCGGTGCAGGACATCGACGGCTGCACCGACGTGAATGACCGCGTCGGCGGTGCGGGCGAGCCGGTCGTAGGTGGCGGGGTCGAGACCGAGGCCGGATGCGGCGAGATCGGCGGGCACCGCGACGACCCGGTCCTGGGCCCAGGTCAGACCGTAGTGGTGCGCGGTGTCACGCAATCGTCGGCGGGCGTGTTCGGTGTCGGTGGCGCGCACCAGGCAGTGCGCTGTCGCGGTGGTACTGGCGAGCAGGTGATGCAACAGGTGGGCACCGACGAATCCGGTGGCTCCGGTCAGCAGGACGTGCGTGGCTGCGCCGAGTGGTGTGGCGGTGGTTGTCTCGGCGGGTGTGATGTCGTCGGCGAGCCGGATCTCGGTGGGCAGGTCGGTAGGGGCGGTCGCGGTGGAGGCGGTGCCGGAGACGAGGGCGTCGAGGTGCTCGGCCAGGGCGCGGGGTGTGGGGTGCTGGAAGATGTGGCTGGTGGGCAGTCGCTCCTGCAGGCCGACGGCGCGGGTGAGGCGGTTGCGTAGTTCGAGCGCGCCGAGGGATTCGAGCCCGAGGTCGATCAGGGCGGTGTCGGCGGTGACGCGGTCGGTGGTGTCGTGGCCGAGCGTGGTGGCGGCGTGCTGTCGGATCAGGGTGATCAGGGTGGCTCGGCGGCGGTCGGCGGGCATCCGGGCCAGGTCGTCGCAGGCCGGTGGGGCAGGTTCGGTGGCGAGATGTGTCGCGGCCGCTGCGGCCGAATGCGGTTCGGAGACAGGCTGTTCGAGTGCGGCGCGGGCCTCGGGGATGTCGTCGATCAGCGGGCGCGGTTTGGTGGCGGTATAGGCGGGGGCGAAGCGGCTCCAGTCGATATCCGCCACCGACAGCACGGTTTCGTCGTCGGCCAGCGCGCGGGCCATCGCCTCGAGCGCGAGGTCGGGATTCATCGCCGGAATTCCGCGCCGGTCCAGCGCACGCTGCACCTCCGGCTGCGCCGCGAGACCTGTGCCGCCCCACGCTCCCCAAGCGATGGAGGTCGCAGTCTTCCCGATCGATCGGCGGTGACCGGCCAGTGCGTCCAGCGCGGCGTTGGCGGCAGCGTAAGCACCGTGGCCGCTGCTGCCCCAGACCCCCGAGTTGGAGGAGAATAGGACGAACGCGTCGAGCCGATACTCGTCGAGCAGGTCGTGCAGATGCAGTGCACCGGCGACCTTGGCGCGGGTCACCTCCGCGAATTCGCAGACGGTGAGGTCACGGATCGGGTGGTCGGGGGCGATGCCCGCGGCGTGCACGACGGTGGTGACACGGTCACCGGCCCGCCGCAGCTCGGTCAGCAGGGCGGCGACATCGGTGCGGTCGGCGACATCGCAGTCGGCAAAGGTGACGCGCGCCCCGGCCGCTTCGAGTTCGGCGCGCAGCGTCGTGGCGCCGGAAGTCGTGCTGGCACTGCGGCTGACCAGCACGAGGTGCTCCGCTCCGCGCGTCGCCATCCACTGGGCGACACGGCGTCCCAGACTGCCGGTACCGCCGGTGATCAGCACCGTGCCGTGGGCACGCCAGCTGCCCGCATCACCGTGGGGATGCGCGTGGACGAGGCGTCGCCCGTACGGTCCGGCGTTGCGCACAGCGATCTCGTCCTCGCCGCTGTCGCCGTCGATGACGGCTGCCAGGTGAGCGGTGACGGGCTCGCACGATGTCTCGGGCAGATCGATCATGCCTCCCCACACGTCGGGGTGTTCGAGCCCGACGACTCGCCCGGCGCCCCACAGCTGGGCCTGCCGCCAATCCCGTAGTGCGCCATCGGTATCGAACGCTGCCTGGGTCACCGCCCACACTCGCAGCGGACGTTGCGAGTCCAGCACCGCTTGCGTCAACACCACGGTGGCCAGTGCACCGAGGGCGGTGGCGGGCTCCTCGAGCGGCTGGTCGTCGAGGGCGAGCAGGGACACCACACCGTCGACACCGTCGTACATGCCCAACTGCTTGGCCCACAGCGTGCGGTCCGGTGCTGTGGTGTCGAAGTCCGCGATGCGTGCGGGGCTGTCGGCTGTTCCCAGCGCCGCAGCGACCTGCGCGGCGAGGACGCGGGCTCGATCGCTACCGGTCGGCACGGCCACCAGCCACTTCCCGCGCACCGGGCGGTGCAGAGTGGTCGGCAGCGCGCGCCAGGTGATCCGGTATCGCCATCGGTCGATTACCGCATTCCGGTGGCGACGATGACGCCACGCCGCCAGTGCCGGAATCAGTTCCCGCAGCGGGGTGTCCGCGTCGACTCCGAGGTCGCCGGCGAGGGCGTCGATGTCACCGCGGTCCACTCGGTCCCAGAAGGCTGCGTCCGTGCCGGAGCCGCCCGGCGTTGCCGGCGCGGCGACGGCTGCGCCGGAGTTGGACGCCAACCAGAACCGACGATGCTGAAACGCGTACGGCGGCAACGCAATCAGTCGCCCTGCAGGCAGTATCCGCGTCCAGTCCACGTCCACCCCCCGCACGTACGCCTCCGCCGCGCAGCGCACGAGCCGATCCATGCCGCCATCGTCACGACGTAGCGAACCCACCGCCACAACGGGCTCGTCCGCGACGGACTCGGTGTGGGTGGATGCGGTGGTGGACTGCACGATGTCATGCACCGCGGGCAGCAGCACCGGATGCGCACCGACCTCGATGAATGCTCGATACCCCGCACGCACGAGGACCTCGACGGTGTCGGCGAACAGGACCGGCTGCCGCAAGTTGCGATACCAATACCGCGCGTCGAGGTGCCGGGTGTCCATCACATCACCGGTGAGCGTGGAGTAGAACGGGATTTCACTGTCTCGGGGGCCGAGGTCGGCCAGCTCGGTCCGCAATTTGTTCTCGGCCCGCTCGACCTGCGGTGAGTGCGAGGCGTAGTCCACCGGGATCCACCGGGCATGCGCTCCGCGACGCTCACAGGTCTGGAACACTTCCTGCAGGCCCGCGACCGGTCCAGCGATCACGGTGGCGGACGGCCCGTTGACCGCCGCCACGTCCACGTTGTCCCGGTCCGCAACCAGCGCCTGCGCCTCCGCACACGACACCGCCAGTGCCAGCATCGATCCTTCACCGCACAGTGCCCGCACCGCCCGCGACCGCACTGCCACCACCCGCGCCGCGTCGGACAGGGTCAGACCGCCCGCGATATACGCTGCGGCGATCTCGCCCTGCGAATGCCCGACCACCGCGGCCACCGGCACACCCCAGGACTGCCACACTCGGGCCACGCCCACCATGACCGCGAACAGCACCGGTTGCACCACGTCCACCCGATCGACCACGCCGCCGCCGACCAGCGTCGTCGTCGGCATCGGCTCGCGTCCGAGCACCATGTCTGTGACCGAGAATTCGACGAGCGGATCCAGTTCCCGCGCGCACGCGGTCACCGTGTCACGGAAGACCGCACTCGACTCCCACAGCGCACGGCCCATGCCCGGCCACTGCGTGCCCTGGCCCGGGAACACCAGCACCACACCACGTTCCGCGCCGGGCACCACCGACCCGGACACCACATCCTCCGCGTCACCGCCGTCGCCCGCACCGGACACTGTGTCCAACCCAGCCAGCAGCGCGTCGAGGTCGCGGCCGATCACCACCGCCCGGTGCTCCAGCCGCGACCGCTGCGCCAGCGACACCGCGACATCGGCCGCGACCTCGCCCGCACCTGGTGTCGGAGCCTGCGGCAATTCCCGCACGTGCCGCGCCAGCCCGGCCGCCTGCACGCACAACGCCGCCCGCGTCCGGCCCGATACCGTCCACACGACGACATCGTCTACTGCGCCCGCATACACCCGCTCACCTCGCCCGTCCGTAGCGGCCGACCGGGCATGTGCGCGAAACCCTTCGGCGCCAATGGGATCCGGCGCCTCCAGAACGACATGTGCGTTGGTTCCACTGACGCCGAAGGACGACACCCCGGCCCGGCGCGGACGACCCTCGACATCCCACTGCCGTGCCGCCGACAGGACCGCCATCCCACTGCTGTCCCAGTCCACGCGCGTAGTCGGCTCCTCGGCATGCAGGGTCCGTGGCAAGGTCGCGTGCCGCATCGCCATCACCATCTTGATGATTCCCCCGACACCCGCGGCAGCCTGGGTGTGCCCGATATTCGACTTCAACGACCCCAGCCACAACGGCCGCCGCCGACTGTGTGCTCGGCCGTAGGTAGCCGCGAGGGCGTGCGCCTCGATCGGATCACCCAGCCGCGTCCCCGTCCCGTGCGCCTCCACGACGTCCACGTCCTCCGGCTGCAGCCGAGCCTGCGCCAGCGCCGCCCGGATCACCTGCTCCTGCGCCGGGCCGCTCGGCGCAGTCAACCGTTTACTCGCCCCGTCCTGGTTCACCGCGCTGCCCCGCAGCAACGCCAGCACTCGCCGCCGGTCGCGCCGGGCATCCGACAATCGCTGCACCAGCAGCACGCCCACGCCCTCGGCGAAACCGGTACCGTCCGCACCGGCCCCGAATGCCTTGCACCGACCGTCCGGCGCCAGGCCACGAGTCCGCGCGAACTCGATCAGCGGGCCCGGCCGACACAGGATCGTCACCCCGCCGGCCAGCGCCATCGAGCACTCACCCGCACGCAGCGACTGCGCAGCCAGATGCAACGCCACCAGCGACGACGAACACGCCGTATCCACCGAGATCGCCGGCCCGGCCAAACCCAGGCAATACGCCACCCGCCCCGCCGCCACACTCGTGATGTTGCCCGTCACGATGTGCCCCTCCAGGTCGCCGTAGCCGCCCCCGTACATCGGCAGATATTCCTCGTTGATGATCCCCGCGAACACCCCCACCGGCTCGCCCCGCAACGACAACGGATCGATACCGGCATACTCGACCGCGTCCCACGACGTCTCCAGAAACAGCCGATGCTGGGGATCCATCGCCAACGCCTCCCGCGGCGAGATCCCGAAGAAATCCGCGTCGAATCCAGCGACATCGTCGACAAAGCCGCCGAACCGCGCATACGTCTTGCCCGCAGCCCCCGGATCCGGGTCGTACAGGCCCTCCACATCCCACCCCCGATCCACCGGCAAACCACTGATCACATCACCACCGGCAGCCACCACCTCCCACAACTGCTCCGGGGACGTCACACCCCCAGGAAACCGGCACGCCATACCCACGATCGCGATCGGCTCCACCTCTCCCACCCGCGACCGCCGCCCCGACCTTCGCTCAGCCCCAGCCATCACAATTCCTCTCGAACCACACACGCCGACAGAAACCAGACAGAGATACAGCCCCGGCGCCACCGCGAACGTCGACAACCACCGCCCGGCCACGACAAACCCTTAACCGGCAAGCCAGAGCCCCGAACCCCACGAACAGAACAACCGCGACAAAATTACCTATCGGCACGAGCAGCAATCCGGATTTCCAATCGAGTCGGCGGTTCGACCCGACCACCGACGACCGGTCCGCTAGCGAATCAGTACGTGCCGGTCACGTCTATCGCGATCCTCAGATTGGGTACATACCCACGATGACCAGGCGTTTCCCGGTTGCCCATGTTTTGCGTGTCCTGCCGAGGGCACTTACCTGCGACACGGCCCAAATTTTCCGGGTGACCCCGCGTGATCTTCCGTGCCCCAGACGGCGAGGATGAGCACGGTCATGGGCCGGACGGTACGGCCAGCGGGTGCACTTCGCCGTTGGCAACGCCACTTCCTGGCTATCAGAGTGCCTGCTGGTAGAGGCCTTCCCGCGGCCGAGCATGTTGCACGACGTCGATGGCTACCTCGACGGCTGTCCGAGCATCAACCCGATTGGGTTCGTGGCCAGCGTGCGCAGCGAGGTTGCGGATCCGGGCGAGCTTGTTCTCGATGCTATTGCGAGAAGCAGTGGCGTCCCTGCCTCCCATCGTGCGTACCAACTTGGCAACGTCAGCGACCCCGGTGCACCTCGTCAACAATTCTTCTATGACCGTCGCATCGGTCCCAGCCATGAGCAGGTGTGCCTGATTTGCAAGCGCGATCTCAGCGGCGGTGCAAGCATCTATGACGGCTCGGCGGTGCTGTCCACCATGGAGCCAGGATTCTGCATCGCGAAGGTACTGCCACTCCGGGGGCAGCACGGCTCCTGCTCCAGCGAGCTCGAAGCACCGGGCCAAATCGGAAGAGTCCGGTACCTGGATTAGCTTTGGCCATGGCATGACGGCCTTGCCCGGCGAATTGACCGGCCGTACCGTGCCGTCTTCATGTCGGGTGCTGGCGAGGTACTGGCGGCCAAGGAAGCGGGTCTCTTGGTTGCCGTGCCCGAGTAGATTCAGTCCGGTATAGGTATCGAGCCAGCTCGATAGCCGTTCCCACCACGCAAGTATGTCGTCGTCGATTGCGGCGCAGGTTTCCGATATGTCCTCGTCGGAGCCGACGGCCTCGAACCAATAGTGTATATCGCGGATCTGCGCGCTCTGCGCCGTGCCTCCGACCGAGTAGGTGACCATTCCCCAGTCGATTGGCTCGGAATCGTGCGGTGTGTCCGGATAAACGTAGTGGTGCTCCGGGCCCCTTAAAGGTGCACCCACGCCTTGTAATTCGTCGTGAAAGAAGGGGAGGGTGATTGACTAGCCCCGGTGGGCATTCGAAGAATCGGCCTTCGACGATGCGACGGTTTGTGCTGGCCGAGGCGCTGTTAGAACGCGGCGAGCTGGCCGCAGGTGTGCTCACGCCACCACAATGTCATGTGTGCAGCTCGGGTGCTTCCCTAACCGGATCAAATCTTGCGGGCGTACCAGGGCGTTGCGGGCACGGATCGGGTCGCGCACTAGTCGCAGGGATCCCGGCAGATCCGTGCTGGGGGACCTACGACGCATCCCCGCTGAACAGACCCGGTGTGTCAGCGGGGACTGCTCCCCGGCCGTGTAGGTGAAATGGCGGTGGCAGGAAAAGACGGTGGGGTTGTCTGTTCTCCCGGCGGCAACACCGTTGATGGCAACTTGAAAACTTGAAAAGTAGTACGGCCCAGTGGGCCCGGACTGTCGCCCTGACACCGCCGTCGCAATATGCCCAAGTACACGGACAGTACACGGTTTGACCAAGAATCAGTGAGTTGCAGTGGGAAATAGAAACTATGCACATCCACGCATAACTGCAGGTAACGCTGCGGTTTGGGCATCAACGGGATATATGCCGATAATTTGCTTCTGGGTCAGGTGGTCGCAGGTTCAAATCCTGTCAGCCCGACCAGGTCAGAGGGGGTTTCCCCTTCCTCAGGTCCTGTTCTGTGGATCAATCGTGGACCACAAGCAGGAGCCCGGGTACGCCGAGACTGCCGTGCACAGGCGTCATTATCGGGTGCGAGGCACTCGATCAGCACCGCGGTAGCCACTGCCATCGACGATGCCCTATCTCAACATCGGCACGCCGCTGTTCGGCACCGACCGATCCCCCAACGCTCGGTGAGCCCGGGGAACGGCGCCGTTGAAATCCTCACCGAGCGTTGCGGCTCGGTGCTGCCCTGGATGAGCTGGGGTTTCCCGATTTTGTGGTGGTCACTCCCCAAAGGACCCTGCTGCCAGCCGATCCGACGGTGAGAGGCGTGATGCTTCATCGAACCATGCTTGCAATTGCTTGTACACAGAGCCGTACGTCGAATCGGAAAGCTGGGCGGCGAGAGCGATCACCATCTCGACCAATCCGATCACAACCGGCCGCCCACCACCTTCGTCACCCACCACACCGGAGATCCGGTGCGTGCAGCAGACACCTGACGCCTGCCTACAAGGCCGACCCAGCGCATCCAACCCACCCGAACCAACGACCAGACGCCACTCCAGGACCGGCCGCCGGGCCGCCACACAGACAGCCTCCGGGCCATCACCGCCGGCCCGAGCCCGAATCCCAGGCCGTCTACAGGCCGTCACAGGTCCGTCAGCGACACCAACCAACACCCACCAACACCCTGAAACCGCAGGTCACAGGAGAGCGGCTGCGGAGGAGGCGGGGTCGAAAGTACAGTAGCCATATGCGGTCCATCTGGAAGGGCTCCATTGCATTCGGACTGGTGAACGTCCCGGTGAAGGTGTACACCGCCACCGAGGACCATGACATCAGGTTTCATCAGGTGCATGCCAAGGACGGCGGGCGGATCAAGTACGACAGGGTGTGCACGGTGTGCGGCCAGTCGGTGCAGTACGCCGATATCGATAAGGCCTATGAATCGCCGGAGGGGGACAAGGTCATCCTCACCGACGAGGATTTCGCGAAGCTGCCGGTGGCCGAGAAACACGAGATTCCGGTGCTGCAGTTCGTGCCCTCCGACCAGATCGATCCGATCCTGTTCGACAAGAGTTATTACCTCGAACCGGACTCCACTACGCCGAAGGCGTATGTGCTGCTGGCCAAGACGCTGGAGCAGGCCGAGCGGGTGGCGCTGGTGCATTTCACGCTGCGGCAGAAGACGCGACTGGCGGCGCTGCGGGTGCACGACGGCGTTCTGCTGCTGCAGACCCTGCTGTGGCCCGACGAGGTGCGCTCGGTCGATTTCGAATCCCTCGACGGCGCCCCGGCGCCGCGCGCGCAGGAGATCTCGATGGCGGAGACACTGGTCGACAGCATGTCCGACGATTTCGATCCGGGCCTGTACACAGACGAATACCAGATCCAGCTGCAGAAGATGCTCGACGAGGCCATCGAATCCGGCTCGAACAAGGTGGTACGGCCCGAGGAACCGGCGCCCGCCGAAATGGATGCCGAGGTCGTCGACCTCGTCGCGGCGCTGCAGCGCAGCCTGGAAGCCACCGGTAGCCGCACCGGCACGAAATCCGAATCCGCCGGGAAGTCCGAGAGCAGGAAACCGGCGAAGAAGGCCGCCGAGAAGGCGGCACCGGCCAAGGCCGCCAAGAAGACGGCGTCCAAGGCGACGAAGAAGGCTACCAAGCAGACCGCGCGCAAAGGCGCCTGATCCGGCCGGATCGGTCCGCACACCGGCCGCCGATACCCGAGCCGGCCGGGTCATCGCACCGGCCCGTTCGCGTGACGTCCCGCCCCGCACCCGCGGCCAACGCCGAGACGGACCGTGAGCGGTCGGACAGGTCCACGCACCCGGCATCGGACGATTCGCGAACCGCGACTGCGACCGCGGTGAACGTGCGGCACAGGCGTGCACCGTCGCGTACCGAGCCGGCGACGAAATCTGTCGGTGGCCGACCTTAGGGTGAGCGGCATGACAACGACTGATACCACGATGGCCGCCATCAACGAGGCGGTAGTCCTTGGGCGGCAGGGCGGTTCGAGCGCCGCGCGGGTCAAGCTGGTGGCCCTGTGGGAGTCGATCGGCGTGGACGGGGATCCACTGCACCGCTGCACCTTGGCGCACTATCTCGCCGACCTCTACGATCACGCGGCCGACTCACTGACCTGGGACGTGCGCGCCCTCGACGCCGCCGACACCCTCACCGACGAGCGCGCCCGGCAACAGCACGCCTCGCTGAGCGTGCAGGGGTTCTATCCGTCGCTACACCTGAACCTGGCCGACGACTACCGGCGGCTGGGCGCGTTCGACACCGCGCGACGGCACCTCGACGCCGCCGAGGCGAGGACCGACGTCCTGACCGACGACGGCTACGGCGCGGGCGTGCGCGCCGGCATCGACAACGTGCGCAACGCCCTGGCCGAAGGATCGACGGAGCGCCTGCCGACACACTGATCCGGACCGCCGCGGCCGGCACCGTCGGGCTTGCGCTCCCTGAGTCCGTACCCAGCCATTCGGGGCCACCCGGCGACGGAGCGGAGAACCCTGCCACCGGCGCAGAACTCTCGCATGCGGGCAGCACCGCCCGCCTTCCGCTCGCGGCAACGGTCGGCTCAACCGAAGTTCGCCGTCGACGACGGCAGCACAAATCGCGACCGGCGTCCGCACCTCGTTCACACCGCTTCGGCCGCCGCCGGCCTCCGCGCGGCTGCCGGGCATTCCGGACCGTTCGCCTCATCGCAGCGGCAGGTCCCCCGACCCGATCTGCGTGACCAGATCCCGCTCGATCTCCGGGATCCGGCGGCCGCCGCCCCTCGGATTGTCGCGGCCGGCGCCGTCCGGATACGCGGCGCCGGCCCGGCCGACACCCCAGCCGAGCGTGCACAGCACCTTCCACCACCGGAACCTGTCCGGGTCGAACTGCCCGCCCGCCGTCTCGTAGCCGCGCACGAACGGTTCACGGCCGGCGAAGCCGCCGAATTCGGCGGCCTCGGTACCGAACCGCCACATCCGCAGGGCGGCCCAGGCGGCGTCGCGCATCGGGTCGCCGAAGCGCCGGGCGCTCTCCCAGTCCAGCACCGCGCGCAGGCCGTCGCCGTCGACGATCAGGTTGCCGTTGCGCATATCGTTGTGCAGCAGCGTCTTTCGCTCCGGCGGTGCGGGGACGCCGGCCTCCAGCCAGTGCAGGGCCGTCGCGAAGACCGGGCGATCGGCCGGTACGGTGCGCACGCCGCGCTCCACCTCGGCCAGTTCGGCCCCGGCCGGATCGTCGTCGATCGCACCGGACAGCCGATCCGGGGCCGCGGCCGGGTCGACGAGGTGCAGACGTCCCATGGCCTGGCCGAGTTGGTAGGCCACCCGCTCGCCGATGTCTGCCGCGTGCACCAACCGCAGCACCTGGCGCGGCGCGGTCTCACCGTCCATATGCTCCGATACCACGAACGGGGCGCCGATATATCCGGTGTCCGTACAGACGGCTACCACCGGCGGGACCGGCACACCGTGCGCGCGGGCCAGTTCCCGCACCGCCGCCTCGACCTCGACCGGCATCCGCTCGACGGCCGGGGGCACAATCGTGGCGACCAGCCGCCGCCAGCCGCGCCGACGGCGCAGGTCGAAGACCAGCGTCCGGCGCCGCGCACCGACCGACAGCTGCCGCACATTCGAAACCGTCACCGCACCACCGAATTCCGCCGTCAGAAACCGGGTGATCCCGGCACAGACATCGGCGTTCACATCCCCTCCCGGGCGTCGTATTCGGGTCCGGCCACGGCCGCACCCCACCGCACGAACTCCATCACTATCGGCCACCGTCCCGCCCCGGGAGTGAACGGCAACCCCCACACCGCGTAACGATTGCGCACCCACCGCACGGACACCCCGCGACCG
Source organism: Nocardia sp. BMG51109 (assembly GCF_000526215.1). NCBI lineage: Bacteria > Bacillati > Actinomycetota > Actinomycetes > Mycobacteriales > Nocardiaceae > Nocardia > Nocardia sp. BMG51109. The sequence continues at coordinate 7,016,085 of NZ_JAFQ01000004.1, forward strand.
GATCGAGCCTGCCCGGCACAGCCAGGGCACCTCGTTCCGCCGAATTCCTCAGCACACCCGAACCTTTGCCGTAACAGACCATTTGGTCTCCTCGGGGGTCGCCGACGGTGGCCGATGTCGCATCTCCCGTCCTCCCTCACACCCACGTCCAGGATGACACGAAATCCGCCACCGCCCACCGGCTTTCGTCTACCGTGGCCGACTTTGGCAGGTCACCCGCCGGACCGACCGGCGATCGCCGGATGTGGCGCAAGCCCGACCGGCCACGCGATACTCGCCGGCTACCACCCGGCCGTGCCCCGACACGACTTCGGCCGGCCCGGAAGATATCCGGACCGGCCGAGGGATGGGCTATCGATCAGGCCGCCGAGTTCGCCGTGCAGGCCGACAGCGCGATGGTGGCCGGGCGGGGGACGGCGCTGCCCAGGTCCGGGAACGGAGGGGCGCTGAGCCCCAGCACATTTCGGGCCTGCTGCTCCGCCTCCACCTGGGTCGGCCCCCAGCCGACGGCCACGCGGCGGTCCACACTCTGCGCGACCGCACCGCAGCCGTCGTTGAAGTGCAGCACCACGCGGCAGTCACCGCCGCCGCAGCGATCGATGGCCGCGGCGTCGGCGCTGCCGGGGTCTTCGTAGTTCGCCGCCGACGCCACCGTTCCGGTGCTGTCGGACAGCGCGATCGCACCGTGCAGGCTCCCGTCGGCCGCGGCGGGAGCGGCAGCACCCAGCCCGGCGATCGCCGAGCCCGACAGCACGACAACGACCCTGGACAACAAGGACATAAAGGGTTCCACCCCGATTCGAGAAGGCATATCTGACGAAGGGATACTCCCCCTCGACCGCTGGACATGTCCAATCGCCACGGCGCTGTGAAGCCAATTCTCCGGGGAAGCAAGGTTCACCCTGGGGCGACAGCGGGGCCGAAACCACCCAAGCACACAGCCCACGGGCGCCGCCGGCCGAGAGCCGCTGTGCGGCAAGGGGGCCGATGTTGCCGGCATCGACGGCAACCTCCGGATGCGGCACGGCCGACTCGGTGCTCGATCGACTCGGTGCTCAGTCGATCCGAGCGCCCGCACCTGCCGAGCCGGCACCGGCGCCTCGCCCGAACCGAAGGCGATAACGGCGGGCTCCGGTGGAGCGGGCCTCGTCGACGCGCGTGCGGTTGCCGACGCCCTCGACGACACCGCGCTCAGGCGATCGGCGCGTTCGGATCGCCCGGGACGTTTTCCCGCCGTTGCGCCCGGTCCGGCACCCGGTGGTGGAACGTCTCCGGGGCGCTCGGCTCGTTCGGTACGGTCACCCACCCGAACACACAGTCGCACAAGGTCTTTGTGGTGTGCAGGGCGGCGGCAATGCCCACGTTCCAGCGGTTCCGGCTCAGCTCCCGAGCCGATGGCGGCGTACCGAGCACACGAACGGTGTGCGACCGGCGCGGTTCGCCCGGCCACGAAGACCCGCCGGAATCGACAGCCGCCGACGAGCCCGCCACCAGCGGGCACCGTTGCCCGGCACCGCCGGACGCGTCCACGGGCCGCCCATTCAACTCCGGCGACCAACCCGGCGCCGGTACTCTTGCGGCATTTACACGCTCGTGACGCGTATGAACCTTCCCGACATCCGGATATCCGATTCTGACGGGACCGACGAAAGGCGGCAGCGGTGGAATTTCATGTGCCGGTCATCGATATCTCGCCCTATGTGGGCGGCGGTTCGGACGCGGAGCGGAAGCGGGTGGCCCGGGAGATCGACGAAGCCGCGCGCACCGTGGGCTTTCTGCAGGTGGTCGGGCATGCCGTTGCAGCCCCGGTGACCGATGCCTTCGCCGCTGCGCTCGACGAGTTCTTCGGCTTGGATCTCGACAGCAAGAAGCACTACCGGACGCCGCCGGAGATCAACCGCGGATACTCGCCGCCGAACAGCGAGAGCCTCAGCCTGAGCCTCGGTGTGCAGTCGGCGAACCGGATGAACGATTTCTTCGAGGCATTCAACGTCGGGGTCAGCGCGGCCGCGTACCCCGGCCTGGACCTCCCGGCCACCGACTACGCGAAAAACCTGTGGCCGCAGCAGGTTCCCGAATTCAAGGCGGCCGTGACGGCCTACTTCACCGAGGCGGCCCGGGTGGCCCGGGTGCTCACCACGATCTTCGCCGACGCCCTCGAGTTGCCGCCCGGCTATTTCGACCGGTTCACCGACCACTCCCTGGACGTGCTGCGGATGAACAACTACTCGCTGCCGGCGGGCACGGCGGCCGCACTCGACGACGAACTCACCGGCATGAGCGAACACACCGACTACGGGATCGTGACCGTGCTGTGGGCCGATCAGGCGCCCGGACTGCAAGTGCTCGGCGCCGACAACCGCTGGCACGACGTGCGGCCCGCCGAGGGAGCGCTGCTGGTGAATCTGGGCGATCTGATGGCGCGCTGGACGAACGAGCGGTGGCTGTCCACGCTGCATCGCGTGATGCCGCCGGTGGTGAACGGCACCGTCGAAAGGCGGCGCAGCGCGGCGTATTTCCACGATGGCAACATCGATGCGGTGATCGAGACGCTGCCGTCGTGCGTCGGCGAGGGCAGCCGGTACGCACCGACGACGGTCGCCGACCACATTCGCGCCAAGCTCGCGGGTTCGCGTGCGCTGCAACCGAATGCGAACGCCGCCCGGGAGGCGGACCGGGTCCTGGCCGCGGCGCGCACCGAACAATGACCACCGCCCGACAATGACCACCGCCCACGCCCGGCGATGGGCTCGCGCCGCCCGGCTGGTACTGCCATGTCACGCGTCACCGCTTCCGTCGTCCCGGCGTGCTTGTGGCCGGGACCCATCGCCGGGATCTCCGTCATTCCGGCCAAGAGCACGCCGGAATGACGGAGGTGACATTGCGGTACCAGGACGAGCGGGCAGCTCGGCTACGGCGACCAGACGAGTGGGCTCACCGATCCGCCGGTGAACCGGAACGATCATCGGTGGCCGCCTGCGCGCCGATCACCAAGGGCCGATCACCAAGGGCCGATGAGGAATTCGAGCGTGGCGAGGACAACCGCGGCGACCGCAGCGACACCGAAGGCCGACACGGTGGTCAGCCCCGCCGCCCGCGTCGAACACGGCGCGACGGCCCGCTGAATCAGCCACCCGCCGACCGCTCCCCCGGCGGCCAGCACGATCACCCCGCCCAGGACCAGATAGAACACGCTCGCCAACGCCGCATCACCGGCCCCCGACCAGCCACGGGCATAGTCGGCAAAAGGAACCGGGAAGCGATAGATCCCCGCCACGAGCGCCGCCGCGAGGGGCGCGGCCAGCACGGCGGCGAGCGCACCCCACAGCGGCACAACCCAGCGGGCGTGCCCCGGCTCGCTCATCGGCCGATGCCGGTGGCCCGACGGCGGACGACATCCGCCGTCGGGCGCACGCGCCGACTCACCCGGCGAACTAGACCGTGAACCCGAGGGCACGCAACTGCTCGCGACCGTCCTCGGTGATCTTGTCCGGGCCCCACGGCGGCACCCAGACCCAGTTGATCTTCAAATCCTCGACCAAACCGCTGCGAACCAGGGCGTTGCGGGACTGGTCCTCGATCACGTCGGTCAGCGGGCAAGCCGCCGACGTCAACGTCATGTCGAGTACGGCGACCTCGTTCTCCAGCCGCATGTCGTAGACGAGGCCGAGATCGACCACGTTGATGCCCAGCTCCGGATCGACGACGTCACGCATCGCCTCTTCGAGGTTCTCGAGCTGCTCCAGCTCCTCGGCGGACGGCTGCCGCTCGTCGGTAGGTGCGGACGGCTGCCGCTCGTCGGTAGGTGTCTCACTCATGCGCTGCTCCCCCATTCGTGGAAAGTCGGCTGCCCGTTGCGCGCTCGGTCTGTCCTGTCTGCGCCGAGGTTATCCGAACCACGGCGTCCTTGAACGCCATCCAGCCCAGCAGCGCGCACTTCACCCGCGCCGGATATTTGGCGACACCGGCCAGGGCGACGCCGTCGCCGAGCACCTCCTCGTCGCCCTCGACGGTACCGCGGCTGGAGATCATCTCGTTGTAGGAGTCGACGATCTTCATCGCCTGCTGCACCGGCAGGCCGATCACCTGGTCGGTCAGGATCGAGGTGGCGGCCTGGCTGATCGAACAGCCCTGGCCGTCGTAGGAAACGTCCGCCACGTCGCCGTTCTCGTCGATGTGGACGCGCAGGGTCACCTCGTCACCGCAGGTCGGGTTCACGTGGTGCACCTCGGCACCGAACGGCTCCCGCAGCCCGCGATGATGCGGATGCTTGTAGTGGTCCAGGATCACTTCCTGGTACATCTGCTCCATGCGCATGATCTATGCAACTCCAATACTGCGCTGCGTCTGCGAAACCTGCTCCATACGCATGCTGTACCTATACAACTCCGAAGAAGCTCTGAGCCTTCCGCACCGCACTCACCAGCTGCTCTACCTCGTCGACGGTGTTGTACACGGCGAACGAGGCCCGGGCCGTGGCGGCGATGCCGAACCGGCGGTGCAGCGGCCACGCGCAGTGATGGCCCACCCGGATCGCGACGCCCTGATCATCGAGGATCTGGCCGACGTCGTGCGCGTGCACGCCGTCCACGACGAACGACACCGCACCGCCGCGGTGCACGTTCTCGGCCGGCCCGATGATCCGCACGCCCTCGATCGCGCCGAGCCCTTCCAGCGCCGCGCCCACGAGCGAATGCTCGTGCGCCGCAACGGCGTCCATCCCGAGCTTGCCGAGATAGTCGACGGCCGCGCCCAATCCGACGACCTGCGAGATCATCTGCGAACCGGCCTCGAACCGCTGCGGCGGCGGCGCGAAGGTGCTGTGGTCCATGTACACCGTCTCGATCATCGAGCCACCGGTGATGAACGGCGGGGTCTCCTCCAGCAGCGCCCGGCGGCCGTACAGCACGCCGATACCCGAGGGGCCCAGCATCTTGTGGCCGGAGAACGCGGCGAAATCCACGCCCAGCTCGCGCAGGTTCACCGGCGCGTGCGGCACCGACTGGCAGGCGTCGAGCACCACCAGGGCGCCGACCTCCTTGGCGCGCCGGACCAGTTCGGCCGCCGGAGCCACGGCACCGGTGACGTTCGAGACGTGCGTGAACGCGACCACCTTCGTCGCCGGGGACAGCGTCAGCGAGTCCAGGTCGATGCGGCCGTCGTCGGTCACGCCGTACCACTTCAGCGTCGCGCCGGTGCGCCGGGCGAGTTCCTGCCACGGCACCAGGTTGGCGTGATGCTCCAGCTCGGTGATCACGATCTCGTCGCCGGGACCGACGTGGTGCGGGAAGCGGTCGTCGGAGAACGCGTAGGCCACCAGGTTCAGCGATTCGGTCGCGTTCTTGGTGTAGACGATCTCGTCCGCGCCGGCGCCGACGAACGCCGCGATCGCGGCCCGCACGCCCTCGTATGCCTCGTTGGCCTCCTCGGCCAGCTGATGCGAGCTGCGGTGCACCGCCGCGTTGTGCTCGAGCAGGAACTCCCGCTCCGCGTCGAGCACCTGCAGCGGGCGCTGCGCGGTCGCGCCGGAATCCAGGTAGGCCAACGGTTTTCCGTCGCGCACGGTGCGACTCAGGATCGGGAAGTCGGCCCGGATCCCGGCGACGTCGAGCTGCGACTGCGGCACCGTTGCGGTCATATCAGGCTCCTGCGGTAGCGGCGACTGTGTCGGATTCGCGGCCCGCCACTGCGTCGGATTCGCGGCCCGCCGCGGACGTGAAGCGCACGTACCCGTTCGCATCCAGCTCCTCGGCCAGCTCGGGCCCGCCCTCGGCCACGATGCGCCCGCCCACGAACACGTGCACGAACTGCGGCTGGATGTAGCGCAGGATGCGGGTGTAGTGGGTGATCAGCAGGATGCCGCCGTTCTCGCGCTCCTTGTAGGTGTTGACGCCCTCGGAGACGATCCGCAGCGCGTCCACGTCCAGGCCCGAGTCGGTCTCGTCGAGGATGGCGATCTTCGGCTTCAGCAGGCCCAGCTGCAGGATCTCGTGGCGCTTCTTCTCGCCGCCGGAGAAGCCCTCGTTCACCGAGCGGTCGGCGAAGGCCTGGTCGATCTCCAGCTCGGACATCGACTGCTTGACCTCCTTGACCCAGTGCCGCAGCTTCGGGGCCTCGCCGCGCACCGCGGTCGCCGCCGTGCGCAGGAAGTTCGACATCGAGACGCCGGGCACCTCGACCGGGTACTGCATGGCGAGGAACAGGCCGGCGCGGGCCCGCTCGTCCACCGACATCGCCAGCACGTCCTCGCCGTCGAGGGTGATCGAGCCCTGGGTCACCGTGTACTTCGGGTGGCCGGCGATGGCGTAGGACAGGGTGGACTTGCCGGAGCCGTTGGGACCCATGATGGCGTGCGTCTCACCGGATTTCACGGTCAGGTTCACGCCGTTGAGGATCTTGATCGGCTCCCCGGACTCGTCCGGATTGGCGACCTCGGCGTGCAGGTCCTTGATTTCGAGGGTGGTCATTCAGCGTCCTTCGTGGGGTATGGAGTGGGCTGCGGGCTCACGAGCCGATGGCGGCGAGCTCGGCCTCGACGGCCGACTCGAGCCGCTCCCGGACCTCGGGAACCGCGATCTTCTGGATGATCTCGTGGAAGAATCCGCGCACCACGAGGCGGCGGGCGGCCTCCTCGGGGATGCCGCGGGCGCGCAGGTAGAACAGCTGCTCGTCGTCGAACCGGCCGGTCGCCGAGGCGTGGCCCGCGCCGACGATCTCGCCGGTCTCGATCTCCAGGTTCGGCACCGAGTCGGCGCGGGCGCCGTCGGTGAGCACCAGGTTGCGGTTCACCTCGAAGGTGTCGGTGCCCTCGGCCGCCGCGCGGATCAGCACGTCGCCCACCCACACGGTGCGGGCGTCGCCCTTCGCCGAGTGCGGATCGCCTTGCAGCGCACCCTTGTACAGCACGTTCGACTTGCAGTTCGGCACCGCGTGGTCGACCAGCAGCCGCTGCTCGAAGTGCTGGCCGTCGTCGGCGAAGTACAGGCCGAGCAGTTCGGCGTCGCCGCCGGGGCCGGCGTAGCGCACGGTGGCGGTCAGGCGGACCAGATCGCCGCCCAGGGTGACGTCGGTGTGGCGCAGGGTGGCGTCGCGACCCAGTTTCGCGTGGTGCGCGGTGGCGTGCACGGCGTCGTCGGCCCAGTCCTGGACCGCGACGACCGTCAGCTTGGCGCTGTCGCCGAGCACGAATTCCACGTTCTCCGCATAGGTTCCGCTGCCGCGCTGGTCGATCACCACGCTGGCGACGGCGAAATCGCCGAGCCGGATCTGCAGATGGCCGTAGGCGGTCCGGCCCTCCCCCGGCCCGGTGACGGTGACGGTGATCGGCTCGGCCACTTCGGTTTCCGAGCCGATCGTCACGATCGTCGCCTGCTCGAAACCCGAGTACGCCTGCGCGGCAACCCGATCCGCGGGTACGCCGCCCTCGCCGAGGCGAGCGTCGGTGCGGTCCACCGTCTCCACGGAGGCCCCGCCGGCGGCACCGTCGGCCACCGTGACCTCGACGGTGGCCGCGCCGTCGCGCACCGCGGTGCCGTTGTGCAGGCCGCGCAGCCGGCGCAGCGGGGTGAACCGCCATGCCTCGTCCTTGGCCGAGGGCACCTCGAAGGCGTCCACGTCGAAGGACGCGAACACCTCGCCCTTGTTCAGCGCCGGCGCCTTCGCCTCCGCGGCGGCGGCGACATTCGGCTCCGCGGTGGCGTCCGGCTCCGCCGCGGGGGTGGCGACATTCTCGACCGGCATCAGCCGACCGCTCCTTCCATCTGCAGTTCGATCAGGCGGTTCAGCTCCAGCGCGTACTCCATCGGGAGCTCCTTGGCGATCGGCTCGACGAAGCCGCGCACCACCATCGCCATCGCCTCGTCCTCGGTCAGGCCGCGGCTCATCAGATAGAACAGCTGGTCCTCGGACACCTTCGAGACGGTGGCCTCGTGGCCCATCGTCACGTCGTCCTCGCGGATGTCGACGTAGGGGTAGGTGTCGGAGCGGCTGATCGTATCCACCAGCAGCGCATCGCATTTCACGGACGAGCTCGACCCGTAGGCGCCCTTGTTGACCTGGACCAGGCCGCGGTAGGAGGCCCGGCCGCCGCCGCGCGCCACCGACTTCGACACGATGGACGAGGAGGTGTGCGGCGCCAGGTGCAGCATCTTCGAGCCGGTGTCCTGGTGCTGGCCCTCGCCCGCGAACGCCACCGACAGCACCTCGCCCTTGGCATACTCGCCGGTCATCCAGACGGCGGGGTACTTCATCGTGACCTTGGAGCCGATATTGCCGTCGATCCACTCCATGGTCGCGCCCGCCTCCGCCTTGGCCCGCTTGGTGACCAGGTTGTAGACGTTGTTCGACCAGTTCTGGATGGTGGTGTAGCGGCAGCGGCCGCCCTTCTTGACGATGATCTCGACGACCGCGGAGTGCAGCGAGTCGGACTTGTAGATCGGGGCGGTGCAGCCCTCGACGTAGTGCACGTAGGCGCCCTCGTCGACGATGATCAGGGTCCGCTCGAACTGGCCCATGTTCTCGGTGTTGATCCGGAAGTAGGCCTGCAGCGGGATGTCGACGTGCACGCCCGGCGGCACGTAGATGAACGACCCGCCCGACCACACGGCCGTATTCAGCGCGGAGAACTTGTTGTCACCGGCCGGGATGACGGTGCCGAAGTACTGCCGGAACAGTTCCGGATGCTCGCGCAGGCCGGTGTCGGTGTCCATGAAGATGACGCCCTGCGACTCCAGGTCCTCGCGGATCTGGTGATAGACGACCTCCGACTCGTACTGCGCGGCCACACCGGCGATCAGCCGCTGCTTCTCCGCCTCCGGGATGCCCAGCTTGTCGTAGGTGTTCTTGATGTCCTCGGGCAGGTCGTCCCAGGACTCCGCCTGCTTCTCGGTCGAGCGCACGAAGTACTTGATGTTGTCGAAGTCGATACCGTCGAGGTTGGAGCCCCAGGTCGGCATCGGCTTGCGGTCGAAGATGCGCAGCGCCTTGAGCCGGGTGTCGAGCATCCATTCGGGCTCGTCCTTCTTGTCCGAGATGTCGCGCACGACCTCCTCGGACAGGCCTCGCTTGGCACTGGCACCGGCGGCATCCGAATCGGCCCAGCCGTAGCCGTACTTACCCAGCGAGGCGATGGTCTCCTCCTGGGTCAGGGGCTGCACCTGGTCGGTACCGGATTCGCGGCTCTCCGCAGCGGTGGTCGTCATTCGCCACTCCTTTCGGAGTCGTTCGTGTGCGCCGTTGCGGGCTGTGCAACGGTCATCGGAGCGTCTGTCGTGTCGGGGTCTGGTGTGTCGGCGTCGTTCGTGCCGGCCGCCTGGGGCAGGACGAACAGCGGTACGTGGGTGGTGCAGGCGCAGTCGCCGTTGGCGATCGTGGCCAGCCGCTGCACGTGCGTGCCCAGCAGCTCACGGAATGCCTCCAGTTCGGCGGCGCACAGCTCGGGGAACTCCTCGGCCACGTGCGACACCGGGCAGTGGTGCTGACAGATCTGCACGCCCGCCCCGACCTTGCGGGTGGACGCCGCGAAACCGGCCTCGGTGAACGCCTCCGCGATCTCCTCGGCCTTGGCGGACGTCGTCTCGGGCGTGTGCCGGGCGAGCTTGTCGATCCCGGCGACGATCGTGCCGACCCGGCTGCGGGCGAAATCGGCGATCGCCGACTCGCCGCCGATCTCTCGCAGCCGGCGCATGGCCGCACCGGCGAGATCGTCGTAGGCGTGGCCCAGCCGGCCCCGGCCCGCCGCGGTGAGCTGGTACTGCTTGGCCGGACGGCCGCGGCCCTGCTGCTGCCACGGCGCCGAGCGCATCGCCCGGGCCTCGCCGGCTTCGATCAGCGCGTCCAGGTGCCGCCGCACCCCGGCCGGGCTCAGGCCCAGCCGCTTACCGATCGCCGTCGCCGTGATCGGGCCCTGCTCGAGCAGCAGCCGCACGACCTCGTCCCGGGTGTGTCCCTCCGCGGTGGGCACGGCAGATTTCCGGGCGCCCTTCCGGCGCCCGGTGCTCACGTCCGTCCGCAAACCCACGGTTTTCACAACATCAGTGTGACGGAATTCCTTCCCGCATTCTAGTAAGGGTGCCCTGACCCAGCGCCCCGTTCGGAGGCGCCACCGGGTCCGCACCGGCCGCGGATCCATCCCGATCGCGGTTCCGCGGGCCCGTTCGAACTAGGCTCTTGGTCCGTGGTGGCATTGCGGGGCGCGCGGCGGCGGATCATCGACCTGGGGCGTCGGGCCTTGGGCCTGGACGTCCGGCCCGCCGATCACACCATCGCCGCCCTGCACAGCAACGAGAACGAGGTCCCGGGCCTGAACGCCCGGGAGATGGCGCAATTCACACGGATTCGCTTCCTGGGCGCGACCGGTTCGGTGCTGATGGCGATCAGCGGGCTCGGCGTGGCCGCCCAGCCCGTGCTGGGAAATCCGGTGTCGGGGGTGCGCCTGTTCGGCGGCTTCGCGCGCTGGCAGACCTCGAGCCTCGCGCTCAACATGCTCGGCATCGTGCTGCTGGTGATGGCCTGGCTGCTGCTCGGCCGGTTCTCCGTCGGCGGGCTCGGTGGCGCGCCCGCGCACCGGATCACCCGCTCGCAGCTGGATCGCACGCTGCTGCTGTGGGTCGTTCCGCTGTCCATCACGCCGCCGATGTTCAGCACCGACGTGTATTCCTATCTGGCGCAGAGCGAGATCGCCGCGCGCGGTATGGATCCCTACGTGGTCGGCCCCGGGCCCGGGCTCGGCCTGGACGACATCCTCACCCGGAACGTGCCGACCATCTGGTTGCAGACACCGGCGCCGTACGGGCCGCTGTTCCTGTGGGTCGGGCGCGCGATGGCGCATCTGACCGCCGACAACGTCATCGTCGGGGTGTGGCTGCACCGGCTGCTCGCGGTGGCCGGTGTCGCCCTGATCGTGTGGGCGCTGCCCCGGCTGTCGCGGCGCTGCGGGGTCGCACCGGTCGGCGCGCTCTGGCTCGGCGCCGCCAATCCCCTGGTGCTGCTGCACCTGATCAGCGGCGTGCACAACGACGCGCTGATGCTCGGGCTGATGCTGGCCGGCATGGAGTTCTGCCTGCGGGCCATCGAGAGCAGCCGCCCCCTCGACCGGCGCGCGTGGGCGCTGCTGGTCTTCGGCGCCGTCGTCATCGTGTTGTCCTCGTCGATCAAGTTCACCTCGATCATCGCCCTCGGGTTCGTCGGCATGGCCCTGGCCCGGCGCCTGGGTGTCGGCCTGCGGCCGCTGATCGGCTCCGCGCTGCTGCTGGGGGTGATCGCGATCGGCACGACGCTGTTCGTCAGCTGGGCCAGCGGGCTCGGCTTCGGCTGGACCCACACCCTGAACACCGCCAGCGCGGTGCGCAGCTGGATGTCGCTGCCCACCGCGATCGGCATCATCACCGGATTCGGCGGGGTGCTGCTGGGTTTGGGCGATCACACCACCGCGCTGCTGAGCATCACCCGGCCGATCGCCGGCGCCGTCGCGGCGTTCATCACGTTGCGCATGCTGATCGCCACCTGGACCGGGCGCCTGCATCCCGTTGGCGCGCTGGGTGTTTCGCTCGCGGCGATCGTGCTGCTGTTCCCGGTCGTGCAGGCCTGGTATCTGCTGTGGGCGCTGGTGCCGCTGGCCGCCTGGGCCACCCAGCCCGCGTTCCGCGTTCCGGCCGTGGTGCTCTCGGCGGCGGTCAGCCTGATGCAGATGCCGCGCGGCGGCGACTACGGCGTCTTCCAGATCATCGAGGCCGCCGTCGCCGTCGTCGTCGTGGGCGTCGGGTTCATCGCGCTCACGCGCAACCTGCTGCCGTGGCGGGCACAGCATCCCGACGCCGCCGCGCCGATGGCGCCCGCGGCGGTTCCGCAATCCGTGGGCGGATCGGGCTGATCCGGCCGTGACCACCAGGGTGTTGTCCGGGTCACAGCGACCCTCGGCATACGGTGTGTGTTCGTGACCGCTGCCTCGCAACCGGCCGTCCGCGTCGACGGCGCCGTGAAACGCTTCGGTGAAGTCACGGCGGTCGACGGGATCCGTTTCGATGTGCGGCCCGCCGAGGTGCTGGCGCTGCTCGGGCCCAACGGCGCCGGTAAGACCACCACCGTCGAGATGTGCGAGGGGTTCCTCGCGCCGGACGCGGGCTCGGTGCGGGTGCTGGGCCTGGACCCGATCGCCGATTCGCACCGGCTGCGTCCCCGCATCGGGGTGATGTTGCAGGGGGGCGGCGCCTATCCGGGGTCGCGGGCCGGTGAGATGCTCGACCTCGTCGCCGCCTATTCGGCCGATCCGCTGGATCCGGCGTGGCTGCTGCGCACGCTCGGCCTGCAGGACGCGCGGCGCACCCCGTACCGGCGGCTGTCCGGCGGCCAGCAGCAGCGGCTGGCCCTGGCCTGCGCGCTGGTCGGGCGCCCGGAGATGGTGTTCCTCGACGAGCCGACCGCCGGGATGGACGCCCAGGCCAGGCATCTGGTGTGGGAGCTGATCGACGCGCTGCGCCGCGACGGGGTCGGCATCCTGCTCACCACGCACATGATGGACGAGGCCGAACAGCTCGCCGACCGGCTGGTCATCATCGATCACGGCCGGATCGTGGCCGCCGGCACGCCGGCCGAGGTCACCTCCACCGGCGCGGAGGGGCAGCTGCGCTTCACGGCGCCGCCGAAGCTCCAGCTCGAACTGCTGAGAACGGCGCTGCCGGAAGGGTTCTCGCCGTGCGAGACCGCGCCGGGCGCCTATCTGCTGGAGGGCGACATCACGCCGCAGGTGCTGGCCACGGTGACGGCGTGGTGCGCGCGGATCGACGTGCTGCCCACCGATATCCGGATCGACCAGCGCCGGCTCGAGGATGTCTTCCTCGAGCTGACCGGACGGGAGCTGCGCGGATGAGCTGTTCGCCGATCCGGCGGAGGGTGCGGCCCGCACCGGCCGGCCGCCGAACGAACGGAGATCCGTCGTGACAACCGAATCCGCCCCCCGGTTCGCGCCGGGGACCTTCGCCCCCGCACCGCACCCGGCCCGCCGCTGGGCCATGCTGGCCGCGCAGACCCGGATGGAGCTGATCCTGTTGCTGCGCAACGGGGAACAGCTGCTGCTGACCATGTTCATCCCGATCGCGCTGCTGGTCGGGTTGTCGTTGCTGCCACTGGGCGACAGCCTCGGCGACCACCGGATCGACCGGGCGGTGCCCGCGGTGATGATGGTGGCGATCATGTCCACCGGATTTACCGGGCAGGCCATCGCGGTCGGGTTCGATCGCCGCTACGGCGCACTGAAACGCCTGGGCGCCACCGCATTACCGCGCTGGGGCATCGTGGGCGGCAAGTGCGCGGCGGTGCTGATCGTCGTGGTGTTGCAGTCGATCCTGCTGGGCGCCATCGGATTCGCGCTCGGCTGGCGGCCGTCGCTCGGCGGCCTGGGGTTCGGCGCCGTCGTGATCGCCCTGGGCACGGCCACCTTCGCCGCCATGGGACTGCTGCTCGGCGGCACCCTGAAGGCCGAAATCGTGCTGGCACTGGCGAATATCCTGTGGTTCGTCATGCTCGGCACCTCGACGCTGGTGTTCGCCGCCGACACCGTGCCCGACTGGCTGAGCCTCCTGGCCCGGCTGATCCCCTCCGGCGCCCTGGCCGAGGCCCTCGAACAGGCGATGGGCCTGAGCGTCGACTGGTACGGGCTCGGCGTCCTCGTGGTCTGGGGTGTCGTGGCCGGCTACCTCGCGGTCCGCTGGTTCCGGTTCCAGTAGGCGGCCCGCAGGCCGGTTGCGCCAGGCGCTTCCGGGGATCGGACAAATTCGTCCCCGCGAGGCACCGGCGGCGACCGTCGCGGCGATACGGCGGCTCGCCCGAGGTCGGCGTGCATGCCGAAACCATGTGACCGCCCGGCACTTCCGCCGGATCCGGGCAGGACACCATCGGGCGGGACCACCACGTCGCCGGTGTTGTTCACGTCCAGCCGCGCCTTCGAGCCGACGCCGTGCCGCCCGCACGGTAGGTCGGCGATGAACGCCGGCAACGACATTCAGGCCCGGACCGAGGCCGGTTCGGCAGCGGCGGCCTTGGCGAGCAGCGGCCGCGAGACCAGGGCGGTGACCGCGGTGACCAGCAGCAAGGCGATGATGTAGATCGAGAACAGCGCCGGGTGGGCGGCGAACTTCTGTTTCAGCGCGGGTGTGGTGCCGCCGAAGAGCGCGCTGGTGATGCTGTACGGCAGGGCCATGACCGTGACGCGGTGGCGGGCCGGCGCCACCATGGCCGTGGCGCCCGTGATGGTGGCGGCGAGCGTGACGACGCCGACCGATCCGAGCACCATGAGCACCCAATACGTCAGCGGCGTCGCCGAATTCAGCAGCACCTGCATCGGCAGCGTCGCCACCGCCAGCACCACCGACGCGCCCGCCACCCAGCGCAGCGGCCCCAGCCGGTCGGCGAGTGCGCCGAAGACGGGCGCCGCCGCCATATAGGCCAGCTGGGCCACCACTCCCGCCCACAGCACCTGACCGTCGGGCAGCTTCAGGACCGTGATCGCGTAACTCGTGGGCGCACTGATCCAGAGGTAATAGGACGCCAGGCTGCCGACCGTCAGCCCGGCGACCGCCAGCCCCGGGACCAGCAGCGCACGCCATTCCCGTCCCCATCGGACCGGTTCCTCGTGCGGATCGCCGTCGCGCGTTTCCGGGATGCCCCGGCGCGCGAGCATGAAGATCAGTGACAGCACGGCGGCGACCAGGAACGGTATGCGCCAGTAGCCGTCGCGCAGCGCGTCCGGCCCGGCCGCCGTCACCAGCCCGGCCACAAGCAGGTTGGCCGTGATGGTGCCGAGGCCGTAGAAGATCGAGTAGACGCTGGTGCCGAGCATGCGCCGCTTCTCGGGCGAGGACTCGAACAGATACGCCTGCGCGACGGCCTGCTCACCGCCGAAGGAGAACCCCAGCACCAGGCGCCACACCAGCAGCAGGACGGGCGCCGCGATCCCGATCGTCTCCCGGCCGGGCGTCAGCGCCATGCCGAGCGTCGCCACCCCGGCCAGGCCGATGGACAGCACGAGGGCCGGGCGGCGGCCGCGCCGGTCCGCCAGCTGCCCGAGGACGACGGCGCCGATCGGGCGGATCAGGAATCCGACCGCGAACAGGCCGAACCCGTACAGCACCGACTGGTGCAGATCACCGCCGAAGAACCGCGGCGAGAAATAGGTCACCAGCAGCGCGTACAGCGACCATTCGTAGGATTCCAGGGCCGCGCCCGCCGAGGACGCGGTCACGCGACGCACCGAACGGGACCGCGAGGCAAGCAGGGCATTCATGATCGGCAATGACTTTAACACCGTTCAAGTTCGGTCGTCGCCTGCAGGTTCCCGTACCGCACGGAATCCGGCCCGCCCCTGGGCCGCACCACGACTCCGGGCTATTCCTCGACCGCTTCGCGGAGCGTGCGGAATTCGGCGGCCAGCGCGTCCAGCGTGTAGTGCGCGTTGAGACCGCTGGGGTTGGGCAGCACCCACACGTCGGTGTCGCCGAGCGCGTCGGGCCGGCGCCCCACCCTGGCCCGCGGACGACCGAACGCGGTGCGGTAGGCGCCCAGGCCGAGCACGGCCAGCACCCGCGGACGGTATCTCCCGACGCGCTCCACCAGCGCACGCCCGCCCTCGCGCAGTTCCTCGGCCGTCAACTCGTCCGCCTTGGCGGTGGTCCGCGCGGCGACATTGGTGATCCCCAGCCCCAACTCCAACAGTTCGTCCTGCTCGTCCGGCCGGAGCTGCCGCGGCGTGAATCCGGACCGGAACAGCGCCGGCCAGAACCGATTCCCGGGCCGCGCGAAGTGATGCCCGGTCGCCCCGGACCACAGCCCGGGATTGATCCCGCAGAACAGCACCCGCAGATCGGCCGCCACCACATCGGTAATCGTCTTCCCCTGCGCGGCATCGAGATCGGCAGGCGTGGGCCGGAACGAAGCGGAACGCACCATCGCCTCAGTCTGCCCGAGCGTCCCCCGCCCCCGACCACGTGGCCCGCTCGATGCGCTGAACGAGGTCGGCGCACTCCACGGGCCGGGCGGTGTCGACGATTACGACCGGAATCAGACCGAACGGTTCGGACCGCGCCGCCCGATCGTCCCAGTCCGCCGCCAATCGCTGCGCGTCGCGGTACGCCGCCGACCGCCGCCGACCGGCGCGGCCGGATCCGGGCACCCACTACACGCTGTAGTTGATGGTCGACTACCATCGGTTCGTGCTGACTCGCGCATTTCTGCGACTGGTTGATCTGCTGCCGCTGCCCTCGCTGCGGGTGCAGCGGATCATCGCGGTCGCGGTCGTCCTGTCCCAGGCCGGTATCTCGGTGACGGGTGCGGTCGTTCGGGTCACCTCGTCGGGGCTCGGGTGCCCGACCTGGCCGCAGTGTTTTCCGGGCAGCTTCACGCCCGTGGCGGTCGCCGAGGTGCCGGTGCTGCATCAGGTCGTGGAGTTCTCCAATCGCCTGCTCACGTTCGCCGTGACGCTGTGCGCCGCCCTGATCGTGCTGGCCGTGGTGCGGGCGCGGCGCCGGCGCGAGGTGATCGGCTACGCGTGGCTGATGCCGGCCGGGACGGTGCTGCAGGCGGTGATCGGCGGCATCACCGTGCTCACCGGACTGCTCTGGTGGACGGTGTCGGTGCATCTGCTGGCGTCGATGCTGATGGTGTGGCTGGCGGTGCTGCTGTTCGCCAAGATCGGCGAACCCGACGACGGCGTCGACGTCGCGCAGGTGCCCGCGCCGCTGCGGTGGCTCACCGCCCTGAGCGCGATCGCGTTGTCCGCCACGCTGATCGCCGGAACGCTGGTCACCGGGGCCGGACCGCACGCGGGCGACAAGAGCATCGAGCGACCGGTGGCCCGGCTCGAGGCGGAGATCGTCTCGCTGGTCCATCTGCACGCCGAGCTGCTCATCGCCTATCTGGCACTGCTGGTCGGTCTCGCGTTCGGCCTGGCCGCCGTCGGCATGACCCGGCCGATCCGGCGGCGCCTGGCGGTCGTGATCGCGCTGGTGTGCGCGCAGGGGCTGGTCGGTATCGTCCAGTACTTCACCGACGTTCCCGCCGCACTGGTGGCCGTGCACGTCGGTGGCGCCGCGGCCTGCACCGCCGCCACCGCCGCGCTGTGGGCGGCCATGCGGCATCGCGAGCAGGTCGCCGCGTCGGCCGAATCCACCGTCGCGCACGCCTCCTGATTCGGCCGCGGCGCGAAAGTTGGCGCGTTCGTACCGGATTTGGCATCTTGCGCCCTTCCGGCGAGCGCCGCGCGGGACCACACTTCGAGGCGGCTGTCACGACCGGGTGAGGTCCGCTCAGCCAGGGGTGGTCTCGCTCGGCCCCGCGGCAACGCCATCCCCCGCGGAGCCCGGCGAGACGCGGGATGGTGCGCGGCGGGTGGACAGCGATGTCGGCCGCGCCCACCCCGGACTTCGCCTCGGCGATCTGCTCCCTCTCCGATTTCGCTGCCGGAGGGAGTATTTCGACCGCGGCCGGCCGGGCCCGCGGATTGTCCTCCCTCCCCCGAACGGTCATAATCCACGCATGCCGACCTACGCGTACCGCTGCCGGGAGTGCGCCGAGACCTTCGAGTTGCGCCGCCCGATGAGCGAATCCGCAGCCCCCGCCGCCTGTCCGGGCGGTCACGCCGACACCGTCAAACTGCTCGACATGATCGGATTGACCGGGGCCGCGAACGCGCCGGCCCCGGCACCCGCCGGCGGATGCTGCGGCGGTGGCTGCTGCGGCGGCTGACACACGAGGACACCGCCCGGGCGCGTCGGCTGTTCCGGCATATCCGCGGCCACCCTGCGCCGTAGGCGCCAGGGGCATCCGGTTGCCCTGCGGCGCTGTCGAGTTCGTCCCGATTACCGTCGGCCGGTATCGCGTGCGGCCGCCCGGTGCCCGCGCCGCGATGCTGCCCGGCACGGACGAGGGCAACCTCAAGCGGTGGCGTGTGGCCCGATCCAGGTGTCGAGCAGGCGGTCCACGCCGCCGGTGGCCAGCTGGGCGGCCAGCCACCCGTTCACCTCGGCCGCCGACACCGGATCGTCGCGGCGCAGCAGGAACACCTTGCCGAAGGAGTCGAACGGCCGGTCCGGATGCAGCACCGTCAGGCCGGGATGGGTGCGCACGCGGTAGCGGCCCTCGACCGAGTCGGTGACGAACACGTCGGCGCGGCCCTGTGCGATCTCGTCGAAGATCGTCACATTGTCCGGCCACAGCGACACCTGCGCGTGCGGAAAGTTGGTGCGGGCGAACTGCTCGTTGGTCCCGCCGCGGTTGACGACCACGCGCACCTCGGGCCGGTCGATCTGCTCGATCGTGGCGAACCGGCCGGCGTCCTCGGTCCGCGTGATCGGCGTCTTACCGTCGGTGCCGTAGGTGATCGAGAAGTCCGAGAATGCCCGCCGCGCCGGCGAATCGGAGATGCCGCCCACGGCGAGATCGCAGTTCAGCGCGGCGAAATCGGCCGGTAGCGACTTCCACGTGGTCGGCACGAATTGGACCGGCCGGCGCAGCACGTCGGCCAGGCCGCGCGCCAGGTCGATATCGACGCCGCGGAATCCGCCGGCGCCGTCACTCACCGAATACGGCGGGTAGTCACCGGTCGTGCAGACCCGCAGCGCGGCCGGATCCTCGGCGTTCGCCGGAACGGCCACGGCGAGAAGGGAAATCACGCCGGCCGCGAGCGCGGCCGCCACCTGTCGAACTCGCATACATCCACTCGTGTTCAGCGCCGGCGCGGGCCGGCGGCGACTCAGCGCTCGTTGCGCGCCTTCGGATACCGCGCCTGGCGCGCGACCCAGCCGGCCATCCGGGCCCAGTGCCCCTTCGCCGGGGTGACGATCGAGGTCAGGTCGCGGTCCCAGTGCTCGGTCTCGGTCACTCCGTCGACGGCCTCCACCAGTGCCTTCGCTGTGGCCAGGGTGTCGACGACGCGATCGCCGAGCACGCCGTCGGAACCGACCAGGGTGATCCGGACACCGGCCCGGCCGATGGGCTGCAACACCGCCGTCGCGGAGCCGCCGTGCGCGGTGACGAACTCCCGCACCGAATTCAGGACGGACGACGGCGGCTTCGAGGGGGCCGCGGTGGCGGTTTCGCTCATGCGCGTGAGTTTACCGTCCGGTAAGTCCGCTCTCTCCGGCCCCGGCGGAATCGGTCACGCGGTGGCGGGGTAGAACCGAGTCATGCGCGCCATCCAGGTTTCCGAGCACGGCGGACCCGAGGTTCTGCGATCCGCCGAGGTGCCCGATCCACCGGTCCAGCCGGGCGGGCTGCTGGTCGAGACGCAGGCGATCGGCATCAACTTCATCGACACCTACATCCGCACCGGAATCTATGCGCAGGACGTGCCCTACGTTCCCGGTTCGGAGGGGTCCGGCGTGGTGACCGCGGTCGGACCGGGCGTCGACGAGTTCGCCGTCGGCGATCGCGTGGCGTGGGCCGCCGCGCCCGGCAGCTACGCCGAGAAGGTGAGCGTTCCCGCCGCCGTCGCGGTCCCGGTTCCGGCCGCGGTAGAACCCGCGGTCGCGGCGTCCGCACTGCTGCAGGGCATGACGGCGCACTATCTCGTGGAGTCGATCTACCAGCCGGAACCGGGCGAGTCCGTTCTCGTGCACGCCGGGGCGGGGGGCGTTGGGCTGATCCTCACCCAGCTGGCCGCCGCGCGCGGCGTCCGGGTGATCACGACCGTCTCCACCGACGAGAAGGAGGCGCTGTCCCGCGAGGCCGGCGCCGCGGAGGTGCTGCGGTACGGCGGCGACCTGGCGTCGCGGGTGCGCGAGCTGACCGACGGCGTCGGCGTAGCCGCGGTCTACGACGGCGTCGGCAAGACCACCTTCGACGCCTCCCTGGACTCCCTGCGCGTCCGCGGCATGCTCGCGCTGTTCGGGGCGGCCAGCGGTCCGGTGCCGCCGGTCGATCCGCAGCGACTCAACGGCGGCGGATCGCTGTTCCTCACCCGCCCGAAGCTCGCCGACTACACCCGCGACCGCGCCGAATTGCGCCGGCGCGCAGGCGATATCTTCGAGGCGATCGCCGCCGGCAAGCTGCGCGTGCGAGTCGGCGCCGAATACCCGCTGGCCGAGGCCCAGCGGGCGCACCGAGATCTGGAGGGCCGCCACACCACGGGATCCATCGTGCTGCTGCCCTGAGCCCGGCGGATTTCCGCCGGACATGCGCCGCGGTCAGTAGTCGCGACCGGTGAGACCGCGGTAGACGAACCGGGTCAGGCCGTCGATCGCCTGCTCGTCGGTCAGGTCGACGGTGCCCTGCTCGACCGCCTCGAGCAGGCCGTGCACGGCCAGGAACATCATGGCCAGGCTGCCGTCGAAGGTGCTCGGCAACCGCAGTCCGGCGGCGGCGAAGCCGTCCAGGTGGTCGATGATCTCGCCGAGCTGCTCGGCGGCGAACCTGCCGGACAGCTCGGCGAACTCGTCGTTGACCAGCGCCGCCTGCTGCACCGCGCGCAGCACCGGCCAGTTGCGGCGGGAGAAGGTCCAGTACTGCTCGACGTGGAAGCGCACGGCATCCGGATCGGTGAAGTCCGGGTTGTGCTCTCGCGTCTCCGCCGCCGAATCCCCCTCCGCCGCGAAGTCGCCCAGCAGCGCCCGCAGCAACTCCTCCTTGCCCGCGAAGTGGTTGTAGAACGATCCCGCCGCCCGGCCCGCCGCCGCGGTGATGTCGGTGATCTTCGTATTCAGGTAGCCGCGCTCGGCGAACAACCGCCGCGCCGCATCCTTGAGCGCCTTCTCGGTCTCCGCCGACCTCTCCTTGCGTCGCCCCGGTTCCGCCCGACCCGTGGCCATCACCACCTCCTTGACAGCGGACCCTATCAACCACAAATATGAATCTACATTCACTGAATATTAGTTCATTTCTGGAGGAAGCGTGTCGTCACCGCAGGTACTCATCGCCGGAGCCGGGCCGACCGGGCTCACCCTCGCCATCGACCTCGCCCGCCGCGGCATCGCGGTCCGCATCGTCGACGCCGCCGCGGAGTTCTTCGCCGGATCCCGCGGCGACGGCATCCAGCCGCGCACGCTCGAGGTGTTCGATGATCTCGGCGTGCTCGCGGCGGTACTCGCCGCCGGAATGCCGCCGGCACCGATGCGGGTGTACCTCGGCGGGCAGTTCGTCGACGAGCGCCGCATGACAGAGGTCAACGAGCCGAGTCCGGCTGTGCCGTACCCGAATCCGTGGGTGCTCGGACAGTCCGGCACCGAGCGGATACTACGTGGGCGCCTGGCGGAATTCGGGGTGCGCGTCGAATTGTCCACGGCACTCGCCGATTTCACCCAGGACGACGGCGGCGTCGGCGCCACGCTCACCCGTCCGGACGGCACCGAGATGGTGCGCGCCGACTATCTGGTGGGCGCCGACGGCGGCCGCAGCACCGTGCGCAAGAAGCTCGCGATTCCCTTCGAGGGCAGCACCGACGGCTCGATCCGGATGCTGCTCGGCGACGTCCGCGTCGACGCGCTCGAGCACGGCTACGGCTACTGGTTCGCCGGGCCGGACGAGCCGATGAACGGAATCGCGTTGACCCCCTTGCCCGGCGGGCGGCTGTTCCAGTTCGCGGCGCCGCTGGCCGAGGACGCCGAGCCGACGCGCGCGGTGCTGCAAGAGTACGTCGATCGCGTCGGCGGGCGCACCGACCTGGTACTCGCCGAACCAGCCTGGTCGACGGTCTGGCGGCCGAACGTCCGTCTGGCGCAGCGCTTCCGGTCCGGGCGGGTCTTCCTTGCCGGCGATGCCGCCCACGTGCATCCGCCGACCGGCGGACAGGGGATGAACACCGGCATCCAGGACGCCTACAACCTCGGCTGGAAACTCGCGGCCGCCTTGCGGAACGACCCGCAGCCCGGTGACGACATCGAGGCACTGCTCGACAGCTACGAGTCCGAGCGGCGCGCGGTCGCCGCCCGGGTGCTCGGCGTCAGTACCGCCCTGCTCGACAAGCACGTCGCGGGTGACGAGGACGCGATGCGCCGCGGGGCCGAGACCCGGCAGCTGGACATCACCTATCGCCTGCCCGGCGCGACCGGCGCGCTGGTCTCCGGCGACCGCGCACCCGACGCTCCCCTGCGGCGGGCCGACGGGACCGAGATCCGCCTGTTCGACCTGTTCCGGGGGCCGCACGCCACACTGTTGTCGTTCGGCGCACCGGCGGCGCCGAGTCCCGAAGGCAGCGCGGCGTTTTCGATCGTCGGACCGGATCGTTCACCGGCCGGCGGCGAGCTCGTCGCGGTCGAGGGGCATGCCTTCGCCGACTACGCCGCCACCACCGGCACCCGGGTGCTCGTACGGCCGGACGGCCATCTGGCCTGGCGTACCGACTCCTGACCCCCGTGAGGCGCATGCGACGGGGCGGAGCGGAATCGGTCGGCCCCGCCGCGATGCCGGCCCGGACCCGGCGGGACGGATCCGGCCGGCGCGGTTCGGCGACAGCCGCGGAACCGGCCGGCCGGTAACGGCCGATCCGGTCGCTCGGTACGCGATGATGCGGGCGGGCGTGTCCGCTGCTACCCGCCCTATCTCGTCCGACCAGGAACGGGCCGGGTGTCAAGACGGGTGACCCGCCCGCATCGGCGTGCGGGGCATGATGGATGATCTGTGCTGCCGCGCAAGCCGATTCGCCCGGTTCGTCGTACCGTCGTACGGTGATCGGACGGCCGCTCGGGCGGCCCGCAGGTGACGCATCGATCAGGGGTTGATCAGGATGTTGGTGAAGGTCCGCAACGACGACCCGTCGCGACTGTCCAGTACCGAGCGGACGGTGGTGAACTGGTTGAAGTCGTGGACCGGCTCGCATGCGCTGTCCGGTATCGCGGTCGTGCAGGCGCAGGGCGCCGATCTCGTCGTGTGGACACCCAAGACGTGCGTGGTGGTCGTGATCAAGGGCTTCACCGAGCGGATCAACGGCCCGCTGACCGTCGCCGACGCCGCGCCGTGGACGATCGAGGGCCGGATCGCGCCGCTCGAGGGGGTGCGGGACGGCACCGAGCCGATGAACGAGGTGCGCACCCGCACCACCGAGATCGAACGGGTGCTGCGCGCGGCGCCCGGCCGCGAACACGTCGCGGTGATGGGCATAGTCCTGGTGATTCCGCAGCTGGGCACGCGGGTCAGCCTGGACAAGAGCACCCTGCCGCCCGGCCTGGACGTGGTGGTCGGCGACGGGCCGTCCTCGCTGCGCGCCTACTTCGCCCGCATCACCGGCACCGATGACGGCACCGGGGTGCCGGGGCCCGCCGCGGCGGGCCCGGACTCCTGGGATGCCGCGCAGGTGAGCCAGGCGCTCGGCGCCCTCGGATTCGCCGCCGCCGCAACCTATTCCGATCTGATCACCGAGGGCTTCCCGTCGCCGCGCGCCGACGGTACCGCGCAACGGCCCGCGGCCGAGCCGGCCCGGGCGGCCGCGCCCGTCGCGCCGATCCCGGCCGCCGCACCGCTGCCACCGGTCTCCCACACCGCCGCGGGCACGCCGCCCCCGCCGACCGCTCCGGTACCACCCCCGGCCCGCGGCCCGGCCCCGATTCCCACTCCGTCCGGCCCGCCGACCGCACCGCCTGCCCAGCCCGCGGGCCGGCGGTCGCGGAACCGTGAATTCTCGTCCTCCGCATCGAGTCACGGACGCAGACAGCCGGAATTCGCCTCGGCCGCACCGGGATACAGTACGCCGCAACGGGAATCCGCCTCCGCCGCACCGGCATACGCGCAGCGCGGCTACGGCGCGGGGCAGCCCTCGTATCCCTCACCCGCGCAGCCGTATTCGGTCCCGTTCGAACCGCGGCCGCCCAAGCCGCCGCGCCGCCGCGGCCGCGGCATCGTCCCGCTCGTGATTCTGGGCATCCTCGTGCTGATCCTGGCCGTCGCCGCCCTGTGCAGCAGGGGCGGTGACGACAAGCCCTCCTCCCCCGCGCCTGTCTCGACCCCGGCCGGATCCACCGCACCGCAGACCGCGGCCCCCGACGTGACGATCCCCTCGGAAACCCCCGCCCCGGCCTGCTACCCGCTCCAGCCCGACTGCCCGGCGGAGGGAGTCGCGCCGGGGCCGTTCGCACCCGAACCCCCCGCCCCGGCCGAACCGGCCCCGGCCGAACCCGCACCGGCCGACCAGTTCGCACCCGCCGAGTAGCCGCGCTCGCCGAACGACCGGCGCCACAGCAGAACCGGCGGTGTCGGCCTCGATCGAACCGCGCCCAGCGGTCTCGTACCCGCGGCGTGACGCGGCGGCAACGCACCGTGGGCCGGCTCACCGGTCCAGCACGCGCTGCTGCCGGGATTCCGGACGCCGCGGCACCCGATGCACCTGCCGTCGGCACAGCCACATCCCTTCGGCACAACGACATCGGTGCACCGAGCACTCCGCACCCACAGGGCGGCCACCGGGCCTGCCCGCGGTCACCGGACAGTCCGTACCCGCCGCGCAGTCAGTACCCTCGAACGACACCGTCTCGAACTGCCAATCGCCGCAACTGAAAACACGGAAGCGGTGAACACTGCCGACCGCCCGTCCGGGCAAGCGGGAACTGCCGACGGACACGGACGATCAGGCGTACCGACCGTCCGTGGGCAATTCGTGCCACGCGGGAGTACCGGCCCGAGCCGGGTGCCGGACCCACCACGACCGAAGTGTTCGGCCCGGCGCCTCGAGCGTCAGCCGAACAGGGTGTGCCCGATGGTGTGCCAACCGAGGACCGAATCGACGGCCAGGCCGCAGAAGACAACGGCGAGATAATTGTTCGACTGCAGGAACAGGCGCAGCGGTTTCACCGATTCACCGCGCCGGACGCCGGCGTAGAGCTGGTGCGCCATCAGCAGGAACCACGCGCCGGCGGCGATCGCCACCGCCGCATACACCACGCCGGTGGCGGGAATCAGGGCCAGCGTCGCGGCGACCGTCAGCCACGTGTAAATGACGATCTGCTTGGTCACGGCCTGCTCGGTGGCGACCACCGGCAGCATCGGCACCCCGGCCGCGCGGTAGTCCTCGCGGTAGCGCATGGCCAGCGCCCAGGTGTGCGGCGGCGTCCAGAAGAAGATCACCAGGAACAGCACGACGGCGGGCCAGCCGATCGTCCCGGTCGCCGCCGACCAGCCGACCAGCGCGGGCATGCACCCGGCCGCGCCGCCCCACACGACGTTCTGCGAGGTGCGGCGCTTCAAACCGAGGGTGTAGACGAAGACGTAGAACAGGATGGTCGCGACGACCAGCAGCCCGGACAGCAGATTCGCCTGCCACCACAGCCACCCGAACGACCCGATGCCCAGCGCGGTGCCGAAGACGAACGCGTTGCGGGTGGGCACCGCGTCGCGCGCCAGCGGCCGCTTCGAGGTCCGCTTCATCACCTTGTCGATATCGGCGTCGGCCACGCAGTTGAGCGTGTTGGCGCTCGCGGCGCCCATCCAGCCGCCGAACAGCGTGGCGAGGATCAGCCGGATGTCGACGTGCCCGCGGTCGGCCAGCAGCATGGTCGGAATGGTCGCGACCAGCAGCAGCTCGATGACGCGCGGCTTGGTCAGCGCGATGTAGGCCAGCACGCGGCGGGCCAGCGCCGACAGCGGACCGGTGCCGGTGACACGATCGGCCAGCGCCGTCGCGGAGGAGCCGTGGGCACCACCCGGCTGTTGCCCAATCCGCACTGTTTCTCCTCGCAGGTGGTGCATCGATCCGGTTCGGGAAACTGCAGCGCGCCGCCCTCGGACCGCATTCCCGGCGGGGCTGGTCCGGGGCGCGGCGCTGCAACTACTACAGGCGATGGTAGACCCAGGACGGTTCCGCACCCGCACCCACCCGCCGCGAACGTGCCGGTGCCGCAGGCCCTGTGCGCGTTCCGTCGAGCACTACAGACACCGGCGACACACCGCGACACGCCGCATTCCGGCCGAACACCACGGGTCACGGTCCGTCGACGGCCACCCGCACCCCCCGAATTCGGTGACGAACCCGTGACACGGGGCCCGTCGTTGCAGGGTTCCCGCATCCCGGATTCGGTCGGCCTCTAGGGTGGGGGTAGATCCAGCCGCAAGCACCCCCGCCGCCGTAAATCGCATAGTTGACGAGAAGGTCAGGAGAACCTCGGTCGTGTCAGTCACAGACGACATCCGCGCCCTCACCCAGCCGAACCACCCGGCCGACTGGACCGATCTGGACACCAGGGCCGTCGACACCATCCGCGTGCTCGCGGCGGATGCGGTGCAGACCGCCGGTAACGGCCATCCGGGCACCGCGATGAGCCTCGCCCCGCTCGCCTACACCCTCTACCAGCGGGTGATGAACTACGACCCCGCCGACCCGGACTGGGTGGGCCGCGACCGCTTCGTGCTGTCCTGCGGGCACTCCAGCCTCACCCAATACATCCAGCTGTATCTGGCGGGCATCGGCCTGGAGCTCGACGACCTGAAGACCCTGCGCAAGTGGGGTTCGCTGACCCCGGGCCACCCGGAGTTCCGGCATACGCCCGGCGTCGAGATCACCACCGGCCCGCTCGGCCAGGGACTGGCGTCGGCGGTCGGCATGGCGATGGCGGCGCGGCGCGAGCGCGGCCTGTTCGATCCGTCCGCCGCGCAGGGTGAGAGCCCGTTCGACCACCATGTCTACGTGATCGCCTCCGACGGTGACATCGAGGAGGGCGTGACCTCCGAGGCGTCGTCGCTGGCCGGTACCCAGCAGCTGGGCAACCTGGTCGTGATCTACGACGACAACAAGATCTCCATCGAGGACGACACCGCCATCGCCCTGAGCGAGGACACCGCCGCGCGCTACCGCTCCTACGGCTGGCACGTGCAGGTGGTCGAGGGCGGCGAGGACGTGGTCGCGATCGAGCAGGCGATCGCCGAGGCGAAGGCGGTGGCCGACAAGCCCTCGTTCATCCTGCTGCGCACCATCATCGGCTACCCGGCCCCGAACAAGATGAACACCGGCGCCGCACACGGCGCCGCGCTGGGCGCCGACGAGGTCGCCGGCACCAAGGAGGCGCTGGGCTTCGACCCCGAGCAGAGCTTCGTGGTCGACGACGCGATCATCGACCACACCCGCCGCAACGCCGCCGACCGCGCCAAGGCCGCCCGCGCCGCCTGGCAGGAGCAGTTCGACGCGTGGGCCCAGGCCAATCCGGACAACAAGGAGCTGTTCGACCGCCTGTGGGCGCGTCGGCTGCCGGACGGCTGGACCGAGGCGCTGCCGTCCTACGAGGTCGACCCCGGTGGCGTCGCCACCCGCAAGGCCACCGGCAAGGTGCTCGCCGCGCTGGCACCGGTGCTGCCCGAATTGTGGGGCGGCTCGGCCGATCTCGCCGAATCCAACAACACCACCATGCCCGGCGTCCCGAGCTTCGGCCCGGAGTCGATCTCGACCGGTATGTGGAAGGCGAACCCGTACGGCCGCACCCTGCACTTCGGCGTCCGCGAGCACGCCATGGGCGCGATCCTCAACGGCATCGCGCTGCACGGCCCCACCCGGCCTTACGGCGGCACCTTCCTGGTGTTCTCCGACTACATGCGCCCGGCCGTGCGGCTGGCCGCGCTGATGCGGGTGCCGGCGGTCTACGTCTGGACGCACGACTCGATCGGCCTGGGCGAGGACGGCCCGACCCATCAGCCGATCGAGCACCTGGCCGCGCTGCGCGCCATCCCGGGCCTGAACGTGGTGCGCCCGGGCGACGCCAACGAGACCGTGCACGCCTGGCGCGCCGTGCTGGAACTGGAGAGCGGCGACCATCGCACGCACTTCTCGGTATCGGAGAAGCCGCATATCGACGGCCCCTCGGCGCTCGCGCTGACCCGCCAGAACGTGCCGGTGCTGGCGGGCACCAGCTACGAGGGCGTGCGCCGCGGCGGCTACGTCCTGGCCGAATCCTCCACCGGCACACCGCAGGTGATCCTGGTCGCTACCGGTTCCGAACTGCAACTCGCGGTCGAGGCCCGGACTACTCTGGAGTCGCAGGGCATCGGCACCCGCGTGGTCTCGATGCCGTGTGTGGAGTGGTTCGACGCGCAGGAGCAGGCCTACCGCGACGAGGTGCTGCCGCCCGCGATCCGCGCCCGCGTCGCCGTCGAGGCCGGGATCTCGATGCCGTGGTACCGGTTCGTCGGCGAGACCGGCGAGATCGTGTCGATCGAGCACTTCGGTGCGTCGGCCGACTACAAGACTCTGTTCCGCGAATTCGGCTTCACCGCCGAGGCAGTCACGCAGGCCGCTCTGCGCTCCGTCGACAAGGTGAAGGGATAAAGCGAATGGCACAGAACGAGAAACTCGCCGCACTGTCCGCAGCGGGAGTGTCGGTGTGGCTCGACGATCTGTCGCGCGACCGCATCCGGTCCGGCAATCTCGCCGAACTCATCGCCACCCGCAGCGTCGTCGGCGTGACCACCAACCCGACCATCTTCCAGGGCGCGCTGAGCAAGGGCCACGCCTACGACGAACAGGTCAGGGAGCTGGCCGCCCGGGGCGCCGACGTGGAGTCGGCGATCCGCACCATCACCACCGACGACGTGCGCGCCGCGTGCGATGTGTTCGCCGAGACCTTCGAGGCGAGCGGCGGGGTGGACGGCCGGGTGTCCATCGAGGTCGATCCGCGGCTGGCCTTCGACAGCGACAAGACGGTCGCGCAGGCGGTCGAACTGTGGAAGATCGTCGACCGGCCGAATCTGTTCATCAAGATCCCCGCGACCGAGGCCGGCCTGCCCGCGATCACCAAGGTGATCACGGAAGGCATCAGCGTGAACGTGACGCTGATCTTCTCGGTGGCCCGCTACCGCAGCGTGATGGGCGCCTACCTGGACGGCCTGCGCAATGCCCGGATCGCCGGACACGACCTGGCCCGGATCCATTCCGTCGCTTCGTTCTTCGTCTCCCGAGTGGACACCGAGATCGACAAGCGGCTGGAGGCGATCGGCACGCCGGAGGCCCTGGAACTGCGCGGCCAGGCGGGAATCGCCAACGCGCGCTTGGCCTACGCCGAATATCAGGACGTCTTCGACGGCGGCAACCACACCTCGACGTTCGCGCACCTGTCCTCGGCCGGGGCCAACCGGCAGCGCCCGCTGTGGGCGTCGACGGGCGTGAAGAACCCGGAGTACTCCGACACGATGTACATCACCGAACTGGTGGCGCCCAATACGGTGAACACGTTGCCGGAGAAGACCCTCGAGGCCTATGCCGACCACGGCGACCAGCGCGGCGACGCGGTGTCCGGCACGGCGGCGCAGGCCCAGGAGGTCTTCGACAGGCTGGCCGCGGTCGGCGTCGATCTCGACGACGTCTTCGTCGTGCTCGAGCGCGAGGGCGTCGAGAAGTTCGAGAAGTCGTGGGAGGACCTGCTCTCCGCGACCGCCGCCGAGCTGCAGAGCACCGGAGGACAATAACCGCGATGGCCGGCGCAGAGACGACGGCCGCGCCGGGGAATCCGCTGCGCGAAGAGCGCGACAAGCGGCTTCCCCGGATCGCGGGCCCGTGCAGCATGGTGATCTTCGGCGTCACCGGAGACCTGTCCCGCAAGAAACTGATGCCGGCCATCTACGATCTCGCCAACCGCGGGCTGCTGCCGCCCGGGTTCGCGCTGGTCGGCTTCGCCCGCCGGGACTACGCCGACGAGGACTTCGCGAACGTCGTGCTGGAGGCGGTGAAACAGCACGCGCGCACGCCCTTCCGCCAGGAGGTCTGGGATCAGCTGTCCGAGGGCATCCGCTTCGTCAAGGGCACCTTCGAGGACGACGCCGCCTTCTCCCAGCTCGCGACCACGCTGAAACAGCTCGACCAGGAGCGCGGCACCGGCGGCAATCACGCGTTCTACCTGTCGATTCCGCCGAACGCGTTTCCCCTTGTGCTGGAACAGCTTTCCCGCACCGGCCTGGCGCAGCCCCCGGATCCGGGTGCGGGACGGCCGAAGCCGTGGCGGCGGGTGGTCATCGAGAAGCCGTTCGGGCACGACCTGGAGAGCGCCCAGGAGCTCAACGCCCTGGTGAACCGGGTGTTCCCCGAGGAGACGGTGTTCCGCATCGATCACTATCTCGGCAAGGAGACGGTGCAGAACCTGCTGGCGCTGCGCTTCGCCAACGAGATGTTCGAGCCGATCTGGAGCGCCAACTTCGTCGACCACGTGCAGATCACGATGGCCGAGGACATCGGATTGGGCGGGCGCGCAGGCTATTACGACGGCATCGGCGCGGCCCGCGATGTCATACAGAACCATCTGCTGCAGCTGCTGGCGCTGACCACGATGGAGGATCCGGTCAACTTCCAGCCCCGGCAGTTGCAGATCGAGAAGCTCAAGGTGCTGTCGGCGACGAAACTCGTCGAGCCGCTGGACGAGACCACCGCCCGCGGCCAGTACACCGAGGGCTGGCAGGGCAGCGAGAAGGTTGCGGGGCTGCTGCAGGAGGAGGGCTTCGACCCCAACTCCCGCACCGAGACCTACGCGGCGATCACCCTGAGCGTCGACACCCGGCGCTGGGCCGGGGTGCCGTTCTACCTGCGCACCGGAAAACGCCTGGGCCGCAGGGTGACCGAGATCGCGGTGCTGTTCAAGCGGGCGCCGCACCTGCCGTTCGACCAGACCATGACCGAGGAGCTGGGCCAGAACGCCCTGGTGATCCGGGTGCAGCCGGACGAGGGCATCACCCTGCGGTTCGGCTCCAAGGTGCCCGGGTCGAGCATGGAGGTCCGCGACGTCAGCATGGACTTCAGCTACGGCGAGTCGTTCACCGAATCCTCGCCGGAGGCCTACGAGCGGTTGATCCTCGACATGCTGCTCGGCGAGCCCTCGCTGTTCCCCGTCAACGAGGAGGTCGAACTGTCCTGGCGCATCCTCGATCCCGTGCTCGAGCACTGGGCCGACGACGGCAAACCCGAACCCTACGAGGCCGGCACGTGGGGCCCCGCGTCGGCCGACGAGATGCTCGCCCGCACCGGGCGGGAATGGCGGCGGCCGTGACTCAGGAGTCGATCCGATGATCGTCGACATGCCCGCGACCGATACCCGGTCGGTCGCCAAGCGTCTGGTCAAGCTGCGCGAGAGCAACGGCGTCATCACCACGGGCCGGGTGCTGACGCTGGTGGTGTGCACGCTCGACAGTTCCGAGGCCGAGGACGCCATCGATGCCGCCAACGACGCCAGCCGCGAACATCCGTGCCGCGTCATCGTTCTCGCCCGCGGCGACCGCTTCGCCGACACCCGGCTGGACGCCCAGATCCGCGTGGGCGGCGATGCGGGCGCGGCCGAGGTCATAGTCCTGCGGTTGCAGGGCGATCTGGTCAATCACGAGAGCAGCGTGGTCATACCGTTCCTGTTGCCCGACACCCCGGTGGTGGCGTGGTGGCCGCGCGGGGCGCCGGAGTTCCCCTCGAAGGATTCGGTGGGGCGCCTCGCGCTGCGGCGCATCACCGACTCCACCTTCGCGCCGGATCCGCGGGAGGCGATCGGCAAGCGGCTGGCCTCACACGCACCCGGAAACACCGATCTGGCGTGGAGCCGGATCACCTACTGGCGGGCGCTGCTGGCGTCCGCGCTCGACGAACCGCCGTACGAGGCGGTGGATTCGGTGACCGTGTCGGGCCTGCGCGAGGAACCGGCGCTGGACATCCTGGCCGGCTGGCTGGCGGCCCGGCTGTCCTGTCCCGTGCACCGGCGGATCGGCGAGCTGCGGGTGGAACTGCACCGGCCGACGGTGTCGATCGCGATCTCCCGCCCGCAGACAGGCCGCACGGCCACCCTGTCCCGCACCGGCGAACCCGATCAGCGGTTCGCGCTCGCGCGCCGGGAGACCAAGGACTGTCTGGCCGAGGAACTGCGACGGCTGGACGACGACGAGATCTATGCCGAGGCACTGTCCGGGATCGCCAAGGTGACCTACGAGTAACCCCGATCCGGCCGTGCCGCGGACGAGAGGACGAGGATGAGCGACCCACTGATCGAGGTCT
This sequence comes from Nocardia sp. BMG51109, assembly GCF_000526215.1. NCBI lineage: Bacteria > Bacillati > Actinomycetota > Actinomycetes > Mycobacteriales > Nocardiaceae > Nocardia > Nocardia sp. BMG51109. The sequence goes on from NZ_JAFQ01000004.1 coordinate 7,047,994, forward strand.
ACGCGGATACGAACGACCTGGTGACCGCGGCGGCCGCCCGGTTCGTCGCGGTGGTCACCGAGGCGCAGGAGCTGCGCGGGTCGGCGTCGGTGGTACTCACCGGCGGCGGCACGGGCATCGGGCTGCTGGAGGTGGTGCGCAAGGCGCCCGGCGATATCGACTGGTCGCGGCTGGACGTCTTCTGGGGTGACGAAAGGTTCGTTCCCGCAGGCGATCCCGAGCGCAACGAGCTACAGGCGCGGCAGGCGCTACTCGATCACGTGGGCGTCGATCCCGCCCGCGTCCATCCGGTGGCCGCCTCCGACGGCGAGTACCCGGACCCGGTCGAGGCGGCCGCGGAGTATTCGGCGGCCGTGCACGCCCATCTCGCTCAGCACGGCGCCTTCGACCTGCATCTGCTCGGCATGGGCGGCGAGGGCCACGTGAATTCGCTGTTCCCGCGTACCGATGCGGTCCGCGAGGCGCACGAACTCGTTGTCGCCGTGACGGATTCGCCGAAGCCGCCGCCGGTGCGCGTCACCTTGACCATCCCGGCCCTGCACCTCACCCGCCACGTGGTGCTCGTGGTCGGCGGCGCCGCCAAGGCCGGGGCCGTCGCGGCCGCCGTCGCCGGTGCCGACCCGGCCGAGATCCCCGCCGCCGGCGCGCAGGGCAGCGCCACCACCACCTGGCTCCTGGACGAACCGGCCGCCGCCTCCCTCCCCCGCTGAGCCGGGCGGGCTGAATGGTTTCCGGCGATACCTGTCGCTGCCGGTCGCCGCGTGGACGCCTTCGGAGCAGCCGTTCACCCGGACCCGATGGGCCTCGGCCTTCGCCGGTTCGTCACCTGACCGGACGGGCGACGGCCCACCGTAGGTAAGGTCGGCGCGGTGGAGAACACGATCCGGACATTGCGGTCGGTGCGGCACTTCCTTCCCACCGCGGTTTCCCGCACCGCCGTCGAGCGGATCGTCGACGCGGCGCGGTGGACCGGGTCCGCACGCAATCGCCAGCCCTGGCGGCTCGTCGCGGTCGCCGATCCCGGTGTGCGCGCGGAGCTGTCCCATTTGGGGAACTTCGCCCTCCACCTCGCCGACGCTCCGCTGGTGATCGTCCTGCTGTCGCAGGACAACGGTTTCGCCGATACGGAATTCGATATGGGCCGCGTCGCGCAATCGCTCTGCCTCGCCGCCCACGAGCAGGGCCTCGGCACCTGCCTCACCACGTTTCACCCCGACGACAACGTCCATCGCGCCGCCCGCCTGATCGCCGCCGCACCCGGCTGGCTCCCCCGCCACGCCGTCGCCGTGGGCCACCCGGACACCACCCGCGCCCTCGCGCCGACGGCAATTCCGCGAGGCCGACTATCGGTCTCCGAACTCCTCACCTGGGTGCCCTGACCGAACCATCCCGACGGTTCGCCCGGACCGCCCAGCAGTGTGTTCGCCAACCGCCCACCGCGCGAGCCGGACCGGACTCGGCGATTCGAGCCGCAGCGAAGGCGCGTCGCAAAGACGTAACCCCGGCGATATGGCGAGGCCAGTGATCGTTCCGGGGTCTTCGCAGCCGAGCGTAATAGGGCACGGCCGGGGCCCCGACGCGCTCGATCGCATGGGCGCGTTGATGCCTAGTCGCCCGTCGACAAGCCCAGCTTGGCAAGGTGGGTGGTCAGGAAGGTGTTCACCGCCTCCGTGCTTTCCAGTTGCACCAGATGACCTGCGCCGGGGACCTTTTCGACCGCGCGGAGGTCGGGGACGTGGGCGCGGAGAGTGTCCAAGGGGTCGTGGCCGCTGAAACCCTCCATGTCCGGGTCGTTTTCGCCGTAGAGGAAATGGGTGGGGACGGCGACCGTGGTGGGCAGGTCGGCGGTCAACTCCCAGTTGCGGTCCAGGGCGCGGTACCAGGTGAGGCCGCCCGTGAAGCCCGTGCGCTCGAATTCCCTTGCCAGGACGTCGAACTCGCCCTCGCTCAACCCGTTCCACGGCAGCGCGGGCGCGTCTGGAAGCACGTCGAGATATCCGAGGCCCGGCGGGTTCTTCCAGGTGTCCAGGTAGTGGTAGTCGCCGCTCAGCGCATAGAAGACGCGGGCGAGGAACTCCCGCGGCCGGGCCGCCAGCTCGGCGTCGGCCACGCCCGGAGTCTGGAAGTACGCCAGATGCAGAAAGTGGCGCTCGGCCGCGCGGACCCAGAACGCCGACGGCGGTTTCGGCGGCCGCGGGACGTACGGATTGTTCAGGACGAACACCGCGTCCACCCGCTCGGGCGCCCGCAGCGCCAGCTCCCACACCAGCATCGCGCCGAAGTCCAGGCCGACGAACACCGCGCGTTCGGCGCCGATATCGTCCAGCAGGCCGAGCAGATCGCCGATCACCGCGCGGTTGGTATGGGCCTCGACCCCGTCCGGCGCCTCGGTCCCGCCGTATCCGCGCAGGTCGGGGGCGATGGCCCGATAGCCGGCCGCCGCGACGGCCGCCAACTGCCGATGCCAGACGAACCAGCCGTGCGGAAAGCCGTGGCAGAACACCACCGGGTACCCCTCGCCCTGCTCGGCGACATGCATCCGGATGCCGTTGGTCTCCACGAACCGATGTGTCGGCTCCACTTCGCCTCCCAAGGACTAGAACGTGTTCTTATTTCACGGTAGTGTCCCGGAGTCGTGAACGGAATACTCACCGGCCGGGTCGCCGTGGTTACCGGCGCCAGCCGCGGCATCGGCAAGGGCATCGCACTGGAGCTCGGCGCGGCGGGCGCGACGGTCTACGTCACGGGCCGCTCCGCCACGCCGGGCAAGCTACCGGGCTCGGTCACCGAGACGGCGGCGGAGATCGGCGCACTCGGCGGCACGGGCGTACCCGTCGTGTGCGACCACCGCGACGACACCGCGGTGGCCGAGCTGTTCACCAAGGTCCGCGCCGACCACGGGCGGCTCGACGTTCTGGTGAACAACGTCTACAACGCCCCGGCCTCGTCGCGCTGGCTGGGTAAGCCGTTCTGGGAGGTGCCGCCGAGAGCCTGGGACGAGAGCTTCGACATCGGCGTCCGATCCCACTACGTCGCAAGCCATTACGCCGCCCCGTTGCTGATCGACAGCGGCGGGCTCATCGTCGGCGTCTCCTCCCCCGGCGCCGAGCACTACACCCACAACGCGACCTACGGCGTCGCCAAGGCCGCGGTCGACCGCCTCACCGCCGATATGGCCCACGACCTCGCCGACACCGGCGTCACGGCGGTGTCGATCTGGCCCGGCATCGTGAACACCGAACTGCTGCAGATGGTTCCGCCCGACGCCGACGGCCGCCGCCTGGTCACGCTGCCCGGCGAGGGCACCTTCGACCTCAACGAGGCGGAGTCCCCGCGTTTCCCGGGCCGTGCCGTCGTCGCTCTGGCGGCCGATGACGACCGCCGCGCTCGCACCGGAAAAGCCTGGCGCGTAGCGGATCTCGCCGACCACTACGGGTTCACCGACATCGACGGCCGGATTCCGCGAGTCGGCTGAACCACGGCCGCCGCGACGCACCCGCGTTCGCCGGCGTCCAGGCCCGAGCGGCCGAATTCGGTCCGATCGCGGTCGGTGCCGGGGCGGCTCACCACAGCCGTGCGGTGCACGGCGGTCCGGCCGACGACCCTACGCGGAACGGCCGGCCACCTCTGCCGCACGCCGCCGCCCGAGCCGTGGATGCTCCTCGGCCCGGCGATAGTCGCCGTCGTCACCAATTCCTTCCTCGATCGTTCCGCGGCGCGATATCCGCCGACCCCTTTCGGTTTCGCCGCGAGGGGCGGCGATCCGCGCACGTATTCGGTCTGGCACTTCGACCCGGTCGCCGCCGTCCTCGACCTGTGCGTCCTGGATCACGGCGACGGCCCCGGCGCCCGCTGGGGTTGCGCGGCCACCGTCGGTGATCAGGTCCGATTCCGCGGTCCGACAGGCTCTTTCACGGTGCGCGACGAGGCGCCCTATCACCTGTTCGCCGGCGAGGACACCGCCGCGGTCGCCTTCGGGGCCATGTTGCGCGCCCTGCCGCGGAGTGAGCCGGTATACGGAGCCGTCGAAACCGCCACGGCGGCAGACCGTCTCCCGCTCCCCCGCGCCCGCGAGTTGGTCCACCCGCTGCGCGGCGACGCATCCGCGGCGTTCTCGCAGATACTCCTCGACGCGGTCCGCGGACTCGAGCTGCCCGCCACCCCCGGCCTCGCCTACCTCGCCGGAGAAGCCCGCACCATCCAGCTCGTCCGCCGCCACCTGATCCAGGAACGCGGCTGGCCGCGCCGATCGGTGCTGACCAAGCCGTTCTGGACACCCGGCAAGAAGGGGCTCGAGTAGTCCCCGGCCCGCGACAGCGGCCGCCCGGACGCCGTGGAAAGCTGCTGCCATGGCAGTCGACGAGCCGTTCCTCGCACCGAATATCGGCAGGCCCGCCGAGAAGGTCGGATACTTCCCGGACCGGGACGCCTTCGACCGCTTCGCCGCCGCCTACCTCGACGGCCTGGCCGCACTTCCCGAACCCGATGAAACGGCCGCGGTGACAACGACATTCGGGCCGGTCCGCGGTTACCGTTTCGGTGACGGCGACGGCATTCCGCTGGTCCTGCTGTCCGGGCGGCAGGCCTCCACCCCGATGTGGCGGGCGAACCTGCCGGGGCTCCGCGCGCACCGCACCGTCTGGTCGATAGACAGCATCGGGGAACCCGGAGCGAGCAGTCAGCACCGCCCTCTGACCGGCGCCGCCGATCAGGCGACGTGGGTGGCCGAGGCGCTCGCCGGGCTCGGGATCGAGCGCGCGCATCTGCTGGGCGTCAGCATCGGCGGCTGGCTGGCCACCCAGGTCGCCCTCCGCCGCCCCGAATGCGCGGCATCGGTGACGCTGCTGGATCCGGCGAACACCTTCGCGCCGTTGACCTGGAAGATGATCGTCGTCTCGCTGGGCAGCGTGATTCCGGGCATGCCGACGGCCATCCGGCACCGGCTGCTCGGCTGGATCTCCGGCGGCGTCCGCAGCAGCGATGCGCTGCCCGAAGGCCGCCTGATCGCCTCGGCGATGCGCGACTTCAGCTCCGCGCAGCCGATGCCGGCCCGGCCGACCGCGGCCGAACTGTCCGGGATCACCGTCCCGATGCTCGCCGTCCTCGCCGGCCGCAGCATCGTGCACGACGCCGCCCGCGCGGCCGAGACCGCCCGCACGGTTCCGGGGGCACGCGTAGAGCTGTGGCCGGACGCCTCACACGCCGTCAATGGCGAATTCCCGGATCGAATCGCCGAGTGTTTCACCGACTTCGCCGCGGCGATCGGATAGCGCCCTCGGGCGCCACCCGGGATGCGACCGACCCACGCCCATCCCTCGGCGTTGTGCCGTCTCTCGGTGTTGTGTCTCAGTGTTGTGGTGGCCCGCCCGGAGGTCGCCGGACCGTGTCACCGGTCCGGCGATAGCCGTGTCACCGGTCAGGCGAACTTGATCTCGAAGCCGATGCCGAGGATGGAGATCAGCCAGACGACGCCGATGAAGATGGTGATGCGATCGAGGTTCTTCTCCACGACGGTGGAGCCGGACAGGCTCGACTGCACGCCGCCGCCGAACAGGCTGGACAGGCCTCCACCCTTCGCTCGATGCAGCAGCACCAGCAGCACCAGCAGGATGCTGGTGATGATCAGGAGGATATCCAGGAACATGCGCATGCCGGACAGTTTATGCGGTCGCTCCGGCAGCACCTGCCTGGGGTGATCAGCCGCGCCGCCACCCCCGCACCGGCTGCACGGCCACCAGATGCCGGGTCTGGATCTCCCCCACCGTGTACCGCTCGAGCCGCTGCTCGGCGAGCCGGTCCTGGGCGGTCAGCCGCACCTGGTGCTGGCGCATATGCTCCTGCCAGGACCGCACGACGAACGCCTCGGTATAGCGGTCGGCCACGCTCACGTCCCGGTACAGCCGCCATTCCATCGCCCCCGTCCGCTGCCGGGAGCGTCCGACCCGCGCCATCGCGGCGGAGAACTCCGCGGCCGTCTCCTCCGGAACGTGGTAGGTGACCAGGACCAGCACCGGTCCGTCGTCGGCGGCCGGTTCGAAGTCCAGCACCGGCTCGGGCCAGTACGCGGTCGGCGTGGTGTCCAGGGTGGCGACCCGGACCGGCAGCCACAGCGTGCTCACCGCGCACAGGCCGAGCAGCGCGGCGGCCGCGATCATCGCCGTCTCGGTTCCGTACGCGCCGGCGACCAGTCCCCAGGCCAGCGAACCGAGCGCCTGCCCGCCCATGAACACCAGCTGATACACCGACATCCCGCGCGCCCGCACCCACGACGACAGCAGTAGCTGCATGGTCGCGTTCAGCGTCGACATCGACGTCATCCACGCGAATCCGCCGCCGATCAGGCCCACCAGCACGATCGCGGTATTCGGCACCGTCGCGGCGAGCACGGTCGACACGCCGAACAGGGCCGCGGCCGACGCCAGCCCGTGCGTCGGGCTCAGCCTGCGCCGCAGCCGCGACAGCTGGGTGGCGCCCAGCACCGCGCCGGCGCCGAGCGCGCCCAGCAGCAGGCCGTAGCCGGACGATTCCAGGTGCAGCCGGTCGTGCGCGATCACCGGCAGCAGCGCCCACAGCGCGCTGGCCGGCGCGATGAACAGGATCGAACGCAACAGCACCCGCCGGATCGCGGGCGCGGCGCGGATGAACCGCAGTCCGGCCGCCAGCGCCGCGATCGGCCGTTCGGCGGGCAGGTCCTGTTCCTCGGCCGGGCGCCGCCACCGGAACAGCACCGCCACGATGCCGACGAACGAGACCGCGTTGAGCCCGAACACCAGTGTGGGACCGGCCAGCGACACCAGGGCGCCGGCGATCGCCGGCCCGACCGCGCGCCCGACATTGAAACCCATGCTGCCCAGCGCGGCCGCCGCCGGAATCTGATTGCGCGGCACCAGCTCCGGCTGGATCGCCTGCCAGGCCGGGGCGGTGAGCGCCTGCCCGACGCCGAGCACGAACAGCAGCGTCAGCAGCGCCGGCGGGGTGATCTGCCCGGTCGCCGTCACGACGGTCAGCGCCGTCGCCACGAGCGCCATGGCCGCCTGCGCCCCGATCAGCAGCCGCCGGCGATCCAGCAGATCGGCCAGCACACCCGACGGCACCGCCAGCAACATCACCGGCAACGTGGTCGCGGTCTGCACCAGCGACACCAGCGTGGCCGCGTGCGGATCGCCGACCAGCAGCCACTGCGCGCCGACCGTCTGCATCCAGGTACCGAGATTCGACACCAGCTGCGCGATCCACAACGCGCGGTAGATCCGGGACGCCAGCGGCGCCCAGGTGGAGACGGGCGAATCGGCACCGGTAGCGGTCACGAAGTCCCAGTTTATCCGGAGCGAATCGGACCCGGCCCCGCTCCGGGCGGTTCACCCGGAGCCGACTCCGGACAAACGGTGTCACTTGTCACAGGACTCAGACTATTGACAATCATTACCATTAACCTACTGTGTCCTCATGGGCACGCTGCGGATCGGAATGCTGTTCGCCGCACCATCCTTCGCCGGCGTTGTGGTGAGCCGACCTGCGCCACAACCTGATTCACGCGCGGCACCCTGAACTCTCCACCGGCCCCGTTCTCGCCGCACCCGGCGATACCGGCCGGACTCCCGTGCGACGGAACGCCGATCGACCCACGCCGGACACACCGGCCTGCGACCGCACATCCCCCCACCGACCGAGGAGACCGGATGAAACCCACGCTGCACGTCCTGACCCGCACCGATCTGGCCGACGTCGACATCACGCCCGGCGAGATCATCGCGCTGGTCGAGGACGGCTATCGGGCCTTCGCCCAGGGTGATTCGCGCTGCCCGACCAAGCTGATGATGCCGATCCCGGTCGAGGAGCGCGACGCGGTGTCCTATTCCATGCTCGGCTACGACGGATCGCTGCAGCAGGTCGGGTTCAAGACCTCCTACCGGCAAGGAAACGACAGCGCCGAAAAGTACTACACGACAATCAGTTTGTACGACGACACGACCGGTCTGCCGTTCGCGTTCATGGACTGCCAGCGGGTCGGCGCGTCCCGCACGCCCGCGACCACCGCCCTCATCGCCAAGTACTGCGCCCGGCCGGGCGCCACCAGCGCCCTGATGATCGGCACCGGCGTGCAGGGCCGATATACGCTGCCGTACCTGCTGACGGTGCTGCCGGATCTGCGGCGGCTGCGGTTGTACGGCACCCACCCCGACGGGATCGCCGACACGAAGGCCGTACTCGCGCGCTACTTTCCGGACCGGGAGCTGGAGCTGGTCGACGATGTCCCGGCCGCGGCCGCCGACTCCGATATCGTCGTCGCCGCCTCCGGCCGCGCCGCGCATCCCCCGGTGCAGACCGCGTGGCTGCGGCCCGGCGGGCTGCTGATCTCGGTCGCCAGCAAGGGCGTGGCGACCGGCGCACTGCGCGACGCCGATTACGCGATCGCCACCAGCACCGGCCAGCTCGGCGTGACCGGCACCCGGCTCGCGGGCCCGGACGGCGCGGTCGAGATCCACGCCGAGCTGCCCGATATCGTGGCCGGGCGCGCGCCCGGGCGCCACACCCCGCGCGACCGGGTCTTCGCGTTCTCCAGCGGCATGATCATCACCGACATCCCGGTGGCGCACGCGCTGGCCACCCGCGCGGTCGCGGCCGGGCGCGGGCGCGAGGTGTCGCTGTGGGCATGACCACCATCTCCCTGCCCGCCACCGAAAAGCCCTGGGCGCAGCGGGTTCGATCGGATCCGGGGCTGCTGTTCGACATTCACCACGCGATCGGCGGTCCGTACCACATCGTCCAGCCCGACCAGTTCGCCGAGAATCTCCGCTCGTTCCAGGCGGTGCTGGCCGAGCGCGGCGTGCGCGGCCAGGTGTATTTCGGGAAGAAGGCCAACAAGGCCGGCTGCTGGCTGCCGAAGGTCGCCGCACTCGACGGCGCGGTGGATGTCGCCAGCGCCCCGGAACTCGTGCACGCCCTCGCGCAGGGAATCCGCGGGCGCGATATCGGTGTCACCGGCGCCGCCAAGAGCGACGAGCTGCTGTGGCTGGCCGTCCGGCACGGCTGCCTGATCGCCGTCGACGCCCTCGACGAACTCGAGCGCCTCGCGGAACATGCCCGCACCGACGGGCCCGCGCGAATCCTGTTGCGGGTGCTGCCCGCTCGCGCACCGGACAGCCGATTCGGCCTGTCGCCCGCCGATCTGGAGCCGGCCCTCGCCCGCTGCGCCGGGCTCCGGCCGCACGTCGAGATGGCGGGCTTCTCCTTCCATCTCGACGGCTACGCGGTGCGGCCCCGCGCCGAACTGGCCTGGGAGCTGGTCGAACTCGTCGGCAAGGCACGGGCGGCCGGGCTCTCGGCGCAGGCGATCAGCATCGGCGGCGGCTTCGCGTGCAGCTACCTCGCCCCCGGGGATTGGGCGGCGTTCACCGCCGGGCACACCGAAAACTGGTTTCATGCCGGAAAACGCTTCGGCGCCTTCTACCCGTATGCGCAGGAACCGGTCGGCGCGGCCATGCTCGACGCCGTCCTGACCACCGAATTCGACGGCGCCACGCTGGCGCATCACCTGCGCGACAACGACATCCGGCTGCTGCTGGAACCCGGCCGGGCCCTGCTGATCGACGCCGGATTCACCGTCTTCCCGGTGCAGGGGTTCAAGCGCAACGACGCGCACGGCATCACCACGGTGGCGGGGCTGAGCATGAGCGTGTCCGAACAGTGGAAGGGCAGCGAATTCCTCCCCGACCCGATCCTCCTGCCGCGCCACCCGCTACCGGACGCACAACCCGTCGCCTCCTGTGTGGGCGGCGCCAGCTGCATGGAGTACGACATGCTGACCTGGCGCAAGGTTCCGTTCCCGCAGCCGCCCGCGGCCGGCGATCTCCTGCTCTACCCGAACACGGCCGGCTACCAGATGGACAAGAACGAAAGCGAATTCCATCAGATGCCGCTGCCCCCGAAGATCGTGCTGACCGACGAGGACGGCCGCCGGCGCTGGAGAATCGACCGATGACCGCGGGACTCGCGCCCCGCGACTCCGGCCGCGAGCACGCCGGAACACCGTCGGCGGGATACCTCGGGCGGACCGGCGAGCACGTCGCGATCACAACGGACGAACGCCCGGGACCGACCCGCGAGCAGCCCCCGGACAGGACCGCGGAATACACCGCGACATCCGGTGATCAACCCACCGGACCGATCGGCGCGCACACCGGAACAGCGTCGGCAGCACGCACCGATGCGCTCAGCGATCACACTGGAACACCGTCGGTAGCGCCCACCGGAACGGCGACCGAGCAGGACTCGGGAGCGAACGGCCGACGCACCGCAGCCGCCGGAACACCGCACGCCTCGACGACCGTTGCCCAGCGCACAGCGACCACCGGTGCCCGACACTCGGCGACGACCGGTGCCCAGCGCGCGGATACGGCGAGCCAGTGGGGAACGGCCGGGCGCCCGGAACGGGTGGTCCGCCGGGCCTGCGAATTGATCGGCCGCACACCGCTGTTCGAGCTGACCCGGACCGGTACCGGCACCCGGCTGCTGCTCAAGCTGGAACAGTTCAACCCGACCGGCTCGGCGAAGATCCGGATGGCCCGGGAGATGGTGCTGCACGCCGAGCGCACCGGACTGCTGCGGCCCGGCGGCCATATCGTCGAGCCGACCTCCGGCAACACCGGAACCGGGCTGGCGCTGGTGGCACTCGAACGCGGTTATACCTTCACCGCCGTCGTCGACGGCCACGCGGCGCGCGACAAGCTGCGCGCCATGCGGGCGCTGGGCGCCCGGCTGGTCCACGTCGAGGGCGGCGACGGCGGACCGAGCACCGTCGCCCGGCGCCGCAAGGCCGCCGAGATCGCCGCGGCCACCGGCGCGTACTGGCCCGACCAGCACAACAATCCCGGCAACGGCGCGGGGTACCGGGGCTTGGCCGAGGAACTGCGCGCCGATCTCGACGCGGATATCGACTGGCTGATCGGCGCGGTCGGCACCGGCGGATCGCTGTGCGGGACCGTCGACGAACTGCGCCGCCACGGTTCCCGCGTCCGCACGATCGGCGTCGAACCCGCCGGATCGATCATCTTCGGCGGAACGGGACGGCCGTACTGGCAGACCGGCGCCGGCAGCCCCGCCGGATTCCGGATCGGCCGCAACGTCGACTACCGGCACATCGACGAGGGCTGCAAGGTCGCCGACGCCGACGCGTTCGCCACCGCGCGCATCGTCGCCCGCCGCACCGGGCTGCTCGTCGGCGGAACCGCCGGAGCCGCCATCCATATCGCGCTGCGCCGGCTGCTGTACCTGCGGCCGGGCGGCACCGTGGTGGTGCTGGTCTGCGATGCCGGGGAGAAATACCTGGATTCCGTCTACGACGACGACTGGCTCCTCGAACGCGGCCTGCTCGACCATCTCGCCCATCAGCGCACCCGCAGACTGCTGACCGCCTACGACGATTCGGTCCGCCTCGCCGGCGGCAGTCCGCCCACCGGCCATCACACCGCCGGCCTGGAACGCACCGGAACATGAGGGAGCACATGACGATTCGCTGGTCCGACTACCGCGCGATCCTCGCCCTCGCCGGGCCGGTCATCGGTATCCAGCTCGCCCAGATCGCGCTGACCACCGTCGATCTCGCGATGATGGGCCTGCTCGGGATCACCGCCGTCGCGGCGGGCGGTCTGGCGCTGCTGCTGTACAACCAGATCCGCACCATGTGCGTCGGCATGGTCACCGGCGTCGGCAATATGGTGTCGGGCGCGTTGGGCCGGGCCGAGAAGCGCTGCGGCGGCGCCGGACTCGACGATCCGGCCCGCACCGAGATCCGCGGATATCTGCGTGCTGCACTGGCCGTCGCCACCCTCACCTCGGTGGCCGGCGCGGCCGTGCTGATCGGGATCGGATATCTGCTCGGCGTGCTCGGCCAGCGGCCGGAGGTGGTCGACGCGGCGCGGTCGATCATCTGGACGCTGGCGCCCGGACTGGTCCCGATGCTGTGGCTGAACGTGCTGCGGCAGTTCGCCGTCGGGATGCGCCGGGCCGGATCGCTGCTGCGCGTGACGATTCTGTCGATCGGCGTCAACGCGCTGCTGAACGCCGCGTTCATCTACGGCTGGCTGGGCCTGCCGCGGCTCGGGCTGGCCGGAATCGGCCTGGCCACCACGCTCGTTCAGGTGTGGACGTGCGGCGTCTATCTGGTCTCGGTGCTCCGCGACGACCGCCTCGGCCCGCTGCTGTCGCTGCGGGCCTGGCGCGCCGAACGCGCCACCGTGCGGCACATCGTCGCGATGGGCACCCCGATCTCGCTCACCTACGGCTCCGAGGCCGCCATTACCTCGGTGGCCACCCTCATGATGGGCGGCTTCGGACCGGTGCCGCTGGCGGCCAGCAATATCGTGAACAACCTCGCCCAGATCGTCTATCAGTTCAATATCGGCCTGTCCCAGGGCTCGTCGATCATGGTGAGCCGCGTCGTCGGGCAGGGCGATCGGCCGGCCGCGCGCGGAATCGCCCGCCGCACCTTCACCCTCGCGTTCGCGTTCATGACCGTGGTCGGGCTCGGCTACGTCCTCGCACCCCACCTGGTGCTCGCGCCGTTCCTGGGCGACCATCGCGACGACGCGGCAGTCGTCTCGGCGGCCGCGACGCTGCTGTGGTTCGCCATCGTGCACCAGTACTGCAAGGGCTCGCAGAATCTCTGCATCGGCCTGCTGCGCGGGCTGGGCAACACCAAGGCCGGGCTGAAGAACACGCTCGTCGGCTATTTCGGCGTCGGCATCCCCGCGATGGCTCTGTTCGGATACGGCCTGGGCTGGCACGGCCCGGGCGTGTGGCTGGGACTGTGCCTGGGGTTCGGCACCACCGCCGTGCTCGTCCACCGCACGTTCCGTACCGAATCCGCCACGCCCGCACCGCAATCCGGAGAGCGCGCCGCCTCGGCGAGCTGAGTCCGGCTACGCCGCCGCGACCGGCATCACCGCCATGGCGACGGCCATGGTCAGGTGCGGCGCGCGGGCGACGGCACGGCGCGAGGCAGCGGGCTCCCGCGCACCGGCGTCGGGGGCGCCACCGTGATCCGGCAGATCACCATGCCGGTTCCGGCCCTGCGAACGACCGCGCCTGCGCCGTGCGGCCGGGCACCGACAAGGTGGACTTCCTCGTCGACGGCGCGGCGGTCGGCAGCTTCGGCGACCCGCCGCACGGGAAGGGCGTGAATCTGCTCGGCAAGCCGGTACCGCTGCTGGGACAGGCGTGGCTCGACAGCAGCTACTGGTTCCCGCTACCGATTCCGGAGTACGACGAGCGCGGGCAGCAGCTCACGATGACGCGGTACCGGCAAAGCCCGAACGAGCCGGCCCCGCTCACCCGACGGCCGCGGCGCCGGACCCGAATCCCCCGCCCGGCGCTCCCGCTCCCGGCCCGCACCCGTCGGTAGGATCGCGGCATGTCGGCGATGCTGCGTCTCGTTCCGGTCCTGGTCGCGCTCGGGCTCGCCGCCGCATGCTCGTCCGGCGCCGACGACGAGCCCGCACGGCCCGCACCGACGCCGATGGGGCGCACCTTCGTCTCCACCGAGGTCGAGGGCACCCCGATCCCCGGCGGCGGGCCGCTGGAACTCCGCTTCGCCGACGGCCGGGTGTCGGCCACGTCGGGGTGCAACACCAGCAGCGGGCCGGTGGCGTTCGAGGGCGATGTGCTGCGGGTGTCGGGTCTGGCGTCCACCCTGATGGCCTGCCCGGACGAGCGGGCCGGCGCCGACGATTGGCAGAACCGGCTGCTGCAGTCGGGGCCCCGGTGGAAGCTGTCCGGCGACACCCTGACGCTGACCGGCAGCACCGCCACCGTCACGCTGCTGGACAAGAAGGCCGCCCGGCCGGACCGATCGCTGACCGGCACCACCTGGGTCGTCACCGCCCTGCTGCGACCGGAGGGCCAGGTGCGCTCGCGCGCCCTCGACGAGGCGCGCCCGACCCTCACCATCGCCCCCGACGGGCAGGTGTCCGGTAGCGCCGGATGCAACCGGATGACCGGCCACGCCGATATCGCCGGCGCCGAGGCCACCTTCCGGATCGCCACCACCAGGATGGCCTGCCCGCCGGAGGTGATGGAGGTCGAGCGGCAGGTCCTGGAGGCGCTGGACGGCAAGACCTCCGCCACCGTCGACGCCGACACCCTCACCCTGCGCAATGCCGCCGACGACACCGGGCTGATCCTGCACGCCCAGTGAGTGCCCACCGCCGCACCACCACGGGAGAAGCGATCAACGAACGGGAAGCCGAACTCGACCGGAGGTTCCGCACCGCGGTCGCGGATGCCGAACCCGGATCCCGCCGTGCCGCAACGGATCCGATTCGGCCGGGCTCGCCCTACACGGCGGCGGACTGCCTCGGCTACTTCGACGCGCAGGCGACCAGCCGCCATCTCGACCTGGCCGCACGGCAGCTGACGGCGTCCGGCCGCGGGTACTACAGCATCGGCTCGGCGGGTCACGAGGGCGACGTGGCGGTGGCGGCCGCGCTGCGCACCTCCGATCCCGCACTGCTGCACTATCGTTCGGGCGCGTTCTTCGTGCACCGCAGCCGGCAGGTGCCCGGCTCGGATCCGGTCCGCGACGTCCTGCTCGGCGTCGTCGCGGCGGCCGCGGACCCGATCTCCGGCGGGCGGCACAAGGTGTTCGGCAGCAAGCCGGCCGCGGTGATCCCGATGACCTCCACCATCGCCTCGCACGTCCCGCGCGCGGTCGGCCTCGCGTTCGCGCTGGACCGCGCCGCTCGGCTCGGCCGGTTCACCGAATGGCCGCCGGATGCCGTGGTGCTGTGCGGTTTCGGCGACGCCTCGGCCAACCACTCGACCGCCGCCGGGGCGATCAATGCCGCGATTCACACCGCGCACCAGCGGATTCCGATGCCCGTGCTGTTCGTATGCGAGGACAACGGGGTCGGCCTCAGCGTGCCCACCCCGCCCGAGTGGATCGAGTACGCCTACGGATCCCGGCCCGGCATGCGATATTTCAGCGCCGACGGGGGCAACCTCCTGCAGGCGCTGTCGGTCTCGGCGCTGGCGGTGAACTGGGTCCGGGAGCATCGCGAGCCCGCCTTCCTGCGGCTGCGCACCGTGCGGCTGCTGGGACATGCCGGATCCGACGTCGAATCCGCCTACCGGCGCACCGGCGACATCGCCGCCGATCTCGAGCACGATCCGCTGGCCGCCACCGCCCGCCTGCTGATCACCGCCGGTGTCGCCGGCGCCACCGAGGTGATCGACCGCTACGACGCCATCGGCGCCCACGTCACCGAGGTCGCCGACCGCGTCGCGCGCGCACCGAAGCTGGCCTCGGCCGCGGCGGTGATCGCACCGCTGGCCGCCGGCGATCCCGACCTGGTACGCACCGACGCACGGCGCTCGGGACTCCTGCCCGGCGGCGTGCCGGCGGCCGGAATCACCGGGCCCGCAGGGGAAACCCGCGATGACACCGCGGAAGCACCCGCAGCACAGCGGGATCGGCGCTCCGGCTCCTCGAGCCCAGATCCGGCCGCCCGGCGCGCGACCGGATCGCACGGCCGCGGCGACCGCGAGAACGGTGCCGTGCCGCAGGCATCCGGCCGCGATCCGGGCGCGAGTCGCGAGGGCGAGGCGGACGCCGGCTCGTCCCCGGTGACTCTCGCACAGGCGATCAACCACACGCTCGCCGCCCTGCTCGAGCGCGACGACGACGTCTTGGTGTTCGGCGAGGACGTCGGCCGCAAGGGCGGGGTGTACGGCGTCACCAAGGGACTGCAGAAAACGTTCGGGGCGCGCAGGGTTTTCGATACGCTGCTCGACGAGCAGAGCCTGCTCGGCACCGCGCTCGGGGCCGGACTGGCCGGATTCGTGCCGATTCCGGAGATCCAGTATCTGGCCTACCTCCACAACGCCCTCGACCAGATCCGCGGCGAGGCCGCCACGCTGTCGTTCTTCGCCACCGGCCGGTACCGCAACCCGCTCGTGGTGCGCATCGCGTCCTATGCCTACCAGAAGGGTTTCGGGGGACATTTCCACAACGACAATTCCGTTGCGGCACTGCGGGATATCCCCGGCGTGGTGGTCGCCTCCCCCGCGCGCGCCGACGACGCGGCGGCCATGCTGCGCACCTGTGCGTCCGCCGCGCGCGTGGACGGCCGGGTGTGCCTGTTCCTCGAGCCGATCGCGCTGTACCACACCCGCGACCTCTACGAATCCGGCGACGACGGCTGGCTGGCGCCGCCCACCGCCGAACCCGTCGACATCGGCCGGGCCCGGATCCACGGCGACGGCGCCGATCTCACCGTCGTCACCTTCGCCAACGGCGTCCCGATGAGCCTGCGCGCCGCACGCCGCCTGTCCGGCCGCGGAATTCGCGCCCGCGTCCTCGACCTGCGCTGGCTGGCACCGCTTCCCGCGGACGATCTGCTGGCGCACGCCCGGGCCACCGGCCGGGTGCTGATCGCCGACGAGACCCGCCGCAGCGGCGGCGTCTCCGAATCCGTCTGCGCCGCACTGCTGGACGCCGGATTCGACGGCCGGATCGCCCGCGTCACCAGTGCCGACAGCTTCGTCCCGCTCGGTCCGGCGGCGAATACCGTGCTCCTGGACGAGTCCGCGATCGAGACCGCCGCGGTCACACTGTGCGGCCGCAGCTGAACGACCCGCGTCAGCGCAGGGTGACGGTGGTCGGCATCGCCGCGAAGCCGCGGTTGTTGGAGGAATGGATCCGCCGCAGGCCGCCGGGATCGATATCGAAATCGGCCACCCGCGCCACGATCTCACCCAGTGCCACCCGCAGCTCCAGCAGGCCGAGGTTCGCGCCCAGGCAGTGGTGCCGGCCGCCGCCGAACACCAGCGCCGGCCCGGTGTCGCGGTCCAGGTCGAAGGTGTCCGGATCCGCGAAGACCTCCGGGTCCCGGTTCGCCGAGCCGCTGAGCAGGAGCATGCGCGCACCGGCGGGGATCGCCACCCCGTGCAGTTCGACCGGCGCGGTGGTGGTGCGCAGGTTCGACTGGGTCGCCGGGTCGTAGCGCATGCCCTCCGAGATCCAGTCGTCGATGCGGCCGCCGAGCGCCCGCCGCCGCTGCTCCGGATGCTGCCAGGCCGCATGCCAGAGGTTGCCGAGGGTGAGCATGACGGTCTCGCTGCCGGCACCGACCAGCAGGATCAGCACGCCGACGATCTCCTCCGGCGTCAGCCGGTCGTCGCCGTCGGCGGCGTCGAGCAGGCCCGACAGCAGGTCGTCGCGGCGGTGCCTGTTCCGCTCGGCGGTCAGCTCGGTGTAGTAGCCGACCAGCTCGCCGATCGCCCGCATCGCCTCCGGCCGCAGGTCGGTCGACTCCTCGTCGGTGTACATGATCTCCATGCCGAGGTCGCGCACCAGCTCCCGGTCGCTCTCCGGCACACCGACCAGTTCCGAGATCACGTCGGTCGGAAAGATGCTCGCGAACTCGGTCATCAGGTCGAAGCCGCCCCGGTCCAGCAGCGGTTCCAGCAGGCCGCGGACCAGCTCGCGCAGCCTCGGTTCCAGCGACTGCACCCGGTGCTGGGTGAACGCCCGCGCCACCAGCCCGCGCATGCGGGTGTGCTCGGGGGGATCCATGGCGACGAACGAGAAGAACCGGCCGGCCTGCGGGCCCCAGAACGCCGGCTCCATGCGCAGCCCGTTCACGCTGGAGAACAGCGCCGAATCACGCTGCGCCGCCGCCACATCGGCATGCCGCGACAGCGCCCAGAAGTCGTCGGTCTCGTTCCGGAACACCGGTGCGTGCTCGCGCAGCCGGGCGTAGTACGGGTACGGGTCGGCGTGGACATCGAAGTCGTAAGGGCTGTAGTCGTAAGGGCTGTAGTCGTAGGGGCTGTACTGCAGATGCATCGCAAGCCTTCCGGACGGTGCGACGGGGGCGCTACCGGTTCTCCCACCCTGGGCTGACATCATCACAGTAGTCGAGAGGAAGGAGAGCGGGCGTGGACTCCGAACAGGCCCCTCCCGGGATCGATGCCAGCAAGCCGCACCCGGCGCGCCGGTACGACTACTGGCTCGGCGGCAAGGACAACTTCGAAGCCGACCGGGAGTCGGCGGAGATGGTGGCCGAGGCCTTCCCCAGCGTCCAGTTCTCCGCCCTCGAGAACCGCGCGTTCCTCCGGCGCGCCGTGACCTACCTGGCCGACGAGGTAGGGATCCGGCAGTTCCTGGACCTCGGCACCGGGCTGCCGACCGCCGGCAACGTGCACGAGATCGCCCAGGAGATCGCGCCCGATTCACGGATCGTCTACGTCGACAACGATCCGATCGTGGCGACCCACGCCCGCACGCTGCTGCACGGCAGCGACGAGGGCCGCACCGCCTATATCGAGGCCGACATCCGCGACACCGAGCGCATCCTCACCCACCCCGACCTGCGCGCCACCCTGGACCCGACCCGCCCGGTGGCGCTGATGCTGCTCGCCGTCGTGCACTTCCTCACCGACGAGGACCGGCCCCGCGAGGTGGTCCGGCGGCTGTGCGACGCGCTGCCGCCGGGCAGCTACCTGGTGATGAGCCACGCGACGAGCGACCACCTCACCGCCGAGGATCTCGCCGAGAGCGAGGAGGCCAACCGGCGCAGCGGAATTCCGTTCCGATTACGCTCCACCGCCGAGTTCAGCCGCTTCTTCACCGGAATGCAGGTGGCGCCGCCGGGGATCGGCTCGATCACGGCGTGGCGGCCGGAGAGCTGGCGGGCCCACCCCAGGCCCGAGGCCGTGTCCATGCTGGGTGCGGTGGCCCGGATCGGATGACACGACAGCGTCCCGGCGTGCCTTCCGAAACCGGCCACCTCTGGTGAACCGTCCGGGAGTCACGCCGGGACGCTGTATCCGGTTGTACCGCAACGAGTTACGGGGCGACTGTGCCGCGCCGGGTCACAGAGCGACCGTGCCGCAGCGGGTCACAGGGGGACCGTACCGCGCCGGGTCACGGAAGCGGGCCACCGGCCGCGATGGCCGAGAGGGTGGCGAACTCGTCGCCCTTCAGCGATGCGCCGCCGACCAGTGCGCCGTCGATATCGGTCTGACCGATCAGCTCGCCGACGTTCTTGGCATTCACCGAGCCGCCGTACAGCACCCGCACCGTCGCCGCGATCTCCGCGTCCGCCAGCTCCGCCAGCTCGGCCCGGATCGCGCCGCACACCTCCTGCGCGTCGGCGGGGGTGGCGACCTGACCGGTGCCGATCGCCCATACCGGCTCGTAGGCGACGACAACCTTCGAGATCTCCTCCGCCGACATACCCTTGAGCGAACCGCGCAGCTGCTCCAGGTTGTACCGGACGTGCGTCTGCGCCTCGCGGACACCGAGGCCCTCGCCGATGCACACGATCGGGGTCATCCCGTTGTCGAGCACCTTCTTGGCCTTCGCCGCCACGGTGGCGTCGTCCTCGTTGTGGTACTGCCGCCGCTCCGAATGGCCGACCACCACGAAGCTGCAGCCCAGCTTCGCCAGCATGGGCGCGCTGACCTCACCGGTGTAGGCACCGGAGGCGTGCGTCGACACGTCCTGGGCGCCGTAGGTGAGCAGCAGCCGGTCGGCCTCGACCAGCGTCTGCACGCTGCGGATATCGGTGAACGGCGGGATGACCGCGACGTCGACCTTCGCGAAGTACTTGCCCGGCAGGGCGAAGGCGATCTTCTGCACCAGCGCGATGGCCTCGAGATGGTTGAGGTTCATCTTCCAGTTGCCGGCGATCAGCGGCTTACGAGCCATCACTCGGCCTCCTGTTCCAGAACGCTGATACCCGGAAGTTCCTTGCCCTCCAGGTATTCCAGCGACGCGCCGCCGCCGGTCGAAATGTGCGAGAACCCGTCGTCCGGCAGGCCGAGCGCGCGCACGGCCGCGGCCGAATCGCCGCCGCCGACCACCGAGAAGGCACCCTTGCCGGTCGCCGTCACGATCGCCTCGGCGACTCCGCGGGTGCCCGCGGCGAACTTCTCGAACTCGAACACGCCCATCGGGCCGTTCCAGAAGATCGTCTGTGCCTCCGTCAGCAGTGCCGCGAACCGCTTCGCCGATTCCGGGCCCACGTCCAGACCCATCCAGCCGTCGGGAATCTCGTTGGCGGCCACGGTCTTCGACTCGGCGTCGGCCGCGAACCGCTCACCCACCACGATGTCGACGGGCAGGTGGATGACGTCGGCGTAGCGGTCCAGCAGATCGCGGCAGGTGGCGATCATCTCCTCCTGCAGCAGCGACGAACCGACCGGAAGACCCTGTGCCGCAAGGAAGGTGAAGCACATGCCGCCGCCGATCACCAGGGTGTCGACCTTCGGCGCCAGCGCCTCGATGACGGCCAGCTTGTCGGAGACCTTGGATCCGCCCAGCACCACGGCGTACGGGCGCCGCGGGTCGGCCGTCAGCGTCCGCAACACGTCGACCTCGGCGGCGACCAGCGTGCCCGCGTAGTGCGGCAGCAGCTTCGCCACGTCGTAGACCGAGGCCTGCTTGCGGTGCACCACGCCGAATCCGTCGGAGACGAACGCGCCGTCGTCACCGACCAGCTCGACCAGCGCCAGCGCCAGCTTGCCGCGCTCGGCGTCGTCCTTGCTGGTCTCGCGCGGATCGAAGCGGATGTTCTCCAGCAGCAGCACGTCGCCGTCGGTCAGGCCCTCCGACCGCGCCAGCGCGTCCTGGCCTACCACGTCACCGGCGAGCTGCACGTTGCGGCCCAGTTCCTCGGCCAGCCTGGTCGCCACCGGGGCCAGCGACAGCGCCGGATCGGGTGCGCCCTTCGGGCGGCCGAGGTGCGCGGTCACGACGACCTTGGCACCGGCCTCGGCCAGCGCCCTGATCGTGGGCGCGGAGGCGACGATCCGGCCCGGGTCGGTGATCGCGCCGTCGTCGAGGGGAACGTTGAGGTCGGAGCGCACCAGCACGCCCCTGCCCTCGACGCCCTCGTCCAGCAGGTCCTGAAGTGTCTTGACTGCCATAGGTTTACAGCGACTTGCCGACGAGGCCGATCAGGTCGGCCAGGCGGTTGGAGTAGCCCCACTCGTTGTCGTACCACGAGCTGACCTTCACCTGGCCGTCGATCACCTTGGTCAGCGGCGCGTCGTAGATCGACGAGTGCGGGTCGGTCACGATGTCGCTGGAGACGATCGGGTCGGTGCTGTACTTCAGGATGCCCTTCAGCGGGCCCTCCGCGGCCGCCTTGAACGCGGCGTCGATCTCGTCGACCGAGGCCGGCTTGCGCAGGTCGGCGGTCAGGTCGGTGATCGAGCCGGTCGGGACCGGCACGCGCAGCGCGTAGCCGTCCAGCTTGCCGTTCAGCTCGGGCAGCACCAGGCCGATGGCCTTGGCGGCGCCGGTGCCGGTGGGCACGATGTTCAGTGCGGCGGCGCGGGCGCGGCGCGGGTCCTTGTGCGGGCCGTCCTGCAGGTTCTGATCCGCGGTGTAGGCGTGGATCGTGGTCATCAGGCCGCGCTCGATGCCGAACGAGTCGTTCAGCACCTTGGCGAGCGGGCCCAGGCAGTTCGTCGTGCAGGACGCGTTCGAGATGATGTTCTGGCTGCCGTCGTACTTGTCGTCGTTGACGCCCATGACGACGGTCAGGTCCTCGCCCTTGGCGGGCGCGGAGATGATCACCTTCTTGGCGCCGGCGGCCAGGTGCCCCTTCGCCTTCGTGGAATCGGTGAAGATACCGGTCGACTCGACGACCACGTCGACGCCCAGGTCGCCCCACGGCAGCGCGGACGGGCCCTCCTTGATGGCCAGTGCCTTGATCCGCTGGTCGCCGACCACGATGGTGTCGTCACCGTCGAGCGAGACGTCCTTCGGCAGGCGGCCCAGGATGGAGTCGTACTTGAGCAGGGTCGCCAGCGTGGCGTTGTCGGTGAGGTCGTTGACCGCGACGATCTCGATATCCGTGGTGCCGAGCGCCTTCTGCGCTTCGACCGCCCTGAAGAAGTTCCGACCGATGCGGCCGAAGCCGTTGATGCCTACCCGGACAGTCACGTTATCGCTCCTCAGTTTTCAAGCGGATTCGTTCCGTTGCAGGTCCACCCTAATGCCCGCGCATTACCTCGACGCGATACCCCTGCCCACCGTGAACCGGAGGCGGCACAGGACGATCCGACGCGTCGCGCGCGTACGCACGCCGGTCGGATGCCCCATTGTGCGGGACGGTCCCGTCACCGGTCGCGGTCGAGTGCCCTCAACACGAGAACCTTCAACTCGGCCATCCCCTCCTCCGTGGCGCGCTGATAACCCCGCAACTCCCCGCGCAGCGAGTCCAGGCCGGTTGTCAGCCGGTGATCCAGCCGATCGAACTTCACGTCGCATTCCCGCCGAAGCTCCGCCAACTGCAGCCCGAGCGCATTGGTCATCTCCCGCTGCACATCCGCCTTCGTCTCCAGCGAAGACTGCCGCCCTTCCAGCGCGACCTGCCGTTCGACCATCGCCCCCTGCCCCGCCTCCAACGACACCTGCCGCCCCTCCAGCGACGCCTGCCGCCCCACCAACAACGCCTGTCCCGCCTCCAACGACACCTGCCGCTCCACCAACAACGCCTGCCCCTCCATCAGCGACGCCTGCCCCGCCTCCAAGGAAGCCTGTCTCTCCACCAACGACGCTTGCCCCGCCTCCAAGCAAGCCTGTCTCTCCACCAACGACGCCTGCCCCGCCTCCAAGCAAGCCTGTCTCTCCACCAACGACGCTTGCCCCGCCTCCAACGACGCCTGCCCGTCGACCAAGGACGCCTGTCCCTCGGACAAGGACACCTGCCCTGCCTCCAACGCCCCGAAACGCTGCGAGTTCTCCTCGTGGTGGGCGTTCATCGTCTCGCCGAGTTCGCGCACGGCCGCAATCGTCGCCGCTCGCTCCTCTCGATCCTCGGCCCGCCCGGCTTCCAACGCGGCCACCCTCGTCTCCAGTCGAGCCACTGTCGTCATTCCCGATCCCCCTTCGCGAATTCGGCATCCCTCCGATGCGGTGCGATGAAGCTACCGCACCGGACCGACATCGAGGACGGCTTCGAGCAGTACCCGCGAATATCTGTGGAGCGCTGCGAAGATGTGGACAACGCCCGCTTCGCATCCTCGGCGCGCGGGCCGAAAGCAGTTGGCCCCCAAAACCATTACCACCCCCGTGAAGCACGACTCGCGTGCGTGGGACGGGCCGGTCGTGGTCGACCGGCCCGCCTCGGCTACGCGTCTTCGAGCAGTTCGGCCGTCACGGCCGACTCGGTGTCGGGGATGCCCAGTTCCTTGGCGCGGCGGTCGGCCATCGACAACAGACGCCTTATCCGGCCCGCCACCGCATCCTTCGTCATCGGCGGATCGGCGAGCTGGCCCAGCTCCTCCAACGACGCCTGACGGTGCTGCACACGCAGTCGACCGGCTGCCGCCAGATGGTCGGGCACGTCCTCGCTGAGGATCTCCAGGGCGCGCTCCACCCGTGCGGCCGCCGCCACCGCCGCGCGCGCCGACCGGCGCAGGTTGGCGTCGTCGAAGTTGGCCAGCCGGTTGGCGGTCGCCCGGACCTCCCGGCGCATCCGGCGCTCCTCCCAGGTCAGCCGGGTGTCCTGGGCGCCCATCCGGGTCAGCAGCGCGCCGATCGCCTCACCGTCGCGCACCACCACCCGGTCCGTGCCGCGCACCTCGCGGGCCTTCGCCGAGATGCCCATCCGGCGCGCCGCGCCCACCAGCGCCAGCGCCGCCTCCGGCCCCGGGCAGCTCACCTCGAGCGCCGAGGACCGCCCGGGCTCGGTCAGCGAGCCGTGCGCGAGAAACGCTCCGCGCCAAGCGGCTTCGGCATCGCCGAGACTGCCGCCGACCACCTGCGCGGGCAACCCGCGGACCGGCCGCCCGCGGACGTCCAGCAGCCCGGTCTGCCGGGCGAGCGCCTCGCCCTCCTTCGACACCCGCACCACATACCGGGAGGTCTTGCGCAGACCGCCGGCACCCAGCACGTGCACATCGGAGCCGTAGCCGTACAGCTCGAAGATCTCACGGCGTAGCCGGCGTGCGATGGAACCCATGTCCACCTCGGCCTCGACGATCACTCTGCCGCCGACGATGTGCAGGCCGCCGGCGAACCGCAATAGCGCCGACAGTTCCGCCTTGCGTGAACTCACCTGCGAGACCGACAGACGGCTAAGCTCGTCCTTGACCTCGGCTGTCATCGCCACGAGACCCGCTCCTTTCCACCCAACGCGGACCGCACCTGCTGGCCCATGTGCCGTCCTTCGACTCGAAGCCTTGCTGATTCCGGCCGAGGTTGCCGAATCACCTGATCCAGTGCGGCGGCAAGCTTTCCAGGGTGGTGCCGGTCCGTACCCGCCTCGGCGACATCAGCGAAGGTTACTCGCGCACGCAGCTGTTCGGCAGCTCTTGCCACATGTTCGCGTTCCCTACCCTCCGGTACGGACCCGGAATCCACCACCACGTGGTCGACCGCGAAATCCGGTGCGTGCTGGGACAATACATGCAGGTGCCGCTCGGCGGAGAATCCGGCCGTCTCGCCGGGCTCGGCAGCGAGGTTGAGCACCAGCACTTTTCGGGCCCTGGTATGGACCAGCGCCTCGCGCAGGCCGGGCACCAGCACATGCGGAATGACGCTGGTGAACCACGATCCCGGCCCCAGGACGACCACGTCGGCGTGCTCGATCGCCGAGGTGGCCTCCGGGCTGGCCGGCGGATCGGACGGGATCAGGCGCACCCGGCGCACCTTGCCCGGCGTGGTCGCCACCGCGACCTGGCCCCGGATGCAGCGACTCACCCGCGGATCGGCCTCCAGCCCCGACACGTCTGCCTCGATGGTCAGCGCGATCGGCGACATCGGCAGTACCCGGCCACTGGTGCGCAGTATCCGGCCCACCTCGTCCAGCGCCGCGACCGGATCGCCCAGCACCTCGGTCAGCCCCGCCACGATCAGATTGCCGACCGAATGCCCGGCCAGGGCACCGGTACCACCGAAGCGGTGCTGCACCGCACGAGCCCAGACCCCCTCGGTGTCCTCGGCCAGCGCGGCCAGCGCCATGCGCAGATCGCCCGGCGGCAGCATGCCCAGCTCGGCCCGCAGCCGCCCCGAGGAACCGCCGTCGTCGGCGACGGTCACCACCGCGGTGATGGTGCGGGTCAGCCGCCGCGCCGCCGACAGGGTCGCATACAGCCCGTGGCCGCCGCCCAGGGCCGCGATCGCCGGCTCGGATTCGCCGTCCGGTGCCGCGGTTTTCGGTTCGCGGCCCGCCGCCGAACCGGATTCGCCGTTCGCCGCGGTGCTCAGTTCACCGTTCGCCGCGGTGCTCAGTTCACCGTTCGCCGCGGTGCTCAGTTCACCGTTCGCCGCGGTGCTCGATTCGCGGCCCGCCGCGCTACTGGATTCGTGGTCCGCCGGGGTCTCGGTTTCTCCGTCACTCATTCGCGCCCCAGATCCCGGTGCACCACCCGCACGACATCGCTGGGATCGGGGTCTCTGTCGCGGAGCAGTTCGCCCAGCGCCTCGGCTATCGCGACGCTCCGGTGCTTGCCGCCGGTGCAGCCCACTGCCACGGTCATGTATCGCTTCCCCTCTTGGCGGTACCCGTTGGTCGTCAGATCGATCAGGTGCGAACAGGTCCGCAGGTAGTCCTCGGCGCCCGGGCGGGACAACACGTACTCGCTGACCACCGCGTCCTGTCCAGTGTGTTCGCGTAGTTCCGGTACCCAATGCGGATTGGGTAGGAAACGCACATCAAACACCATGTCGGCGTCCAGCGGAACTCCGTACTTGAAACCGAACGATTGGATTGTGATCTGCAGGGCCGCCGGCACACCGCCGCCGTAGGCCTCCTCCAGCCGCCGGTGCAGCTGGTGCACCGACAGCGCCGTGGTGTCGATGACCAGGTCGGCGGCCGTCTTCACCCGCGACAGCCGGGCGCGTTCGGCCGCGATACCCGCCGTCAGGGTGCCGTCGGCGCTCTCGCTCTGCAGCGGATGCCGGCGACGGGCGAAGCCGAACCGGCGGATCAGCACGTCGTCGGACGCCTCCAGGAACAGTACCCGGGTGCGCACGCCGGCGCCGCGCAACTGTTCGGTGACCGCGGACAGATCGCCGGTGAAGAACCGGCTGCGCACGTCCATCACCAGGGCGAGCTTGCGGATCGGCGGATCGGCCGAGCCGCCCAGCTCGACCATCCGCCCGATCAGCTCCGGCGGGAGATTGTCGGCGACGTACCAGCCGAGGTCCTCGAGCACCCGGGCCGCGGTGCCGCGGCCGGCGCCGGACAGGCCGGTGACGATCACCACCTCGACATGCTCACCGTGGCCTGCGGCGGGGGCGGGGCCGGCCGCCTCGCTGCCGGACTGCGGACGCGCGGGCCCCGGCGACGGGGTCGCCGGGCTGCTGTTCGATTCGACGCTGGTCATGTCCTACCGGATCCGTGTCTGCGTGTCCTTCGATCATGCTGTCCTGCGACCGGGCGCGTCGTCCGACACGCGGCAGGAAACCGAGACGTGACCGTTTCCGTCATCCGCAACCACCGCCGGGCGCCGTCATCCGCCGTTCGCCTCGCCCGCGTTCAGGGCTGCCAGCACGGCCTTGGCCGTCGCCACCCCGATACCCGGGACCTCCGTGATCTCCTCCACCGTAGCGGTACGCAACCGGGCGACCGACCCGAAGTGCGTGACCAGCGCGGTGCGCCGGGACTCGCCGAGGCCCCGCACCGAGTCCAGCGCCGAGGCCGTCATCCGGCGCGAGCGCTTGCTGCGATGGAAGGTGATCGCGAAGCGGTGCGCCTCGTCGCGGACCCGCTGCAGCAGATACAGCGATTCGGAATTGCGCGGCATGATCACCGGATCGGATTCGCCGGGCACCCACACCTCCTCCAGGCGCTTGGCCAGGCCGATCACGGCGACGTCGGTGATGCCCAGTTCGTCGAGCACCTCGGCGGCGGCGTTCACCTGGGGCGCGCCGCCGTCGACGACGTACAGGTTCGGCGGATAGGAGAACCGGCGCGGCCGGCCGGTCTTCGGGTCGATGCCGGGCGGAATGTGCGGTTCGGCGTCCCCGTCGCTCTCCTCGCCGCCGGGGCTCCCCGGGACCGGCAGTGCCGCACCGGCCGGACCCGGTTCGGCTCCCCCGTCCTCCGCCGGACCGGACCGCAGCTCCGCGGCTTCCGTCTCGTCGAGGTCGCGGCGCAGCCGCTGGAACCGGCGCCGCGTCACCTCGGCGATGCTGCCCACATCGTCGGAGCGGCCCTCCCCGGCGGCCTGCTTGATCGTGTAGTGCCGATACTCGGACTTGCGCGCCAGGCCGTCCTCGAACACCACCAGCGAGGCCACCACATCGGTGCCCTGCACGTGGCTGATGTCGACGCATTCGATCCGGAGCGGGGCGCTGTCGAGATCCAGCGCGTCCTGAATGCCTTGCAGCGCGGCGGATCTCGCGGTCAGGTCGCCCGCCCGCTTCAGTTTGTGCTGGGCCAGCGACTCGGTTGCGTTGCGCTGCACGGTCTCGATCAGCGCCTTCTTGTCGCCGCGCTGAGGCACCCGCAGCTGCACCGCGGAGCCGCGCAGCTCGGACAGCCAGTTCTGCACCTGCTCCGGCTCCCCCGGCAGCACCGGCACCAGTACCTCCCGCGGCACCACCGTCGCGGGCGTCTCGGTGTCGGTGTGCTCGGCGAAGGCCGCCTGCTCCCCGTAGAACTGGGTGAGGAACTGCTCGACCAGGGCCGGCAGCTCACCGCCCGCCGCGGCGCCGCCCCGGCCGCCGACACCCGCCTCCGAGCCCGACCAGCCCAGGTCGGCCGCGTCACCGGACTTGTCCACCACCCAGCCGCGCTGGCCGCGCACCCGGCCGTCGCGCACGTGGAAGATCTGGACCGCCGCCTCCAGCTCGTCGGTGGCGAACGCGATCACGTCGGCATCCGTGCCGGTGCCCAGCACGACCGCCTGTTTCTCCAGGGCGCGCTCGAGCGCCTGCACGTCGTCGCGGCGGCGGGCGGCCGTCTCGAAATCCAGTTCCGCTGCCGCCGTCTGCATCTCGCGCCGCAGCTCGCGCACCATGCGGTCGGTGCGGCCGGACAGGAAGTCGCAGAAGTCCTCCGCGATCCGGCGGTGCTCCTCGGCGCTCACCCGGCCTATACACGGCGCCGAGCACTTGTCGATGTATCCGAGCAGGCAGGGGCGGCCGATCTGACCGTGCCGCTTGAAGACTCCCGCCGAGCAGGTGCGCACCGGGAACACGCGCAGCAGCAGGTCGACCGTCTCGCGGATGGCCCAGGCGTGCGCGTACGGGCCGAAATAGCGCACGCCCTTCTTCCGCGCGCCCCGGTACACGAACACCCGCGGGTAGTCCTCGTTCATGCTCACCGCGAGCATCGGATAGGTCTTGTCGTCGCGGTAGCGGACGTTGAAGCGCGGATCGAACTCCTTGATCCAGTTGTATTCCAGCTGAAGGGCTTCCACCTCGGTGGTGACCACCGTCCACTCGACGCTCGCGGCGGTGGTGACCATCTGGCGCGTCCGCGGATGCAGCACGGCGATATCGGCGAAGTAGGAGTTCAGCCGGTTACGCAGGCTCTTCGCCTTGCCGACGTAGATGACCCGCCCATACGCATCCCGGAATTTGTAGACGCCGGGCTCGACGGGAACGGTCCCCGGCGCCGGCCGGTACGTCGCTGGATCTGCCACGCCCTAAAGCCTATCGACAGCCCCCGACACCACCGGCGATGCCACAGGCCGGGCCGGCCGGCCGATTCGACGCCCGGCCCCTGTCACGCGGGACCGAGGGAACCTCGGATACGAGTCCCGCGCGCTGGAGACAGCCCGCCGGGACAGGTGCCCGGGTTCCCGAGCGTCTTGCCGATCGAACCCGCGCCCGGGCGGGATCCGTCCGAGCCGCACCGGAATCGTCACTGCGGCCGGACCGCCCTGCCGCACGGCGGTACTCGCGTAACCGGGCCGCCGTTCCCGGTGCCCGCGCATCGGCAACCTGCTGCGGCAGGCTCAGCCCCGGCGCGGAATCCGCTACCCGGCACGACGGTCCGCTCGCCGCTCGACGGCGATCCGCCGATCACGTCCGCTGTAGCCGGCGGGCGTTGGTCTTGATCGCGGCGCACAGGGCCCGCTCCGGTTCGGACAGGCGGCTGCGGCGGCGCAGCAGGACGAACTCGAGGTCGCCGAGGTCCGGGAGGCGGGCGTCCTCGACGGTGAAAAGCCCGGCGGGCAGCAGGCTTTCGGCATGGACGATCACGCCCAGCCCGGCCAGCACCGCCGCGCGCAGGCCCAGCTGGCTGTCGCTGGTGCAGGCGATGCGGCAGGTGCGGCCCTCGCGCTCCAGCGATCGCAGGGCGATGTGGCGGGTCAGGCTCGGCGGCGGATAGGTGACCAGCGGGACCGGATCGTCGAAACCCGTTGCGCCCGAACGGCCCGCCCACACCAGCCGGTCGCGCCACAGCAGCTCGCCGTGCCGCTCCCCGGGCAGCCGCTTGCCGACGACCAGATCCAGCTCGCCGGCCGCCATCCGGGTCTTGAGGTTCTCGCTGAGCCCGACGGTCAGCTCCAGGTCGACGCCCGGGTGCGTGCGCTGGAACTCCAGCAGCACATCGGGTAGTTCGCGGGCCATCACGTCGTCGGAGGCGCCGAACCGGATCAGGCCGGTCAGCCGCGAATCGGAGAAATAGCGCTCGGCCTGGGCCTGCGCGTCGAGGATGGCGCGGGCGAAGCCGACCATCGCGGCGCCGTCGGCGGTCAGGGCCAGATTGCGGGTGTCGCGGCGGAACAGCTCCCGCCCGGTCGCCTGTTCGAGACGGGCGACGTGCCCGCTGACGGTGGACTGCCGCAACCCGAGCAGGCGGCCCGCCGCGGTGAAGCCGCCGGCGCGCTCGACGGCGAGAAAGGTGCGCAACAGGTCGGGATCGAACACACTTATCACGGTACGCGTTCGGAATTATCACTCCCAACGCCTTTCGCGATCAGTTTGCCGGGTCGTACGGTACCTGGGTGAAGTTCCTCGCCAAGCTGCGCATCGATGCCTTCATGCTCGGCTTGCTCGCCAGCGTGCTGGTGGGCATCGTGCTCCCGGCGCGCGGCGGCGCCGCCGACGTCCTGGACTGGGCCACCAAGATCGCCATCGCGGTGTTGTTCCTGCTCTACGGCGCCCGGCTGGAACCGCGCGAGGCGCTGGCCGGCCTGCGGCACTGGCGCCTGCACGCGAGCGTGCTGACCGTGACGTACGTGGTGTTCCCGCTGCTCGGGCCGGCGCTGCGGCTACTGGTGCCGTCGGTGCTCACCACCGAGCTGTACACCGGCGTGCTGTATCTGTGCCTGCTGCCGTCGACCGTGCAGTCGTCGATCGCGTTCACCTCGATCGCCCGCGGCAATGTCGCGGGGGCGGTGGTGAGCGCGTCGCTGTCGAATCTGATCGGAGTGTTCGCCACGCCCCTGCTGGTGATGCTGCTGATGGACGCCGCCGGGGGCGCCTCGGTCTCGCCGGGCTCGATCGGGCTGATCGTGGTCCAGCTGCTGCTGCCGTTCCTCGCCGGTCAGCTGCTGCGCCGGTGGCTGACCGGGTTGCTGCGGCACACCGCGGTGACCAAGGTCGTGGACCGAGGCTCGGTGTATCTGGTGGTGTACGCGGCCTTCGGGGCCGGCATGGTGGAACACATCTGGAGCGGCCTGTCGCTCATGGCCCTGGCCGGCGTGGTCGGTGTCTGCGCCGCACTGCTGGCCGTCCTGCTCGGCGTGACCTCGATCGGTGGCCGGCTCCTCGGTTTCGACCGCGCCGACCGCATCGTGCTGATCTTCTGCGGATCGAAGAAGAGCCTGGCCACCGGGCTGCCGATGGCGACGGTGCTGTTCGCCGGGCATCCGGTGGGCCTGATCGTGCTGCCGCTCATGATCTTTCACCAGATCCAGCTGTTCACCTGCGCGGCGCTGGCCGGCCGCTGGGGGCGGGCGGCCGATTCCGCGGCGGCGCAACCGGTTCCGGCGGGCGCGCCGGGCTGAGCCCGCGGGTGCGCCTCGGGGTGATGATGACAGGTCCGTTATTGCTGAGCCCGGTCACAGACCGCAGGCCGAGGGCCATAGACCGCGGGCCGACCCCCCGTTACAGACCGCGCACGTACCGGAGCGTGTCCTCGACGGCGGCCAGGTCGATGTCGAGGTTCGGGTCGCGGTCGATCGCCTCGCGGAGTTCCTGCATCGACTGGTCGAGCGTGCTCCGGCGGGCCAGCTTGATCAGCTCCTGGCGCACGTAGTCGCCCAGCGGCGATCCGGCCGCGGCGGCGCGGCGGCCGAGCACGCTCCACGCATCCGCAGGCACGTCGTAGGTGTGGATCAGGGCCATCGCGCCCTCGTCGAGCGCGGGCGCGGGATGCTCCGGCCGCTCCGCGTCCAGGAACTCCACGACCGAATCTATCGGCGCGCGGCGCGCGGCCAGCCCCGTCAGCTCGCGACGCACGTAATCCACCACCGGCATCTCGGCGTAGCGGGCGCGGCGCCGCAGCACCTCGGCCGTTTCGGCGGGGAGATCCTCCATCTCGATGCGCGACATGAGGCCACGCTAGGCGGGGTTCGGTCGGTCGGCAAGCGGTACCCGGTAACCCAGCGCGTCACCGACGCGGTACCCCAGCGCGTCACCGACGCGGTGGCCTAGTGGGTCATCGGAAAGGTCGCGCTGCCCTCGTCGCCGGCGGGGATGATCGGCAGCACCACCGACGACGGGTGTTCGGCGTCGTGCAGGATCGTCTGGGTGGCGCCCTGCACGGCGGCGCTGCTCCCGAACGGCTCCCCCGTATTCGGATTCGGCGCGTACTGCGGATAGTCGCTGCTCGAAATCTCCACGCGCACACGGGAACCGGCGGGCACCAGGTAGCTGGTCGGCCATACCTCGATCGTGTACCGGTACGGCTGCCCGGGCACGGCCGGCACCGGATGTTCCAGCGAGTCGCGCAACGACGTGCGCAGGATGCCGTTGTTGAGGTTCACCGTCGAACCGTCCGGCGCGACGGCCACCAGCTTCGCGGTGAAGTCGGTGTCCGGGGCCGTCGAGGTGGCCCACAGCCGCACCGTCGTCGGCCCGGTGATCTCGGTGTCGGACGGCATCGGCTCGGTGGTGTAGGTCAGCACGTCGGAGCGTTGTTCCACCGCACCCTGATCGTAGGGACCCTGGGGTCCCGACGACGCCCCACAGCACGAGTGCCCGCCCGCGCTGGGGACGGGATTCAGCGGGTCGTAATAGTACCGGTCCGGCTGCTGCGGCTGTTTCGGCGGCTCCGGGACCAGGGCGCCCTTGCGGACACCCATCCCGACACCGCCGGGACCGGACAGGTAATAGGTGGTCCACCGGGTGTTCGGCAGCGGCCACGCCGGAGCCGTCTTCCACTTGTCGGCACCCATCAGGTAGTAGTCGACGGCGGGCTGTCCGGACACCGTGTTGTCGGCGCCCTTCAGGAATCGGTCGAACCAGGTGAGCATCAGCTCGTTGATCGGGCTGTCGCCGGCCGGGCCCGCCGCGGCGAGCTTGGGCGCCGCGATACCGCTGCCCGGCCGGCCCCAGCCGACGTGGTCCCAGGGACCGATCACCAGACGCTGATTGCGCCGGGCCTCCTCGGAGCCGCCGCGGCCGACCATGCCGGTGAAGTTCTCGATGCCGCCGGTGAGAAACGCGTCGTACCAGCCTTCGACGTCGAGCACCGGCACGCGCACATTCTCGTAGCGGTCCCGGATACTCCACTGCTTCCAGTAGTCGTCGCGGGTGGAGTGGCGGATCCAGTCGTAGAACCACGGCGCGACCACCGGATCGCCGGGGTGCAGCGGCGGGAATTGCCGGTACGGGCGAAATGCCTGCCACCGGGTGTAGTCGCCGCTGTCGGCCAGCAACTGCTTCGCGGTCGCGGTGTCGCCGCGGTTCTCGGCCGCGGACCGGCCGATGGTCCCCATCGCCCATGGCTCGACGAATCCCAGCCGGAAGGCGCCGCCGTCGTAGGTCCAGCCGTCGTAGTAGTCCGAGGACGTGTTGGCGGGCACGATGGTGGCCAGATGCGGCGGCGTGCGCACGGCGGCCAGCCATTGGGTGGCCCCGACGTAGGAGGAGCCGTACATGCCGACCTTGCCGTTCGACCCCGGCAGCGCCGCGGCCCATTCCACCGAGTCGTAGCCGTCGTCCATGTCGCTGCCGAATTCGGTGAACGTGCCGCCCGAGGCGCCCTGACCGCGAATGTCCTGTACGACAACGAGATAGCAGTGCGAGGCAAACCACTCCGGCGTCTGGTACCGGTACGGCTGGACCTGCGGCGAGCCCTTGCCGTACTGGGTCCGCATCAGGATCACCGGCACCGGGTCGGCGGTCCGCGGCCGGTACACGTCGGCCTGCAATACGACGCCGTCGCGCATCGTGGCGGGAACGTTCTCCTGCTTGCTGACGGCACAGTCGCCGCGCCCCTCGGCGGGCGGCCACGGGCCGGCCTCGTGCACCGCGCTCGGCCCCGGCTCGGATCCCCCGCAGGCCACCGCGACCAGAACCGTAACCGCCACCAGCGCACCGCTCCGGACAATTCGACTGCGTCGCAGACGATTCGACGACATCTGCCGAAGGTAGCACCGCAGGGAAGCGTCCGCGAGAAAGTAATAACACCGCAGCCGAATGGCCATACCCTGTGCCACACCGGTGGCAGGCGCCTCCGCCGTACCCACCGAGAGTCACGCTCTCACCAGACCGCCGAGGCATGCACCAGCATCCGCCCGGCCCGGCCGACCGTCGAGCACCGACCCCACCCCGAGGCGGCTTCCGATCGGCGGGCATCGGCTGCATCATCGAAAAACCGAGTGCAGCAGGCGATTCCATACGAGATCCCACCCCGGCCGAACCCGGTCAGGCGGAATTCGAACGCCCGCCGGCCGACGCCGCGGTCCGACGGCGGCGCCCGGACGGACCGCATACCGCACGCAGGGCATCGGCGAGGTCGCCGCGCTCGCCGACCTCCAGGGTCTCCAGCTCCAGCCAGTCGGCCATCTCCCGCAGCGAACCGGCCAGCGCCGTGACGACGGCGGCGGCATCCCGCCCGCTCTCGGCGAAGACACCGGGGACCAGCAGCCGGCCGGTGGCGCGCTCGGCGCGCAGGTCCACCCGGGCCACCAGTTCGCCGTCGAGCAGGAACGGGAACACGTAATAGCCGTGCACCCGCTTGTGCTCGGGGGTGTAGATCTCGATGCGGTAGTGGAAATCGAAGATCCGCTCGGTGCGCGGGCGGAAGAAGATCAGCGGATCGAACGGGCACAGCAGGGCCGCGCCCTCGACGCGGCGCGGCGTGCGGGCGCCAGCGCGCAGGTAGGCCGGCCGATCCCAGCCCGAGACGGCCACCTCGTCCAGTTCGCCCGCGTCGACCAGGTCCGCGATGGCCGGCTCGGTCTGGCGCCGGTGCAGCCGGTAGTAGTCGCGCAGATCGGCCTCCGTGGCGATGCCGAGCGCGCCGGACGCGCGGCGCACCAGTTCCCGCACGGCGTCGGGCTCGTCGATCTCGCGGGCCAGGATGTCGGGCGGGATCACCCGCTCGGTGAGGTCGTAGTAGCGCTGGAAACCGATGCGCTTGTCCACCGACAGCTCACCCGTGGCGAACAGCAACTCGCAGACCACCTTGGTGTCGCTGTAGTTCCAGCCCCAATGGCCCTTCGTGCGCGGCCGGTCCAGCTCCAGATGCTTCTCCACCTCGCCCGCCGTGCACGCGCCGAAATCCCGGATCACCTCCAGCACGTCCTTCGGCAGGCCCGGGTTGCGTTCGAGCACCCGCACGGCACCACCCCAGCGCCCGTCGCGATACCGCGACATCCGCCAGCGCAACAACGGCCAATCCTCGACCGGCAGCAGCGCCGCCTCGTGCGCCCAGTACTCGACCAGCCGCCGCGGCCGCCGGGCGCTGTGCCGCCAGGCCATCTCGTCCAGGAGGTCGCGGTCGTAGCTGCCGATCCGGCTGAATACCGGCGCGTAGTGCGCCCGCACCACCGCCGAGACCGAATCCAGTTGCAGCAGTTGCGTTCTCTCCAGGGCTCGGTGAATCGACCGGCGGTTCGCCCCCGGGGCCGGGCGCGGTCCGGCGAATCCCTGGGCGGCGAGCGCGGTCCGGCGGGCTGCGGCGGCGGTCATCGTACGCACGAAGGAACCATCCCACGAACCACCGACAGATTCGCCGCGGCACCGGCGGCGACCGACGTGGCCGCGATCATCGCCGGTCGATACACTCGTGTATCCATTCCACCCGAGCGCGGAGGAGTTCCCGTGGCGCCGTCACAGCAGCCGGATGTCATCGTCGTCGGAGCCGGGCTCGCCGGGCTCGTGGCCACCTATGAGCTGACCCGGGCCGGGCGCCGGGTGCTGGTGCTGGACCAGGAGAATCGCAACAATCTCGGCGGGCAGGCGTTCTGGTCGCTGGGCGGGCTGTTCTTCGTGGACAGTCCCGAGCAGCGGCGGCTGGGCGTGCACGACTCGTTCGAGCTGGCCTGGCAGGACTGGCAGGGCTCGGCCGGATTCGACCGCGACGACGAGGATCACTGGGCACGGCAGTGGGCGCGCGCCTACGTCGAGTTCGCCGCCACCGAGAAGCGGCAGTACCTGCACGATCTCGGGCTGCGGGTGACACCGCTGGTGGGCTGGGCCGAACGCGGCGGCGCCACCGCCGACGGGCACGGCAACTCGGTGCCGCGTTTCCACCTGACCTGGGGCACCGGCCCCGAGGTGGTGCGGGTGTTCCTGGAACCGGTGCTGGCGGCCGAGCGGCGCGGCCTGGTCGAGTTCGCCTTCCGGCACCGGGTGGACGAGCTGATCGTCGAGGACGAGGCGGTGGTGGGCGTGCGCGGCGGCGTGCTCGAACCGACCGAGCTGGAGCGCGGCCGGCCATCGTCGCGGAATACCGTGGGCGAGTTCGAATTCCGCGCACCGGCGGTGATCGTCGGTTCCGGCGGCATCGGCCACGACCACGACCTCATCCGCGCGAACTGGCCGACCGCGCGGCTGGGTCCGTGCCCGCGCACCATGATCTCCGGCGTGCCCGCGCACGTGGACGGGCGCATGCTCGCGATCAGCGAGAGCGCGGGCGGGCGGATCGTGAACCGGGACCGCATGTGGCACTACACCGAGGGCATCAACAACTGGGATCCGATCTGGCCCGACCATGCCATCCGGATCATTCCCGGGCCGTCCTCGCTGTGGTTCGACGCGCACGGAAAGCGCTTGCCCGCACCGTGTTTCCCCGGATTCGACACCAACGCCACCATGAAGGCCATCCTGGACACCGGACACGACTATTCGTGGTTCGTGCTGACCCAGTCGATCATCGAGAAGGAGTTCGCGCTGTCGGGCTCCGAGCAGAATCCGGACATCACCGGCAAGGACAAGAAGCTGACGCTGCGCAGCCGGCTCGCCAAGGGCGCACCCGGCCCGGTGGAGGCGTTCAAGCGGCACGGGGCCGACTTCGTGGTCGCCGATACGCTGCGCGAACTCGTCGACGGCATGAACGAGATCGCCCGCGGGCCGCGGCTCGACCACGACGACCTGGAGCGCCAGATCGTCGCGCGCGACCGGGAGGTGGCCAACAAGTACGGCAAGGACGCGCAGCTGATGGCGGTCGCGAACGCCCGCCGCTCGCTCGGCGACCGGCTGGGCCGGGTCGCGGCGCCGCACCGCATCCTGGACCCGGCGCACGGACCGCTGATCGCCGTCCGGCTCAACATCCTGACCCGAAAGACGCTGGGCGGCTTGCAGACCGACCTGAATTCGCAGGTGATCCGCTCGGACGGGTCGCCGTTCCCGGGCCTGTACGCCGCCGGCGAGGTCGCGGGGTTCGGTGGCGGCGGCGTGCACGGATACAACGCGCTGGAGGGCACCTTCCTCGGCGGCTGCATCTTCTCCGGCCGGGCCGCCGGCCGCGCCCTCGCTCGCACACCGCGCTGAGCCGGCGGGTGTGGCCGGCGCCGCTTCGGCGGCCGGTGTCAGACGGTCAGGCCGTGCTCGGCCAGCGCCCTCCGCAACCCGTCGGGACGATCCGCCGTCGGCCGCGGATCGACCCAGGCGAAGCGGCAGCCGAGTGCCGTTGCGCCGCCGTCGTTCTCGCGGCTGTCGCCGACCATCAGCGCGGCCTCCGGGGCGACGCCCATCCGATCGAGAGTCCATTCGAAAATCCGCGGATCGGGTTTCATCGCACCGATCTCGTAGGACAGCGCATACAGCGCGACATCGGATTCCCAGCCGTTCGCGGCGAAGGACGGGCGCACGTCGAAGGCGATATTGCTGACCACCGCGACCGGAATACCCTGGGCGTCCAGCGATTTCAGTACGGCACCGGTATCGGGGTAGGGAGTCCACGCCAGCGGGTCGACCATCCACGCGTACAGCCGGTCGGCCTGCGGCTGCGCCACCCCGGATTTCAGCAGCACCTGCATGTAGGCCTCGCGGTGCAACTCCGGGCTGAGGTCCCGGTGCTCCCAGGCGTACAGCCCGCGCTCGTCGAACGGCACCACCCGTTCGGCGGCGGGGGTCGTCATCCGGTGCAGGATCGCGGCCGACTCGTCCGCGTTCATCGGGTTGCCGCCGTCCGTCGCCAGGTCGGCGGGCAGGGACCCGTCACCTTCCAGTCGGAAAAGCGTCCCGGAGAAATCGAAAAGCACCGCCTCGATGGTCACCGGGCCAGCGTACACAAATCGTCCCATGACACGGATCACCCATCAGCTTGTCTGAGGAGTTTGCTACCGTGTGCGCATGGTCGACGCCCCCATCCTGCAGGTAGCCTCCGTCGATTTCGTGCGCGAGGGCAACCCCATTCTCGTGGAGGTGTCGCTGACGGTGCGGCCGGGTGAGCACTGGGCGCTGCTGGGCCCCAACGGCGCCGGCAAGACCACGCTGCTGAAGCTGCTGGGCGCCGTCGAGCATCCCACCCGCGGCGCCGTCGAGGTGCTCGGCCACCGCCTCGGCCGCGTCGACATGCGCGAACTGCGCACCGCGATCGGCCATGTCGATCCGCGCCACGCCCCACCCTATCCGCTGACGGCGCACGAGGTCGTGCTCACCGGCCTGACCAATACGGCCGATCTGAAGCAACGCTGGAATCCGACCGCCGCCGAGATCGCCGAGGCCGACCGGCTGATCGACCTGCTGGGCCTGATGCACCGCCGCGATGCCCGCTGGCCCACGCTGTCCCAGGGCGAGCGCGGCCGCGCGCTGATCGCCCGGGCGCTGATGCCCAGCCCGCGGCTGTTGCTGCTCGACGAGCCGACCACCGGCCTGGACATGGCCGGCCGCGAGCAGCTCATCGACCGCATCGACCGCCTGCAGGCCGCGCGCCCCGAGCTGTCCTCGGTGCTGGTGACCCATCATCTGGAGGAGCTGCCGCCGGGCACCACGCACGTCATGCTGTTGCGCGAGGGGCGCAGCGTCGCCGGCGGCCCGGTCGAGGAGGTCCTCACCGACGAGAACATCAGCATCTGCTTCGATCACCCGGTCCGGCTCACCCGGACCGGCGGCCGCTGGCAGGTCCGCACCGACCACACCGTGCACGCCGGATAGCCTCCCGGCCACGACCGGACACCGTCCACCGCGGAAATCACTGCGGCGGAACTACTTTCGGTCATCGTCCATCGGAATGTTCGCCACCACCGGGTACTCCCCCGTGTACCCGGCCCGCTCCTGCGCGACCGCGAGCACCCGCTTGCGGGCGGCGAACCAGCCGATGATCAGCGCCGGCACGATCACCACCAGGCTCGCCACCGTCCACGTCCCGACGGGATAGTCGAAGCCCATCAGCACCAGCACGGCCGCCAGGAACACCAGCGTCGCGAGGCCCGTGTAGGGCGCGCCGAACATCCGGAACGCGGGCCGCTCGGCCTCGCCGCGCCGCCACCGGCGCCACAGCTGCAACTGGCACAGCACGATGGTGGCCCACGAGGACAGGATGCCCATCGACGCCACGTTGAGCACGATCTCGAACGCGCGCGAGGGCACGATGTAGTTGAGCCAGATGCCGAACAACGCGACGACGCTGGTCAGCATGATGCCGCCATAGGGGACGCCGCGCTTGTTCATGCGGCCGGTGAACCGCGGCGCGCTGCCGTTCATCGACATCGACCGCAGGATGCGACCGGTGGAGTACAGCCCGGCGTTGAGGCTCGAGAACGCGGCGGTGAGCACGACGAAATTCATCACCGAGCCCGCGTTCCCCACACCGAGTTCGGAGAAGAACGTGACGAACGGGCTCTCCGAGGCCGAGTACGCCGTGTACGGCAGCAGCAGCGCCAGCAACACCAGCGAGCCGACGTAGAACACGGCGATCCGGAAGATCACCGAATTGATCGCCCGCGGCATGATCTTCTGCGGATTCTCCGTCTCCCCCGCCGCGGTGCCGACCAGTTCCACTGCCGCATAGGCGAATACGACGCCGGAGGTCACGGTGACCAGCGGCAGCACACCGGTCGGGAACCAGCCCCCGGCATCCGACATCATGCCGAATCCCGTCGTCCGGCCCTCGATCGTGAACCGGCCCGCCAGGAAGATCGTGCCGACGCCCAGGAAGCAGACCAGGGCGACGACCTTCACCAGCGCTGCCCAGAATTCCAGTTCACCGAACCACTTCACCGAGATCAGGTTGATCCCCAGTACGAGGCACAGCGCGATCAGCGCCAGCACCCATTGCGCCACCGGCTGGAACGGACCCCAGTAGTGCAGATACGTGGCGATCGCGGTGGTATCGACGATGCCGGTCATCGACCAGTTCAGGAAGTACATCCAGCCGGCGGTGAAAGCCGCCTTCTCGCCGTAGAACTCGCGGGCATAGGAGATGAACGACCCGGACGACGGCCGGTGCAGGATCAACTCGCCCAGCGCGCGCAGGATGAAGAAGACGAAGACGCCGCAGATCGCGTACACC
Source organism: Nocardia sp. BMG51109 (assembly GCF_000526215.1). Lineage (NCBI taxonomy): Bacteria > Bacillati > Actinomycetota > Actinomycetes > Mycobacteriales > Nocardiaceae > Nocardia > Nocardia sp. BMG51109. Next base: position 7,087,824 of record NZ_JAFQ01000004.1, read on the forward strand.
AGGAACAATCCGGGCCCCGCAGTCGCCAGGCGGCCACCGGCGCCGAGGAACAGGCCCGTCCCGATCGCGCCGCCGATGGCGATCATCTGCAGCTGGCGCGGTTTCAGGCTCTTGTGGTAGCCGCTGTCCTCCGCACCGAGATACGTCTTGCCCCGCACTTCCGTCATCTGCCGGTTGGTCCTTCGCCGTCGGTCGGTGAGCGTCCGACGTTACCTGGTCGATAGCCGAACCTCGAACCGCGCCACCGCAGTCGGGCCGTGTCATCTCGATGTAACCGGTAGGCGATGTCCTTTCTGTCCGAATGAGAGTAGCTGATCGTATGCTCTACTCCTCGACCGTGCCGCGCGGGCGCGAAAGCCCTGCCGGTGTCGGAGGCCGGCGTTAAAGTCCGTTCATGAGGCGCACGCGACACATCTGGGCCGGTGCCACCGCCGCACTGCTCGCGGCCGGGGTACTCACCGGCTGCTCGTCCGGTTCCGGCGGCGCCGCACAGGCATGCGCGGACAGTCCGAACGGCACCCCGGTCGCCGCCGCTCCCACCGCCGCCGGCACCGATCTGGCGACCAATCCCGAGATCGCCTCCGGCTACCGCGACGGCATGCAGCCGGTGCGCACCGGCACCTATTCCGTATCGGCCGCCAATCCCCTTGCGACACAGGCGGCCTGCCGCGTGCTGGCCGACGGCGGCACGGCGGCGGACGCGCTGGTGGCCGCCCAGATGGTGCTGGGCCTGGTGGAGCCGCAGGCGTCGGGTATCGGCGGCGGCGCGTTCCTGATGTACTACGACGCGGCGTCCCGGTCCGTCGACGCCTACGACGGCCGCGAGGTCGCCCCCGCGTCCGCCACCGAGAACTATCTGCGCTGGGTGAGCGATACCGATCGCACGGTGCCGCAACCGAATACGCGCGCCAGCGGCCGATCCATCGGCGTGCCCGGTGCGCTGCGCCTGCTCGAGCTCGCCCATTCCGAACACGGCAGGCAGCCCTGGCGCGACCTGTTCACTCCGGCGATCGACCTGGCCGACCGCGGCTTCGCGATCAGCCCGCGGATGGCGGGCCAGATCGCCGAATCCGCCCCGGATCTCGCACGCGACGAGAACGCGAAGGCCTACTTCCTGCGGCCCGACGGCACCCCGAAGCCGGCCGGCACCACACTCACCAACCCGGCGATGGCGAAAACGCTGGGCGCCATCGCCTCCGACGGCCCGAACGCCTTCTACACCGGCGCCATCGCCCAGGACATCGTCGACGCCGCCGCCACCGCCTCGGGCGGCCGCACGCCGGGGCAGATCTCCCTCGCCGATCTCGCCGGATATCAGGCCAAGAAGCGCACCGCGCTGTGCACCGACTATCGCGACCACCAGGTCTGCGGCATGCCCAACCCCTCTTCCGGCGGCATCACGGTCGCGGCCACGCTGGGCATTCTGCAGAACTTCGATCTGCCGACACTGCCGCCCGACACTATCGACGGCAACGGCGGCAAGCCCAAAGCCGAAGCGGTGCACCTCATCTCGGAGGCCGAGCGGCTGGCCTACGCCGACCGCGACAAGTACGTGGCCGACTCCGACTTCGTTCCGCTGCCGGGCAACTCCCCCGACACTCTGTTGAACGGGGACTACCTGAAACAGCGCGCCGCACGAATCCAGCCGAACCGTGCCATGGGCACCGCACAGCCCGGCGATTTCGGCCCGGTCCCGCTCGGCACCGGGCCGCAGCAGCCCGAGCACGGCACCAGCCACATCTCGGTGGTGGACAAGTACGGCAACGCTGCGGCGCTGACCACCACGGTGGAGTCGGCCTTCGGATCGTTCCACGTCGTCGACGGATTCGTGCTCAACAACCAGCTCACCGACTTCAGCACCGCACCGGCCGCGGCCGACGGCACGCCGCTCGCGAACCGGCTGCAGCCGGGCAAGCGCCCGCGCAGTTCGATGAGCCCGACGCTGGTCTTCGACCGCGGCGCCGACGGTGCGCGCGGGCAGCTGACCGCCGTCACCGGTTCGCCCGGCGGCTCGGTGATCATCCAGTTCGTGGTGAAATCCCTGGTGAACATGCTGGATTGGAAACTCGACCCGCAACAGGCGGTATCCGGCGTCGCCTTCGGCGCCGCCAACACCGCGACCACGGGCGTCGGCGGCGAGCATCCGGCCATCGACGCCACCGACAAGGGCGACCACGATCCGCTGGTGCGGAAACTGCGCGAATGGGGCCACCAGGTATCGGTCGACCCGCAGACCAGCGGTCTCAGCGCACTACACCGCGACGACCAGGGCTGGATCGGCGGCGCCGATCCACGACGCGAGGGCGCCGTCATGGGCGATACGAAGTAGCGACCCACCCCACGCACTCCGCCCCAGCGGATCCGCCACCACCACAGGTCATTCCGGCACGCTGCCCCGCCGTCATCCCGGCACGCCGCTCCCCTTGTCATCCCAGCATGCTGTCCCGCTTGACGTTCCGCCACGCCGTCCTGTTATTCCGCCATGCTGTCTCGTCATTCCGCCACACTGTCCCGCTGTTCCGGCACGCTGCCCCACCCACGTCATTCCGGCATGCTCTCGGCCGGAACCCACCGACCAAGGCCGTACAGAATGGATCCCGGCGAGAAGCATGCCGGATAACGGGCACCCCCGGCCTGCGGAGGGCGGACGCACCTTCGACGGAGGACAGACACGCCCGCCCGGGACGATAAGCACCCGCAGGGAGCGGGTGCGCCGACCACGATGACAGGCAACGGCCGACCGGGGCGACCGGGCTCCCGCGGAGATCAACGACCTGTTCAGTCCTCTTGCGCGGCAGAGTATTTCTCGCCGAGCTCGCGAAAACGGTCCATCGCCCGCGCGGCGTACTCCTTGTCGTTGACCCGGATCGCCAGCAGCGGCACGTACTCGTCGCCGGCCAGCTCCAGCCGGGCCCACGCGCGCTTGTCCGGGATGGTGACGCCGCGGATGTCCTTCCAGTGGAAGTCGTTGTCGCCCAGGACATTGCGCACCGAGACGCCCTGCTGACCGACCCTCAGCCGGGGCCGGGTCAGCAGCAGCACCGCACCGGCGAGCAGCCACCCGAAGAGGATGACCGCGACCTGGTCGACACCGCGGAAGTTCACGCCCGTCGCGCTGTGCGCCGAGGCGATCCCGGCGACCGTGAACAGGATCGCGATCACCGCCGCGACGATGCGGGCCGTGCGCACCGCGCGACGCGGCCGCACCTCCAGATCCCAGGCCGTCCCGGCGGATTCGGCCGACGGGACCGGCTGCGGACCGCGCTTCCAGATCCGGACGACGGGCGGCATCGGCTCAGACCGCCGGGCTGTGTCCGACGGCGCCTGTGCGCTGGGCACCCGGATGCAGCGCCCGCAACGTCAGCGCCGCGTCGAGCGCCGCCGAGCAGGCCTGCTCGCCCTTGTCCTCGGCCGAATCCGGCAGCCCGGCCCGGTCCAGGGCCTGATGTTCGGTGTGCACGGTGAGCACGCCGTTGGTCACCGGCGTGCTCTCGTCCAGCGACACCCGCGTCAGCCCGGCCGTCACGGCATCGCAGACGTATTCGAAATGCGGTGTCTCCCCGCGGATCACGACGCCGAGCGCAACCACCGCATCGTGCCCGCGGGCCAGCGCCTGCGCCACCACCGGTAGCTCCATCGCGCCCGCGCAGCGCACCACGGTGATCTCGCGGACGCCGCTCGCGCGGGCCACCCGCTCGGCGTTCGCGACCAGCGTGTCGCAGATCGTGGTGTGCCACCGTGAGGCGACGATGCCGAGCCGGAGATCCGCCGCATCCTCCAGCGCGAAATCCGGTACGCCGGTACCGCTCATCCGAAAACGTCCGCCTTCCTGTCTCTGGTTCTTCGTGCCGAGCCGTCGATGCCCGGCGCCTGCTACTGCGCCGTCTCGCCCAGGTCCAGATCGAGATCGTCCAGGCCGACCAGATCGTGGCCCATGCGGTCCCGCTTGGTGCGCAGGTAGTGCAGATTCTCCGCATTGGCGCGCACCGGCATCGGGACCCGCGCGGTGATGCTGAGCCCGTAGCCGTCCAGGCCCACCCGCTTGGCGGGATTGTTGGTCAGCAGCCGCATCGAGGAGATGCCCAGGTCGACCAGGATCTGCGCGCCGGTACCGTAGTCGCGGGCGTCGGCGGGCAGGCCCAGCTCGATATTGGCGTCGACCGTGTCGTGCCCGTTGTCCTGCAGTTGGTAGGCCTGCAGCTTGTGCATCAGCCCGATGCCGCGGCCCTCGTGCCCGCGCATGTACAGCACCACGCCCCGGCCCTCGGCGGCCACCATCTCCAGCGCGGCCTCGAGCTGCGGGCCGCAGTCGCACCGCAGCGAACCGAACACATCGCCGGTCAGGCATTCGGAATGCACCCGGACCAGCACGTCCTCGCCGCCGTCCACGGCGATATCGCCGCGTACCAGGGCCACGTGCTCGACGTCGTCGTAGATGCTCTTGTAGCCGACCGCGCGGAACTCGCCGAACTTGGTGGGGATGCGGGCCTCGGCGATCCGCTCGACCTGCTTCTCGTGCTTGCGCCGCCAGGCGATCATGTCGGCGATCGAGATCAGCGCCAGCTCGTGCTCGTCGGCGAAGATCCGCAGCTCCTCGGTGCGGGCCATATCGCCCTCGTTCTTCTGGCTCACGATCTCGCAGATCACGCCGGCCGAGCCGAGACCGGCCAGCCGCGCGAGGTCCACGGCCGCCTCGGTGTGGCCGGGACGGCGCAGCACGCCGCCCTCCTTGGCACGCAACGGAACGACGTGACCGGGCCGGGTGAAGTCGCCGGGCTCGGCGGCCGGGTCGGCGAGCAGGCGCATGGTGGTGGCCCGGTCACCGGCCGAGATGCCGGTGCTGACGCCCTCGCGGGCATCGACCGAGACGGTGTAGGCGGTGCCGTGTTTGTCCTGGTTGATCGCGTACATCGGCGGCAGGCCCAGCCGATCGCAGTCGGCACCGGTCAGCGGCACACAGATGTAACCGGAGGTGTAGCGGATCATGAAGGCGACCAACTCGGGGGTGGCCTTCTCCGCGGCGAAGATGAGATCACCCTCGTTCTCGCGGCCCTCGTCGTCGACGACGACGACCGCCTTACCGGCGGCGATGTCGGCGACTGCGCGCTCGATGGTGTCGAACCTGGTCACGTCTGCTGCGCTCCATCTCCCTCTGGTGCCAATAACAGTACTGCGTCCGATCGCGGCTCCTTCGTCGCGGCGGCGCGCGGACCGGCCTATCCGCGCTGGTGCAGCCGCTCCACGTACTTGGCGATGATGTCGACCTCGAGGTTCACGGTGCTCCCGGCCGATGCGGTGCCGAGGGTGGTCAGCTCGCGGGTGGTGGGAATCAGCGACACCTCGAACCAGTCGCCGGTACCGGGCTCCACGCCGAGCCCCGAGACCGTCAGCGAGATCCCGTCGACGGTGATCGAACCCTTCTCCACGACGTAGCGGGCGAGGGCGTCGGGCAGCGAGATCCGCACGACCTCCCAGTTCTCCTGCGGGTCGCGGGCCAGGATGGTGCCGGTGCCGTCGACGTGCCCCTGCACGATATGCCCGCCGAGCCGGCTGTTCACCGCGGCGGCGCGCTCCAGGTTGACCCGCGAGCCCGCGCTCAGCCCGCCGAGGCCGGACCGGTTCAGGGTCTCGCCGATGACGTCGGTGGTGAAGCTGTCGCCCTCGACGTCGACGACGGTGAGGCAGACGCCGTTCACCGCGATCGAATCGCCGTGCCCGGCATCGGAAGTCACCAGCTTGCCGCGGATGGTCAGTCGCGACGCGTCGGCCAGCCGCTCGACCTCGGTGATCTCGCCGAGCTCCTCGACGATGCCTGTGAACATGCCCGCTACTCCTGTCACCCGGTGCCCGCTTGCGCCAACAGCTCGGACCACCGCCGCTATTCCCGCCGGGGCGCTGCTGTGCGCTCAGCTTAACGACGCGAGGTCGTAGACGGCACTCGGCGGTCCCGACCGGCCGGTCGGCGGGCGGTGTCCGGATAAACCCGGGCGAAACATACGGCTCGACCCGCACGCACGCCGGAATCGGAAATACATTCAGGTAATTGCGGGAATTTTCCCCGCGGAGGTCGGAAATACCTCGGCGGCGAATATCCGCCGCTCGTTTTCGGCACGGACTGTCGTAATTTACCCATCCGATACATGCCGAATACCGTCTTGTACCCGGGCGGCAACTCACATACACACAAAACTTGCGTTCGGAGGGAATAGGACGCAATATTGTTATGCAGTCGAGTCCTGGCGTTCGGTGCCCTCCGGAGCGGTACCACCGAGGGAGCGTTACCACCGAGCGGCCCGGACTTCTCTCGAGCAGTTCAGCGCGCAACCGTTCCACCCCGCGCCCACGGCGGCACGGGGCTCATCGCAGAAACCCGTCAACCGAGGAAGGGACAGACCCGCACGGGTCGGATCCAGGTTGGACAACATCACAGATGGGGGTGCCGCGTGACCACGCTTCTCGATTCGACACTCGAAATTCGCTGCGTTCAGTACCGCCGCGAATTCCACCTGCCGGCATCGATCGACCCCGCGTCACGGCACATCCTGTTGGAGACAGGCAAAGAGTACGGCGCGATCATCATGCCTGCCGATCTCGGCGAACGCGTGCAGCAGCGGCTGGCGCAGGCCGATCTCGCCGGGCCGGTCGTCCATCATCCGCGAGCCCGCCGCTGGACCTTCCTCACCGGTCCTGCCCAGCCGGACAGCCTGACCGCCTCGGTCACGGCCGAACTGTTCCGGCTCTACACCACCGTCGCCTGCACCGGCACCCAGGTGGTGCTGCCCTCCGCCGACGACGAGCGCACCGGCTATCGCACCTGGGTGCGGGCGCCGGAGTCGGCCGACACCATGCCGCCGCTGGCCGAGGTCATCGCCGCGACCAGGGCGGTGTGCGGACGAGATACCCGGGCGCACTGAGACATCCAGGCGCACTGAGGCATTCGGCGCTGCGGAGACATTCGGCGCTGCCGAAGTATCCGGAGCTGCGGAAGTGCCGGCGCTGCCGACGTATTCAGGTGCTACCGTGCCGACTCGGCCTCGACGGCGACCACCTTGTCGCGCAGCGTCGCCACCGTCGCACCCGGATCCTCGGTGCCGTAGACCGCCGACCCCGCCACGAAACAGTCGACGCCCGCCTCCGCCGCCTGTTCGATGGTGTCCATGTTGATGCCGCCATCGATCTCGACGACGAGCCGCAGTTCACCCGAATCGACCAGCCGGCGCACCGTGCGCGCCTTGTCCAGCACGTGCGCGATGAACGACTGGCCGCCGAAACCGGGCTCGACGCTCATCACCAGCATGGTGTCGAAGTGGTGCAGCATCTCCAGGTACGGCTCGATCGGCGTATTCGGCTTCACCGACAGGCCCGCCTTCGCGCCGGCGGCGCGGATATCCCGCGCCACCGCCACCGGATCGTCGGTGGCCTCGGCGTGGAAGGTGACGTTGTAGGCGCCCGCCTCCGCGTACGGCGGCGCCCAGCGACCCGGATCCTCGATCATCAGGTGGCAGTCCAGGGGGATATCGGTCGTCTGCAGCAGACTCTGCACCACCGGCAGGCCGAGGGTCAGGTTCGGCACGAAGTGGTTGTCCATCACGTCGACGTGTAGCCAGTCGGCGCCCTCGACGGCCCGGGCCTCCTCCGCGAGGTGCGCGAAATCGGCGGACAGGATGGACGGGGCGATCATCGGCGTCGGCCGCTGGAAGTGTGGATTCGAGGGGGACACAGCGCGAAGTGTAGCGGGCGCGTTTTTCGGCATCGGTCCGATTGTCCGCAAAGCATTTGGGTAGCCTTCTCAGGGTGATCAATATTTCGGCGGAACAGGGACTGCGCAGCACCCCCGTGGAGATCGGCGTCGCCGCTACCGTGTCACAGTTGCCGATCGTGCGCGGGCTCGCCGAAACCCTGGTCCTGCTCAGCGATTTCACCTTGGACGAGGTTGCCGACATCCGGCTGGCCGTGGACGAGGCGTGCTCCACGCTCATCGCCGTGGCCGCCGCCGGCACGACGCTGCGGTGCCGGTTCACCGTCGGCGACGAGGACCTCCTCGTGCGGGTGACCGGTATCGCGGGCGCGGAGGGCCTGCCCGACCAGCGCAGCTTCGGCTGGCACGTATTACGCACGCTGACCGACGAGGTGACCATCACCCAGCAGCCCTACGATCAGGCAGCATCGGGTTATCCGACGATCGTGGAGTTCCGGCGGGTCCGGGGGAAGGCGTAGTGGCTGACGAGGACACCATGTTCGAGTCCGACGGCGGCACCGCCGAATCTCCGAAGACCGGTCAGGGCGGCCCGGCGGCCGATCCCACCGACGAATCCGAGAGCACACCGCACGGCGGCAGCACCCAGAACTCCGGCAGTCCCCAGGACCCCGGCGCCACACAGAACCCCGGCGCCACACAAAACTCCGGCGCTGCCCAGGATTCGAGCAGTCCACAAGGCACCGGCAGTGCGCAAGACGCCGGCAGTGCGCAAGACGCCGGCAGTGCCGAGGATTCCGACGACGACGAAGACGAGCTGGAGGAAGTCACCCGGTCGGTAACCGGATACGACGACGTCACAATACTTTTCGAGGAGCTGGCCGGTGCCGAGGAGGGCACGGTGCGGCGGACCGAGCTGCGTGACGAGTTGATCAGCCGCTGCATTCCGCTGGCCGACCACATCGCCCGCAAGTTCAGCGGGCGCGGTGAACCGTTCGACGACCTCACCCAGGTGGCGCGGGTCGGGCTGGTGCACGCGGTGGACCGCTTCGACATCTCGCGCGGCTCGAACTTCCTGTCGTTCGCGGTGCCGACCATCATGGGCGAGGTCCGGCGGTACTTCCGCGACAACACGTGGGCGATGCGAGTTCCCCGGCGCGTCAAGGAGACTCACCTGCGGATCGGCGCCGCCATCGATACGCTGTCGCAGTCGCTGGGCCGCTCCCCCACCGTCAAGGAGATCGCCGGCCAGCTGGAGATCAATCCGGACGAGGTGACCCAGGCGGTCATCGCGGGCAATGCCTACCAGCCCAGCTCCATCGACGCGGTCTCGGTGGGCCGCGACACCGAGGCGTCGCTGCTGGACACCCTCGGCGAGGAGGAGTCCCAGTTCGACCGGGTGGAGGAGTACGTGGCGATCCGGCCGCTGCTGGCCGGCCTGCCCGAGCGGGAGCGGCGAATTCTGACCATGCGCTTCTTCGAATCCATGACCCAGACTCAGATCGCCCAGCGCATGGGCATCTCCCAGATGCACGTCTCGCGCATCCTCGCCAAAACCCTTGCCCGCCTGCGGGAGCAGTCCGCACGGGAGTGACGAGCCGGCTGACCGGCCGCGGGCCCGAGACGGCTCGGCCGTGCTCCGCGGAGGCCGGCCCGCGCGACCCGGACGGCATATGACAGAGGCGCGGCCGCATGTCGTAGATTGCGAAGCGACCATGATCATCCGACGTCCGGCAAAGGGGTCCGCGTGGCGCAGCTACCGTTCGATTCGCTGTACCGGCACGGGTTCGCGCGGGTCGCGGTCGCCGTCCCGCCGGTGCGGGTCGCCGATCCGGCCCACAACGCCGAGCACACGCTGACGCTCGCGCGGCAGGCCGCCGAGCGGGGCGCGGTGCTGACGGCGTTCCCCGAACTCGGCCTGTCCTGCTACACCGCCGACGACCTCTTCCATCAGGACGCGCTGCAGTACGCGATCGAGTCGGCGCTGGAACGGGTGGTCGCCGAGAGCGCCGGGATCGACTCGGTGCTGCTGGTCGGTGCCCCCGTCCGCGCGCAGGGACGGCTGTTCAACTGCGGGATCGTGATCGACCGGGGCCGGGTGCTGGGCGCGGTACCCAAGAGCTACCTGCCGAACTACCGCGAGTTCTACGAGAAGCGCCAGTTCGCCGCGGCACGGGAGAATCTTGCCGACCACATCACCATCGCCGGGCAGCGGGTGCCGTTCGGCGCCGATCTGCTGTTCACCGCGGCCGGCCTGGACGGGTTCGCATTCGCCGTCGAGATCTGCGAGGACGGCTGGGTTCCCTTGCCGCCCAGCGGTTTCGCCGCGCTCGCCGGGGCGACGGTGCTGGTGAACCTGTCCGCCAGCAATATCGTGGTGGGCAAGGCCGATTATCGTCGGCAGCTGTGCGCTTCGCATTCCGCCCGATACATCGCGGCATACCTGTACTCGGCCGCGGGACAGGGCGAGTCGACCACCGATATGGCGTGGGACGGCCAGGCGCTGGTATGCGAGAACGGCGAAATACTTGCCGAGGGTGAGCGTTTCGCCGACCATCCGCAGCTGGTGACCGCCGACGTCGATCTGCGCCGGCTGGCCGCCGACCGGCTGCGGATGACCAGCTTCGCCGACAACGTGCACGACCACCGCGAGCGGCTGGCACGGTTGCGGCGAATCGAGATCGAGCTGCCGGTGCCCGCCGGCGCACTGGGGCTGGACCGCGAAATCCCGCGCTTCCCTTATGTTCCCGCCAACCCCGCGGTGCGCAACGAGCGGTGCGCCGAGGTGCACCACATCCAGGTGGAGGGGCTGAGCACGCGGCTGGCGGCGACCGGATCGCAGCGCGTCGTGATCGGTGTATCGGGCGGGCTGGATTCGACGGTGGCGCTGATCGTGGCCGTCAAGACGATGGACCGCCTGGGCCTGCCGCGCTCGAACGTGCTGGCCTACACCATGCCCGGATTCGCCACCAGCGCACGGACGCTGAACGACGCGCACCGGCTGATGCGGGCGCTCGGCGTGTCGGCGCACGAGATCGATATCCGGCCGTCCGCGACCCAGATGCTGCGGGACCTGAACCACCCTGCCGCCGAGGGGGTTTCGCAGTACGACATCACCTACGAGAACGTCCAGGCCGGCGAGCGCACCTCGCATCTGTTCCGGCTGGCCAATCAGCAGCACGCGCTCGTGCTCGGCACCGGCGACCTCAGCGAGCTGGCGCTGGGCTGGTGCACCTTCGGCGTCGGCGACCACATGGCGCACTACAGCGTCAACGCCTCGGTGCCCAAGACGCTGATCAAGTACCTGATCGCCTGGTCGGTCGACACCGGCGGGCTCGGCCCGGAGGCCGACGAGGTGCTCACCTCCATCCTCGCCACCGAGATCTCACCGGAGCTGATCCCCTCGGACAACGGTGCGGCGGACGGTGATCCGGATCAGCCGGGCCAGAGTTCGGAGGCCACCGTCGGCCCCTACGAACTACAGGATTTCCACCTGTACCACCTGCTGCGCTTCGGCTACCTGCCCAGCCGCATCGCCTATCTGGCCCGGCACGCCTGGTCCGACCGCACCCGCGGCCGCTGGCCCGACCTGATCGCCGAACCCGACCGGAACGAATACGACCTGCCCACCATCAAGCACTGGCTCGCCGAATTCCTCCGTCGCTTCGTGCAGACCAGCCAGTTCAAGCGCTCGACCCTGCCGAACGCCCCGAAGGTCGGCTCGGGCGGTTCGCTGTCCCCGCGCGGCGACTGGCGCGCCCCCAGCGACGCCGTCGCCACAGCCTGGCTCGACGAACTGGAACGCAACGTCCCCGACGAGTGAGTCGCCCGGAACCCACGACTCTCCGTCCGGGCCCGTCGCCCCGCCCACCGTCGTCCCGGCATGCTTTCGGCCGGGATCCATTGAGACAACTTGTCGCCCAGCAGGTTCCGGCCAAAAGCATGCCGGTATGACGAGTGGGGGCACAACCAGACGACGGGTGGGGCCGCAACCGGAGGGCGAGTGAGCCATTCCCGGACCATGACGCCCGGTTCCGCTGCGGGGGCACGACCGTCTCCCGGCAGTGTCACCCCGGGGGCAAGGTGGGCAGGATGCGGTCGTAGAGCCAGTTGTCCCACAGCGGGCGCAGCGAGGCCGGGCTGTAGTGCCCGGCCAGGTCGGCGAATTCCTCCGTGCTCACCGAGGAGTGGCGGTACCTGCTGGTCCAATCCCGCAGCAGCGCAAAGAAATTCGTGTCGCCGAGGTCGAGCCGGAGGGCGTGCAGGGTGAGGGCGCCGCGCTTGTAGACGCGGTCGTCGAACATCAGCTCCGCGCCCGGATCGCCGACCACGAGGTCCTGCGGACAACGCGACAGAGTGTGCCGGGCGGCGCGGGCCAGCTGGTCGGCGCTCTGCCCACCCGATGCCTCGGACCAGATCCACTCCGCGTAACAGGCGAATCCCTCGTGCAGCCAGATGTCGCGCCACTGCCGCACGGTGAGGCTGTTGCCGAACCACTGGTGCGCCAGCTCGTGTGCGATCAGCCGCTCCGCGCCGCGCCACCCGTCGCAGTGGTTGGCGCCGAAGATCGAGATCCCCTGCGCCTCGATCGGGATCTCCAGCTCGTCGTCGGTCACCACAACCGTGTACCCCCCGAACGGATACGGCCCGAACCGGTTCTGGAATACCTCCATCATCCGCGGCTGCCGGCCGAAATCGTGATCGAAGGTGCCCTGCAGCCGCGGCGGGAACACCGCCTGCATGGGCACGTCGGTATCCTCCTGCGCCGAATCGAACCGGAACTGGCGGTACGGGCCGATCTGGATGGTCGCCAGGTAGCTCGCCATCGGCTCGGTCTGCTCGTACACCCAGGTGGTCTGGCTCGCCTTGGTCCGCTTGCGGATCAACGCGCCGTTGGCGACGGCGAAGTAGGGTGTGTCGGTGGTGATCGAGATCTGGTAGCTGGCCTTGGAACTCGGGTGATCGTCGCACGGAAACCAGGACGCCGCGCCGTTGGGCTGGCTCGCCACCAGCGCCCCTTCCGTCAGCTCCTCCCAGCCGACCTCGCCCCACGGGCCGCGCACCGGGCGCGGCGTCCCGGAATAGTGCACGACGATCGCGAGCATGCCGCCCGCCGGAATCGCCTGCGCCGGTGTGACGATCAGCTTGCCACGCTGGTGGGTGTACCTCGCGGCCTTCGACCCGTTGACGAAGACCTTGGCGACCCCCAGCGAGGGAGACAGGTCCAGGGCGAACCGGGTGCGGGGAGCGGTGGTTACCGCGGTGATGGTGGCCTTACCCGCCAGGCGATTGCTCGCCACCTTGTAGACCAGGTCGAGTTCGTACCGCGACACCCGGTACCCGCGGTTGCCGTTCTGCGGCAGATATTCGTCTATGGGGTCGTCGGTGAACTTCCCCCCCATCAGGCGCCTTCCGGCCAGGGCGAGATCGGGTTGCCCTGCCAGCGCGTCGAGGGCGGCACGGTGTCGCCGCGCATCACCAGTGAGGCCGGGCCGACGGTGGCGCCCTCCCCGATCCGCGCGGCCGGCAGCGCGACGCAGTGCGGGCCGAGGGTGGCGCCCGCGTCCAATGTCACCGTGTCCATGGCCATGATCCGATCATGGAACAGGTGAGTCTGCACGACACAGCCGCGTTCGACGGTCGCGCCGTCACCCAGCGTGACCAGGTCGGCCTCGGGCAGCCAGTACGACTCGCACCACACGCCGCGCCCGATCCGCGCACCCAGCCCGCGCAGCCAGACGTTCATCACCGCGGTACCGGTGGCCGCCCGCGCGAACCACGGCGCCGCAACGGTTTCCACGAAGGCGTCGGACACCTCGTTGCGCCAGACGAACGAGCTCCACAGCGGGTGCTCGACCTTCGCGATCCGCCCGACCACCAGCCATTTCGCCGCCACCGCGCAGGCACCGGCGAACGCGCCCGCGGTGAGCAGGACCACGCCCGACAGCAGCGCCGCGAACCAGTATCCGGGCCCCTGCGCCAGCGCGGCGAGCCCGAAGAGCACGCCGAGCCCGATGCCGAAGGTCACCATCACCGGTATCAGTCGGCAGGTCTCGACGACGCCGCGGGCCACCTTCAACCGCAGCGGCGGATCGAAGGTGCGCACGGTATCGGAGTCACCGGCCTTGCGGCGCAACCGGACCGGCGGGCTGCCCAGCCACGACGATCCGGCCTTGGCCTTCTCCGGCGCGGCCGACAGCACCGCCACCAGGCCGTTCTTCGGTACCCGGCGGCCCGGAGCGGTCATCCCGGAATTGCCGAGGAATGCCCGCTTGCCGACCTTCGCGCCGCCGATGTGCAGCCAGCCCCCGCCGAGCTCGTACCCGGCGACCATGGTGTCGTCGGCCAGGAACGCGCCGTCGGCGACGGTGGTGAACTTCGGCAGCAGCAGCACCGTCGACGCCTCGACGTTCTTGCCGACGGTCGTGCCCAGCAGCCGCAGCCACAGCGGCGTCAGCAGGCTCGCGTAGAGCGGGAACAGGAAGGTGCGCGCCGAATCCATCAGGCGCTCGGTCGCCCACGCCTGCCACCCGACGCGGCTGCGCACGGGGTGATATCCCTCGGTCAGCCCGATGCTCAGCAGGCGGACCGCGATTACCGTCGCGGCCGCGAAGACCGCCAGGCAGAGCACGGTGGCGACCGGGAGGATCAGGAATGCGTGCCCGAGCGCGCCTGCCGGCGTCCGGTCGTCGCGAATCCACCAGGCGATCAGCGCGCCGCCGGCGGCCAGGGCGCCGATCGGCATGGCGGCCAGCGCCATCGAGGTCATGCCGAAGATCAGCACCCAGTGCAGGGCCCGGGCCGGCGTGCTCGCGGGCCACGGATGGTCGGCCTTGCCCACCTTCACCGCGGGCGAGCCGGCCCACTCCTGACCGGCCTTCACCTTGCCGAACACCGCGGATCCCGGTGCCACGACGGCGTTCTTGCCGATCACCGCGCCGGGCAGCAGCGTCGACCGCGATCCCACGACCGCGCCCGCGCCGATCCGGACGGCGCCGATGTGCAGCCGGTCGCCGTCGATCCAGTACCCGGCCAGATCCACCTCGGGCTCCACGCTGCAGCCGTCGCCCAGTTCCAGCAGGCCCGTCACGGGCGGCAGCGTGTGCAGGTCGACACCCTTGCCGATCCGGGCGCCCAGTGCCCGCGCGAACGGCACCATCCACGGTGCGCCGGACAGGTTTTCGGCACCGCTGGCCTCGGACAGCCGCACGGCCGCCCACAGCCGCAGATGGACCGGGCCGCCCCGCGGGTAGGTGCCGGGCCCGACGCCCCGCAGCAGCAGCCGGGCACCGGCGATGCAGATGGCCATCCGGCCCGGTGGCGAGATGAACAGGACGAATCCGAGCAGCGCCCACCACCACGACAGCCCCGGCATCCACGGTATGGCGCCGGACCAGCTCGCGATGTTGGTGACGATGCCGAGCCAGGTCAGCCACTGCAGGCCGGTCAGCGTAGCCAGCGGCACCAGGGCCAGCAGCTGCGCCCACTGGGCCCGACGGGGTGTGGGCGCGACGGTGCGCGGTTCGACGGCCGCGGCCGGTTCGGCCGCGTCCAGCAGCTCGGCGAGCGCGCCCAGCCGCGGGTGGTCGTACAGGTTGCCGACCGTGACCCACGGGAAGCGCTCGCGCAGCGCCGTCACCAGCTGGGCCGCCGACAGCGATCCGCCGCCGACGTCGAAGAAGTCGGCGTCGGGCCCCGAGACATCCGCGCCGAGAATCGAATTCCACAGCCCGGCAACCCATTCCGCGGTTTCGGTCAGACCGGCCGCAGGATCGGGGCCGGCGCCCGGCAGCGGCCACGGCAGCGCCTCCCGGTCCACCTTCCCCGAGGTGCGCGTGGGCAGTTCGTCGAGCACGGCCAGCCGCGGCACCAGCGGCGCCGGCAACCGGTCGGCCAGCAGGGTCCGGGCGTGCGCGACATCGAAATCGGGATCGGCGCTCGCGAGGTAGCCGACGAGAATCTTGTTGCCCGCCTTGGTCGTCCGCACCGCGGCGGCCGCGGCGCCGACGCCGGGCAGCTCCTGCAGGGCGGTGTCGAGCTCGCCGAGTTCGATGCGGCGGCCCCCGATCTTCACCTGATCGTCGGCGCGGCCGAGGAAGACCAGGCCCGCGCCGCCGTCGTCGCGGACCAGATCGCCGCTGCGGTAGGCGCGCTTCCAGCCCAATGTCGGCATGGGAGCGTATTTCTCGGCGTCCTTGGCCGGATCCAGGTAGCGGGCGAGCCCGACGCCGCCGATCACCAGCTCGCCGGATTCGCCCTCGGCCACCGGATTTCCGGCCGAGTCGACGACGGCGAGATCCCAGCCGTCCAGGGGCAGCCCGATGCGCACCGGCGGTTGTCCGGTCAGCCGGGCGGCGCAGGCGACGACGGTGGCCTCGGTCGGTCCGTAGGTGTTCCACACCTCGCGCCCACCGGGCCCGGCCAGCCGTTCGGCCAGTTCGGGCGGGACCGCCTCGCCGCCGAAGATCAACAGCCGGACCGCGTCCAGCGCCTCGGCCGGCCACATCGCGGCCAGCGTCGGCACCGTCGAGACGATGCTGATCCGGCGGCGCACCAGCCACGGGCCCAGGTCCATCCCGGTGCGCACCAGCGCGCGGGGCGCCGGGACCAGGCACGCGCCGTGCCGCCACGCCAGCCACATCTCCTCGCAGGAGGCGTCGAAGGCCACCGACAGGCCGGCCAGCACGCGGTCGCCCGGACCGATCGGCGCGTCCTGCAGGAACAGCCGGGCCTCGGCGTCGACGAAGGCGGCGGCGTTGCGGTGGGTGACCGCCACGCCCTTGGGCGTTCCGGTGGATCCGGAAGTGAAGATGATCCACGCGTCGTCGTCCGGGTCGGGGCGGGCCGACGGTTCGATGTCGGCGTAGGCCGCATCGCGGTACCGGGTGATTCCATTGGCGGTGACCACGACGCTGACGCCGGCCTCACCGAATACCAGCCGTGCCCTCTCCTCGGGATCGTCGGCGTCGACCGGGACGTAGGCCGCCCCCGCGTACAGGACGGCGAGAATGGTGACGTACAGCTCACCGGTGCCGGACGGGATCCGCACCCCTACCCGGTCGCCGGCGCGCACTCCCGCCTCGTGCAGCCGGTCGACGGTGTCGTCGACCTCGGCGAGCAGTTCGGCGTAGCTGAGGGTGTCGGTGCCGTCGTCGACGGCGGGAGCATCAGGGTGCGCCCGCGCGGTCGCCGCCAGGATGTCGACGAGGGTGCGTGGTGGTGCGGCGTTATCCGATCGCAGCAGCGGCGACGGAGGCTCGGTGGCCTCCGCGACGCCGAAGATCTCCGAGACCTCCGGATGGAGTATCACGTCCTGTCCACCTTTCCGATCGGCCCCTGGACACGCGCTCTACCGTGTCACCTCAGGGTTACCGATGTGCAAACGCCATCGTTACACCGTCCCGCTCCTCTCCGGGCGAGACCGGATCCGGACCATGTGCGGTCGATTTGCCCGGACCATTCTTCCAGGACCGCCGCCGCGGGGCGACACCGCCGTGATCACACCGCGCCGACGGCCCGGTTCGCACCCGCGTCACCGGTTCGGACGGGAGCCCTCCGTACCGCCGCTACGCAGGCTCGACGCTGTGCGCGGGCTCGGGCGCCCGGCATCGCGACGAATCCGACGGATCTCACGGTGCCGAGCCGGCCGATGCGATGCCCGTCCGGCATAGCCCGGCATCGACTCGATCGGACCGTGGCGCACACCACGTTCGCAGACGGCAAATGGCTTGTGGCAGTGTCTGTTTGGGACGGCTTTCGAAATCCCTTGCGGCAGCGCGAAGGTCGATATTACACCGGTTTGCGCAGTGCGGCCAGAAACATCGCGTCGGTGCCGTGCCGATGCGGCCACAGCTGCGCCGCAGGGCCGTCGCCGAGATCGGTGACGCCGGGCAGCAGATCGCGGGTGTCGAGCTGGTCGGCGCCGGTGCGCCGGACCAGGTCGGCGACCACGGCCACGGTCTCGGGCAGGTGCGGCGAGCAGGTCGAATACACCACCACTCCGCCCGGTCGCAGCAGACCCCAAGCGGCCGTGAGCAATTCCCGCTGCAAGACGGTGAGATCGCGCACATCGGCCGGGGAGCGCCGCCAGCGGGCCTCGGGCCGGCGGCGCAGCGCCCCCAGGCCCGTACAGGGCGCGTCGACCAGGACGCGGTCGTAGCCGGACGTCAGCCCGCTGTCGCGGCCGTCGGTCACGTGCACGGTCACCGGCAACCCGCCGGTCGCCTTCCGCACCAGCTCGGCACGGTGTTCGGCCTGTTCGACGGCGTCGACGCGGTAGCCGTCGATATCCGCGAGCGCGCCGAGCAGTGCCGCCTTGCCGCCGGGTCCCGCGCACAGGTCGAGCCAGCGCCCGGTATCGGGCCCGGTCAGCGGTGCTCGGGTGAGCGCCAGCGCGACGAGCTGACTGCCCTCGTCCTGCACGGCCGCCATGCCCTCGCGCACCGGCTCCAGTTTCCCGGGATCGCCGCCGTCCAGATAGACGGCGTACGGCGACCAGCGGCCCTCCGCACCCCCGCTGACCAGGGCCAGTTCCTCCGCGGTGATGTCACCGGGCCGGGCCACGAGATGGACGGCCGGGCGCTCGTCGTCGGCGGCCAGCAGATCGCGCAGCTCACCGGCCCGGGCGCCGAGCGCATCCGCGAACGCCTGCGCGATCCATGCGGGGTGCGCGTACTCGAATGCCAGGTGCCCCACGGGATCTCGCGGCGCGAGCCGGCCGACCCACTCCGCCGCGGTCCGCTCCCCCGCCCGCCGCAGCACGGCATTGACGAATCCGGACCGGCCGCGGCCGGACTCGGCGCGCGCCAGCGCCACCGAGGTGTCCACCGCCGCATGCGCCCCGACCCGGGTACGCAGCAGCTGGTAGACGCCGAGCCGCAGCACGTCCAGCAGCGGCCCGTCGATCTCGGCCACGGGCCGCCCCGCGCACTCCGCGATCACCGCGTCCAGCATCCCGCGCGACCGGCACGCCCCGTAGGCCAGCTCGGTCGCGAACGCCGCGTCCCGCCCCTCCAGCCGCCGTTCCCGCAGCAGCCCGGGCAGCACGAGATTCGCATAGGCGTCCCGTTCCCGCACCGCCCGCAGGACGTCGCGCGCCACCTCCCGGGGAGCGTCGACCGCGGCGGCCGGAGACTTCCGCCCATCGTTCCGGCCTGCCCGGTCACCGCCGCGCCGACCGGCCGGGTCACGGTCCTTCGCTCGACCGTCCGCCCGTCCGGATGTCGAGCCACGGTCGCTACCACGGCCTGTCGCCCGCCCCGGGGAACCGGCTTTTCCTTGCCCACCGCTACGTTGCCCGCCGCTACGTTCCGAACGGCCGTCACCACGATCCGGCCGCGCACCGCGCCGGTCGGCCGAACCGCGCTGCGGCGTACCGTCGTCCGCCCGCCCCGTCCCACGAGCGCTGCCCCGGGAATTCGACTTGCCCCCTTCGGGATTCGGGCGACTCACTCGACCACCGTGCCCGGCTCCAGGCGGGCGCCGCGGGCCCAGTCGAGGGCGGGCATCATGCGTTTGCCCTGCGGCTGAACCTGGTTCAGGCGGACCGCGGTGGTGGCGGTGCCCACGTAGACCCCCGACTTGCGGATGTCGATCGTGCGGGCCGGCAGCGACTCCTCGACCAGCTCCACCGGGCCGAGCTTGAGCCGCTTGCCGGCCACCTCGGTCCAGGCGCCGGGTGTGGGGGTGACGGCGCGGATGCGGCGGCTCACCGTCAGCGCCGGTTGATCCCAGCGGACGTGACCGGTCTCCGCGTCCACCTTCGGCGCATACGACACACCGTCGACGGACTGCGCAACCGCCTGCACGGCGCCGGCCTCGATCCCGTCCAGGGTCGATTCCAGCAGGCTCGCACCGCTGTCCGCGAGCCGGCCCAGCAGCGTTCCGGCGGTGTCGGTGAGGTCGATCTTCTCGGTGACCACCCCGAATACCGGGCCGGTGTCCAGCCCGGCCTCGATGCGGAAGGTGGACGCCCCGGTCACCTCGTCACCGGCCTGGATCGCCGCCTGCACCGGCGCGGCGCCGCGCCAGGCGGGCAGCAGCGAGAAGTGCAGGTTCACCCAGCCGTGCCGGGGAATACCGAGCACCTGCTTCGGCAGCAGCGCACCGTAGGCCACCACCGGACAGCAGTCCGGCGCCAGTTCGGTGAGCCACTCGACGAATTCGGGTTCCGACGGCTTGGCCGGCGACCGGACCGGGATGCCGTACTCGTCGGCGAGGACGCCGACCGGCGACCGGGTCGCCTTGCGCCCGCGACCGGCCACCGCGTCCGGGCGGGTCACCACCGCGACCACCTCGTGCCGGTCGGACTCCACGAGCCGCCGCAGCGAGGGCACCGCCGGGTCGGGCGTACCGGCGAACACCAGCCGCATCAGTGGCCCCGCTCCGCCGCCGCGATCCGGGCCGCCGACACCTCCGCCGCGGGCATCACCGTCTTTCCTGTCGTGAACCACTCCGATTCGCGCACAGCGCGCTTCGCCTCCTTGCGAGTTGCCGGATCGAGCCGGTCGAGATACAGCACGCCGTCGAGGTGGTCGGTCTCGTGCTGAACGCAGCGCGCCAGCAGGCCCTCCGCCTCGAATTCCACTGGGGCCCCGTCGATATCGACACCGCGCGCCAGCACGCGCAGCGCCCGGGTCACGTCGTAGCGCAGGCCCGGAATCGACAGGCAGCCCTCGGTTCCCGTCTGTTCCTCGGAGCCCACCACCTCGTACACCGGATTCACCAGATGCCCGGCCACGCCGCCACCGGTGTCGTGCACGAACACTCGAAGGCCGACGCCGATCTGCGGCGCGGCCATCCCGACGCCGCCGCTGGCGCGCATGGTGTCGGTCAGGTCGGTCACCAGCTGGCGCAGTTCCCTGTCGAAGGTGGTGACCTCGTCCGCGCGGGCGCGCAGGACGGGATCGCCGAACAGGCGAACGGGCTGGACGGTCACAGGCAACTCCCGAGCGAGAAGGAAACGGTCGTCTCGATTTTACGAAGCCGCCGGCGCGGATTCGCCGGGGTTCGCCCCTATCGGGAATGTGCCCCCAGGATCACCTCGGGAATCCCCGTCCCCAGCGGCACGGGTGCGCATTCCGGCTCGCGCGCGTGTTCCGGGTCCAGGATGTTGATCAGCAGTTGCCGGACCAGCGGGTCGTACACGAGATGAAAGTGCCCGGTCAGGTCGACCGGGCATACGTCCTGCAGCACGATGTTGTCCGCACCGGGCCCGCGCAGGGCCATGGTGGTGTAGGGCTGGATCATCTCGTCGACCCGGCTGGCGACGGTCGTGTAGCGCACGCCGGGCACGGTGTCGCCACCGGCGTTGAGGTCGGTCATGAACGGCGATCCCGCGGCCTGCTGCACCGCCGCGTGCGAGGTGACCCGTTCGAACGCACCCCACAGGCCCGGTATCGCGTCGGCCAGCGGCACCAGCCCGTACATGACGCCGCCGTAGGTGGGCGAGGCCAGCCCGACCCAGTTTCCCACCGCGGCGGCCCCGCCGAGTTTGTTCACGTAATACCGAGTAACGTTGGCGCCCTGCGAAAATCCGACGAGGTCGACCCGCTCCGCACCGGTCGCGGTCCGCACCCGGCCGACGAATTCGCCGATCTGATCCGCCGACAGCCACAGGTCCTCGGTGCCGAAGCTGTCCACCGCATCGGGTGTGCCGCCGTAGTTCGGGGCGAAGACGCAGAAGCCCGCCCGCACCAGCGCCGGGGCGATCGCCGCCCAGTCGGCATAAGCGGACGCGTCGGTGCCGTGCGCCAGAATCACCGGGCGCGGATGTTCGGGAGCGGGCCGGCAGCCGAAGTCGTTGACCCCGGCGGGCACCGCATCCGGGTGCTCCTTCAGATATCGGGACGCCGCGAGCTGGTCCGACTGCGGCGGCCCCGGTTCGGCCGGCACCACCGGCGGACGGTACCCGGGCGATGCCGGCCGGGCCCCGGCCACACCCGCTCCCGTCCCGCCGGCCCCCGCGGCCAGCGCACCCACCAGCACACCCGTCACCGTCACACGCCGCCACCGTGCCGCCATCCGAGACCACCGGCCCCACCGTTGTCCCATGTCATGATCATCTCCCGAACGACCGGGACAGACCTCCGGGACACGGTCTCGCGGTGCCGCCGGTTCCCCGCGGCGTCACTCCTCGGCGTCGTCGTCGGCGAGGATCCGGTAGAGCGAGCGGCGCGCCTCGGTCAGGACCTCGGCCGCCTTGGCCGCCTGCTCCGGCGTGCCGGCCCGCGCCACCTGCCCGACCGCACCCATCAGCTGCCCGACCAGTTCGCGCAGGTCCAGCGCCTGATCGCCGACTCCGTCGCGGACCTCCTGCCAGGGATCGCCGAGCTCGTCGCGATGCGACTGCACGTACTCGGTCCCGGCATCGGTCAGCTTCGCGGTCTTGCGACCGGCGACCTTCTCGATGAGCACCAGGCCCTCGTCCTCGAGCTGCGACAGCGCCGGGTAGATCGACCCGGGGCTGGGACGCCAGACGTCCTCGCTGCGCTCGCGGATCTGCTGGATCAGCTCGTAGCCGTGCATCGGCCGCTCCTGCAGCAACAGCAGGATCGCGGCGCGGACGTCGCCGCGCCGGCCCCGTCCGCCGCGGCCTCGGCCGCGACCGAAGGGACCCGGGCCGAAACCGGGACCGAAGCCCGGGCCGAACTCCGGGCCGAACGGCCCGAAACCGTGCGGACCGTGCCCGCCCCGGGGATGCCGGCGGAACTGTTCGCGGCCGCCGGGCCGCGGGCCGCGGAAACGTCCGCGGCCTCCCATCTGCATGTTCTCCATGTCTTCCATGGCTGCCTCCTGAATAATGTCGTGCCATCTCTTTGACACCATCGACGATATATCGGCAATGCATCTTAGACAAGTGTGATCTGAACCACAGTGAAAACGGACATTTTGGTCTGTTACCGAGTTCACGGCCGCGCCCTCGGTACGACCGAACCGACACGCAAACGCACTGTTCAGCCCCGACACGGCCGGAAGTATTACGAATGGCGATACGATGTGATCCAGGTCATAACAAATATGAAGATCTGTCGAAACAGCTGACCGGGCGGCGCACGAACGACAACGCGCACATCAGAATTGGCCTAAGTTCGCACCGTACGTGCGAACGACGCGGGACAAGAGGAGATCGTGCCAGCCGTCAGAGCCTCAGGTGTTTACAAGATCTTCGGCAAGCGGGCCCACCAGGCCGCGCGCGACCTTGCCGAGGGAGTCCCCGACGAACAGATCCGCGCATCCGGTGTCACGCCCGCCGTCATCGACGCCACCTTCGCGGTCGAACCCGGCGAGATCTTCGTCGTCATGGGCCTGTCCGGCTCCGGTAAATCGACCCTGATCAGAACGCTCAACGGGCTGCTCATCCCGACCGCCGGAACCGTGGAGATCGACGGCACCGACATCACCGCCATGTCCGCGAGCGAACTGCGCGCGATGCGCCAGCGCCGGGTCAGCATGGTCTTTCAGCACTTCGCCCTGTTCCCGCACCGCACGGTGCTCGACAACGCGGCGTACGGGCTGGAGGTCCAGGGTGTCCCGACGGGCGAGCGCCGCGAACGCGCCCAGCAGGCCCTCGACATGGTCGGCCTGACCGGCTGGGAGGACAAGCTGCCCGGACAGCTGTCGGGCGGTATGCGCCAGCGCGTCGGATTGGCCCGCGCACTCGCCGCGGAGACCGACATCCTGCTCATGGACGAGGCGTTCAGCGCGCTGGACCCGCTGATCCGGCGCGATATGCAGACCCAGCTGCTGGAACTTCAGCAGCGCCTCGGCAAGACCATCGTGTTCATTACCCACGACCTGAACGAGGCTATGCGCATCGGCGACCGGATCGCGATGATGCGTTCGGGCCGGATCGTCCAGATCGGCACCGCGGCGGAGATCCTGGAGAGCCCGGCCGACGACTATGTCGCCCAGTTCACCAGCGATGTCGACCGCTCCCGCGTGCTCACCGCCTCCTCGGTCATGTCGGAGCCACGCGCCGTGGTGACCGCCGACTCCGCACCGCAGGCCGCGCTGCGCACCATGCAGGACGGCGATACGGGCGCGGCATTCGTGCTCGGACCCGACCGCCGGTTGGCCGGGGCGGTCCTCGCCGACGCGATCAGCGATGCGGTCAAGACGAAGGCGACCACCCTGGACGGCCTGATCGATACGGAGGTCGCCCGGGTCGGACCGGGCACCGTCCTGGCCGAGCTGGCGGCTCCGGCCGCCGCCAGCAGCCTGCCGCTCGCCGTCGTCGATCACGACCAGCTCGTCGGTGTCATTCCGCGCACCGCACTGCTCACCGCGTTCGGTGGCGGTACCGATCCGGACGGCCGTCCGGACAGTCACCACACCAACGGCGGTACGGCGGACGACGCCGCCGCGAGCGCTACCGGCACCGACGCGGAGGGGAACGACGATGAGGCGTGAGCTCCTGCTCGCCGAATCCGGTCACATCAATATCGGCAAGGCCTTCGACTGGATCGTCACCGAGCTCAACGACAACATCCAATGGCTGTTCGACTTCATCACCACCGTATTGGGCTGGTGCATCGACAACCTGACCACGGTGCTCGATTTCTCGGTCGACCTCCCGGGTCCGGTCCTGACGCTGCCCGGCGACGCCGGCACGATCGCACTGCTGCCGGACCACACCGTGATAATCCTGGTTATGGCCGCTCTGGCCTGGCTGGTGCGCAGCTGGCAGTTCGCGCTGTTCTCCGTGATCGCGCTCTGGGTGCTGGACAATATGGACCTGTGGTCCGAGGCGGCGAGTTCGCTGTCGCTGGTGATCGTTGCCAGCGTCATCATCGTCGTCATCGCGATCCCGCTCGGCATCGCCGCGGCGAAGAATCAGCGGGTCAGCCAGGTGGTCCGGCCGGTTCTCGACTTCATGCAGACCCTGCCGCCGTTCGTGTACCTGATTCCGGGCATCTTCTTCTTCGGCCTGGGAACCGTGCCGGGCGTCGTGGCCACCGTGGTGTTCGCGATGGCGCCGGGCGTGCGGCTCACCGAACTCGGCATCCGGCAGGTGGATCCGGAAATGGTCGAGGCCGGTGAGGCATTCGGCGCCACGCCGCGGTCGATCCTGTTCCGCATCCAGTTCCCGCTCGCGCTGCCCACCGTCATGGCAGGCATCAACCAGATCATCATGCTCAGCCTGTCGATGGTGGTCATCGCCGGCATGGTCGGCGCGGGCGGCCTCGGCGGCACCGTCTACGAGGCGATTTCCCACGTCGACATCGCCGCCGGGTTCGAGGGCGGCCTCGGTGTCGTGATTCTCGCGATCTACCTCGATCGGCTCACGTCGGCACTGACGAATCGGTCGGCCGTCGCGCGAGCGGAAAGAACGGCGGCGCAGAGCAATTGATCAGGCAGAGGCAATTGATCAGGCAGAGCAATTGACCGAATCGGCCGGGCGCGGCCTCACTATATCCGGGTGTCCAACGGAAGGAACACGAATCGTGCGACGTGGTAAGAAACTGCATCGTCTGATAGCGGCCGCGGCGGCCATACTGGCCGTCGGTGGCGCGCTGGTCGGTTGCAGTAGCAGCAACGACAAGGAAATCACCATCGGCTGGCTTCCGTGGGACGAGGATGTCGCCGCCACCCACCTGTGGAAACACCTGCTGGAGGAGAAGGGCTACACGGTCAAGCTGGTGCAGGCCGACGCCGGCCCGCTGTTCGCCGGCCTGGCCAAGGGCGGCTCCAACGACCCGGACCTGTTCCTGGACGGCTGGCTGCCCGATACCCACGGCAAGTACTGGGATCAGTACGGCGACAAGCTCGAGGACGTGTCCACCTGGTACGACAACGCGTCGCTGCAGCTCGCGGTGCCGAACTTCGTCTCCGACGTCAACTCGCTCGCCGACCTCGCCGGTAAGGCCGACAAGTTCGACAAGCAGGTCGTGGGCATCGAGCCCGGCGCCGGCGAGATGACGACCGTCAAGGAGAAGGTCATGCCGGCCTACAACCTGACCAACGACTACAAGCTCACCGAGTCGTCGACGCCCGCGATGCTGACCACGCTGCAGAAGAGCATCGACTCGCAGAAGCCCGTCGTCGTGACGCTGTGGAAGCCGCACTGGGCCTACACCAAGTTCCCGATCAAGCCGCTCGCCGATCCGCAGGGCGCGTTCGGCCAGGCGGAGAAGATCCACGTCCTCGCCAACAAGAAGTGGGCGGGCGACAACTCCGAGGTCACCGGCTGGCTGAAGAACTTCAAGATGACCGACGAGCAGTTGGGCACGCTGGAGAACGAGATCCAGAACGCCGGTTCCGGCAACGAGGACAAGGCCATCGACGCCTGGCTGCAGGCCAACCCCGACTTCGCCGCGAAGATGACGGGTTAACAACGGGCCCAGGCTGTTTCAGTCCGGTTCGGCGAGGCCGTGGCGGTAGGCGTAGCGGACCGCGTCGGCGCGGTTGCGGGCACCGATCTTCGCGAACGCGTTGTTGATGTGCGTCTTGACCGTCGTCTCCTCCACGACCAGGGCCGCGGCGATCTCCGGATTGCTGAGCCCCATCCGATCAGGCCGATCACCTCGGCCTCGCGGCCGGTCAAGCCGTCCGGCCGGGCCCCGTGCCCGGCCGGACGCGGCTGCGCCGGAGTGGACAGCGCGGCCACCGGCCGCTGCGACACCGTGGCGTCGAAGGTCGACTGGCCCGCGGCCGCCGCCCGGATGGCCGCGGCGATCTGCACACGGCCGGCGTCCTTGGTCAGATATCCGCGCGCACCGGCCCGCAGCGCACCGGCGACGGATTCGTCGTCGGCATAGGTCGTCAACACGAGAACCGCTGTGGCCGGGCTCGTTTCGGCGAGCCGGCGTGACTGCCGCAGCCGGGCCGGCGCGCCCTGGGCGTCGCCCTTCTCGCCGAGCAGCCCCTCGGCGGCCTCCAACTGGACCACCAGCGCGCCGAGCGAGTGCGCGAGGACGTCGTGCCTCTCGCGCGCGATGCGGGCGCGCTCGTCCAGGGCCGCGGCCCGGGCGTGTTCGTGCTGAGCCCGCCGGGTCTGCTCCAGCAGCACCTGTCCTCCGCCGTGTCTCGGTGTCATCACCATCCTCGCCGCAGGCACCCGGCACTCGAATCGACCCCCGGGTGGAGACCGATATCTCCACCCGCGCGCCCAAGTGCCCGGCGGCCGTCCGCGAATACCGTTCGGGATACCTTCGCAGACCGCCCAGGAGAAACCCGATAATCGAAACAACCACGACCCCAACCGATTCCGCCCGAACGCAGCACCCGTCCCGCCTGCCCGGCCTGCTCGTCGCGGCGGCGAGTATCGGCCTGTCCCCCGCCACCTACCACCTGCTCACCGCGCTCGGCTACACCGACTGCAAGGCGCTCCTGTACTCGACGCTCGTATCGGGAGCGTGGGCGGCCGGTTTGGCGGCCGTACGACGGAAGAGGGACGGGCTCGCCGCCTTCGCATTCGCCCTCACCTGCTCGGCCTCGCCTTGGCCCTGTACGACGGCGACGGCCGCATGATGCTGCTGAAGGATCCGATCTCGTCCGGCGTCATCGGCGTCCTCCTGCTGGCCAGCTGCCGATTCGGCCGCCCGGCCATGTTCGGTCTGGCCCAGCGCATGCACGCCCCCGACACAGCAGCGCAGTGGAACACCCTGTGGGACACCGATTCCGAGGTCCGCCGAGCCTTCCGCCTGTCGACCGCGGTATGG
Organism: Nocardia sp. BMG51109; assembly: GCF_000526215.1. Lineage (NCBI taxonomy): Bacteria > Bacillati > Actinomycetota > Actinomycetes > Mycobacteriales > Nocardiaceae > Nocardia > Nocardia sp. BMG51109. Next base: position 7,115,181 of record NZ_JAFQ01000004.1, read on the forward strand.
GGCGCGGGCCTGACCCTGGACGCGGCCGTGCTCACGATCCTGATCTTCAGCCTCCCCATCTCGGTGACGGTAGCCCTGATGAACCCGGTCCAGTGGGCCATCATCGCCGTCCTGGCCGCCCACACCGTGCGCTCCCGCCGCCGCCTCGACATGAAGTCCCGCCTCACCCGCCTACCCGACGCCGCCGTCCAGGACGGCCTCCAGGCTGTGGCGACGTAGCCAGCGAAGGTAAGGCCGACACCTCGGGTCCCCGGCCGTCTCGATGAGTGCCGAGTGGCGGCCGCACTGGACATCGCGACCCGTGATTCGTTGCGCCGTAACGCAACCCGTCGTACAGGAACGTGGCGATGTGTACCGCGTCGTCTTCCATCCCGCGGTGCGTATTCCGCAGATGCCGCCGAGGGCGCGCAGCCCAATGCACCCGCGGTGAGCTATTCGTGGCGATACACCTCCGCGATGAGCGCTTCCCCCGTCGAAGTATCGGTACAGGGTGCCGACGGAGACACCGACCCGGTGAGCGATCTCCTCCACATGGGCGGCGTCACCGTCGGCGAGCAGCGCCGCGCGCGCCGCGGTCGACAACGCTTCCCGGTTGCGGCGGGCATCGGCGCACAAAGGACGTGGTGAGGGCAACGATCCTCCCCCTAATGTGAACCGGACTCCGGTTATGTGTACAGTTTCCGGAGTCGGGTTCACCTTACTGAAAGAGGCCGCCATGACGTTCGAGCACGAGGGGCTCGCCGGGCTGCGGGTGCTGGTTACCGGCGGTAGCCGAGGTCTGGGGGAAGCGACGGCCCGTCGCTTCGCCGCCGCCGGAGCCACGGTACTGACGGCCGCACGAACCGCACCCCCTGAAGACTTACCCGCTACCTTCATTCCCGCCGACCTGCGGTCGGAGGCGGGAGTGGCGGAACTCGGCAGGCAGGTGCTGGACAGCGTCGGAGGTGTCGATGTCCTGGTCGACAATGCCGGAGCCGCGACCGGGCCGATGCCGACCCTGGGACGGTCCGACGCATCCTGGCTCGCCGATCTCGAGATGAACCTGCTCAGCGCCGTCCGTCTCGACCGGGCACTGGTTCCCGGGATGGTCGAGCGTGGCAGCGGTGTCGTGGTGCACGTCTCCTCCATCGCCAGCCACCTCCCGCAACCCGGCGAGGCGTCGTACGCCGCGGCGAAAGCAGCACTCAACGTCTACAGCCGCGAGTTGGCGACAGCGGTGGGCGGGCACGGTGTACGCGTGGTGTGCGTGCTGCCGGGCTTCGTCGTGACCGAGGGAGCGGTCGCTCATCTGCAACAGATGGCCGACAGTCAGGGCATCGGCATCGACGACGTCGAACAGCGGATCGTCGACCACCTGAAGGTTCCGATGGGGCGCTCCGGCGAGCCCGAGGACGTCGCGGAGATGATCGCGTTCCTCGCCTCCGGCCGCGCCAAATGGCTTACCGGCGCGCAGTTCCGGGTCGACGGCGGCATCATCCCCGTGGTCTGAGCCGCACCTCGACCACCTTTGCCCACCCCCGGGCAAGGATGCCGAAGCCGTCCCCGTGCCGGACGATCGCACTACATCCTGGCGGCCCACATGGCTTCCGGCACAGGGTATCTGCGACGGTGCATTCTTAACCGAGTTCAGGAGCGTGGACACGAACTTCGGCCGCACCGATGAATTTCGTGTTGCCCCACCGTCGATACCGCTGGATACACCGACAGCGGTGGCCTGTACCGGAACCGTTCCCGTGCGGGAGAAACATATGGAGGCACTGATGAACGCCGACGACTCCCGACAGGAGCACACGATCCGGACCGGTGCGCGGGTGGGCGGCCCCAGGGTGCTGGTGGCGGGGGCGAGCATCGCGGGGCCCGCGCTGGCCCACTGGCTGCGTCGGCGCGGAGCCGAGGTGACCGTGGTGGAGCGGGCTCCCGCGCTGCGTCCGGGTGGGCAGGCGGTGGATGCACGCGGGGTGGCCAAGGAGGTCATCGGGCGGATGGGACTGGACGCGCCGGTGCGCGCGGCCCGCACCGAGACCGCCGGCGCGTACACCGTGGACGCAGGCGGGAATGTCCTCGAGACCTACCGTGCCGAGGACGACGGCGGTGACGGGTACATCGCGGAGATCGAGATCCTGCGCGGTGACCTGTCCCAGGTGCTCTAGGACGACACCCGCGACAGCGTCGAGTACATCTTCGGCGACCGGATCGCCGAACTCACCCAGGACGCGGACGGGGTCGACGTGGTCTTCGAGGGTGGCGACCGGCGGCGCTTCGGTCTGGTGGTCGGGGCGGACGGGTTGCATTCGTCGCTGCGGGCAATGGTTTTCGGGCCGCACGAGCGGTTCGTCCGCCACCTCGGCCTGGTGCTGGCCTTCTACAGTGTGCCCAACGAGTTCGGGCTGGACCGCTGGCTGATCGACTTCCAGGAGTCCGGGCGCTCCGCCGGCCTCCGGCCCATCCCCGACCCCACCCGGGCGATGGCCATGTTCTCCTTCCCCGCAGACGATTTCGAGGTCGACTACCGCGACGTCGCGGCACAGAAGCGCCTGCTGCGCGAGCGGATGACCGGTCTGGGCTGGCGGACCCCGGACATCCTCGCGCATCTCGACGAGACCCCGGACTTCTACCTCGACCAGGTCGCCCAGGTGGTGATGGACCGCTGGTCGAGCGGGCGGGTGGGACTGCTCGGGGACGCGGCGTTCAGCTCGTCGCCGATGTCCGGAGCGGGCACCGGGCTGGCCCTGGTCGGCGCCTACCTGCTGGCCGGAGAGCTGGCCGCCGCCGGGTGGGACCCCGAAGCCGGGTTCGCCGCCTACGAGGCGCGGATGCGCTCGTTCGTCGAGGCCAACCAGGAAATCGGCCGGTTGCATGTGCGCAGCCGCGACGTCCCGGAACCGGATATCGATTACGAGAGCGAATGGTTCACCGACCTGATCCAGCGCGCGATCAACGGCGTCGAACTGCCCGACTATGCGGGGGTGCCGGACTCCGGAGCACCGGCCGGACCTCCGATCATCTTGTCGGCCAAGCCGTAGGTGTCAGCGACCTGACCGCCGCGCACGGCGACGGCCTGCTCGATCGCCGCGGTGACCACGCCGGCGCCGATGTGATCGGCCACCGCGTGCCCGAGTACCCGCCGGGTACGCCCGTCCCGGATGGCACATCAGAACATGTCGCCTTCACCGCAGGCCGAATACGTGAAATCGGTGATCCACACCGCATCGGGGCGGCCCTGATCGAACACGCGGCAGACCAGATCCGGCGGGAACGACGCGGCCGGATCCACCACGGTCGTGCGGACCTTGAACGTGCGCGGGCTGATGCCCTCGATCCCGATTCCGGCCATGATCTCCGCGACGGTCTCGTGGTTCACGACCTCACCGCGCTCGCGCAGCTCGCCGGTGATCCGCGGGGACCCGTAGGTGTGGCCGGCATCGGCATGCACATCCAGGATCTTCACCGCCAGGTCCGCGCGCCGCTGCCGGCGCGGCGTGCGAGTGGTTGCCGCCCCGCGTTTCACGTGCAGGTAGCAACCGGACCTCGATACCTTCAGCAGCCGAGCCATCCGGGCGATCGAGAACCGTTGCCCCTGGGGCGCACTCGTGCCGGCCCTACGGGCGATGTCGCCGGGGCCGGCGTACCCGGCCATCGGATCGAACCGGGCCGGTTCTGCTGCATCGCGGCACAGTACACCGAAGCTTTCGAGAGGAACGCGTTGTCCTTCTCCAGCTCGCTGACTTGCCTTCGGAGCCTCAGCAATGCGGCCCCCTCAGCCGCATCCACGGGCTTCTCACCGTGCACCTCGGCCGCAGCGATCCCGCGCCGCTCGTCTTTCCCCCACCTACCGAGCAAACTCTCGTGAACACCCAGCTCACGGGACACTTCAGCGACCGTGCGACCCGAATCGATCACCCGATGCGCAGCCTCAACTTTCTACTCGGCCGGGAACGACCGGCGCTCGTGAGGAGGCATGCAGACATCCATTCAACAGGATCGGTCATCCTGTCAACTCGGTGTCCACAACCCGGGGTGAACCTCAGCACGGCTTATACCGGTTACGGGCAGCGGAGAACCGTTCGGTAAGCGGCTACTCAGCGAGCATGGGTGCGAGGTGTTTCGGCGGCCTGTTTGGATCGGTGCTGGCCGGTTTCCGCCGCCGAGGCTCACCCGGCCGGCGCAATTACGGTGCGGAGTCCTGCATTATCGTCGGCGCGGATTGCGCCCGACTCACGCCGGGTCCGGGCCACGGTTCCGGCGAGCGGGTTCGTAGCGTGTTCTTCGGGTTGACGGTGCGTTCGCGGTGGGGTCTGTGGAGGTGACGATGTCAACGGCATGAGCGTCCGGTGCAGGTGGTCAGTTCGCCGAGGCGGTGGTCGAGGTCGGTGACGATGTCGGCGTGGGCGGCGCGCCCTTGGGGGGTTTTGATGAGGTTGGTGAGCTGGTAGGGGTCGGCGTGCAGGTCGTAGAGTTCGTATTCGCGCTGGTCGAGGGGGCGTTCTCGGTCGTACCAGCGCACGTAGAGGTACCGGTGTGTGCGCACGGCGCTCCAGGAGGGCATGTCGAGTGCGTACATGGCCGGGGTGTCGGTGCCGGGGACTTGTTCCTGGGTGATTCCGTTGCGGCCGGTGCCGCCGGGGCCGCCGTATTCGGCGGCGAAATCGGTGCGCCACCCGGTGGTGTCGCCGGACAGTACGGGGGTCAGGGACCGGCCGTCGACCTGCTCGGGGATCGGGATGTTCGCCCAGTCGAAGAGGGTGGGCGCGAGATCGATCGACAGGGCTGTGGCGTCGCTGCGGCCGGGCCGGATGCCGGGGCCGGCGATCGCGAGCGGCACCCGCATCGATTCTTCGTAGGGGGCCATTTTCTGGGTGAGGCGGTGGGCGCCGAGGCTGTAGCCGTTGTCGGAGGTGAAGATCAGGTAGGTGTTGTCGAGTTCGCCGGTGCGGGCGAGGGTGTCGACGATACCGGCGACCATCTCATCGAGTGATTCGAGAGCGCCGAGCCGGTTGGTGTAGTCGATGTCGTTGGTCGCGGCGATGGTCGCGGCCCGCGCCTGCGCGGTGTCGATCAGCCAGGAGGGTTTGTCGGACACGTCCGGTTCTTGATAGTTCGGTGACTGCGGTGCGGGGGTGGGCCGGGTGCCGGGCAGGTGGCGGGGCGCGGGCGGGATCGGGAAATGCGGGGAGGTGGAGGCGGCGTACCAGAAGAACGGCTGCCCGGAGGCGGCGGCGGCGGTGAGGAACCGTTCGGACTTGGCGCGGATCACGTCGGTTTCGTAATCGGCCGGTGCCGCACCGTATTTCACGAGGGTGCCGTTCTCGTTGAGGGTGTAGTTGTAGCCGGAGTACAGGAAGTTGTCGACTCCGGCGTTCCAGTCGTCCCAGCCGGGCGGGATGTGGCCGGGGTCGTGTTCGAGACCGTTGAGGTATTTTCCGGCCATGCCGGTGCGGTAGCCGGCATCGTGCAGGGCGGTGGCTATGGTGTGGGATTCGTTGCCTTGCGCTCGGAAGGCGTCGAATCCGCCGACCTCGCCGGCGTTGGTGAGCACGCCGGTGTTGTGCCCGTATTCGCCGGTCAGGATCGAGGAACGGGCCGCGCAGCAGATCGGCATCGGCGCGAAGCCGTCGGTGAACTCCACGCCGCGGTCGCGGATCAGTGCTGCGGTGCGTGGCATCGCCTGCCACACCGGGGTGGTGACTGCGTCCAGGTCGTCGGTCAGGATCATCACCACGTTCGGCCGCCGGTCTCCGGGTTCCGGCGTGGCCGACGCCGCGGAGACGTACCCGGTCACCGTGAGCAGGACCGCGGCCGCCGCGGTCAGCGAACGACGCGATAAGCGACGTGCATGCATTGAGTTTCTCCTCGAGGGGGCAACTGGTTGTTGGTTTTCTTCGCGTCCGACGCGATGGTTCTCCAGCGAGATTAATTCGGCGACCAGGCGGACGCGGCACGGCGGTACCGTTCCTCACCGAATTCTCATCACCAGGCACCGAAATCGCCGTAACACTGCCCCGAGGCCGCCTGATCGGAAAAAGCGCACCGCCCCCTACCGCCGCAGTTCTCCTGGTGAGCGGCAGATTTCATGTGCGAGCGCGCCGGACGTATCCGGCCGTGGCGCGTTTCGGTGAAGGAACGATGAAAAGATGAGCAGTCGGTGAGAGAACTGGCTACATGCTTGTCGTCACGGCCTGTCCATTCCTACCGTGGGGACAGTCCTTCGCTTTTCCGGCACGAATATTCCGTCGATCAAATTTCTTGTTTGCGGAGGACTGGATCCATGAAAGGACATCTGGATATGAGGAACCGAATGCAACGCAATTCCGTTCGCGGGCTCGCGGTACGCGTCGCGGTGGCCGGTGCACTGGCGGCCGTCCCGCTGGCGGTATCGGCCGGGACCGCTTCCGCGGTCGATCCCGGCCCGGGGATCGGAGTGCCCGGACCGGGAGTCGTCGTACCGCGCCCGGATACCGATCCGGGCCTGGGCGTCGGTGTGCCGGGACCGGGTGTGGACCAGTCGCTGCCGGCCGATCCCGGACCCGGCGTCGGTGTCGACGGGCCAGGGGTGGTCGTGCCGCGGGCCGAGCCGGTGGTCGATCCGGGTCCGGGGATCGGAGTGCCCGGGCCGGGGGTGTTCGTGCCTCGCAGCGGGTCGGCCGATCTCGGCGCACCGGGTCTGGGCCTGCTTCCCGGCCTGGGATGGGGTCTGCCGGGGGTTCCCGGCCACCCGTTCCTGCGCTGAGCCAGGTCCGAATGGCCACGCAGCCGAGTCACACCTTCGGGCGGGCTCGGCTGCGGTGAACCCTTTTCCGTCCGTGGTCAGCAACGGTCGATCAGCTCGCACGGGCGCCGGCGCGGCGGGGGCTGGACGGTGATCTCGATGTGCAGGCGAGAGGGCGGTGCGCTCGTGACGGGCGGCGATTCAATGCCGGGTGCGGGTGCGGTGGTGGTCTCGCGGCTGCGGTCGAGTTCGTCCTGCCGGGCCGCGCAGACACCGATCGGCCCGGTCCGTGTCTGCCATGCCCGGGTTTCCGTCTCGGCCAGCACGCCGCGATAGTCGCGGTCGGGCTCCGGAACGGACGCGGCCCCTTCAGTGATCTGATCTTCGACGGGGGCGGCCGTGACCGAATGGTCTACCGGGGGATCGATGCGAGCACGTCCGGACACGACGAGCTGTTCGTTGATACTCGCACCGGACACCGTGCGATCTCCCGGACGACCGCTCGTATGAACGAAGGCGGCGAGATCCTGACCGGGGTGCGCCGGGCCGTTCGAACGCACCAGCACCACCGCCGCACCGACCGGCGCAAGCTCCCGCAAACCGGCTGCAAACGCCTCGCTGCCACCGGGACCGCAGTCGACAGCGGCAACTCCGGCCAGCTTCACGATCACGGGGCGGGCGGTGCCGATATCGACCGCCACGTCGGTCGGCCCGACCGCCGACACCGTTCCCGGCAACGCCGGGTCGGGTGGGATCCGCACTGTGGTCGTCGGTGCCGTGACATCGGCGTCGGGTGCGCACCCACCCACACACGCCACGACCGCGGCGGCGATGAACGGGAACAGGCGGGTCCATCCGGTGACGAACGCCAAAACGAACCTCCGTAGCGTCGGCAGTGGCAGGTTACGGCCGGATCCGCCCACGGTTCAACGACTCTCATCGTTTCCTCATCGTCTCCACACCGGCACCGCCGCATCGCGCGTCACACTGTTACCGTGCCGCAACCAGCGCAGATCAGCCGCGCCCAACACCTACTTCGAGGAGTTCGCGTGTCACCGCCGACCGATACCCGCGCCGGGCATCGGGTGCTCGTCGTCGACGACGACGCCAACGTGCGCGAATCGCTGCAGCGCGGCCTCGAACTGTCCGGCTTCGAGGTACTGACCGCCGGCGACGGCGACCAGGCGATCCGGCTGTGCACCGAGCGCGATCCCGACGCGATCGTGCTGGACATGCAGATGCCGCGGCTGAGCGGCCTCGGCGTGATCACCGCCCTGCGCGCCGTCGGTAACGACGTCCCGATCTGCGTGCTCAGCGCCCACAGCGCCCCCGACGACCGGATCATGGGCCTGCAAGCCGGGGCCGACGACTACCTGGTCAAACCGTTCGTCTTCGACGAACTCACCGCCCGCCTGCAGGCGTTGCTGCGCCGCCACCGGACCGACCGGCCCGACCCCGGCCGCACCGAACCGCTCACCCTCGGCACGCTGCACATCGACCGCGCCGGACGCCGCGTACGGCGCTCGGGCCGCGACCTGGAACTCACCCGCCGCGAATACGAACTACTGGATGTGCTGGCGACGCACCACGACGCGGTACAGACCCGCGAACAACTGCTCGACACCGTGTGGGGCTACAACTTCGACACCGACACCAACGTCGTCGACGTCTTCGTCGGCTACCTGCGGCGCAAACTGGAATCCACCGGCGAGGCCCGCATCATCCACACCGTGCGCGGCATCGGCTACGTACTGCGCACCGACTGACCAGGACCGCCCGTGCGTAATCTGTCACTCCGCACCCGCGTCGCCCTGGCCACCGGGATCGGCGCCTCGGTCATCGTCGCCGCACTCGCGTTCTTCCTGTCGGTCGCCATCGCCCGCAACAACATCGACCACCTCGACGACGAACTCGACACCGCAGTCGACCTCGTCGAACTCAACGCCGACACCGCCGAACTGTTCCTCGGCCGCGTCGGCGACGCCGGAGCCTTCGCCGTCACCCTGCGCGACAACGGCATCGTCACCGCCTCCACCCCCACCCAGCTGCCGCCACTGCCCGACGGCCACACCACCCGCACCCTCGGCGCCACCGAATACCGCATCCACACCGACACCATCCGCCGCGACACCGGCCACCGACTCACCATCGCCGTCGCCGCTCCCACCGCCCGCGCGCAAACCGTCACCCGTACCCAGCAACGGCGCGTCCTGCTCACCGGCGCGGCCGCCGTCCTCGTCGCCACCGCCCTCGGCTGGATCCTCGGCGGCCGCGCCGTCCGCCCCCTGGTCGACCTCACCGACCGCATCAGCCGCGGCTCACCCGCCCCCGACCTCACCGGCGCCGGCACCGGAGCCCGCGAAGCCGGCCAACTCTCCGCCGCCGTCACCGACATGCTCGACCGAATCAATCACGCGCAGAACCGCACCGAAGCCGCGCTCGACACCGCCCGCACCTTCGCTTCCACCGCCGCCCACGAACTCCGCACACCCCTCACCGCCATGCGCACCGACCTCGAGGTCATGCGCGGACTCGACCTCCCCCTCCCACAACGCACCGACATCATCAACGACGTCCTCCGCAAACAGACCGGCATCGAGTCCACCCTCACCGCACTCGAACAACTCGCCTCCGGCGAGCTCGCCCGCGACCACCACTACACCACCGTCGACCTCATCGAACTCGCCGACGAAGCCGCCCGCGACGCCGCACGCCACCACCCCGACGTCACCATCGAGGTCCGCAGCGACCCGCCGCTACCAGTGCACGGGCTCCCCAGCGGCCTGCGTCTCATCCTCGACAACGCCCTCACCAACGCCATCAAACACGGCCGCGCCACCACCATCCACCTCACCGCCCACCACACCCACGACCGCATCCTCATCACCATCGACGACAACGGCACCGGCATCCCACCCACCGAACGCGACGCCGTGTTCACCCGGTTCTACCGCGGCAGCACCGCCACCCGCGACGGATCCGGCCTCGGCCTCGCCCTCGTCGCCCAGCAAACCGAACTCCACAACGGCCGAGCCTATTTCACCGACAGCCCCCTCGGCGGCACCCGGCTCACCATCGACATCGCCGCCACCCGACCACACCACCGGCACAGGCAGTGATCCGCTCACCGACCGTTCCCATACATACCACCCAGCACCATCACCCACGAGCTTCTCACCAAATCCGAGACACGCCAGTACGCGCTGCGACCGCGGCCAGGCACGACCGACTCGACAGCCGGACATCGGCTATCACCGAGCAGTCTCAGGTGACCACGCTAGCCCTGCGCGTCAGCTATCAAACCAGCTAGATCGTGCCAACTCCTTGATGCAAGACAGCTGGGCTCCTTATCCGGAGGAATGCTCGGCAGCAGAGCCGACCAGTCGTCCCACAGTTGTGCGGAGATCGGGTTGCGTTCGCGGGGCAGGAGCACCACCCTGATTGCGCCGAGGCCATCGCTCGCGATATCACCGATCCGCGGTGGCAGGACGAAGCTCTCGCCCACGTGGCCGAAGCGATAGCGGACACTTACCCTGAACGCGCCGAGGCCCTGGCCCTCGCCATCACCGATCCGCAACGACAGGCCGAAACTCTAGTACATGTAGCCGAGACACTGGCAGGCACCGACGACAGCAGCGACTGCGCTCTCGAACGTGGCATCGCGGGATCGGAATCGTTCCTGAATCAGATGCAAACAAATTTCGATCTCGGGGCCTGCACACAAACCGAGCAAACGACTTCTGGCGGTTGCCTGGTCGGTCGCCGGTTGGGAGATCCCGACGTCCGCTCTGCCCGTTATCGACGCATCCGTCCTAGACACACTCGTGTCCGAACTAGCCGACGAATAACTGAACCATCGGATACAGGGCGGTTGTGTCCCGCATCATAGGTCGTTATGCAACAATCGGCTGGCCGAGGTCCACGTCTTGTACCCGATATACGTGCGCGCGCTGACGGCCGAACCAAAAGTGAAACACCTTGGCCGCCAAATGGTTTGCGCCGTGGACGAACAGCATCTCCGACCAGCAGGAGATCTTCGGGTTCAGCGCAGATGCCAGGGCGGAACCATGACCCCAGGCGAAGACATTCGGGCCGTGCACGACGGGCACAGGTCAGTCCATTGCCTTCTGCGCCTGACGGCGGATGTCAGCCTTCTCGGGGCCGAGGTTCGCGCTGTCGCCGGGTAGTCGCCTGCCGGTCGCCCAGACAGCGAGTCCGCAGGCCGCGAAAACAGCTCCGAGGACGCTGGAGGCTCCCCAGCCGTGAGCGGTGAACATGGCGGTGGTTGCGACGGCGCCGAGGGCGGATCCGAGCGAGTAGAAGACCATGTAGCAGCCGATGATGGTGCTGAAGCGGTCCGGATACGCGGTGGTGAGCAGGTGCTGGTTGCTCACGTGCACGACCTGGACCGCGAAGTCGAGCACCACGATCCCGACGATGGGCAGCGACAGCGACCACGGCAGTTGCGCGATCGCTGCCCACGAGGCGACGAGCAAGGTGAGCGAGAGGCCGCTGACCGGGATCGCCCGGCCCGTGTCCGCCCATCGTCCCGCACGGGCCGCGCCGAGGGCGCCGGCGAGTCCGACGAGCCCGAACAACCCGATCTGGCTTTCACTCAGATGCCAGGGCGTGTCGGTCAGTGGCAGGGACAGTCCGCTCCACAAGGTGCCGAACGACGCGAACAAGAAGAACGCGATGAACCCGCGGGTGAGGAAGGTGCGCTGCGTGAACAGTCCGCCGAGTGAGGCGATGGTCTGCGTGTATCCCGCGGGCTGGTGGGGGTGTTCGTCTGCTGGCAGTGTGGTGAGGACGAGGACCGCCAGTCCGAGAGACAGCACCGCGAGCAGGGCATAGAAACTGCGCCAGCCCCACAGGTCGGCGAGAGCGCCGGTGACGACCCGTGAGCCCAGGATGCCGATTACGACGCCCGAGGTCACGACACCGATAGTGCGTCCGCGTTGGGCGGGCGCTGAGACCGAGGCGGCGTAGGCCACGGTGGTCTGCACCACGGCCGCGAACAGTCCGGCCGCCGCGAGCCCGGCGAACGCCACCCAGGCAGCCGGTGCCGCGGCGGTCAGGATCATGCCCACCGCGGTGACGGCCAGGTGCCCGGCGATGAGCCGGCGCCGGTCGGTCACCACGTCGCCGAGTGGCACCAGCAGAACCAGCCCGACGAGATAGCCGATCTGGCCGGTCGCGACGATCCACCCGGTCAGCCCCGGCGGCACCCCGAGATCGCGTCCCATCGGCTCCAGGACCGGCTGCGCGCCATAGATACTCGCCACCGCGACACCGCACACCGTCGCGAGCAGCAACCGCCGAACCCCATTCATCGCGCTCCCATCCCCTCAATTGGTGGCAAATTGCAACCAATTGACCGTAGGGCATAATGGTTTCAATCCGCAACTCATTGGGAGGTGTCCATGTCGCATCCCGTCGGTCGCGGTCCGGACGACAAGTGGACCGACCCGAACTGCCCTGTCGCCCGCACGCTCGACCTCGCCGGCGACAAGTGGAGCCTGCTCGTCATCCGCGACGCGATGGACGGGGTGCGCTCGTTCACCGAGTTCCAGCGACGCACCGGCATCGCCCGCAACATCCTGACCGACCGCCTCCACAAACTCATCGCTCACGGACTCCTCACCCAGCGCACCGCGCCCTCGGGCCGCCGCCGGGAATACGTGCTCACCGACGCCGGCCGCGACCTGTTCCCGGTGATAGTCACCCTGCGGCAGTGGGGTGAACGCCACGCCTTCGCTCCCGGAGAGCCCCACTCCACCCTGGTCGACCAGCACGGCACTCCGGTGCCGGAAATCGCGCCGGCCAGCGCCGACGGCATCCTTCTCGACACCGATACCACCCACGTGCAGAAGACCCGGTAGTAGCCGTCAGTCCTCGCGGGTCAGTTCGGCACGCAGCAGATCCAGGCCCATAGGTCCCAGGTCCAGAGCATGGCGGTGGAACCGCTCGAGATCGAACGCAACACCGTCACGGCGCCGGGCCGCGTCCCGCGCCTCCAGCCACACCTTCTCCCCCAGCTTGTCGGCGATGGCCTGACCGGGATGCCCCAGATACCGATCGATCTCGAACTCGACGAACCCCGGCGGGCCCACCCCGCAGTACTCAGCGAGGAACTCCCGGCCCAGCTGCGGCGTCCACCGCCCTCACCGTGTGGAATCCCGTGACACGGCATACCTTTGATGCGGCGGTAGTCGGTACAGATAACGTTCTCATCGTCACCGTGCTCGTGTTCGGCGAAGACTGATCGCAGTCAAGACGGGCGTTGCGCGGTGGCGAGATAGCCGCCCAAACCGACGAAGGCAGCGCCCGACGTTCTATCGATGTAACGGTGAGCGCGGGCCGTCAGGTCGAGGTGGCCGAGCAGGCCGCCCAATACCGTGTAGCCCACGGCGGATACGGCCTCGATGCCGATATAGGCACCAGCCAGGAGGAGCAGCGGGAATCCGCCTGCGGAGGTGGCAGGCAGGAAATGCGGGAGGAATGCCGCGAACAGGAGCATTGCCTTCGGGTTCGTGGCGGCGACGACGACCTCCTGCCGGGTGGCCCGCCATGTTCTGCTCCGGGCACGCAACGCCGACAGGTCTTCGTCGGAACCGTTGTCGCGCATCGAGTGACGCGACCCCCACAACAGGCTCAGCCCCACATAGATCAGGTAGGCGACGCCGATCCACTTGACGACGCCGAACACCATCGCCGAACCCGTCAGGATCACTCCCAGGCCGACGGCGACGGCACCGGCCATGACCGCGAACACGCCGAAGCGCCCCGCGAGAGCGATCGTCGCCGGCCCGGTCCCGAAACGAATGGCATTGCGCAGGCTCACAATCTGGTTCGGCCCGGGGATCAACGACAACACGATCGCGGCTGGAACGAACACGATCCAGTCGACCATCGAACCCTCCTCGGCGCAATATAGCGCCATACCCATGACTACCCGATGTATTCCCCTGCGATCTCTTCGATGAAACGCACGCTGTCTTCCTCGGTCAGCGCCACGTCGCGAAGGGCTGCCAGCGTGGCCCGATAGCGATCGACCGCAGCACTGTCCTCGACGAAGAGCCCGCCGGTGAAGGTTTCGACGAATACGACACTCGGCTCAGGGGTCCGACCCGCATTCGAGGGCGGAAACTCCATGAGGACGAACGACTGAAACACCAGTCCGGGATGCTCTCCCGAATCGAACGGAATCACCCGGATGGACACCGTGGGCCGACTCGCCACAGCGAGGAGGTGAGACAGCTGCTCGGCCATCACGCCGTTACCGCCGACCTGATGCCGCAATACCGACTCCGACAGCAACACTTCCAACGAAAATTCCGGATCATCCACGAGCTTGCGCTGTCGACGTGCGGTCAACTCGATGTGCCGATCCAAGCTCGCCGACGACATCGCCGGGTCGCCCGTCCTGACGACCCATCGGCGATAAGCCGGGGTCTGGAGTAGGCCGGACAGCAACGTGAGCTGAAACGACGTCATCCGGCTACAGTCCTGTTCGAGGCTGACGAAATGGTTGAAACGCGGGTTCACCACGTCTGCGTAGGCTCGCCACCAGCCATTCGAAGCGTCACCCTGCGTAGCTCTGACCTCCTTGACGAGGCCCATTATCTCGGCCTTCGCGTCCTCGTCGGCTCGATAGAAATCCAGCAGCGCGCGATACTGCACCGTGCTGATCCGGACAACCATGCCTTCTTCCAGCCGGCCGATGCCCTGTTTGGAGATATCGATGGCCACGCCTGCCGCCAGCAGGCTTTTCCCTGCTGCGAGCCGCAGATGACGGAGGCGACGGCCGAGTGCGCGCCGGGGAAGGGTGGATCCACCTGACATTGTTTAGCCTCGCTATCTTTTGCGATCCGTACTGGACCTACTTATGACGGACCGGCTTACAGTGGACGTCTGACGAAATCTGCGGAGAGGCCGAAAAGAACCCTCCGGTAGCGCATTTGAGGTGTCTACTTTATGTCACCACAGTGACCGGGATGCGGATCGACAGCCGCACAACCACTTTGCACAGTAGCCGATACCTCCGACACGAAACCCATGCCGGGCCGGAGCATATCGCTGCGCCCACATCGCGGGCCCGGTCGAGCCCACCGCGGATCGAAGGTTCACAACGATGACGAATGTGCAAGCAACGGAGACGAATACGGTGACATTTCTGTCCGAATCGGACGACCGACCGATAGCGATCGGATTCGTGCGCCGCGATGTTTCCGGGCTGCAAGCCCCCCGGCATGCAATCGCCGTGCAGCAACACGCCCTGTCGCTCGGGTACAAATATGCCTATACCGTCCGGCCCCCGATGGATGCCGCCGACCCGATCGGCTACGCGCTCGGAATCGCCGCCGGACTCGGCGTGGCCGCCATCGTGGTCTTCGACCTGGCCCAGGTCGACGACCAGCCCGCCCGGGTGTGCGAGGACTACGACCTCGAAACCATCTGCCCCGCAACGACATGGGCGCGCGCCGCCGCCCCGAGGCCCGCCGAAACGGGGGCGGTGTGAGCACGGAACTCTGGTACGCCGAACTCCTGCCGACGAAGAACCTCATGCTGGCGGCCTGCCGGGGTGAGACTCGCCCGGATCATGTCGTGCTGCGTTGCGCCCGGGAACTGGCCGAGTTGCACGAGCGGCGCCTGGCGGCGGACCGGGACGAGATCGGGACGATCGATCAGCGACGCACCGAGGTCAGAGCGGGCATCGATTTCTGGATCCACGATCGGCTACCGACGTCACACGGCTGCGCGCGGGTGCACACCGAGGGCCTGGGCGCGGTCGTGGATCGGCTCGCCGAGTTCACCGCCCACGCCTACGCCGCCAACGGCCGCACCATCCTGTGGTCCGAACTGGCCAGACCGGAATTCGACCGCTGGATATGAGAAGGCCCCGCATATCCCGCCCGAATCGGCACGCCACTCCCCGGGTCCCAACACTTCCGGTCTCCGCTGGACGCGACAGTCAGCGCTGGTGGCTGGACGCAGTCCGTCTCCGATCGGCGAGATCGATAGCGGTCCAAGCCATTGCGGTGGCGCCGTCCCGGACAGCATCGTCGGCAAGAGGACCGATCGCGGCGTCCGCGAACTGCTTCTGATGGTTCACCGCCGGAAGGGAACCAATGCTCAGGTATGGGTGTATCGAGGGGACTACCTGGGAGACGTTGCCCATATCCGTCGACGCGGTGTTCATGGCGCCGGCGCCGTCCGGAGGTGCAGCGGTCATGTCCCGACCCAGGGCGGCGGCATTGCGGACGAAAAGGTCGAGAAGTTGGTCGTCGTTGCGGAACTCGGCGTAGCGGGGTGATTCCGGTTCGACCTCGAGCGTGCAGCCCGTGGCGAGGGCACCGGCGTCGAAGCACGCCCGCACCCGCTGTTCGAGGCCGGTCAGGCGGTCGAGGCTCGCGGCGCGCACGTACCAGCGGCCCCATGCCTCGTCGGGGATGGCGTTCGGTGCGGATCCGGCCGCGGTGACCACGCCGTGCACGCGCGCGTCGGGTGGAAGTTGCTGGCGTAGCAGCCCTATCGCGACCTGTGCGACGGTGAACGCGTCCGCGGCGTTGACGCCGAGGTGGGGGTAGGCGGCCGCATGCGCTCCCACGCCTCGGTAGCCGACTCGCCAGTGGGTGACCGCGAAGGGGTCGGCCTTCGCGACGTCCGCCGGCCCGGGGTGGATCATCATCGCCGCGTCCAGTTCGGCGAATTCGCCCGCGTCCAGCATCGCTATCTTCCCGCCGCCGCCTTCCTCGGCCGGTGTCCCGAGCACGTGCACGGTTATGCCGGGCTCGGCGGCCCGCGTCGCGAGTGCGGCGCCGACCGCAGCGGCCGCGATCAAGTTATGGCCGCACGCGTGACCGAGACCGGGCAGCGCGTCGTATTCGGCGACGAATCCCACGTGGAGCGGGCCGTCGCCGTACCGGGCGTGGAAGGCGGTGTCGAGACCGCCCGCCCTGGCGTCGACGGCGAAGCCCCACGCCTCGAGCAGTTCCGTCAGATGGCGGTGGGCGAGATGCTCCTGCCATGCCGTCTCGGGGTGTTCGTGCAGGGTCGTGGCGATCCCGAGGACGTCCTGCCAGGCCTCGCCCAGAGCCTGGACGGCCACTGACTTGCGTTCCTCGACAACGGTTTCCGGATCAGAGATCACCGGGCACCCCGAAACTGGGAGCGCTCGCGGGATCGAGCGCCCGGCGCACGTAGTCGTCGCGTTGCGGTTCCCACACATCCCACAGCGCAGACAGATCCGTGGACGGATCCTCCGACCAGTCCACGCGCAGAGTCGTTTCCGGCCATTCGACCGCGCGATAGACGAGCAGACCCGCCGCATGAACCGGACCCTCCTCGCCGCCCGCGGCGAGGGCGGCGGCCAGCCCGTCGAGCAGTCGCCGCTCGAAGGCGGCCTCTGTAGACGACTCGTAGCCGCGGATCATTTCGGAGATGGTCGCCGGGCCGCGGAGCATATTGCCTGCCGCCACCACACCGTCACCCGCGATCTGGTGATGGGCGCCGAGGGTCCGCGATCCGCTGTAGGCCGCCGAGCGGCCGTCGGCGCGCAGCACGGTCAGCTGGCGGTAGTCACGCAGATCATGCCCGGCGACAACGGTTTCCATCGCCCGGTCCGGGTCGTCCCCGGCGCGCAACCGGTCGAGCAGCCGCCCGGACAGCCTGGGATCGGTGATGTTCTGGCTCGCGGCCGCGCCGAGGCCGGGGCGGATGTTCAGGCATCGCGAGGCGACCGCGGGCGAGGACGAGGCGATGACCATGCCGAGCGCACCCGAATCCCGTTCCACCGCTGCGAGAGAGAAGGTCATGCGCGCTCCTGCCGGACGGCGACGATATCGATCTCCACGAGCCACTCGGGACGGGCGAGGGCACTCACGACCACTCCCGTCGAGACGGGATACACGCCGCGCAGCCAGCGGCCGACCACCCGGTATACGTCTTCGCGATAGCGAGCGTCCACCAGATAGATGGTCATCTTCACCACGTCGCCGAGCCGCCCACCGGCCTCGCCGAGCAGCGTCGCGATATTGGCCATCGCCCGATCGGTTTGTGCGGCAACGTCTCCCACGCCGACGCTCGCACTGGTGTCGAGATCCTGGCCGACCTGGCCGCGCAGGTAGATCGTGTTACCGGCCACCACGGCCTGGCACAGGTCGTTGTCCAGGTTCTGCTCGGGATAGGTGTCCTTGGTGTTGAACGGCCGGATTCGCGTGTGCGTCATGCGGGCACCCCCGTCTCCACGCGGTCGGACAGCTCCGCCGCCGCCTTCACCAGCCCCAGCGGGCCGTCGAAATCGAAGTTCCGGTACACGGCCTGGTAGTGCGCGAACGGGGGCGCCTGGGCGAACAGCTGGAAGGTCAGGCGGTGCCCGGCGTAGTCGCTGTTGAGCAGGTCCCGGGCGAAGGCCAGCAGCTTGCGGCGGTCGTCGGCCTGCCACTGCTCGGTGATCGAGTAGTACTTCTCCAGCCACGGGGACGCGCCGGACAGCGCGAACGTCGCCGAATCCGGGGTGATGCAGATCTGGCCGCCGCACAGCTCCCGGGCGATGTGCATCATCTGCGGCAGCTGGGTCTGCGCCCACACCCGGCCGGCGTACAGCAGCGACTGATTCGGCATCGCCAGGCCGCCGGGGCTCGTCTCGGCCGTCGCGATCGCGGCCGTCAGATGCGCGTCGATGCCCTCGCGGTAGCACGCGAGCGTCGCCAATTTCTCCTGCACGGCGGGATTTCCGTCGAGTCCGGTCTGCCGCACGTTCCACAGCGCGGCGCCGATCATCAAGTCGGCGAACCGGATCGAGCGGTGCACGTACGGCAGCGCGCTGTAGCGGTGCAGCGTGCCGCGGACGTAGGTGGCCGCCCGGGTGTGGCGATAGAACAGCACGTCGTCCCACGGGATCAGCACGTTGTCGAAGATGACGAGCGCCTCGACCTCGTCGACGCGGTTCGACAGCGGATAGTCCGCGCTGGACCGCCGCCCCGCGAAACCCGTGCGGCAGATGAACTTCAGGTTCGGGGCATTCAGGTCGAGGACGAATCCCACAGCGTAGTCGGACAATTCGCTGTCGCCCCAGTTGGCGATCGTCGGCTTGGTGAACGCCTGGGTCGCGTAGGGCGCGGCCGTCTCGTATTTCGCGCCCCGGACGATGATGCCCTCGTCGGTCTCCTTCACCACGTGCAGCAGCATGTCCGGGTCCTGGTCCTGGGGGCGTTTCGACCGGTCGCCCTTCGGGTCGGTGTTCGCGGAGATGTGGAACGGATCGGCGGTGACCGCGCGGTGGACGTGGTCGCGGATGTTCTGGGCGAAGCGGGGATCCACCTCGTTGAGGACGTCCTGCCCGTCGTAGAGCGCCCACATCTCGCCAATGGTCTCGTCACCCACGCGGGTGACCACGCCGCGGGCGTCGTCGAGAACCAGGTCTATCGCCGCGCGCTTGTCGATCCAGTCCTGCGGGGAGAGCGGGAGTTTGTTGGCGATCGAATTCCGCTCGCCGTTGTCGTCCACATAGCTCATCACGTCCCGCGAACTCGCCTCGTGGGCGAGATCGTAGATGCGGGCGCGGATGTCGACGATCGGCGCGAACATCGGATGCGTCGTGACGTCGGTGACGCGCTCACCGTCGATGTAGATCTCGCGTCCGGTGCCGATCGCCGCGCGGTAGTCGTCTCCGGTTCGTATCATCTGCGATGTCCTTCCATATCGGGCGCGGACAGATGGCGATAATTGCCGCGCAGGTGGAGAAGCGGTTCCTTGTCGGTGTGCGAGGCCCGCTGCACGAGTCCGAGATACAGCACGTGCGAGCCGATTTCGGTGCTGTCGTGCAGAACACATTCGAGGCTCGCGACCGCTCCGGCGAGGACGGGCACGTTGTTCCGCCCGCGTTCCCATTCCGCCTCCGCGAAGGTGAACGGCGGCCTCCCCGAATGCACGCGCCCGGCGAAGCAGTCGGCGATCGTCCGGTGTTCCGGGCCGAGTACCGAGACGTTGAATGCTCCGCGGCTGCGGATGATCTCGTTGATCGGGCTGCGCTTCCGAATGCTGGCGCTGAGGACGGGCGGATCGTCCGATACCCGGCTCAGCGCCGAAACGGTCTGCCCGAGTGGCCTTCCCGCGTATTCGGAAGTGACGACGGTGACCGGTGTCGCAGCCCGCGTGATCGCCCGGACGAAATCTCTGAGGGCTACCGGTTCCACGGTGCTGTTCATAGGTGATCCTCGCTCGCTGGTTCGGCGGAATGCGGTGCGGAATAGTGCTTCTCGTCTTTCGATCCTCCCGCCCGTTCAATCGTCTGGCAAAGAGATTCTTCCGTTGCCTTGCATAGCGAAATCAGTTGCCGCCGAACGTATTACCGACCGTGACGACCACTTTGCCGATCCGGTCGGGCGCCACGAAACGTTCGTGCGCGGCGACGATGTCGGGGAATGCGAATTCGCTGTCGAGAAGTGGCCGGATCTCGTTCGCGGCGACACGGGACATCACCTCGCGCTCGAGTTCGCGGCACAGTGCGGCCCGGACCTCGTCGGTGAGCTTCCCGAGACTCGACGAGGAGACCTCGGCCGCGCGCGCCATGAGGTCCGCGAGGTCCAGGGAGCCGGCGGTGCCGTCCTGCGTGCCGACCACCACGAGCCTGCCGAACGGCGCGAGGGCGGCGAGGTTGCTGTTCAGGGCCGGACCGCCCTGGTTGTCGAGGATCACATCGACGCCGCCGGGTGCGATCGACCGGAGCCCGGCGAAGACGTCCATAGCGCCGTAGTCCAGCACGTGATGCGCGCCGAGCCGGGCGCACACCTCGGATTTCGCCGGCCCGCGCGCCGTCGCGACGACCGTCGCGCCGAGCGCGGCCGCCAGCTGCACCGCGACCGACCCGACTCCCCCGGCCCCGCCGTGCACGACGACGATGTCGCCCTGCGCAATTCGCCCCCGGCGCACGAGATTCCACCACGCCGTAGCCGCGGATTCGGGGAGCGCACTCGCTTCCGCCGGGCTCGAGCCGCCGGGGACGCGCAGGCAGCTTCCCGCATGCACCGCAACGTATTCGGCATACGAGCCCGAGCGGGTCAGCGCCGCGACCACGTCGCCTTCCGCCAGGGTGGTGACCTCTGGCCCGACCTCCACGACGGTTCCGGCGCACTCGAGCCCGGGGATCCCCGACGTCGGCGCGGGAACGACGCCGCGGCGCTGCATGAGCTCGGCATTGTTGATGCCGAACGCCGCTACGCGCAGCAGTACTTCGCCCGGCCCGATACGCGGGCGGGCGACGCGTTCGAGGCGGAGACATTCCGGGCCGCCCGTGCCCCGCAGGACGACGGCGTCCATCGTGGCTGTGGTCATACGGCTGCTTCCTTCCGGTGAAAGTCCATGAGGACGTGGGCGAATGCGCCCGGGCAGGTCTCGGGCGAGGAGATGTCGCCCTCGTCCAGCACGACGTGGCGGGCCTGCGGGAACGCGGTCAGGATGCGGTCCCGGTGCGGGAACGCGCGGGGATCGCGCGCCGACGAGAGGCACAGCAACGGGCCGCGATACTTTCCGAGTCCGTCCTCCGAGCGGTAGGCAGCGACGGCGGCGTGGCCTCGGTCGGGATCGGGATGGGCGAGGACGTCGCGGATGTACCGCGTGATCACCCCGGGATCGATCGGCTCGGCCAGGTACTGCCGGCGTCGCTGCCAGAGTTCGGCGAGATGGGAGCCGTCCGGGCGGGGCGGCACGCTGTTGAACGGTGGCGCGTCCCGCCGGCGCTCTCGTTCGTCCGCGTCGATGTAGGGCGTCGAGGAAAGTGCGAGCGAGGCAACTCGATCCGGGTTCGAGACCGCGATGTGATAGGCGACGAGCCCGCCGAAATGGTGTCCGGCGAGGTGGGCCGAGTCCACGCCGAGCGCGTCCAGGACCGACACCGCCGCCTCGGCGGCCGCTTCGATCGTGTTCTCCCCCGCCGGATCCGACCGCCCGTATCCCGGCAGGTCGGGGACGACGGCACGGTAGCCCGCGAGATGCGGTAGCAGCAGCGCGTACTCGTCCCACGAGCGGGGCGTCTGGTGCAGCAGGACGATCCAGGGACCGGCCGAGCCGCGAGTCACGACGTGTACGCGTCCCGTCGCCGTCCGGATACAGGTGCTCACTTGTCTTCCAGAAGCATTCTCGGGCAACGGTTCTCCGATCGTCGTCGCAGGGAACCCCGGACAGCGGGGTGAGTCCGGGCGTGATCCGGTATCACCCGGCCGATTTCGGTTCGGGCCCGATCACTTCCCGGCACCTGTCCACGAATGCCCGGGCCCGCTGGCTCCTGCGGACCGAGTGCAGCGCCGCGACGACGACGCGCAGCGGAACCACGTCGTCGGCGATCGGCAGGGCGGCCACGCGGCCGCCGCCATAGGTGGAGTCGGTGGCCGGGCGCTGGTGCAGCAGGCTGTATCCGTGGCCCCCGGCGACCATCGCCCGCACGGTTTCGTAGCTGCTGGACCGGTACTGGATGTTCGGTTGCAGGCCGCGTTCGGTGAACACCCCGGTGAAGTAGTCGCGGCTGTAGGGCAGGTCGACGAGGATCATCGGGTCGTCGGCCAGTTCGGCGAGGTGCACCGCGGTATTCCGTTGCGCCAGAAGGTGTCCCGCGGGCAGCGCCACGTACGGCCGGATCTCCGCCAGGACCTCGCGGTCGACGGCGTCGGTGAGGGCCAGATCGTAGGTCAGGGCGATTTCCGCCTTGCCGGTCTCGAGCTGCTGGGCGACCTCGATGGCGTCGGCCTCGCTGACGTGGACGTCGAGCGCCGGGTGCGCGACCTTCAGGCCGGACAGAACGGCCGGCAGATAGAACGGCGCCAGCGGCGAGAAGCACACGACCTGAAGGATTCCGGTGAACGCCTGCGCCTCTCCGGCGATCGTCTCCAGCGACTCCGCCAGCGAGGTGAGGATCTGGCGGGTACTCAGCAGCAGCTCGCGTCCGGCGGCCGTGAGGATCAGGCCCTTCGCGTGCTGCCGGATGAACAGCTGGACGCCGAGCTCGCGTTCGAGGTGCGCGACCGAGGAGGAGACGGCCGATTGCGCCACGTAGAGGTCTTCGGCCGCGCGCGTCATGCTTTCGCGTTCGGCCGCGCGCACGAAGTAGCGCAGCTGGGTCAGCGAGATATCTCGCAACAGGTCGGTCGACGTCACGGCGTACCCACCACGCTCGGCAGCCAGGTCGCCAGCGCCGGAACCAGCATCACCAGAACCAGCACCACGACGGTGGCCGCGAGAAACGGTGTGTTGTACCGCAATACCTGCCATGCGTCGACCTTGGCGATGCGCGCCGCCACGACCAGCGACATGGCGACCGGCGGGGTCACCTGCCCGATGACCACGGTCAGGACGATGATCGCGCCGAAGTGGATCGGGTCGATCCCGACCTCGAGGATCGTCGGGAGCAGCACCGGCATGATCACCGGGATCAGGGGATCGAACAGCATGCCCGCGACGACCGCCACCAGGGTGAGCACGACGATGTAGCCCAATCGGGTCTCGCCGGGCACGATCGCGGTGGCGAAGTCGGTCAGCAGTTCGGGCAGCCCGGCCATCGCGAACACGGCTCCGAGCGCCACCGACACCCCGACTATCAGCATCACCTCGCCGGTCAGCACCGCGGCCTCGACGAAGCAGCGGTACAGCCTGCGCAGCCCTAGCGAGTGGTAGGCCACCATCGACACGACCACGGCGTACACGACGGCGAAGGCCCCGGCCTCGGTCGGGGTGAACACCCCGAAACTGATCCCGGCCAGGATGATGACCGGCACCCCGACGGCGGGGATCGCGCGCACCAGGCTGCGGCCGACCTCCGCCCACCGGAACGCGGTCCGTTCACCCCATCCGTTGCGCTTGGCCTGTATCCCGACGACGATCATGAGAACGGCCGCGAGCAGCAGCCCGGGCACGACGCCCGCGAAAAACAGTGTGCCCAGCGAGGTTCCGGTGGCCGCGGCGTAGAGGATCATCGGCGACGATGGCGGGATCAGCGGGCCGATTCCCGAGGACGACGCGGTCAGCGCCGCGGCATACGGTGTCGGATAGCCGCTGCGCCGCATCTGCGGAATGAGTGTCGAGCCGGTGCCGGCGAGGTCGGCGACCGACGTGCCGACCATGCCCCCGAAGAACAGGCTGGCCGCAACGTTCACCTGGGCCAGTCCGCCGGGCAGCGAGCCGACCAGCGAGCGGGCGAAACCGAAGACGCGGTCGGCGATCCCGCCGGCGTTCATCACCACGCCGGCGAGAATGAACAGCGGCATCGCCAGCAGGACGAAACTACTCATCCCGTCGGCCACCTGCTGCGGGTACTGCATCATCCACGCGCCGTCGAGCACGGCGTACAGGCCCACGCCCGCGGCCATGGCGACGATCAGCGGAGCGCCCACGACGAGCAGGACGACGATGGCGAGAAGGGTCAGCGCGAGTGTCATCGGCGGCCCTCCTCGGCGCCGCGCAGAATGATCGCCCGAGTGCCGGGAATCTGGCAGACGATCACCAGTGCGGCCAGCGCGGTCCCGACCGGGAGGGCGGCGGTGAAGAATCCTTGCGGCAGACGCAGATACGGCGTCGAGTCGCCGCCGAACACGAGGACGTACTGGTACGCGTACCACGCCAGATGCAGCAGGACGAAGGCGCCGAGAACCTCGACGCACAGCGCGACCCAGGCCCGCAGCCGCGCGGGCAGGCGGTCGGTGAACGCGGTCACCGCGATCGACTCGCGCCTGCGCACGCCGAGCACGAATCCGAACATGGTGAGCCACAACATCAGTCCGGTCACGATCTCCTCGGTCCAGCCGATCGGCGCGCCGGCGGCGAACCGCAGCGTCGCGTTGGCGAACAGCAGGAGCGTAATCGCCGCCAGCGACAGCACCGCGAGCGCCTCGAGGACGCGATCGGCGATCGTGACCGACGCTGGTGCGGCGCCGATTTCGTCGTCCTGTTCGGCGTGATCCGGCGGGTGACGGTCGGTGGTGCTCATGACGCCACCCCGGTCGCCGGTACCCGCGTCTCGAGCAGCGATCCGAATCCCGTTCTCGCGGCGTCGGTTCCGGTCAGCTCGAGCGCATACCAGAACGACGCCTGCACGGCGCTCACCACGGGCTTGCCCAGGGTCGCCTCGAGCGCGGCGATCGCGCCGACACTGGCGACGTTGGTGCAGCTGATGAATACCGCTGTCGCGTCGGGTGTGTCGGTGCGGACGGCGAGATCGTAGATCCGCTCCAGCGGCACCTCGGCGAGCTCGCGGTCGTCGGTGATGCCGAGCCCGACACTGCCGGCCACCGGGTGGCCGTTCTCGGTGAAGAAGGTCTCGGCTCGGCGGACGACCTCATCGCGGTAGGGCGTGACGAGCGTGATGGGTCCCGCGCCGACCGCGGCGAGGGCGGCGATGCTCGCGGTCGACGTGGTGGTGCATCGTCCGGTGAGTCCCGTCCACTCCTCCAGGTGTTCGACGAGCATGCGGTCCCAGGCGCTGCCGTGCAGGAACGAGGCGCTGGTTCCGCCGAAGACCAGCACGTCCAGGGGCGCCTGCGCCGCGAGTTCCGCTGCGGTGCGCAGCTGTTCGGAGCGCATCATCGCGTCGATGCCCTCGACGGTCACGCTCGGCAGCGTGACCCTGCTCGTGTGGATCGTCGCGTCCGTCGTTGCCATGGCGTACATTTCGGCTTCCATCAGCGTGCTGGAGGCCATGTAGATCAGGCCGATGCGGGTGGCGCTCTGCAACGAGGTGAGCAGCAGTGGCGGCCGCATGCGTTCTCCCGGGGTCATCGGCCGTACTCGGCGAGAACGCGGTTGGCGAAGTCACCGGGAATGCCGTCGGCGATGGTGTCGGTGACACCCCGTACCTTTTGCCTGAGCTCGGCCACGTCGGCCTCGTTGACGGCCATGCCGGCCTGCTCGAACCGGGTCACCAGGCTCTCGTCCGCCGCCGCGCCGGCACGGCGGCTCGTCTCGGCCGCCGCGGCCGCCGCGGCGCTCAGACCGTCCCGGGTCTCCGGCGACAGCCGCTGCCACGTCTTGTCGTTGACGACCAGATACACCGGGCTGTAGATGTGCGACGTCAGCGACAGGTACTTCTGTTTCTCGAAGAACGAGAACGCGTCGACGACCTTCAGCGGATTCTCCTGGCCGTCGAGGACGCCCTGATCGAGCGCGAGGTAGGCCTCGCCGAGATCCACCTGTGTCGGTGTGGCGCCGAGCGCCTCGAACAGGTCGACCCGTGCGGGGCTGCCGGGGACGCGCACGCGCAGGCCCGCGAGATCGCTCGACGTGCGGATCGGGCGCCGGTTGTTGGTGATGTGGCGGAATCCGTTCTCGCCGTAGGCCAGGACCCGCGCACCGATCGAGTCGACGAGCGAATCGCTCATCTCGTCGCCGAACGGTCCGTCGAGAAATGCCGACGCCTTCTCGCGGTCGGTGAACAGGAACGGCACCTCCATGATGTCGAAGGTCGGATCGAGATTGGCCACGGAGCCGCTGACCGCCGCGACCGCGACGGCGCCGCCGCGCAGCGACTGGAGCACCGCCTCCTCGTCGCCGATCGCCCCGCCGGTGCGTATCTGCAGGTCCACGGTGTCGCCGAGCCGGTTTCGCGCCTCGTCCGCGAAGGCGAGCAGCATGTCGGCGAGGGGGTCGCCCTGGGTAGTTTCCACGGCGAGGACCAGCTTGTTTCCCGAGCCGGATCCCGTCACGGCCGAGCACGCGGTGAGGACGAGCGCGGCGGTGAGACCACACGCCGCGGTGAGTTTCCGAAGTGATCTCAACGAATTTCCCTTCTGCGCGCACGGTTCTCCACCGGCTGCCGATCGCCCGCGGTGCACGGTCGGCCCCGTCCGGCCGAGTCCGCGGTCGGTGATCAGATTCCGGGAAATTCTGGATCGCGTCAAATAGGGAAAAGAGAGCCGTTGGATCTGTTGTTCCGATGCGCGTTCCCGGGTTCGTCAATTGCCCATCGCGAAACGGTTGCGTAACGGTCCCTTTATTTTTCTGCTCTGTACTGTGGGGTTCGCAGAACGCGATCGCCTCGGCCGCCGGAATGAATCCCGTGGCCGACCGTACCGGCTGCCGCGATGCGTGCTCACCACGATCTGCACATTCCGGTGAGGCGTGTCACCCGTTGCGCTATGAGCGCATGAAACGGTGCGCGGTTCGTGAGATCCGTATCGGCGCAACACCCTTCGCTGCACTACAAGTGCGCGGACAAGTTTCGAAACCATTCGGCACGAGTAACCGGAACGTAAAATCCGGCACACGGTTTTGAAGTTTTCGTTGCTGCATCTGTTCTGCGGATTCCGATGGTCTGGTCTTTTTGTTTGACCGGGTATTCCGCCTGTGTAACGCTGCACTCTGCACGGTGCGGTCCGGCCGCGAAATCGGCCGATTCTGTGCTCGTCGACCCCACCCGGCTATGGAGAAT
Organism: Nocardia sp. BMG51109; assembly: GCF_000526215.1. Classification (NCBI taxonomy): domain Bacteria; kingdom Bacillati; phylum Actinomycetota; class Actinomycetes; order Mycobacteriales; family Nocardiaceae; genus Nocardia; species Nocardia sp. BMG51109. The sequence goes on from NZ_JAFQ01000004.1 coordinate 7,142,300, forward strand.
GGAGTTTCGGTGATGGCTCGACTGTCCCGATCGAAACGTCTGTCGAGAACGGCGATCACCGTGATGCTGGCGGCAGGTCTCGGAGGATGCACGCTCGCGGGAAGCACCGAATCCGACCCGTCGAAGAAGTCGATCGATGTCGGATTCATGTACGACGTGCACGCGGCGAACGTCTGGACAATGGATCAGTGTGAATCGGACACCGTCAGCATCACCCTGACCCCCTTCAAACAGTTCGCCGAGATCCAGCGCGGGCTGGAGCGAGGGCAGCTGGACGCCGCGATGATGGGGTACCAGAACCTGGGGCAGATGCTGGACAACGGGTTCGAGGGTTTCCGGGCGGTCTCGGGCGTCTATCGCGGCGGCGAGCACATCGTCGTCCGCGCCGGATCGGGCATCACATCCTGGAATGATCTGCGCGGCAAGAAGATCGGTGTCCCGCCCAACAGTTTCGTCGAGATGCTGCTCCGCGCGTCGCTGCGGGAGGCGGGCGTCGACGTCGCCGGCGTCGAACTCGTCCCGTTCGCCGGGGCCGGACCTCCGCTGCAGACGGCTCTGCGCAACGGCGAGGTCGACGCGCTGGTCGCGTGGGAGCCGAACGGCGCCACCGCGATCACCGAAGGTTTCGGCGCGGCACCGCCTTTCGACATCCAGGACGGGAGCCTCGGCGATGCCACGAGCCTGATGTACGTCTCCAGTGCGCTGCACGGTGACCAGCAGGCGGTGGATGCCCTGGTGTCCTGCCTGCGCGACCGCACCGAGAAGCTCTCCGCCGACACCGGCCAGTGGGTCACCGCCCTGCAGGCGCGGACCGGGCTCGGCGACGACGTGGCACGCGCCGCTGTGCGGACCGGCACGATGGATATCGCGCTGCCGCAGGCCTCGGCCGAGCGGATCATCCGGGAGTTCGCCGCCAACGGGCTGCTGTCGGACACCAGCGGCCGCGTCGCGGAGTTCTTCGACTACGGACCGCTCGAACGCGTGACCGGCGCACCCGTCTCCGAGCTGGGGAAGGGGTGACCGGGATGTCCACGGTCGCCGACACGGCGGAGTCGCCGCCGGTCGAGGCCCCCGGCCGCCGCCGGTTCCGGCCGCGGCTCGAATACCTCATCGTCCCGGGTCTGCTCGTCGTGCTGTGGGAGCTCGCGGTCGTCGGCGGCCTGATCGACGAACGGTCGCTCCCGGCGCCCCACACCGCCGTGCGGACGTGGTGGACGTGGGTCTTCGGCAGCGGCGGCTCGGTGGCCGGATCCTACAGCGGGACATGGTTTTCCGCCGTGTTCGCCAGCACGCAGCGCGTGGTCCTCGGGTTCCTGATCTCCGCCGCGGCCGGGACGGTGGTCGGGCTGCTGATCGGATGGTCGCGGTGGGCGCGGGTGCTGCTGCAGCCGGTCATCGACATTCTGCGGCCGATCCCGACCACCGCGTGGGTTCCCTTCGCCGTCATCTTCTTCGGCATCCAGCCGACGGCCTCGATCTTCCTCATCGCCCTGGGATGCTTCCCGCCGATCGTGCTCAACGCGGCGGCCGGCGCGGTGTCGACCCCGAAGGTGCTGGTGTCGGCGGCGCGGATGCTGGGCACGAGTTCGCGAATGACGTTGTGGCGGGTCGCATTACCGTCCGCGCTGCCGTCGATCCTGACGGGGCTGCGGGTCGGGCTGGCGCTGGCGTGGGTTCTGGTCATCGTGTCGGAGATGGTCGCCGTGAAATCGGGGCTCGGCTTCAGCCTCTGGGACGCCTACTACTTCGGACGAATGGATGTGATCGTGGTGGCGATGGTGACGATCGGATTGCTGGGGTACGCCTCCGACAAGGTGCTCGGGGTCGTCGCGAAGCCGGTGATGAGGTGGTCTCCCGATGTCCGTTGAGTACGACAGCATGACGCGAGACGCGGTGGCGCCGCCGGCGGCGATGATCAGCTGTACAAAGCTGGGCAAGACCTTTCGGACCGGGAACGGGACGTTCGTCGCGCTCGACGGTGTCGACCTCGATGTCGCGACCGACGAGTTCGTCACCGTTCTGGGCCCGTCCGGATGCGGGAAGTCGACGCTGATGAACATGATGGCGGGCTTCGAATCGCCCACGGCGGGTTCACTGTTCGTCGACGGCAGCCCGGTCGGCGGCCCCTCCCCCGACAAGGGCGTGGTGTTCCAGGATTTCGCCTTGTTCCCGTGGCTTTCGGTGCGCCGGAATGTCGGATACGGGCTGCGCGAGAAGGGAATCCGGAAGTCCGAGGCGGCACGACTGGTGACCGAGATGCTCGAGCTGGTCGGCCTGGAGCAGGTGGCCGACCACTACCCTCATCAACTGTCCGGCGGTATGAAACAGCGTGTGTCGCTGGCGCGTGTGCTGGCCATCGACCCGAAGATCCTGCTCATGGACGAGCCGTTCGGCGCCCTCGACGAACAGCGGCGCGTGCAGTTGCAGGACGAGCTGCTGCGGATCTGGGAACAGCGCCGCAAGACGGCCGTGTTCATCACCCACTCCATCGAGGAGGCGATCGCGCTCGGCGACCGCGTGGTGGTGATGGCCGCAAATCCGGGACGCATCAAGACGATCGTGCCGATCCCGCTGGACCGCCCGCGCGACCGGACCTCCTCGGAGTTCAACGAACTGCGCAAGCATGTGACCGCGGAGCTGTGGTCTTGAAGGCCGTAGTTCCGAGCAGCTGCGGTCCTGAGCAACCATGGCCCCGAGCACCAGCGTCCTCGAACAACCGTGGCCCGAGCAGCAGCGGTCCCGAGCAACCGCGATCCCGAGCAGCAGCGGCCTGAGATGCCGTGGCCCTGAGAAGTTGTGGTTTGAAAGGAGGCCGATGCGCACGCCGATCGTTCTCAGCACCAGTCCCGCCGGCGTGGTGCTGCCCATCCACCGAACCGCGACCGACCTGCCCCCGCACGAACTGCGGTTCTTCGAGCCGGGGTCGCGAGAACTGACAGACCACATCGCCGAGGCAGACTTCGTTCTCGGCGACTGGACCGGCACGACGCGCCTGGACGCAAAGGCATTGCACGCGGCACGGCACTGCCGCCTCATCGTGCAGCCGACGGCCGGACACGACTCGATCGACACCGAAACCGCTGCCGCCCTGGGTATTCCGGTCGCCAACATCCCGGGCGCCAATGCCCGCGCGGTCTCCGAGTGGACCGTGATGGCGATGCTGATGCTGGCCAAGAACGTCGTCCGCAACCACCACCGTACGGCGGACGGCGAGTGGCCCATGGTCGAAGCGGCGGCGGAGGGAGTGCGCGACCTCGCCGACTGCACGGTCGGCATCGTCGGCCTGGGCAGGATCGGCCGCAACGTCGCCCGCCTCCTGCACGCCTTCGGCGTCGAACCGATCCACTACTGGCACCGGCGACCGGTAGCACCCGACCCCACGGCACCGGCCACCCTCGAGTACGTCCCCGACCTCGACGACCTGCTGACCCGCTGCGAGATCGTCACCCTCCACATACCACTGACCCCGGACACCCGCGGCCTCATCGACTCCCGCCGGCTACGCCTCCTCGGCCCGGCCGGCGTCCTGATCAACACCGCCCGCGGCGGAATCGTCGACGAGACCGCCCTTCACACCGCGCTACGCAACCGCGAGATCAAAGCCGCAGCCCTGGACGTCTTCTCGCAAGAGCCCCCACCGACCATCACCCGCTGGTCCACCCTCGACAACGTCCTCCTCTCCCCCCACCTCGCCGGTTCCACGATCGAAGCCCGTCACGCGATGGTGCGACGAGCACTCACCGCCCTGGCCGAGGGCCTCCGGGGCGAGCTACCGGCTTCCGTGGTCAACGGCGTGACTGCCCTGAGATCCGCGAACGTACCGGGTCGCTACTGATCCGTCTGCACGGCAACGCAATTCGCGCGCAGGTCACCGCTCCCGATGTACGAGCCACTCTGATCTCAGTCGCGGACGACGCCTCGACGTGCGCCCACCGCCGTCAGGAACGTCGTGCATCGCAACAACTTCGACTACCTCGCGACCCAGATGACCGCCGCCTGCGGACCGCGAACGACCATGGCGACAACGGTGCCCACCGACTTCGAACTACTTGCCCGGAACTCGGCCTGACTGGTCGACACGCCAGTCACCGGCCCCTACAATTGCCCGTCCCCGCTGAACACGATACGGTCGAACCGAGCTGAACGGGGCGGGAGCCGGTCGACCCGGTCGGCGATGTTCCGACCAACCACCGGCAGCGAGGGGATCGCATGATCAGCCGGGGGATCATCACCGCAGCAGCCGCGACCGCCGGCGCACTCCTCTTGCTCACCGGATGCGGATCATCCGAGGACGGCGACGCCAAGCCGGCAGCGACTACGGCTACGCAGGCCGCCGACGTACCGCGCGGATTCGACCCCTGCAACGACATCCCGCAAGAGACCGTGGCCAGCGAAGGATTGCAGAGCAAGATCCAGAACAACTACAAGGCAGACGGGGGAAAAATCCTCTGGCACGGCTGTCAATGGGCCAGCTCCGACAGTTACGGAGCCCGGATACAGACAACGAACATCACCGTAGACATGGTCCGCGACAAGCACTTTCCAGACTCCCAGGAGTTCACGATCAACGGCCGCAGAGCGATCTCCAGCCGCCAGGTCGACGAGCACCCCAGCGAGGCCTGCACCATCGACGTCGAAATGAAGGGCGGCAGCCTCGAATTCAACGTATCCAACCCGGCCTACCTACCCAAGACCGGAACCACAGACACATGTCAGCTCACGCGAGGACTGGCAGAAAAAGTCGTGCCGCTGATGCCTCCGACCGCATAGGGATCAGCGCGCGAGGGGTAGATATCGGGAGGGATAGACAACATGGCCGCAGACGGGGAACCGCCTACCACTTCCGGAAGGCCGCTGACCAGCCTGGTCAGCGAGGCCAAAGAAGGGAGGCTCACGGTACGGATGGACTTGGAGAAGTTTGTCTACATTGACCGTGACTGCAACTTCTTCAAACTTCAGATCCAGCAAATACAGACCATAATGGATCAGATTTCTCAGCAGGACCATTGGGGCCTGGGTGAAGACCACCAAGCAGACGGGGATCGAGACTTGGTGTCCGCGAAGACCATGGTCGCTCGCTGGAGACAGAAGGCCAAGGGCGCCCAGAACGGTAACAGCGTCCATGAAGTGCTGGGGGCGCATTGGAAGACTATCGACGATTTTCAGACACTGTTCCGCACCGCGCGGGAGAAGATCACCGGTATCGAGACCGACGCGGCTGCTCAGTACAAACAGTTGGAATCCACGCTGCCCCAGCAGAATCCCCCGGCACAGAAGTGGCTGGGCGCGGGTCTGTCGTTCGATTTCTGAGGGTTGAACAGTGACGAGAGACAACGAACCCAAGCAGATCCCCGGGAACGGTGAGAACGTCTTCGGCTGGAGTCGGTCGGAGATCGAGGATGCCTTCTCACGCCTGGACACGACCGATGCCCAGCAGCAAGCGCAGAAGTACGGTAGTGCGGCCAGTCTGTGGGATCAGGGCCTGGAAACGTTCAAGCGCTCGGTGCACGGCTCCATCGCGGAGGCGTGGGAGGGGGCGGCCGCCGAATCGGCGAAGAACGCCATCAACCAATACGTCACCGAGGCCGCGAATCTCACCGAACTGCTCTCCGCTCTGAGCAACGACATCCATAACGCCGCCACCCACATCGTGTCGACGAAGAACGCCATCCCACCGGCGGCGGCGCACTCGTGGACTTCGCACATTCCTTTTCTCGGACGGGCTCAGGAAGAGGAGCGATCGCGCGCCAACGCGGAATCCGGTGCCCGGCAGTCCATGCTGTCGAACTACGTCACCCCGTTCGGACAGCTGGACCAGACAGTCCCAGTGCTCCCGCCCAGCTTCAATCCGACCAAGCCACAGCAGCCCGTACCAGGCGGCAACGACGGGAGCGGTCCTCCCCCGGGAGGAACCGGTCCGGAGAACAAACCACCGGACCAGCCGGGCGGCACGGACGAACCCAAACCCGGTGACCAGACCGGACAAGACGGGCAGCAGCCGGAGAGTCAGCCGAGCCAGGCCTCGTCCGGTCCGGACGAGGCGCGCACCAGTACCGCGGGCATGGACCCGAATGCGATGGCGCCCTCGGCCACGGATCCGAGCGCGACCTCGACCACGCCCGCAGGCGTTTCCTCCGGCGGTTCGGGTTCCGGCGGCGGTGGCACTGGTGGCGTCGGCGGCGTGGCCGGCGGGCCGGGGTCGGTGGGCGGTCCAGGTCGCGGCGCGCCCGGTGCGGGAGCTCCGGGGGCAGGTCAGAATGCCGCGGCAGCGGCGCGCGGCGGCACACCCGGCATGCCGGGAATGGGCGGCATGCCCGGCATGGGCGGCGTCGGCCGCGGCAAGGGTGAAGACGACGAGCGGGACCACAAGACGCCCGACTACCTGGTCACCGCCGAGAACGCCGAGGAGTTGCTCGGCGAGCAACCACGCTCGATTCCCGGCGGCGTCATCGGCGGTGATCACGCGGCCGAACAGTGATCGGCCGCGGCAATTCGGCGCGCACCCGCGCCGTGAAGAACAATGGGGACTGTAGATGACCGAATGGGCTTGGGAGCCTGACGATTTCGCCGCGCTGTGGTTCAGCGACGCCAACGACCGGATTCCCGGCCTGCTCCGGTACACGAGTCGTTTCGCCTACCGCGACGATTTCGAGCGCCACGGGCCGACCGTCCGCGACCGCTACGGCACCGACGAATTCGAGCAGATCCAGCTCACCCTGCACACCCTCACCGCCTCGGATATGCGGATCGAAATATTCGGCGGCACAACCAGATACCGGGAGGCCGACGGAACGACCCCGCGGATGTACCGGATCATCGGCGCCCGCACCATGTATCACGCGGCGGTCCTGCACCAGTTCACGCAGGGTGATATCGACGGCCGGATCAAACTACGGCTGTGCCGGCCCGACGACCTCGCCGCGCGGCTGGTCGCCACCGTTCCGGCGCGCGAGGCCGGCACCGAGCAGCCCGTCACCGTCCACCCGGCGGATCTGCGCGACAACCGGCGGTCCGCGACGGGCACTTCGGCCGCGGAGCGGTACCGCCGCCTGCTCGACCGGCCCGTCGACGGCAACGGCTCCGCCCAACTGCTGGTGGGAGCGTTCAACGCAGATCCGGCCCCCGCGAACGGGGTGCTGTGGTGCGACTTCGAGGACGGCCGCTACCTCCAGACCCGCGACGAGCACGTCACCGTCCGCCCCGTCGGCGCACAGGATCTCGCCTCCCGCTTCGACGCCTGGATCGACCGCGCCGTGCAGCGCATGCGCGAGGACCAATACGAGACGTGGTAGCCGACACGGCCGACAATCGTTAGTACCCAAGCATTCCCGCTGATATCGCCGCACCGAGGGGATTGTCCGAGCACTCGCCGCGCCGACGCGCGAACCGTCCGAGTACTCGCCGCGACCACTAGCGCACGCACCAACAACTACACCCGCCCTGGGCCGAACCCCGTTACCGGATTCGGCCTATGCAACCACGAGTCGACTCATATACATCAATCTGATTTGATGTATTATCGGGTGCGTGAGCACGACAGACCGTGAGCCTGTCCCGCTGTTGATTCGGATGGCGTCCCATCCACTGCGCTGGGCGCTGATGACCGAGCTGGCCGTCAGCGACCGCCGGGTGCGCGAACTGGTCGAGGCCGTCGGCGAACCGCAGAATCTCGTGTCGTATCACCTGCGCCTGTTGCGCACGGCCGGTCTGGTCGGTGCGCGCCGCAGCAGTTTCGACGGCCGCGACAGCTACTACCATCTCGACCTCGCCCGGTGCGCGGCCGCGTTCGGCGATGCCGCCGGCGCCCTGCATCCGGCCCTCGCGCCCACCCGCCGCGAATGGCCCAACGGCAGTTCGGTGTTGTTCCTGTGCACCGGCAACAGCGCACGATCTCCGATGGCCGAGGCGCTGCTGAGCCACCGTACCGAGAACATCGAGGTCGCCAGTGCCGGTAGCCATCCCAAGCCCCGGATCCACCCGAACGCGGTGCGGGTACTGCGCGAGGACTACGGCATCGACATCGGATCCCGGCGGCCTCGGTCGCTGGACACGCTCGCCGGCCGGCGCTTCGATGTCGTGATCACGTTGTGCGACAAGATCCGCGAGCTCCCGCGCGATCACGGCCCGGCCGTCGCCAGCCATTGGAGTCTGGTCGATCCGGCCACCACCGGCGACACCGACAGCGCGACCTATCCGCAATTCCGCCGCCTGGCAAGCGAACTCGACACCCGCATCGGCTTCCTGCCACCGCAGACCGCTCCGCCGTGAACCGCAACAAGGAGACAAGCCATGACCACGACCGCACCGGCCGAACTCGCCCGCGTCCGCTATCTCGTCGACGACGTGCGCGAAGCGGTCGACTTCTACACCACCCATCTGGGTTTCACCGTCGACTTCGATGCCGCACCGGCGTTCGCCGCCGTCGTCCGCGGCCGGCTGCAACTGCTGCTGGCCGGCCCCAAGAGTTCCGCGGGCCGCCCGATGCCCGACGGCGCCGTCCCGACGCCCGGCAGCTGGAACCGTTTCCAGCTCGTCGTCGACGACATCGCCACCGAGGTCGCCCGGTTGCGTTCGGCCGGTCTCACTTTCCGCAACGACATCCTGAGCGGCCCTGGCGGACAACAGATCCTGCTGCAGGACCCCGCCGGCAACTTCGTGGAACTGTTCCAACCGGCACCGCTCGACAGAACGCGCTGAACGAGCACGTCCCATATCCACCGGACCCACCACCGAGGAACGCCGACAGGGGTGGTAGACGAACCGAGCCGAACTACAACTCCGGAACGTCTCCCGACGGCGGGGCCGCCTGACATCCGCAACGCCGATCGCGAGATGCTGTCGCGGTGACCGACTCTCTCGTGGATCCGCAGGCCGTCCCCGCCGAACTGCGCTCGTACCTGGAGGAACTCGTCCGCCGCACGCGCAGCGTCTGCGGGGATCACGTGGTTGGCGTCTTCGCCGTGGGGTCCGTGGCACTGGGTGACTATCGGCACGGGCGGAGCGATGTCGACGTGACGGTCGTCGCCGATCCTGCCCTGCCGCAGCGGGCGGTGGTGGATCTGGCGGAAGAACTCACCGATCTCGACTGCCCCGCCGCGGGCCTCGAATTGGTGCTGTACGACGCGGATTTCGCCGGACAGCCTTCCGAACGGGCCGGGTACCGGCTGAACCTGAACTCCGGTCCCTTGCTGGAATACCAGGCCTCGTTCGATTCGACGGAGGCGCCGGCCTTCTGGTTCGTCATCGACCGCGCCGTCGGCTACCAGTCCGGACGGCTCCTCTACGGGCGCCCGGTGCGGCAGGTCCTCGCGCCGACCTCACGTGCCGGCCAACTGGCAGCGGTCCTGTCCTCGATCCGCGAGCACTCCGAGGGCACAGGCCATCTGGCCGACAATCGTGTCCTCAACGGCTGCCGTTCCGTCGTGTTCTGCCGCACGGACCGGTGGGTGTCCAAACCTGCTGCCGCACAGGCGATTGCCACCGACGAGCCGGCCTTCCGCGCACTCGTCGAGCAAGCTCTCCACAGCTTCCGGCAACCCCGCTCCGCCGCACTCCCCCTCCCTTCCGCCGACGTACAGAACTTCCTGGCCTGGGTCCGCGAACGAGTGGAACACGCCGCAAGCCGAGCATGAGGGACAAAGAGGACACAAATTGACCTCTTCCCCTGCGATCGTTGCCTTGCCGGAACCGGTCCGGCTGCCACCATCGCGAAAGGAGACGACGATGAGGATGCGTCCACTCGGCCGCCGCGGAACCCGATGGCCGCGCTGAGCACCCGGGCGCTGAACCGCGCGACGCTGGCCCGGCAGTATCTGCTCGACCGCGCCGACGTGCCGGTCCTCGGCGCCGTGGCGCACCTGTGCGGGTTGCAGACCCAGGAACCGCAGGAGCCGTTCGTCGGGCTCTGGTCGCGCGTGCGCGCCTTCGATCCGGCGGTACTGGACGATCTGCTCGTCCGGCGCGACGTGGTGCGAACCCATCTGATGCGTCGCACCATCCACCTCGTCACGGCCGCCGACGCCCTCGCCTGGCGAACCCGCCACGACGCCATGCTGCGCCAGCGGGTGCTGGCGGTCTATCGCCGCGAACTCGACGGCGTGGATCTCGACGAACTCGCGGCGGCGGGCCGGGCGATGCTGGCGGACGGTGAGCCCCGCTCCATGTCCGAGCTGGGCCGCGCGCTCGCCGACCGCTGGCCCGCGGCGGGGCCGCGCGCACTGGGCGAAATGCTGGTCGCAGCCCTGGTCCCGGTGGCGCAGCTGCCGCCGCGCGGGCTCTGGCGCACGAAAGCGGGCGTCCGCTACGCCCCGCTCGCCGCGTGGCTGGGTTCCGAGATCGAGCCGCCCCCTTCGGGTTCCGATCCGGTCGGCGAGGCGCTCGTGCTGCGCTATCTGGCCGCGTTCGGACCCGCGGCCACGGCCGATCTGCGCGCCTGGTCGGGCCTCGCCGGACTGCCGGCGGCCGTGGCGGCGGCGCGCGAGAAGCTGATCGCGTTCCGCGACGAGCGCGGCCGGGAACTGCTCGACCTGCCGGACGCCCCGCGCCCCGACCCCGATACGCCCGCGCCGGTGCGCTTCCTGCCCGCGTTCGACAACGCCGTCCTCGGCTACCACGATCGCGGCCGCATCATCGACGACGCGCATCGCGGCCTGTCGGTCGCGGGCGAGCGCGTCGTGCTCGTCGACGGCCGCGTCGCCGCGACCTGGACCGTCGACGCGGGCGCCGTGGTCGTCACGCCGCTGCACCGCTTCACCCGAGCCGACCGCACGGCCGTCGCCGAGCAGGGACGGGAACTGGCAGCGTTCCTGTCCGGCAACGACAGTCACCGCGTGCGGATCTCGGCGTCGCCCCGGTGAACACCGCCACCGGATGCCGCCGGACAGGCCGTCACCGCCCCGCCGAGTAGCGCGCGGCCACTCGCCAGGCGCAGGACGTGCTGACGCGCCTCCTCCGGTGCGGTCACGGTGATCGCGTTGCCGAACCGGCGAAGCACTCGCACATCCTCGATGCTGTGCGGGGAGACCGCGATGAGCACGCCGGGCTGCCGACATGGTCCGGGCGGACCGCGAGCCCGTAACGATCTACCACGCGCCACCCGGTCCTCGGTCGAGCGCCGGTAGCCGATGCGCAGCCGGCGCAGGTCATGGACCAACGCGGCGGGCGAGACCCGGAGGACCGAGGCCGGGTGCCGATCGGCAATGCCCCACTGACCAGCCCGCCCGGGACAGTGCCGTGTCGAGCGCGGTGCCTGCCAGGCCCGGTCGGTACGCTCGCGCGTGACCTGGAAGGAGCGTTCATGAGCGCCGTCGTGGATCGATCGGCAGATATCGCTTTTCCCTTGCCGCGGTGCCCGGACGAGAGCCGGGCGTTTCACGAACAGTGGCCGGTGCGCCTCGGCGACACCGATGCCGACCAGCGGCTGCGGCTCGACGCCGTGGCGCGGTATCTCCAGGACATCGGATACGACCATCTGAAGGTGGTCGAGGAGGGCGATCTGCACCCGGGGTGGATCGTCCGCCGCACCGTCATCGACGTCCTGCGTCCGATCGAATTCGGCGACCAGGTGCATCTGCGGCGGTGGCCGGCCGCGTTGTCGAACCGCTGGTGCACTATGCGCATCCAGGTGCGCAGCGAGCAGGGCGGCCTGATCGAGACCGAGATGTTCCTGATCCACGTCGACATCGAGGCCGGAACCCCGGCGCGGATGAGCGACCGCTTCATGGCCCCGATGCTGGCGGCGACCACCGAGCACCGGCTGCGCTGGCGGGCCGCGCTGCGGGAACACACCGATGTCACCGCGGAACCGTGGCCGTTTCCCTTGCGCGTCACCGATATCGACCACTACGGGCACGTGAACAACGCCGTGCACTGGGAGGCCGTGGAGGAGGCCCTCGCGCGGTTCCCGGGCGCACAAGCATTGCCCTACCGTGTGGTCCTCGAGCACGCCGGGCCCGTCATGGCCGGTGACGACGTACTCGTCCGGGCCTGGCAGGGCGAGACCGCTCTACACGTGCAACTCGAGGTCGACGGCGGCGCCCGCACATTGGCACGGATCGAGCCGCTGGCCCCCGTGCCGGTCTGAGACCCTCGCCCCGGGGAAATTCGGTTGGCACGCGCCGGCGCCGATGTGACGATCGGAATCGCCATGACGACGACAGCGATTGTGATCGGCGCGGGCCAATCGGGCATCGCGGCCGCATTCGCCCTGCGCGACAACGGGTTCCGCCCCCTCGTTCTCGAAGCCGGTTCCGATACCGCCGGATCGTGGCCGCACTACTACGACAGCCTGAGGCTGTTCACGCCCGCTCATTTCAACGCACTGCCCGGCCGGCCGTTCCCCGGCGACCCGGACCGATATCCGACCCGCGACGAGGTCGCCGCCTACCTGCGGACCTGTGCGGCCGACCTCGGCGACGCCGTCCGAACCGGGCACGGGGTGACTTCCGTGGTCCGGGACGGCTCCGGCTACCGCCTCCGCACCGTCGACGGCGCAGAATTCGTTGCGCCGGTGGTAGTTTCGGCTACCGGCAGTTTCGCCAATCCGCATCGTCCGCACATCCCCGGACTCGCCCGCTACACCGGGCGGGTCATGCACGCCGCCGACTACCGGACACCCGCACAATTGGCCGGACAGCGCGTCGTAGTAGTCGGGTCCGGCAACTCCGCCGTGCAGATCGCCGTCGAACTCGCCGCCGTCGCCGACGTGATCCTGGCCTGCCGCACCCCGATTCGGTACGCGAGCACCGAGCCGATTCCCGCACGCTCCCGTTTCTGGTCCCTGCTGGCGTCGGCGGCGCGGTTGCCCGTCGGGCCGCTGTTCGGCACCGGCACGATCCCCGTGATCGACACCGACGGCTACCGGAACGCGCTGCGCGCCGGACGCCCCGAGGTCCGCGACATGCCCACCGCAGCGGCCGGCACGGTGCTGTGCTGGCCCGACGACCGCCGGGACCACGTGGACACCGTCGTCCTCGCCACCGGATACCGCCCCGCCCTGCCTCACCTGCGCGCCGTGATCACCCTCGACCGCAACGGATTCCCGCGCCACCGGCACGGACTCTCGTCCACCCATCCCGGTCTCGCCTTCGTCGGGCTCGAATACCAGCACACCATCCTGTCGGCCACCCTGCACGGCGTCGGCCGCGACAGCCGTCACGTGGCCCGCCGCCTCGCTCGCCGATACCGTTGAGCCGGAGCACCGGTGACGGCAACCGTCCGCGGACAGGAGTTCGGTAGGGATCGACCGACCGCGTCGGGCACAGCGACCTACTCGGCGGCCCGGAGCAGCGGCCGCTCCCCTGGCTCCGAACGCTTCGCCCGCAGGGTTCGATCGTGTTCACCTGCGGCACCGGCACGGCCCAGGCCGGACCGCTCGGTCGGCCCTCCCGGGGAATGAGAACCCGAGCGGCATCGCTTACGATTCGCGCGCGTGTGATGTGGGCGAGCGGCCCACCGGTTGTTCCGGAGGCTAGAACGATGGTGTTGTGGACGTGGCGGAGCCTGCCGTGGAGTCGCAACCCGCTGATACGGCCGTCCGATCGGGTGCTCGCGGCGATCGCGATGGTCGCGGTGGTGTGTTGCGTGGCCGCGGTGCCGATCGCGGTCGTGGCCGGATCCGCGCGCTACGACGCCGCGGCGCGGCGGTTGCGGACCGAGGAGGCGGCCCGGTCGGTGGTGACGGCGACGGTGGCCGCCGATGCCCGCTACGTCCGCACCGCCCGGCGGGCCGAGGCGGCGGTTCGATGGCGATGGGACGGGCAGGTCCGGAGCACCGCGGCGCGGGTTCCGGCCGCCGCGGTCCGCGGGGACCGGCTCGAGATCTGGGTCGACGACGACGGCGCGCTGACCGACTCGCCGCCCTCGTCCGGCATCGCCGCCTGGCTGGGTATCGGCAGCGCGCTGGCCATCCTGGTGACGGTCTTCCTCGGCGCGGCCGCACTGGTGGAATCGGCGCGGTGGATCGCGTCGCGACGCCGAGATGCCCAGTGGGACATCGCATGGCGGCACATCGCCGAATCCGGCCACGACGAGTGACCTCGTGACACGGGCCGCACAGCGGGAACGGGTGGTCGTGACAGGCACCGACGTTCCGACAAAACTCCGGTCCTGATCGGCGCCCGGGAACCCGGTAGCCGCCCACGCTCCGATATCGGAACCTGGTGGTAGACGATCGGATTCAGCACGGAGGAAGCATCCGGCACGACGTGGTTGTTCGCGGTACCGCCCGCGCCGAGAGCGGCGGCGCGCCGGTACCAGCAGCCGAGCGCTGCGTATTCCGTCGCGGCGGCCCGGATGCCGGTGTCGCCCGGTGGTCCGTATTGAAGCTTTCCCCACTGTCACAGGGCAAGAATGCGCCGAACCCTCAACCGAGTCTTCAACGATAGCGTCGAAGGTATGACAGCTGCCGGCGACAATCCGACGATCGACCTCGACACGGCCGAGCTGCGCGCGATCGCGGCCTACGCCGTGGCCTGTGCCGGGCCCGCCTTGATCGTCTTCGACCGCGCCCGCCCCGGCGATCGGCGGCCGCACGAGGCGATCGAGGCCGCTCGCGCCTTCGCCGAAGGTGCCAGGCGCACCAAGGTGATCCGCGACAGCGCGTGGGCGGCCCAGCGAGCGTTCCACGACACCCGCGATGCGGGGCAGCCCGCCGCCGGCGAGGCCGCCCGGGCCGCCGTCGCCGCGGCGGGCGCGGCATTTCTCCATCCGCTCGCGAAAGCCACCCAGGTCTGGCACATCCTGGGAGCGGCCGCGCACACGGCTCGCGCATTCGAACTCGACGCCGGAGACGACAGCGCCGTCGGCGCCGACCACATCGAAAGGGCCGAAGCGCTGGCCGAACCCACCGTGGTGAGCGTTCTGACGCGATACCCGAACGCGCCCAGCGGTCGCGGCCGTACCGGAGAGCTGTTGCGGACATTGGACGCCACGTTGCGACTCCGGGCCGCCGACCGTTCCACCGGCATCGGATCATCCACCTGATCGGTTGCGCACCAGCACAACTCGGCTGGCGCCGGTCTGCCACTTCACCAGCGCAGGACGCTGCGTCACCGGTCGGGCCGCGCAACGCTACCGGTCGGCCACGCAGCATCACCGGCCGACCACCCAGCATCACCAGCCGACCACCCAGCATCACCAACCGACCACCCAGCATCACCAACCGACCACGCAGCATCACCGGCCGACCACGCAGCATCACCGGCCGACCACCCAGCATCACCAGCCGACCACCCAGCATCACCAGCCGACCACCCAGCATCACCAACCGACCGCGCAGCATCACCGGCCGACCGCGCAGCATCACTGGGCGATCGCGCAGCATCACCGGCCGACCGCGCGGCGGCGCCCGGGGGTGATAGACGGGAGGCCGAGAGAATGCTTGCACGCGTGATCTTTCCCGGCACCGCCGGATACAGCTGTGGCCACCGCTGCGGGAGGTGCGGACGGATCCTTCGTGAAGGCAGACTTCTCGACACGCACCGCCGTGCGCCGGTCAGCCGATGTCGATGGGATCGATCTGCACCCGAAGCGGCGCCGTCGAACGGTGCGTGCTGTAGACGGCTTGCGCGGCGGTGAGCGCACGGGACAGGATCGAGCCCTGCCGGCGGTCCGCCCGCAGGATCATGCGCTCGACCTCGACGGGAGAATCGCCGGACGAGAAGGGTTTTCGGGCGCCGGGCGGGAGCGGCACCGGACCGAGCACTTCGATCCCCTCCGGAAGCTTTGCCTCGCCGAGCAATTCGGCGATCGAGTCCGTGGTCCCGTCGATCGCGGCGAAGCGCACGGCGGGCGGGAACCGGACCTCGCTGCGCTCCTCCAGCTCGAAGACGGCGTGCCCCACCGGATCCCACCGCACCAGCGCCTGCACAGTGGGCACCGACGGCTCGGCCATCACGATCACCTGCCCGCTCGAGCGCACCAGCGCCGCCGCGCACATCCAGCGCCGCAGCGCGTCCTCGGCCGCCCGCAGGTCGGCGCGGCCCAGCAGCGCCCAGCCGTCGAGCAGCAGCGCCACGCCGTAGCCGCCGGGCACCGGCGGTTCGGCGCCGATCGTCGCCACCACCACCTGCGGTTCGTCGGACACCGAATCCAGCACCGCCGCACCGCCGGACCCGCGGATCGGTACGCCGGGAAACGCGCGGCCGAGTTCCTCGGCGGTGCGCGCCGCGCCGATCACCACCGCGCGCAACGCCCGGGACCCGCACGACGCACACCGGAAGACCGGTTCCATCCGGCCGCACCACCGGCAGCTGGGACTGTGCGCTACCTCGCCCGACGAGCCGCGCGACACCGCCACGCCGAGTTCGCGAGACGACGGACGCTGTTCGCCCCTGTACCGGCCTCCCGCGTCGGCAGGGTTCGCGGCGCCGTTCTCCTTCCTCGCCCCCTCCGGTGCGGTACTCATGTCCTTGCCGTTGCGCCGACCCCGATTACGCTGTGCCCCAGTGGAACCCGACGCCGCGCTCTCGTCCGGCAGCGTCAGGGGGCCGTTGCAGTGCCGACACCGCGCGGGGGTCCGGCATTTCGCACAGGCCAGCGCCGGAACGTAACCGCGGCGCGGCACCTGGACCAGCACCGGTTCCCCCGCCGCCAATGCCTTGCGCGCCGCGGTGAACGCGACCGCCGGGATCCGCACGGCGCGCGCGACCGGATCTCGTTCCAGCGCGATATCGCTGTCGCCGGGCGCGCTGATCCGCGGCGCGAACTGCCGCACCACCGCACGGTCGGCGACCAGATCGTGCGCCCAGCCGGATTCGACGACGGCCTGGATCTCCGCGGTCCGGGCGAACCCGCCGGCGACGAACGCCGCGCCCGTCTCGTAGGCCCGCAGCATCGCCACCTCCCGCGCGTGCGGGTACGGCGACCGGGGTTCGCCGTACGTGTCGTCGCCGTCGTCCCAGATCGCGACGAGCCCGAGAGCCTGCACCGGAGCGAAAACCGCACTGCGCGTACCGATCACGACACGGGCCGTCCCGCGTAGCGCCGCCAGCCACCGCCGATAGCGCGCCGCCGGTCCCAGCCCCGCCGCCAGCGCGACCGCCGAATCACCCACCACCTCGGCACACGCCGCCGACAGCCGATCGAGGTCCCGCTGGTCGGGCACGATCAGCACGGCACCGCGACCGCCCCGCACCACCACCGCCGCCAGCTCCGCCAACCGCCGCGCCCAGTCCTCCCCCGGCACCGCCTGCCAAGCCGCCCGCGGCCCCTTCCCTTCCGCCAGCGCACCCAGGAACGACCGCCCGTGCCGGTAGCGCTCCCACTCCGAATCATGCGAAAGGTCAACGGATGCCGCCGGATTCGCATCGACATCGGCATCGGATAGTCCGGACGGGTCCAATCCTCTTACCGCGCAGCGTGCCTCGCGATCAGCCCCCGATTCGGCGCCAGACTGTTCGCCGGTCGGCCGATGATCGTGAGTCTCCGTTCCAGAAGTCCACGAGGCGTGCACGTCACCGGTCGTCGGACCGTCACCAGCGATCTCACCGCCCCGGCCGGTCTCCCGTGCCGCAACCGTCGTCTCGCTCTCATCGCCACGAGCCTGGTCCGACTCCGGCGCCGGAACCGTGGTCTCGATCTCACCGTTACGAGCTTCGTCGGCGTCCGACCCGAGCGCGGTCACTTCGGTCTCGTCTCCGGTGGGCGCCCGCCCCGCCGCTCCGGAGCTGGTGGGTGTCGACTCTCTCCCGGACGGCGACTCTCCCCCAGATGCTGAGGGATTCGTCTCATCGGCAACTGCCTCCGGCCCGCGGCCGGCATCGACCTCGGCCTCGGCACCAACGCCCCCGTTGACAGTCCCTCGATCGGCGGTACCGGAATTCTTCGGCAGCACCGAGCCCTTCGCCTCCCCCGAGTCTTTCGATTCCCCCGAATCCTTCGGCTTCTCCCCCTCCACCTTGGCGTGCCGGGGCGGAATCGCCAGGCGCAGCACGTCGGCGCGGGTCCCGGCATAGCGCGCCGCGACGGCGGTGACCAACCGCAGGATCTCGGGCGTCAGAACGCGCTCACCGGAGACGACGCGCTCCAATTTCATCAATCGCCCGGTGTGATCGGTCTTGTCGAGACGGTCCAGAATGAAGCCGTCGACCAGACGCCCGGAGAAACGCACCCGGACGCGCACACCCGGCTGGGCGAGCGCGTCCAGTTTCGCGGGGACCAGGTAGTCGAAATCCCGGTCCAGATGGGCCGGTTCGAGCATCGGCAGCACGCGCGCAATGGGGCGCACCGACGCGGCCTCGACCCCCGAGGCGGCAGCCCGCGTCCCCGTCGGGGACTCGACGGCTGCCGCTTCGGGCCCGGCCTCGGTCAATTACAGTCCGACGGCGGCGCGCAGCTTGTCGGCGCGGTCGGTCCGCTCCCACGGCAGGTCGACATCGGTGCGACCGAAGTGACCGTAGGCGGCCGTCGGCGCGTAGATCGGACGCAGCAGGTCCAGATCGCGGATGATCGCGCCCGGCCGCAGATCGAACACCTCGGAGATCGCGGCCGAGATCTTGTCCGGATCGACCACCTCGGTGCCGAAGGTCTCCACGAACAGGCCGACCGGGGCCGCCTTGCCGATGGCGTAGGCGACCTGCACCTCGGCTCGCTCGGCGAGTTCCGCGGCGATCACGTTCTTGGCGACCCAGCGCATGGCGTAGGCGGCCGAACGGTCCACCTTCGACGGGTCCTTGCCGGAGAAGGCGCCGCCGCCGTGCCGGGCCATGCCGCCGTAGGTGTCGACGATGATCTTGCGGCCGGTGAGACCCGCGTCGCCCATCGGGCCACCGAGCACGAACTTGCCGGTCGGGTTCACCAGCAGCCGGAACTCGGAGGTGTCCAGCGGGTTCGGCAGCTCCAGCTCGGACAGCACCGCCTCGACGACCTTCTCGCGGATGTCGGGCACCAGCAGGTTGTCCAGATCGATGTCGGCGGCGTGCTGGGTGGAGACGACCACCGTGTCCAGCCGGGCCGGCGTGTCACCGTCGTACTCGATGGTGACCTGCGTCTTGCCGTCGGGACGCAGGTACGGCAGCACGCCGGACTTGCGGACCTCGGTCAGCCGCCGGGACAGGCGGTGCGCCAGCCCGATCGGCAGCGGCATCAGCTCGGGGGTGTCCTTGGTGGCGTAACCGAACATCAGGCCCTGGTCACCCGCGCCCTGCTTTTCGATCTCGTCGTCGGAACCGCCGGTGCGCGCCTCGTGCGAGGTGTCCACGCCCTGCGCGATATCGGGCGACTGAGCGCCGATCGCCACGTTCACACCGCAGGACGCACCGTCGAAACCCTTTGCGGACGAGTCGTATCCGATCTCGAGAATCTTGTCGCGCACGATGCTCGGGATATCGGCGTAGGCCTGGGTGGTGACCTCGCCGGCCACATGCACCTGGCCGGTCGTCACCAAGGTCTCCACCGCAACCCGGCTGGCGGGATCCTGAGCGAGCAGTGCGTCGAGTACGGAATCGCTGATAGCGTCACAGATCTTGTCCGGATGACCCTCGGTCACGGACTCACTCGTGAATAGCCGGCTACCGGACTTGCCCACAGTTCTTCCCTCTTCCTCAACGGGTCTTCGTACCGAGAAGCGACAGTAACGAACTAGCGCTACCGCGCAACCCTTCGACTCAGACTATTCCAAACCACCGACGCGGCACGGTCCCAGCGACTCGCACGGCACTGCCGTGATCAGCAAATGCCGTGGTCGCCACCCGCTACCGCCTCCACAGGGCTCCGTTTTGGCAGTCGGTGCAACTTCACGCGTAGTGCACTCACGCACCGTACGCGTACCTGCATGATAAGCCCAAACCGGATGCGGCTCAGCGCAAGAGCGGTCCGAGCGCGTCCAGCACACGGCTGGCAAGCAACAATTTCGAGCCGTGATCGAGCGACTGTTCGGTGCCGTCGGCTCCCAGCAACCATCCGTCGTTGTTGTCCACCTCGAACGCCTTACCCTCGCCGACGGCGTTGACGACCAGCAGGTCGCAACCCTTCCGCTTGAGCTTGGCGCGGGCGTGGGTGAGCACGTCGCCGTGCTCGTCACCGGTCTCGGCGGCAAATCCGACGATGGCCAGCCCGGGCAGCTGCCCGTCGTGCCGGGCCTGCACCAGACCGGCGAGAATATCGCGATTCTTGGTCAGCTCGATCCGGTCGGGCTCGTTCACCCCCTTCTTGATCTTCGCCGCGGCGACGTCGGTCGGCCGGAAATCGGCCACCGCGGCCGCCATGATCACCGCGTCGGCGCCGGGAGCGTGCTTGTCGACCGCGACGCCGAGCTGCTCGGCCGTCGTGACGTGCACGAGCTCCACGGCCGCGGGCGGTTCCAGGCCGATGGTGTTGCCGGCGACCAGCGTAACCCGGGCGCCGCGCTGGGCCGCCAACCGAGCAAGCGCGAAACCCTGCTTGCCCGAACTGCGATTGCCGAGGAAGCGCACCGGATCCAGCGGCTCGCGGGTACCGCCCGCGGAGACCACCAGGCGGCGCCCCTCCAGATCGCGCGGCATCGCGTCGGCGCGTTCCAGCAGCAGCGAGGCCAGCGCGAAGATCTCCTCCGGCTCGGGCAGCCGGCCCGGTCCGGTATCGGCGCCGGTCAGGCGGCCGGCCGCGGGCTCCATCACGACCGCGCCGTGGCTGCGCAGCATCGCCACGTTCGCCTCGGTCGCCGGATGCTGCCACATCTCGGTGTGCATGGCGGGAGCGAACAACACCGGACATCGGGCCGTCAGCAGCGTCGCGGTGAGCAGATCGTCGGCCCTGCCCATGGCCGAGCGCGCCATCAGGTCGGCCGTCGCCGGGGCGATCACCACCAGGTCGGCCTCCTGCCCGAGGCGCACGTGCGGCACCTCGGGAACATCGGCGAACACCCCGGTGTGCACCGGGTTACCCGACAGTGCCTCGAAGGTCGCCCGGCCGACGAACTGCAGCGCCGACTCGGTGGGAATCACCCGGACGTCGTGCCCGGTCTCGGTGAACTTGCGAACGAGCGAGCAGGCTTTGTAAGCGGCGATTCCGCCGCCCACGCCGACAACGATCCGCATCTGACTCAGCCTCTTCGTCCGGTGGAGGTGGGGCGGCGGTGTCCGCTAACTCATTCGCCTTCGGAGTGTTCCAGCAGGTCGGCGTGGATCTCCCGCATCGCGACCGACAGCGGCTTCTCCTGCAGGCCCGGCTCGACCAGCGGCCCCACGTACTCCAGGATGCCGTCGCCGAGCTGGTTGTAGTAATCGTTGATCTGACGCGCCCGCTTGGCCGCGTAGATGACCAGCGCGTACTTGGACGACGTGCGCTCGAGCAGCTCGTCGATCGGGGGATTGGTCAGGCCCACCGGGGTGTCGTACGCGGGCATGGTCTTGGTGTCGCTCACTAGGGAGGCTCCTGCGAGGTCGTGGTGGACATCCGGATGCGAGATTCGGGGGCGAATTCGCCGCCCTCATCTCGAATTTGTGCTAACGAACAACGATACCAACTGCTCACAGGCGTTGTTCAGATCGTCGTTCACGATCACGGTGTCGAACTCGTCACACGCCGCGAGTTCGATCCTGGCGGTTTGCAGCCGCCGCTCGATGACCTCCGCCGATTCGGTGCCCCGGGCGGTCAGCCGGGCCACCAGCTCGTCCCAGCTCGGCGGCGCCAGGAAGACCAGCAGGGCCTCCGGCACGGCCGCACGAATCTGCCGGGCTCCGGCCAGATCCACCTCCACGAGTACGGGCTTGCCGGCGGCCAGCGCCGCCCGTACGGGTACGGCCGGGGTTCCCGACCGCTGCAGGCCGCCGTGGATGTCGGCCCATTCGAGTAGATCCCCCTCGTCGATCATGGCGTCGAACGCCGCCCTGGTCACGAATAGGTAATCGCGGCCGTCGACCTCCCCGGGCCGCGGGGCCCGGGTGGTGGCCGACACACTGAAAACCAGGTCGGGCAGCCGCTCGCGGACGCACCGGACCACAGTGGATTTGCCGACGGCCGAGGGGCCGACCAGTACGACCAGCCGACCCTTCTGCGTGTGCTCGACCACCCTCGGATCAGGCTTGGTCGAACTTCGCCAGCAGCGCCTTGCGCTGGCGGTCGCCCAGGCCCCGCAGCCGACGGGTCGGCGCGATCTCCAGCTCGCTCATGATCTCCGCCGCCTTGACCTTGCCGACCTTGGGCAGGGCCTCCAGCAGGGCAGAGACCTTCATCTTGCCGAGCACCTCGTCCGTATCGGCGTCCTTCAGGACCGTCTTCAGGTCGGTGCCGCCGCGCTTCAAACGCTCCTTGAGCTCTGCCCGAGCGCGGCGAGCGGCAGCCGCCTTCTCCAGAGCAGCCTTACGCTGCTCGTCAGTCAGCTGGGGAAGGGCCACGGTTCCTCCGTCTCATCGTTCATTGCTTAATCTCCCACCGGTAACCCGGCGGTCTGTGCGACCGTACCCACGCAACGTGCCGATTGCGAACCCACCCCCCAGGTCAGCGCGGGATTCGGGCGGGACACCGGCGGCGCGGGTGCCGCATCGCGCTCGCTCGAGCCGGTTGCGGAAATCCTACCGCCGAAATCCCCATCGGCCGCGTGGCCTGCGGTTTTCCGGTGCGCTACAAGGCAAATGACCGATTCGCCGCCGGACCGGAGGCGTTGTAATCCGGTCGTTATCCAGCGACCTGGACTTTTCTCGATTTCTCGGCGTGTCGCGCATTTTCGGCCCTGCGTGTCGCGTTTTCCGTCGACTGATAGCGGCCACGGCCGCCGCAGTGGGAGCAACGCACAGGGGCACCGATCGGCCACCCGGAAGGCCCGCTGACAGCGGAAAACACAGGGGTGTAGTTCCGGGACGGCCGGGACCGTCCGGGTCGCGCAGCGGGCCGAAAACACCGAACGGACCGGTCTCGTTCATCCATTCGGACCGCGACCGAGGACGGACCCGACCGACCGGTGCGGCACGAGCCCGCGTTCGGCTCCACAGGAGGGCGGTTCGGTTCCGCGAGAAGGCGGTTCGGTTCCGCAAGTGCGAGGTTCAGTTCTGCAGGAACGCGAAGGCGTCGGCGAATTCCTCGGCCCGCGAACGCAATACGTCCGCCGACGGCCCCGCACCGAGCACCTCGCGGGACACCGACGGCACGACCGCGGCGAGGCTCTCGGCCGGAACGAGCCCGCGCACCGATTCCGGGCCACCGCCCTGCGCGCCCACGCCGGGCATCAGGATGGGTCCGTTGAGCCGACCGACGTCCGGCGCCTCGGCGAGGGTGGCGCCGACGACCACGCCCACCGAACCGAATTCGGCGCCGGCGTTGCGCGCCGCCGCGTCGTCGACCACGGTCTGCGCCACCGACCGTCCGTCCGCGGTCGTGCCCCGCTGTAGTTGCGCGCCTTCCGGATTCGAGGTGGCGGCGAGCACGAACACGCCGCCGCCGCTGTCGGCCGCCAGATCCAATGCCGGTGCGAGCGAACCGAATCCGAGGTACGGCGACACCGTCACCGCATCGCTGCCGAGCGGGCCGTCACCGAGCCACGCCGCGGCGTAGGCGGCCATCGTGGAGCCGATGTCGCCGCGCTTGGCGTCGGCGAGCACCAGGGTGCCCGACTCCCGCAGCGCGGCGATGGTGTCCTCGAGAACCATGAATCCGCCGGAGCCGTAGGGCTCGAAGAATGCGACCTGCGGCTTGACCAGGGCGACCCGGCCGGCGAAGGCGTCGACGCAGGTGTCGGCGAATCGCTTCAGGCCGTCGATGTCCGCCGCGAGACCCCAGGCGCGCAACAGCTGCGGATGCGGATCGATGCCGAGGCATACCGGGCCGTGCTGCCGCATCGCCTGCCGCAGCCGGGCACCGAACGGCGTCATCGAGGAAGCGCGGCGAGCCGCGGGTCCGGTTCTGCGGCGAGACGGCCCTCCGGGCCGGTGGCGAGTCGGCCCTGCGGGTCGGTGGCGAGCTGCCCCTCCGGGTCGGTGACGAGGTGCTCCTCCGGGGCGGTGACGAGCTGCCCCTCCGGGTCGGTGACGAGCTGCCCCTCCTGGGCGGTGACGAGGTGACCCTCCGGGTCGGTGACGAGTCCGAGATCGGGGTCGGCGGCCGCCGCTACATCGGCGGCGTCGAGCCGCGCGTCGAGGTCCCCCGCGAGCCCCACCGCGGCGGATAGGTCCGCGGCCGAGGCCGATCGCGACTCGGACGCGGCGCCCGATTGCTGCTCCGGGCCCGTGGCGGTGCCGGCCAGCTCACGATGCGCTGCCGCCAGCTCACGATCGATCGCTGCGAGCTCGCGATCGATGGCGCTCGCCACATCTCCCGGCACCGAATCCGCCTCGGCCGGAGCCGGTTCGCGATCGATGGGCGGAATGGTGCGGAAACCGACGGCGCTGTAGCCGCCGACCTTCCGCATCGCCCGGATGTCTCCGCCGCCGGGTGCCGCCACGTCGCCACTTCCGATCAGCCGACGCCGGCGTTGCCGCCCGGCACCCACCGGCCGAGCGCCCGCGCCAATACCGATGGATCCCACCGCTGTCTCCTTCTCAGCCACGCAGCACCGCGTGCAACTCCTGCAGGGAGCGCACCCCGATACCGCCGTTGATCGTTGCTTCGATGCCCTGCACGGCCGCGGCCGCGCCCTGAACCGTCGTGATACACGGAATACTGGCCCCCACTGCGGCGCTGCGGATCTCGTAGCCGTCCACGCGCGGTCCCGAATTGCCGTAGGGGGTATTGAACACGATGTCGATCTCACCATCCTTGATCTGATCGACGATCGACGGGCCGGGGATTCCGGCCGAGCCCGCATCGTCCGCCGCCGGCTCCGGGTCCGAGTGCTTGCGGACGCGTTCGCACGGAATCCCGTTGCGCCGCAGCATTTCCGCGGTGCCCTCGGTGGCGAGAATCCGGAAGCCCAGATCGTGCAGCCGCTTCACCGGGAACACCATCGCCCGCTTGTCGCGGTTGGCGATGGAGACGAACACGGTGCCCGAGGTGGGCAGCGACCCGTAGGCGGCGGTCTGGCTCTTGGCGAAGGCCGTGCCGAAGTCGGCGTCGATGCCCATCACCTCGCCGGTGGACTTCATCTCCGGCGACAGCAGCGAGTCGATGCCGGTGCCGTCCGGGCGGCGGAACCGGTGGAACGGCAGCACCGCCTCCTTCACCGCGACGGGCGCGTCCAGCGGTGCGTGGCCGCCGTCGCCCTCGGCGGGCAGCAGGCCCTCCTTGCGCAACCCGGAGATGGTGGCGCCGAGCATGATTCGCGCCGCGGCCTTCGCCAGCGGCGCCGCCGTGGCCTTCGACACGAACGGAACCGTCCGGCTGGCACGGGGATTGGCCTCGAGCACGTAGAGCACGTCGTCCTTCAGCGCGTACTGCACGTTCAGCAGCCCGCGCACGCCGATCCCCTTGGCCAGTGCCGCGGTGGAGCGGCGCACGGCCTCGATATCGCTGCGGCCCAACGTGATCGGGGGCAGCGCGCAGGCCGAGTCGCCGGAGTGGATACCGGCCTCCTCGATATGTTCCATCACGCCGCCCAGGTAGACCTCGTCGCCGTCGCACAGCGCGTCGACGTCGATCTCGATGGCGTCCTCCAGGAAGCGGTCCACCAGCACCGGATGTTCCGGGCTCAGCTCGGTGGCGCGGGAGATGTAGCCCTCCAGGGAGTTCTCGTCGTAGACGATCTCCATGCCGCGGCCGCCGAGCACGTAGGACGGGCGGACGAGGACCGGGTAACCGATATCGGCGGCGATCTTCTTCGCCTGCTCGAAGGTGGTGGCGGTGCCGTACTTGGGTGCGGGCAGTCCGGCCGCGACCAGCACGTCGCCGAACTCGCCGCGATCCTCGGCCAGGTCGATGGCCGCCGCGGAGGTGCCGACCACCGGGACCCCGGCCGCGGTGAGCCGCTGCGCCAGGCCCAACGGGGTCTGGCCGCCCAGCTGCACGATCACGCCCGCCACCGTGCCGGACGCGCTTTCGGCGTGGTAGACCTCGAGCACGTCCTCGAAGGTCAGCGGCTCGAAGTAGAGGCGGTCGGCGGTGTCGTAGTCGGTCGACACGGTCTCCGGGTTGCAGTTGACCATCACCGTCTCGTACCCGGCCTCCGACAGCGTCTGCGCCGCGTGCACACACGAATAGTCGAATTCGATGCCCTGGCCGATGCGGTTCGGACCGGAGCCGAGGATGATCACCTTCGACCGCTCGCGCTGCGGGGCCACCTCCGACTCCGCGCCCGGATCGAGCTCGTAGCCGGAGTAGTGGTATGGGGTCTTGGCCTCGAATTCGGCGGCGCAGGTGTCTACGGTCTTGTACACCGGGCGGACACCGAGCCGGTGCCGCAGCTCGCGCACGCCGTTCTCGCCGGCCAGCTCCGGCCGCAGCTCGGCGAGCTGGCGGTCGGACAGGCCGTAGTGCTTGGCCCGCCGCAGCAGCGCTTCGTCCAGCACCGGCGCGGCGAGGATCTCGGCGCGCAGCTCGACGAGCCCGGCGATCTCGGCGACGAACCACGGGTCGACACCCGACGCCTCCGCTACCTCCTCGACGCTCGCGCCCAGCCGCAGCGCCCGCTCCACCTGGTAGATGCGACCCTCCGTCGGCACCCGCAGATCGTCGAGAATCGCGGAAACGGCAGCGGCGATCGCCTGCGGGTCACCCTCGTCGGAGGGCGCCCATCTTCCGTCGCCTCGCGTCCAGAAGCCGGTCGCCGAGGTCTCCAGCGAGCGCAGCACCTTGCCCAGCGCCTCGGTGAAGTTGCGGCCCAGGCTCATCGCCTCGCCCACCGACTTCATCGTGGTGGTCAGCGTCGGGTCGGCGCCCGGGAACTTCTCGAACGCGAACCGCGGCGCCTTGACCACCACGTAGTCCAGGGTGGGCTCGAAGCAGGCCGGGGTCTCCTTGGTGATGTCGTTGACGATCTCGTCCAGGGAGTAGCCGATCGCGAGCTTGGCGGCGATCTTGGCGATCGGGAAACCCGTCGCCTTGGACGCCAGCGCGGAAGAGCGCGACACGCGCGGGTTCATCTCGATCACGACCAGCCGGCCGTCGCGCGGGTCGACCGCGAACTGGATGTTGCAGCCGCCCGTGTCCACGCCGACCTCGCGCAGCACGGCGATGCCCAGATCGCGCATCCGCTGGTACTCCCGGTCGGTCAAGGTCATCGCGGGGGCGACGGTCATCGAATCGCCGGTGTGCACGCCCATCGGGTCGACGTTCTCGATCGAGCACACCACGACCACGTTGTCGCGGCCGTCGCGCATCAGCTCGAGCTCGAATTCCTTCCAGCCCAGGATGGATTCCTCGATGAGCACGTTGGCCGTCGGCGACGCGGCCAGCCCGCCGCCGGCGATGCGGTCGAGGTCGGCGTCGTCGTAGGCCATGCCCGAACCCAGCCCGCCCATCGTGAACGACGGCCGCACGACCACCGGGAAGCCCAGTTCCGCAACGGTTTCGTGGACCTCGTCCATGGTGTAGCAGACCTTGGAGCGGGCCGATTCGCCGCCGACCTCGGCAACGATGTCCTTGAACTTCTGCCGGTCCTCGCCGCGCTGGATGGCGTCGAAGTCGGCGCCGATCAGTTCCACGCCGTACTTCTCCAGCACGCCGCCGTCGTGCAGCGCGACGGCGGTATTGAGGGCGGTCTGACCGCCCAGCGTGGCGAGCAGGGCATCGACCGGCGTCCCGTTCGCCTGCTCGCGCGCCAGCACCTTCTCGACGAACTCCGCCGTGATCGGCTCCACGTAGGTGGAGTCGGCGAACTCCGGATCGGTCATGATCGTGGCCGGATTGGAATTCACCAGCGACACCCGCATGCCCTCGGCGCGCAGCACCCGGCACGCCTGGGTGCCGGAGTAGTCGAATTCGCAGGCCTGGCCGATCACGATCGGGCCCGAGCCGATCACCAGGATGTGGTGTAGATCCTCGCGACGTGGCATCAGGCTTTCTCCTCCATCAGGCCGGCAAAGCGGTCGAACAAGTAGGCGGCATCGTGCGGACCCGCCGCGGCCTCCGGGTGGTACTGCACGGAGAACGCTTTGATGGTCTTGCCGTCGACCAGCTGCACGCCCTCGACCGTGCCGTCGTTCGCGCAGGTGTGGCTGACCTCCGCGGTGCCGAACGGCGTGTCGAAGCGCTGCCCGGCCTCGCCCTCCAGCGCGAACCCGTGGTTCTGGGCGGTGATCGAGATCTGCCCGGTGGTGTGATCGACGACCGGCACGTTGATCCCGCGGTGCCCGAACTTCATCTTGTAGGTGCCCAGACCCAGTGCGCGGCCGAGGATCTGGTTGCCGAAGCAGATCCCGAACAGCGGGATCCCCTCGCCCAGAACAGATTTCGTGAGGCTCACGGCGTCGTCCTGAGTGGCCGGATCGCCGGGGCCGTTGGAGAGGAACACCCCGTCGGGCCTCAGTTCCTTGATCCGGTCGAGCGTGACGCTCTCGGGCACCACGTGCACCCGGATACCCCGCTGAGCGAACATCCGCGGGGTGTTGGTCTTGATGCCGAGGTCGACCGCGACCACGGTGAA
This sequence comes from Nocardia sp. BMG51109, assembly GCF_000526215.1. Taxonomy (NCBI): domain Bacteria; kingdom Bacillati; phylum Actinomycetota; class Actinomycetes; order Mycobacteriales; family Nocardiaceae; genus Nocardia; species Nocardia sp. BMG51109. The sequence continues at coordinate 7,170,726 of NZ_JAFQ01000004.1, forward strand.
CCGGTGCTCGCCCTCGGGTTCGAGCGTGTAGACGTCGTCGGTGCTCACCTCGCCCGCCAGGTTCGCGCCCAGCATCGACGGCTGGCCGTTCACCCGCGCCAGCAGCTCCTCGACCGGCGCGGCGGCCGGCTCGCCGGAGAAGATTCCCGCCTTCATCGAGCCCCGGGTGCGCAGGTGGCGGACCAGCGCGCGGGTGTCGATGCCCGCGATGCCGACCACGCCGCGCCGCTCCAGCGCGTCCTGCAGCGTGGTGGTGGCCCGCCAGTTCGACGCCCGGCGCGCGGGGTCGCGCACCGCGTACCCGGCCACCCAGATCTTCCCGGACTCGTCGTCCTCGTCGTTCCACCCGGTGTTGCCGATCTGCGGGGCCGTGGCCACCACGATCTGCCGGTGATAGCTCGGGTCGGTCAGGGTTTCCTGGTAGCCCGTCATCGCGGTGCAGAACACCGCCTCACCCAGCGTCTCCCCCGCGGCGCCGAACGACGAGCCGCGGAATACCCGGCCGTCCTCCAGCACCATCACGGCGCTTCCGCTCGCGAGCCCGCCCTGGCCGCTGCTCATGTTTCGTCGTCTCCCGTCGTCGTGCCGGCCGGTCCCGCCGTCCAGGCCGGATACACCGTCTTGTCGTCGCCGCGGAATCCGGTGTCCACCTCGGTCCCGGTCGGCAACGTCCAGCGAATTACCAGCACACCATCTTCCGTCATCACCTTGCCCGCGTGCCCGCGCTCGGTGCGCACCACCGAGATGGACTCCTGCGGAATCCAGATCGCCGCCGACCCCTGACGTTCGAGCAGGATGCCGCGCTCGAACCGGGTGAGTTCCGCGGTGGCCCGGAAACCCAGGTCGCCCACCGTGATCCGCTGAATCCAGCTGGGCGCCAGCGTGCTGCCCAGGTAGAGCCCGCTGGTGGGTTCCAGCAGCTGCGCGCCCAGGTCCGCGGGCACCGGCGGCAGCTCCCCGATCGAGGACGCCTGCCGGCGCGCCCGCTTCCGCCAGGCCCGGTACATCAGCCACAGGCACAGCAGGAACAGCACGAACAGCGCCAGCACCCACAGTGTTCGCTCCATCTACGCTCTCCCCACCTGCCGGGCCGAGAACCCGTCGATCACCGAGCCGTCGCGGACGGTCGCCCGTCCGCGCAGGAACGTCGCCGTCACCCGCGCGGGCAGGGCCATCGCCTCGTACGGCGTGTTGTTCGCGATGCTCGCGAGCTCCCTCGCCCGCACCGTCCACGACGCGTCCGGGTCGACCAGCACCAGATTCGCCGGCTCGCCGACCGCCAGCGGCCGGCCCTGATCGTCGAGCCCGGCGATCCGGGCCGGATGCTCGCTCATCACCCGCGCGACCCCGCGCCAGTCCAGCAGCCCGGACTCGACCATCGTCCGCACCACGATCGACAGCGCCGTCTGCAGGCCGAGCATTCCGGGCCGGGCCGCGGCGAACTCGCAGCACTTCTCCTGCTCGGCGTGCGGCGCGTGATCGGTTGCCACGCAGTCGATCACACCGTCGGCCAGCGCACGGCGCAGCGCGACCGCGTCGGATGCCTCGCGCAGCGGCGGGTTCACCCGGTTCACCGCGTCGTAGGTCTCCAGCCGCGAATCGTCCAGCAGCAGGTGGTGCGGCGTGACCTCGGCGGTGACCGAAATCCCCTGCCCCTTGGCCCATTTCAGCAACTCGACGGTGCCCGCCGTGGAGGCGTGGCAGATGTGCACGCGCGCACCGGCATCGCGGGCCAGCAGCGCGTCGCGGGCGACGATCGACTCCTCCGCTGCGCGCGGCCAGCCCGACAGCCCGAGCCGGGCCGCGGTCGGGCCCTCGTGCGCGACGGCGCCCTCGGTCAGGCGCGGCTCCTCCGCGTGCTGGGCGATCAGCACGCCGAGCGAGCGGGAGTATTCCAGCGCGCGGCGCATGATCAGCGGATCGTCGACGCAGTGGCCGTCGTCGGAGAACATCCGCACCCCGGCCTCGCCCGCGGCCATGGTCCCCATCTCGGCCAGCTGCTTACCCGCCAGGCCGACGGTGACCGCACCGACCGGGTACACGTCGACCAGGCCGACCTCCTGGCCGCGCCGCCACACGTGGTCGGTGACCACGGCGGTGTCGGCGACCGGATCGGTGTTGGCCATCGCGAACACGGCGGTGAATCCGCCGAGAGCCGCTGCGGCCGAACCGCTTTCGATGGTCTCGGTGTCTTCGCGGCCGGGCTCGCGCAGGTGCGTGTGCAGATCGACGAAGCCGGGCAGCAGGATCTGCCCCGACCCGTCGACGGTCTCGGCGTCGACGATGCCCAGATCCGTTCCGATCTCCCGGATCTCACCGTCGGCCAGCAGCACGTCGACCGGGTCGCCCGCGCCGTACAGCCGGACGTTCTTGATCAGCATCAGTTCACCGCCTCCCCGGCTCCGATCAGCAGGCGGAACAGCACCGCCATCCGCATGTGCACGCCGTTGGTCACCTGTTGCAGCACAGCGGCTTTCGGCGAGTCGGCCACCGACGCCGCGATCTCCATGCCGCGCAGCATCGGCCCCGGATGCAGCACCACCGCGTGCTCGTCCAGCAACGCCATCCGCCGCTCGTTCAGCCCGTAGTGGACCGAGTACTCACGCGCGGACGGGAAGAACCCGCCGTTCATCCGTTCGGCCTGCACGCGCAGCATCATCACCGCATCGGCGCCGGGCAACTCGGCATCCAGCGAGTGCGACACCCGCACCGGCCAGCCGTCCACGCCGACCGGAACCAGCGTGCGCGGCGCCACCAGCACCACCTCGGCGCCGAGGATGTGCAGCAGGAACGCATTCGAGCGCGCGACCCGGCTGTGCAGGATGTCACCCACGATCACCACCCGCTTGCCGTCCAGCGTACCGAGCCGTTGCCGCAACGTCAGGGCATCCAGCAGGGCCTGCGTCGGATGTTCGTGCATACCGTCGCCGGCGTTGATCACCGCCGGGCCGGTGCCCGCGAAACCCGCTGCGCCGGTGCCCATTTCACCGAACCAGCGGGCGATCTGGTGGGCCGCGCCGGAGGCCGGGTGCCGCACGATCAGCGCGTCCGCGCCGGCGGCGTGCAGGGTCAGCGCGGTGTCGCGCAGCGATTCGCCCTTCGACACCGACGAGCTCGACGCGCTCACGTTGATCACATCGGCGCTCATCCACTTGCCGGCCACCTCGAACGACACCCGAGTGCGGGTGGAGTTCTCGAAGAACACCGTCATCACGGTGCGGCCGCGCAGCGTCGGCAGCTTGCGCACCTCGCGGCCGAGCAGCGCCTGTTCGAAGCGCTCCGCGTCGTCCAGCAGTTCGGTCGCCGCGGCGCGATCCAGGTCGGTGACCGACAGCAGATGCCTCACGCGGCCACCCCGCCCTCGCCGCATGCCGCCACCCGGGCGGCCGCGCCCCGCCTGCTCACTGCTCGTCTCCCTGATGCAGGTACACGCCGTCGCGGCCGTCGTGTTCGGTCAACAGCACGGAGATGTCCTCACTGCGGGAGGTGGGCACGTTCTTGCCGACATAATCGGCCCGGATGGGCAGTTCGCGGTGGCCGCGGTCGATCAGCACCGCCAGCTGAACCGCGCGCGGGCGGCCGAGATCGCGCAGGCCGTCCAGCGCCGACCGCACGCTGCGGCCGGAGAACAGCACGTCGTCGACCAGCACCACCAGCGCGTCCTCGATGCCGCCCTCGGGCACCGAGGTGCGCTCCAGCGGCCGGTGCGGCCGGTTGCGCAGATCGTCCCGGTACAGCGTGATGTCCAGCGAGCCCACGGCCGGGCGCACACCCGCGAACTCCTCGACCCGCTCGGCCAGCCGGACCGCGAGAGTCGTTCCGCGAGTGGGGATTCCGATCAATACCACACGCGGTGCGGCCGGATCGCCGGAGTCGAGTGCGGTCTTCTCGATGATCTGGTGCGCCATCCGCGCGATGGTCCGGCCGACGTCGCGGGCCGACAGCAGTTCGCGCCCGGCCCGAACCCATTCGGGATCGTGCCGCTGCGAATATTCGGCAGCGCTCGACCTGGCCGTACCGCCTTCGGGCCCGACCCGGCCACCGCGGTCTTCGGACACAGCCACGCCGACCTCCTTCCCCGCCTCGCCGGACGGTCCGTTAAAGGATGTCTTTCGAGCGCCGAGCCTAGCAGCGCGCCCGCAAACGCCCGGCATCGGGGGTCGGGCTGTGAGCGCCGCCACCTGCACGGATACCTACGCGCCGCGCCGCCGGCGGAGGCCACCGCGCCCGCCGCGCGCCGAGCACCGAAAATATGCCTCCCGGCGGCCGGAATGCGAACAATCGTTCATACGGCGTATATCGAAACTGGAACGTGTGTCATGCTCGTTGTCGTGAGCAACGAAGCCGACTTCTCCGAACCGCGCCGACTCACCTTCCGCGGCCAGGGTGGCATCCGGCTCGCCGGCGAGAGCTGGGGCCCCGACGACGGCCCGCTCGCGGTGTTCCTGCACGGCGGCGGGCAGACCCGGCACTCCTGGAAGGACTCCGGCGCCGCACTGGCGAAGGTCGGGTTGCGCGCGATCCTGCTGGACGCGCGGGGGCACGGCGAGAGCGACTGGGCCGCGGACGGCGACTACACCCGCGAGGCCATGACCGCCGACCTGCTCGGCATCCTCGCCGAACTCGGCCGGCCCACGATCCTGGTCGGCGCCAGCATGGGCGGCCTGACCAGCCTGCTGGCGACCGCTCGGCCCGGGCACGAACTGGTCGCGGGTCTCGTACTCGTCGACGTGGTACCGCGGCCGGAGCACAAGGGCGTGGCGCGCGTATTGAAGTTCCTGGGCGGCCACCCCGAAGGCTTCGCGACCCTCGACGAAGCGGCCGACGCGGTCGCCGAGTACCTGCCGCACCGCACCCGGCCGCGCACGACCGACGGACTGCGCCGCAACCTGCGGCAGCGCGCCGACGGCCGCTGGTACTGGCACTGGGATCCGGCGATGATGTCCGGCCGCGGCGAGGATATCGAATTGCACACCGCGGTGCTGGAGGAGGCCGCGCGGCAGCTGACGATCCCCACGCTGCTGGTGCGCGGGCGGCTGTCGGACGTCGTCAGCGAGCAGGGAGTGGCCGAGTTCCGGCAGCTGGTCCCCCATCTCGAGTACGTCGAGATCCGCGGTGCCGCCCATACCGCCGCGAGCGACGTCAACGACGCGTTCTCCGATGCCGTCGTCGATTTCGTGCGCGCCCATCTGCCCTCCTGACGATCCCGCCGTACCCGGATGCCGTCTACTACCGGGCCGATCCGGACCGCATCGGCTCCTCGGCCAGACTGTTGCGGACCTTCTTCTACTTCGGCGCCATCGGTTCGGCGGCCGTCGGCGGCACCTTCCTGTCGGACGGTACGGGCGCGACCGGACTACACCACCTGGCCCTGTTCATGCTCGTCGCCGCCGCGCTGTTCCTGGTGCTCACCGTCACCGACCGCTCGCTGAGCCGGACGGCGGCACGCGGCGCGTGACCGGCGGGGGCGGGCCGGACTCCGGCTCGGCCGGACTATGAACTGCGCCAGGTGTTGTCGCATTTGCTCGCACGCGTTTCGGTTTCCCATCGACTAATTAAGCAATATCGCTTAATCTCGAGGCCATGACCGCAGACGTGGACGTCCGTCAGATCGACGTCGGACCCGATCCCACCCGGTATGCGCGCGGGTGGCATTGCCTGGGGCTCGCGGACGCGTTCCGCGACGGCCGGCCGCACGCGGTCGAGGCGTTCGGCACCAAGCTCGTCGTCTGGGCCGACGGCGGCGGCGCACTGCGGGTGCTCGACGCCTACTGCCGGCACATGGGTGCCGATCTGTCGCGGGGCAGCGTCCGGGGGGACGCCCTGGCCTGTCCGTTCCACGACTGGCGGTGGGGAGGAGACGGCAGGTGCACACTGGTGCCGTACGCCCGGCGGACACCGAAACTGGCGCGCACCCGCGCGTGGATCACCGCCGAGGAGAATTTGCAGCTGTTCGTCTGGAACGATCCGGAAGGCAACCCGCCCCCGCCGGAGGTGGCGATCCCGCACATCGAGGGGATCGGCACCGACCGATGGAGTTCCTGGACGTGGGATTCGGTACTCATCGAGGGGTCGCACTGCCGGGAGATCATCGACAACAACGTCGATATGGCGCACTTCTTCTATATCCACGGCGCCTACCCCGTCTACTTCAAGAACGTCCTGGACGGGCACGTCGCGACGCAGTTCATGCATTCCGAACCGCGCCCGGACATCCAGAAGGTCGACGACGCGCTGCTGCGCTCCGAGGCGTCCTACTACGGGCCGGCCTACATGATCAATTACCTGCACAACGACTTCGCCGGGACGACGATCGAGGTCGTGCTGATCAACTGCCACTATCCCGTGACGCACGATTCGTTCGTCCTGCAATGGGGTGTCAGCGTGCAGAGCATCCCGGGCATGGCTCCGGAGGCCGCCGAGAAGCTCGCGGCGGCCTTCTCCCGTAATTTCGCCACCGGCTTCCTCCAGGACGTCGAGGTCTGGAAGAACAAGACCCGCATCGACAATCCACTGCTCACCGCCGAGGACGGTCCGGTGTATCAGCAACGGCGCTGGTACGAGCAGTTCTACGTCGACGTCGCCGACGTCACCCCCGAGATGACGGCGCGGTTCGAATGCGAGGTCGATACCCGCCACGCGCACGGCGAATGGGCCAAGGAGGTCGCCGCGAATCTCGCACGGGCCGAACGGGTCACGAGCGACTGAGTTCCGGCTCCGCGCCCCATCGCGCGGCACCGACCGCGCCGCGGCGAGGCCGCCCGCGCGCAGACTCCCCCGAAAGCGAAGCCGTGGAGGCGAAATGACCGATCTGTCGAACAAGGTGGCACTGGTGACCGGCGCCTCGTCCGGACTGGGCGCGGCGGTGGCGCGCCTGTTCGCCCGGCGCGGCGCCTCGGTGTTCGGCGTAGCCCGCGACGAATCACGATTGTCCGAGGTGTTCGGCGAGGTACCCGGCGGGCGGTTCACCACCGCGGACATCTCCACCCCGGCCGCCTGCCGATCGGCGGTCGAGCGATGCGTCGACGCCTTCGGCCGCCTCGATGTCCTGGTCAATGTGGCAGGCCGGCACCGGATGCGCCACACCGTCGACATCACCGACGAGGACTGGGGCGGCGACCTCGCGGTGAACCTCGACGGCCCGTTCTACCTGTGCCGCGCCGCCCTGCCGCACCTGCTGCGCACCGGCGGCAATATCGTCAACGTCGCCTCCGTCGCCGGCGTCGAGGGCCAGTCCTATTCGGCGGGCTACTGCGCGGCCAAACACGGGCTGATCGGCCTGACCCGAGCCTTGGCCGTGGAGTTCACCGCGGACCGCGTGCGCGTGAACGCGGTGTGCCCCGGCGGCATGCTCACCCCGCAGGTCAGCGAGTTCTCCCTGCCCGACGGCGCCGACGTGAACCTGGTCATGCGCACCGCCTCGCCGCGCGGGATGAACGAGCCGGAGGAGGTCGCCGGCGTGATCGCGTTCCTGGCCGGCGACGACGCCTCCGCCGTGCACGGCGCGGTCTATCTCGCCGACAACGGCAAGACCGCGGGTTAGGGGTTCAACCGGCGGTGGGCGATCCGGCCGCCTCGCCGTGGACCCGAACCGGTGCGGTCAGCATCGCGGCGAGCATGACGACCAGGTCCTCCGGGAAGTCGTCCTCCGGGAAGTCCCGGGAGCCGGTCTCGGAGTGGGCCTTGCGCTCCCATTCGGCGAGCAACGCGAACATGGCGGTGCCGACCGCGGCGATCCTGCCGCGCTTGGCGGCGGCGTCGGAGGTAGGAATCGCCCGGGCGAGTTCGTTGAGCACCCGTGGCCACACCGTCCCCTGGGTGCCATCGAGATCGGTCGGGAGATACAGCGCGGCCGCCTGCAGGAAGCGCGCATAGCAGGGACTGTCGACCGTCGTCAGCGGCAACACCAGCACCCGCAGGAGAGCATCCACATCACGCCGGGCACCCCCGTCACGCCGGGCACCGTTGCCGAGCGTGGCCAGCATCTCGGCGCGCTCGCGCTCCATCGGCGCCAGGCGCCGCTCGACCACGGCGTGTATCAGTTCGTGCCGGTTGCGAAAGTGGTAGTTGACCGCGGAGTTGTTGCGCTGCCCGGCCGCTACCGCGATCTCCCGCAAGGGGACCTGCGCGCCGCGTTCGGCGATCAGCCGTTCGGCGGCGTCGAGAATATCGGCTCTCGCCCGTTCACCGCGGCTCACGGAGACTCAGCATAGAAGACCGGGCGCCGGATTCGGCATGTGCTCGGGCTGTTCCGAAGATCTGCGCAGCGTCGAGAAGCCGCCCGGACTTCGGTCGTCCGGGCGGATCAGGGTTCGAAAATCACTCGACACCGGCCACACCCGACATTCGGCTCGACGCGCTGGACGTCTGTCTTGAGTCAAGCTCTTGGCCGGGTCGGGATGGTTTTCTGGTTGTTGGCGGAGGTTCGGTGTCGAAGGTGCTTGCGGCAGCTGGGATGGTCAGCTGTTCCGGTGCACTGGGGGCGGTGTCCAGTCTCCGTTGTTGACTGCAGGTTTGGGCCAGTAGGTGCGGATGGTGAGTTCGAATTCACCACGAGGTGCGGGGAGCCAGTTGTTCTCGTATTCGGTGCCGGGTGAGTCGTGCTGTATGTGGATGGTGAGGGCACCGTCGGGAGCGAAGGTCATGGATTTGTTCTTGGTGCCCAGCGAGTAGCGGCCCAGGTCGTTCGGGGCAAAGAAGTGTTCGGGGTTGTAGAGGGTGAGGGACCAGAATCCGTCGACGGGCGGGACCTGACCGGCGGGGAATGTGATCGTGTAGTCGTTGTTGCCGTCGAGCCGTCTGCCCTGGCTATCGACTTCGAGGAAGAAGTAGCGGGTTTCCTCGGGCTGGTTGACGTACATGTTGGACTTGGCTGTGGCGGTGCGGGTGAGATAGTCGAAGCCCCAGCGGGCGACGTTGGGTGGTGAGTTCCAGCCGCCGGGTAGCACGCATCCGTTGGTGCGGAAGTTGAATAGCGGTGCGATGACCTGGGTTTCGGTCTCCTTGGCGGCTTGTTCGACCACTGCAGCGAGATCGGGGTCGGCAGCGATCGCGGCCAGCAACGCCCGCGTCATCGCGTAGCGGGATTCCTCGCCGGGCAGGGGCGCAACGTTGTCGAGGATGGCGGGCAGTTCGTCGAAGAAGGTTGCGGGATCGACCCATCGGGTCTCCCCCGAGGTGGATTCACCGGCGGGGAAGTGGGGGATATTCTGCCAGTCAACGGTTTTGGGTTCGCCGGTGTAAGTGCTCAGCGGATAGAGCACCACGTGGCTCAACGTCGATCCGATGGCGGCACGGTCGGCTTCGGTGTCGTCGAGGAACACTCGCGGACCCATTCCGAGCAGTTCGGTGGGACAGCGCAATACGTCGGTGATTCCGGCAGGTACGTCACCGTCCCAGTTCGGCCCGACGATGAGGTAGTTGCCCGGGGCGGTGCCGTATTGCTGTCCCAGATTGGAGAATTCTTCGCTGCGGGCGTCGTAGAGGGCGTAGACCCAGAACCGGTTACCGAAGTCCGGGACCTGCGCTACGACCGGATCGCGATCGACTGCGCCGTATCCGAACCCGTACACCACATCCTGGTTGGGGTGGGCCACCCATCGCTGGGAGGGGTCGATGTAGCGGCTCAGCATTGCCACGTGCCCGACCGGCGCGGCAGGTAGCACGCCACCGACCAGACCGGGTTCGGGCGCGGAGGCGAACGAGGCGCGGCGGTGGAAGGCGTTGACGATCGGCCATCCCCACACGTAGACATCGCGGGCGAGCTGTCGCGCGAACTCCTCGGTCATCACCGTGCCGGCAGGGATGACACGGACATCACTCGCGGCTCGAAGCGTCGGATTCTGGTGACTCATGGACAGACCGCCTCTCGTCGGGAAGACCGTATGAACCCGGCCGTTGACCAGCGGCGCCGAGCCGGTCGTCGCAATCTCCTCGGCGCATCCTGGCCGCGCTGGCACTGGCCGGGGCAGACGGTAGTTTCACACCCATCGGTGCCACGTCACCCCTTACGGGTGAACTTGCTGCAGCCGTCTGCCATTTCGCTGCAGCCGCTTCCACTCTCGCAGCCGCGTTCATCGAGCGGTTGTCTGACAGTCACGACCAGTGAAGGCCGTGCTGGGGGTTCGATCGCCGAGCGTTTGGTGTGGCCTGATTGTGTTGTAGATGATCCGGAAGCGGTGGACCTCCATATCCAGGGCCGTTCGGCCTCGATGACTGCCAGCTGCAAGCACGACAGTGCATCATCGCCGCGATTTTGCGATGCCCCCACGCTGGCCACTCCTCGGCGTACTTGGCGGCGATCGGCTCGAACTGCTCCACCTTCGGCGACGGCCACGGACCATGAGGCGGATCTCCGTCGCGAAGCCGAACCAACCGTCGTCGATAGGTGCGTTCGGAAACGCCGACCAGTCGAGCAAACCTCGAAACCGGCAGATCGTCTGCCGCTCTCAGGGCTTCGAGGTCAGCGAAGGGACCTGGGTCCACCAGGGCTACGACGTCCAACTTCTTGAACGTATGTTCGATAGCACGTAGATTCGAGCGCATGTCGACACCGCTGCAGGGTTCGCTGCTGGACGGCTTCGGGGCGATCGGGCTCGGGCCGCTGGAGGGAGTGCGTCGCACAGTGCTGGGCGACGGGGCCTGGGTGGACGTGCTGCCGGGGTGGCTGTCCGGCGCGGATCTGCTGTTCGAGCGGCTGGCCGAACGGGTGCCCTGGCGGGCCGACCGGCGCCGGATGTACGATCGGATGGTGGATGTCCCGCGCCTGCTGCGGTTCTACGACGAGAGCGAGACCCTGCCGGATCCGGTGCTCGGCGAGGCGCGCGAGGCGCTGAGCGGGTACTACCGCGCCGAGCTCGGTGAGCCGTTCCGCACGGCCGGGCTGTGCTACTACCGCGACGGAGGCGACAGCGTGGCCTGGCACGGCGACACGCTCGGCCGCGGCGCCACCGACGACACGATGGTGGCGATCGTCTCGGTCGGCGCGGCCCGGGCCCTGCTGCTGCGCCCGCGCGGGGGCGGCGCGAGCGTCCGCTACGGGCTCGGCCACGGCGACCTGATCGTGATGGGCGGCTCGTGCCAGCGCACCTGGGAGCATGCGGTCCCGAAGACGAGGCATCCGGTCGGGCCGCGGATCAGTATCCAGTTCCGGCCGCGCGGCGTACGGTAGCCACGCGAAGTTCAATCGCCGGCTGCCGAAATGCAAGGCACCGATAAGTGGGACCGACGTACCGTACCGATAGATTGGCTCCATGAACACAGTTGGGGCGGGAATCCTCTCGGTGATGCCGCTGCACACCATTTCCGACGTTCACGGCGAGAGTGGACTGCGGCAGCGCCTCGAGCTCGAGTCCGAGAAGCTGCCCGAGCCCGAACGGGTCGGGGCGGCCCTCGGTCTCGCCTCCGAGCTGCATCGGGACGATCGGTACGGCCGCGAACCATACGTGAATCACCTACTGCGCGTGGCCATCCGGATCGTCAGCCACTACGAGGTGCGCGATACCGAGGTGGTGATGGCCGGGCTGCTGCACGACACGGTCGAGGATCACGGCCCCGAACTCGCCGGGGCGCGAACGGGTCCGGTCACCGAGAACGCGCTGGCCGAGGTGGGCGAGCGGTTCGGGGGCCGGGTCGCGAGCCTGGTCGCCGCGGTCACCAACCCGCCGCGCGACCCGGCCGTGGACCGCCACGCGCAATACCGCGAGCATGTGACCAGCAGCCTCGCCCGCAATCCGTGGGCCCGCGTCGTGAAGATCTCCGACTTCACCGACAACGGGGTCGGGATCCTGTACGCGACCGGCCCGGCGATGCACCGGCTGGCCACCAAGTACCGTCCACTCACCGATGTCTACCGCGAGTTGGTCACCCGCGCCGACACACCGCTGGCGGCACATGTCAAGCGGCACATACTCGATCAGCTGGACCGCGCCGACGAACGGTTCGACGCCATCCTCGAACACAGCTGACCGGCGCCGGATCCACCGGCCTCGACCGCGGCGGAGGAATCCGACCTACGACCGGTCCGGCTCAGGACCGTTCGCGGCGCAGGATGAAGAAGTACGGATCGGCCATACCGCGCAGGTCCATCACGCTCAGCAGCGTCTCGTCGTCCACCAGGCGGAATACGTCGATGATCGGCAGGTGGTCGTAAATCATTGCGGCGCTGACTGTGCCGCGATACTCCAGGTTGCGCAGCCGGGCCCGCGGCGCCCGCGCGCGCAGGGCCGGACGCAGCACCGGCAGCAGCTTGCGAGCCAACCGCATGCCCGCCGCGGGGACACGGCCCGTCAGCGCCAGCGGCACCCGGCGCGGATCGACCGGGAACACGACGCCGTCCGGGCCCGCGAACAGCAGCGGCTGCACCGCCTCGGGATCGTCGAACTGCTTTCCCTGCCAACCCGATTCGATCAGGGCACCGGCCCACGGGTGCCCGGTGTCCAGCTCGTCACCGCGCCAGCGGCCGGTGGTGATCTCATCGACGCGAACCGCGGGCAGACTGTCGAACAGCTCCCACGCCTGCCGCGGCGTGCAGCCACCGTCCCGCAGCTGACGCAGTCGCGCCGTCGGCGTCTCCACACCCGCCATCTCATCCTCCTCGCCGCCGATGAGAGCAACAGACAACTGGATTCTCACAGTATCGCACCGGCAGCATCCGGGTCGCGCCGGCAGCGCTGCCGTGACCCAAGCCACGCTCGCCGCACTGGACCTCGAGTGCGGTTGAGGCACCAGGATATCCGGTGCGGGCCGCCGCCCGGTCCGCGACAACACCCCCGATCCCCCGGACTACATGAGGTCCGGGAGCGCCCCCGCCGGCCACGTACACCCACGGCGGGGGCGCACACATTTCGGAACCATCCGGCACATGCGCCCCCCGAGCAGCACGACAACCGAACCGGCCCAACGCGACACCGAACCGGCGACCGCGGCAACCCACGCACCCGTCCCTCGGCGCTTGCCCTCGGCTCGGCTCGACGACAGGGCCACGGGACGAGCGACCACATCCGCCCTGGGCGAATCGCGCAAGGCCATTCCGGCCGAGCGCCGGTGGCGCAACCGGTCAGGAACTGGGCCGCTCGCAAGACCCGGCAACCGGGCTAGCGTGACAACGGGCCTCGTCCTGCGCGACACCAGTGATCAGGTGCGACAAGTACGGCGAAATATCCGAACTGGACCGTCTCCAGGCTGCTCGCTGGGTGGCCCGTATCCGAGCCACCCGGCAGCCGACTCCGGTCGATCGAACGCGAGCGGGACGGCCGTCGGCGCGGTCGGGACGACGGCCGTCCGCGCACTGTCACGGGGCTAGGCTGGCGGGTGTGCAGACCAGTCTCCTGCCGCATGTGGCCGCCGCCAACGACCTGACTCGGCGGTGGTGCGCTGCGGCGGGCGCCGGCGATTTCGTGCTCTCGGGGTGCGGCGTATGGCCGTTGCTGGCCGTGCTCGCCGGTGCGGCGAACGAACCGGCCCGCTCGGAACTGGCTGCGGCAGTGGGGCTTCCGGCCGGGCACTCGCAGGATTCGGGTCTTCGGCTGCTGGCGGAGATCGCCGGCGCTCAGACCGTGGCCGGGGCGCTCGGTGTCTGGGTTCGTGAGGACCTCGAGCTACGCGACGAGTGGGTGCGGTCGCTGCCCGCCGGTGTCGTCGAGAAGCTCACGGGGCAGGCGGCGGTGGATACCTGGGCCGACCGGAACACCGGCGGGCTGATCGACCGCTTTCCGCTGACGTTCCGCCCCGACACGCTTGTCATCCTGGCCACCGCGATCGTCGCCCGGACCGCCTGGCTACAGCCGTTCGACGACGACGTGCTCGAACCCGAAGCCGGCCCGTGGCGTGGGCACCGCGGGCCCGGACTGTCCCGGTTCTCGCGCGAACTCGGCGATGCCGCGCTGCTGGCGGGCACGGAACCGGTGACCCGCGTGGTGGTGCGCGGAATCGGCGACCTCGATGTTCACCTGCTGCTGGGCGACGGTGCTCCCGCGGACGTTCTCGGCGCCGGACTCGGCGCTCTCGACGGCTCGGTCGGCACGAACACTCATCTCCCGATCGGCACCGAGGGCCCGGGCCTGGCGGTTCGGGAAACCCGGTCGGTGGCGGATACGCTGCGAATTCAGGTGCCGCCGTTCACGATCCGATCCCGCCACGATCTGCTCGCCCGGGCCGACCTGTTCGGGCTGCGGTCGGCGTCCGACGGCAGCCGCGATCGGTTCCCGGCGATCTCCCCCACGGCACTGTGCATCGCCGAGGCCGTTCAGGACGCGCTGGCTCGCTTCACCCGCGAGGGCTTCGAGGCCGCCGCGGTGACCGCCGTCGCCATGACCCGCGCCGGCATGCCACCGCGCCCGCGCCGGGTCACCGAGATCGCGGTGGGGTTCGACCGGCCGTTCGGCTTCCTCGCCGTCCACCGGCCGACCGGCCTGGTGATCGTCGCGGGGTGGGTCTCCGAGCCACCCCGGTAGAGCGGCTCGTCCGAAGCCGGACTCGTCCGCGCGCACCGCACCTCGAGATAGGGCCGCTCCGTTCGCCGTCGGTGGGAGACGCGGGACAGGTGGCTGCACCGACCCGGTGGCAGGGCCAGGCCGGTCGGCCGCGGGTAACTCGCCCGTCGAATCACCCTCGGTAGGGGTGCACCGGAGCGCCCGAGTATCGGTGCGGCGCTTCATCTCCGAGCGGTGCGGTGCTCGGCTCCGAACGGGCCCGCCTGCGGACCCTTCGGGCGATGTGCACGAGCTTGCGGGCACAGCCTCCTGAAGTTACGCCTCGTCGTCGGCAGGAGGGGTGGGGCGGGTGGCCGCGGCGGCGGCGCGCACCTGCGGGGCGACCAGAACCACCTGGCCCAGCACACCGTTGACGAAACTCGGCGAATCGTCGGTGGACAGCTCCTTCGCGAGTTCCACCGCCTCGTCGACGGCCACCACCGGCGGCACGTCGGCGGCGTGCAACAGCTCCCACACCGCCACCCGGAGGATGGCGCGGTCCACGGCCGGGAGCCGCGACAGCGTCCAGTCCTGCAGGTAGGACTCGATGGTGCCGTCCACCCGGTCGAGGTCGTCGGCGACGCCCTCGACCAGTACGCGGGTATACGGGTTCACCGGTGCCACCTGCTCATCGCCGGTGGAGAGCTGCTCGCGCTCGTCGAGCAGTTCCGCCGGGTCGATGTCGCGGGCCTCGGCTTCGAACAGCAGGTCCACCGCGCGTCGGCGGGCCTTGTGCCGCGCGCCCAGTTTCTTGTGCGAGGGCTTCCTGCCCCCGGGCTGATCGGCCACGGTCACCAGGTTAGGCGTTCACTCGGCCGAGGTAACCGCCGTCGCGGGTATCGATCTTCAGCTTGTCGCCTTCGTTGATGAACAGCGGCACCTGCACCTCGGCACCGGTCTCCACGGTGGCCGGCTTGGTGCCCGCGCTGGACCGGTCGCCCTGCAGGCCCGGCTCGGTGTGGGTGACCTGGAGCTCGACGGTGACCGGCAGCTCCACGTACAGCACCTCGCCGTCGTGCATGGCCACCTGGACGGGCATGTTCTCCAGCAGGAACCGCGCGCTGGTGCCGAGGATCTGCGGGCCGATCTGGATCTGGTCGAAGGTGTCGCCGTCCATGAAGATGAAATCCGACCCGTCGTTGTACAGGTAGGTCATGTCGCGGCGGTCGACGTTGGCGACCTCCACCTTCACGCCGGCGTTCCAGGTCTTGTCGACCACCTTGCCGGAGACGACGTTCTTCAGCTTCGTCCGCACGAACGCCGGCCCCTTGCCCGGCTTGACATGCTGAAACTCGACGATCTGCTGCAGGTTGCCGTCGATTTTCAGCACGAGGCCGTTCTTGAAGTCGCTGGTGTCCGCCACTGTCCTCGGATCTCCTTGTTTGGTTCGAACGCAGTCGGCTGATCGTGGTCAGTCGACCACGATCAGGTCTTTGGTGGTCAGGGTGAGCAACTCGGGATCCCCCTCGCGAACCACGAGCGTATCCTCGATCCGGACACCGCCGCGGCCGGGGAAGTACACACCTGGCTCGACGGTCACCGTCATGCCAGGCAGCAGTGTACCCGTGCCGGTTTTGGCGATTCCGGGTGCTTCGTGGATCTGCAGGCCGACACCGTGCCCGAGCCCGTGCACGAACCGGTCGCCGTGGCCGGCCGCCTCGATCACCCCGCGGGCGGCGACATCCACCTCCGCGCATCCCGCGCCCGGTTTCAGCGCCTCCCGTCCGGCCCGCTGCGCGCCGCGGACCAGGTCGTAGATCTCGCGCTGCCAGTCGTCGGGCTCGCCGAGCACCAGGGTGCGGGTCATATCCGAGTGATAGCCGTCGACCAGGGCGCCGAAGTCGAACTTCACGAAATCGCCGGCCGCCAGCACCGCGTCGGTCGGCCGATGGTGCGGCACCGCCGAATTCGGGCCGGCGGCGACGATCGTCTCGAAGGCCACGCCGGCGGCGCCGTGCTCGGACATCAGCCATTCCAGCTCGCGCGCCACCTGTCTCTCGGTACGGCCCGGCCGGATGGCTCCGCGATCGAGCAGGCTCGCCAGCGCCGCGTCGGCGGCCGCGCACGCCGCCCGCAACCGGTCGACCTCGTAGTCGTCCTTCACCGTGCGTAGCTGCTCGACCAGGCCGCGGGTGGACACCAGCTCCAGCCCGGTGCCCTGGTCGACCAGGCTGTGGTACTGATCGACCGTCATGACGTGGCTTTCGAAGCCGACCCGGCCGGTCTGCCACTCCCCCGCCAGCTCGATGATCCGCCGCGCGCAGGCGCGGGCGATCTCCGCCCGCAGGTCGGGCACCTGCTCGCCGACCTGCGTGGCGTAGCGGCCGTCGGTGCAGACCACGGTGCGATCCTCGGCGCCGTCCCAGGAGTAGACCAGCAACGCCGCATTGGATCCGGTGAACCCCGTCAGGTACCGGATGTTGACCAGATCGGTCACCAGCAGGGCGTCGACCCCGTTCTCCACCAACAGGTTCCGCAGCGCGGCACGGCGGGCCGCATGGTCGGGGCGTCGCACGCCGTGATCAGCAGACATGATTTCCACGCTACCGCTGTCCGGCCGCACGTCCGCCCGTGGCTCCCGCTCTCGCTCACCGGCGGCGACAGCATGGGACCTGCACGGACACCCGCCGCACCGGCGTGACGACCCACTGCCTGTCCACATACTCGACGTTGTCCACAGGCCGATTCCGACCTGCGATCGAGCGTCCCGCGCGCCCCGGCCCCGGGCGACGATGGCCCCGTGACAATCATCGCGTTCGCAATCCTCGCGGCCTGGTGCGCCGCGCTCAGCGCCGTCGACCTGCGCGAACGGCGCCTGCCGAACCCGCTCACGGGAATCGGCGCCCTGGGCGTCCTCGGCTACGCGCTGACTACCGGCCGGCTGACCGCGGCCGTGACGGGCGCACTGCTGCTGGCGGTGCCGTACCTGATCATTCACCTCGTCACGCCCGCGGCCTGCGGAGCCGGTGACGTGAAGCTGGCCGTGGGTCTGGGCGCCGCCTCGGCGTGCGCCGGAGGCCGGACATGGGTCTGCGCCGCGCTGGCGGCGCCACTGCTGACCGCGCTCGCGGGCGCATTCCTGTTCGCCCGGCGCCGCATTCGCGCCTCGCCCCGCAACCACGCGGTGCCGCACGGCCCGTCGATGTGCGTGGCAACCTTGCTCGCACTGTTACTCGCATAAAGTGCCGCTGGTCGAGAACCGCTCCCCCGCACCGGGCCGTCACTTCCGCTCTGCGCCTGGCGAATCCGGCCGGAAAACAGGGACGTGCCGCGCCCCGGCGAGCGGCGGGATCCGCGCGGACCGGGCGCTCACGGCGGACCGGATGTCCGGGTGGCGGTGCTGACGTGGAAAGATGGAGGTCGTGTTGCGCTGGATTACCGCAGGTGAGTCTCATGGTCCCGCCCTCGTCTCGATCCTCGAGGGGATGGTGGCCGGGGTCGAGGTGACCTCTGCCGATGTCGCCGCACAGCTGGCGCGCCGCCGCCTCGGCTACGGGCGCGGTGCGCGGATGAAGTTCGAGGCCGACAAGGTCACCGTGATCGGCGGCGTGCGGCACGGCCGCACCATGGGCGGTCCGGTCGCGATCGAGATCGCGAACTCGGAATGGCCCAAGTGGACGCAGGTCATGGCCGCCGACCCGGTCGACGAGGCCGAACTCGCGGAACTCGCGCGCAATGCCCCGCTGACCCGGCCGCGGCCCGGTCACGCCGACTACTCGGGGATGCTGAAGTACGGCTTCGACGATGCCCGCCCCGTGCTCGAACGTGCCAGTGCCCGCGAGACCGCGGCGCGCGTCGCCGCCGGCACCGTGGCGCGCCATTTCCTGCGGCAGGCGCTCGGCGCCGAGGTCGTCTCGCACGTGGTATCGATCGGAACCGCCCGCGCCACAGCGGGTCTGGTACCGACGGGTGCCGACCTGGCCGCCGTCGACGAGAGCCCGGTCCGCGCCTTCGACAAGGAGGCGGAGGCGGCGATGATCGCCGAGATCGAGGCCGCGAAGAAGGACGGCGACACCCTCGGCGGCGTCGTCGAGGTCGTGGTGGCGGGCCTGCCGGTGGGCCTGGGCTCGTTCATCAGCGGCGAGAATCGCCTGGACGCACGGCTCGCCGCCGCGCTCATGGGCGTGCAGGCCATCAAGGGCGTCGAGGTCGGCGACGGATTCGAGACCGCGCGCCGGCGCGGCAGCCAGGCGCACGACGAGATGCGGCCCGGCCCGGACGGCGTGCTGCGGTCCACCAACCGCGCGGGCGGCCTGGAGGGCGGCATGACCAACGGTGAGCCGCTGCGGGTGCGCGCGGCCATGAAGCCGATCTCGACGGTGCCGCGCGCGCTGTCCACCGTGGACATGTCCACCGGCGACGAGGCCGTCGCCATCCACCAGCGTTCGGACGTGTGCGCGGTCCCGGCGGCCGGCGTGGTCGCCGAGGCGATGGTGGCGCTGGTCGTCGCGCAGGCGGCGCTGGAGAAGTTCGGCGGCGATTCGCTGCCCGAGACGGTCGACAACATCACCAGCTACCTGAAGCGGATCGCCGCGCGCCCGCACCTGCCGGGATCCGTCGGGTCATGATCGTGCAGACCGACCCGCGCCGGCCGTGCGTGGTGCTGGTCGGGCCGCCCGGAGCCGGGAAGTCGACGATCGGCCGGAGGCTGGCACGCGAACTGGGCGTCGACCTGTACGACACCGACGCGGGGATCGAGGAGGAGAGCGGGCGCACCATCCCCGAGATCTTCGCCGTCGACGGCGAGCCGGAGTTCCGCCGCATCGAGGAGCGGGTGGTGCGCCGCGCGGTGCTCCAGCACAAGGGCGTGGTGTCGCTCGGCGGTGGCGCGGTGCTGTCGGCGGCCACCCGGGAACTCCTGCGCGAGCGCACCGTGGTCTACCTGGAAATCAGTATCGCCGAGGGACTTCGGCGCACCGGCGCGAACAGCAACCGGCCGCTGCTGGCCGGTGACGATCCCGGTGCCAAGTACCGCAGGCTGATGCGCGAACGCCGTCCCCTGTACCGCGAGGTGGCCAGCGTCCGGGTGCGCACCGATGGCCGCAGCCCTGGCCGGGTGGTCCGAGCCATCCTCGCGAAGCTGGGTGTGGAGCCCGTCGAACCGCCGGCGCCGCCCGACGACGGCGAAGGCGTCGCCCGGCGCTCCCGGTCGCGTCGCCGACGGCGCCGGGGCCGGTCCAAGGCGACCGCCGACACCGCCACGGCCGAATCGGGTCTCGCGGCGGCTCCGCCCGATCGCGACCGGCGGCCGTCCGGCGAAACCTCGCAGGACACCGCGACGACATCGAACACCGTTGTGGCGGAAGAGGATCCGGCAATCGCAGAGAGCCCTCCGGCCAAGCGCCGCTCTCGGCGTTCCCGCCGCGGCGGTCGGCGGCGCCCGCGAGCAGCAACCGCCCCGGGGGAGGACACCACAGCCACCGGCGGCGCGACCGCCACCACCGAAACGGACGACCGGACCACTGAGTTCGTACGGTCGGGCATCGCCCCGAACGACGATCCGGACGGCCCGTCGCTCGCGAAGGAAACCGCATCGGACTCGCCCGCGGCTGCCCGCCGCAACGGCAACACCCGACGCAGGCGCGCCGGCACCCGAGGCCCGGGAACCGCCCGCACGAATAACTATTCCGTTGCCGCGCAGCCTATTTCGGACCGGACGCGCGATCCCGGCCGGACCGGCGAACAGAACGCCGGCACGCCCGCCGACGGGTCACGGGCTTCGGAACCGTCCAGGGCACGCGCCCCGGAGCGGCGCCGACGCACGGCCAGCCGCCCCGCCGGACCGCCGACGGCCGACCTTGCCGGCACACCGGGCCCCGCACCCGCCTCGAGTGCACCGCCTCCTCCCGGCGAGGCTCCGCAGAATTCACCATCGCAACCGACTCGATCGAACACCACCGGCGAGCCCTCGGCGACGAGCGACCACAACTCACCGCAGCCGCGCACCGACAACCGTGATGATCTATCGAAAATCGCTGCTGAACAACACGTTCCAGAGCAGGGAACGCAATCGGAGCCGACGCGATCGACGGAACGACGGCCCGATCCGGTTCGCCACCGATCCGGGACCGGCACCCCGCCCGGCTCCGAGCCGAATACCGTCCGACACCCTGCCGTCGCCGATACCGGACGCCCGATAGAACCGGCCCGTAGAAATCCACCGGAGCACCCGGCCGACGGCTCATCCGCGAATGACTCGAAACACCCGGCCGGACAATCGGTTTCATCCCCCGAACCGGATCGACGGCCGGACGGTCCCGCACCCACACGAGCAGAATCGGAGCAGCAAACATGACCGAGCCGACCCGCATCGAGGTCCGCACCGCCGATCCGTATCCGGTCGTCATCGGGCGCGGGCTGCTGGGCGATCTGGTCGAGCAGGTGGCCCGGCCCGGTGTGCGCACCGTCGCCATCTTCCATCAACCGCCGCTGGCCGAGACCGCGGAGGCGGTGCGCAAGGCACTGACCGACGCCGATCCGGGCAGCTCCGGCGACCCGATCGACGCGCACCGCATCGAGATTCCCGATGCCGAGGCCGGTAAGGACCTGCCGGTGGCCGGATTCTGCTGGGAGGTGCTCGGCCGCATCGGCCTGACCCGGCGCGACGTCGTGATCAGCCTCGGCGGCGGCGCCGCGACCGACCTGTCGGGTTTCGTGGCCGCCACCTGGATGCGCGGGGTGAAGATCGTGCACGTGCCGACCACCCTGCTGGCGATGGTCGACGCGGCCGTCGGCGGCAAGACCGGCATCAACACCGAGGCCGGCAAGAATCTGGTCGGCAGCTTCCACGAACCCGCCGCGGTGCTGGTGGACCTGGCGACGCTGGAAACGGTGCCGCACAACGAGATCGTGGCGGGCATGGCCGAGATCATCAAGGCCGGTTTCATCGCCGACCCGGTGATCCTGGACCTCGTCGAGCGTGATCCGCAGGCCGCGCTCGACCCGACCGGCGATGTGCTGCCGGAACTGGTGCGCCGCGCGATCCAGGTCAAGGCCGATGTGGTGGCGGCCGACCTGAAGGAGTCGAGCCTGCGCGAGATCCTCAACTACGGCCACACCCTCGGCCACGCCATCGAACGACGCGAGCGCTACCGCTGGCGGCACGGCGCCGCGGTCTCGGTGGGCCTGGTGTTCGCCGCGGAGCTGGGACGGCTGGCCGGACGGCTGGACGACGCCACCGCCGACCGTCACCGCAGCATTCTGGCCGCTCTCGGCCTGCCCACCAGCTACGACGCCGACGCCCTGCCGCAACTGCTCGAATCCATGCAGACCGATAAGAAGACCCGCTCCGGCGTACTGCGCTTCGTGGTCCTGGACGGCCTGGCCAAGCCGGGCCGGCTCGAGGGGCCGGATCCGAGCCTGCTCGCCGCCGCCTATGCCGCCGTGGCCCGGGACGAGAAGACGAACGACGGCGCCGTTCTGCTCTAGGCGGACGGCCACCGGTTGCCCGGGCAATCTCCTGTCGGTAATGCTTGGCGTACCGAATCCCCCTCGGCCGCACCAGGAGTCGCCATGCCGGTCGTGCTCGCCCGTATCCTCGCCGTCCCGGTCAGCGTGTGGCTGCCGGCCACGCTCGATGCCGGGTACCGGGCGGACAATATCTTCGCGCTGCCGGATGCCGCGTTCTCGCCGGTGCCGCCGGTCGCGGCGGTGGCGCCGACCCGGCTCGCGGCACCGGCCCTGACCGCCGGGTTCTTCTTCGGCTCCGGCGTGATCACGGTCGCGCCGCCGACCGGGTTCGCCCGCGACGAATTCGCCCAGGGCGTCCTCGATCTCGTCGTAGCCGCCGGCTATCTCGGGGCGGCCGCCCTGCTGGTGGCGCGCGGACCGATGCGGTCGGCGAGCACCGCCTGAGCCCTGGCGGCAAGCACTCCCCGGGTTCCTGCCGGCAAATACTGCCCGGAACCCTGGCGGCGAGGCGCTGCCAGGGCGCTAGAGCGCCGAGGCGGCCGCCGTCGGCGGCGGTGCGGGCTGGGCCTTCTTCGACTCGCGGCCGACCAGGAACCGGCCCAGGGCGACACCGACCATCGCCGGCACGAAGAGCAGCAGGATGATGAACGAGGCGCCGGCGGTGAGCTCGAAGAGCAGGCCGTTGTCGCCCAGTTCGAACTTGGGCACGAAATCCACCAGCCACGCGGCCAGCCCGGCGCCCAGGCCACCGACGACGGCGGCCTTCAGCCAGATCATCGTGAGATCGGCGCCGCCGCGCTCGGGATCGGGATTGGCGCGGCGGTCGCCGCGGCCGTCGAGCAGCCCCCATGCGGCCACGGCCCCGATCAGCACGATCAGGCACAGGATCCGCATCCATGCGCCCTGTGTCGGCCAGTAGACCATCCCGAAGCCCAGCAGGATCCGGAGGCCGACGGTCAGCGCCCCGAGAACGGTGGCACGCAACACCCACGCAGTCATATCGATCACCTTAGCTTGTACACCGTAACCGCCGAATTGGAACCGGTTACACACACCGAACCGGCTGGTGACGCCCCGATCAGCCCTCCAGCGCCGCCGCCATGGCCGCGCGCGGGGCGGGCCGCCCGGTGAACTGTTCCACCTGCCCGTAGGCCTGGTTCAGCAGCATCTGGAGGCCGCCGATCACCGTATGCCCGGCCCGCAGCACCGCCTCCGCCAACGGCGTCGGCCACGGGTTGTAGATCGCGTCCAGGACCACCGGCGTCACCGCGACCGCGTCCGCCACGAGAGCGGCGCCGTCGGCGGGCACCGTGCTCACCGCGACATCGGCCTCCGCACACGCGTCCCGCACGGCGGTGGCGTCGAAGCCGGCGAAACGCGGCGACAGGCGCAGACGGTCGGCCAGTTCCAGGGCGCCGCTCGCGCGACCGGGATCGCGCGCGACCACGGTCACCTCCCGGACGCCCAGGTCGGCCAGCCCCAGCAGGGCCGGCCGCGCCGTTCCCCCGGCGCCCACGACGACCGCGCGCGCGGCCTTCTCGACACCGGCGCCCCGCAGCGCCCCCCGCACACCGTCGACATCGGTGCAGTCCGCGCGCCAGCCGTCCGCGGTGTGCACCAGCGTGTTCGCCGAACCGGCCAGCACGGCCCGCTCGGTGCGCTCGGCCGCGTACTCCAGCGCCGCGACCTTGCCGGGCATCGTGACCGACAACCCGACCCATTCCTGGCCCAGGCCGTCGACCAGTCCGGGCAGTTGTTCGGCCGTGCAGTCGATGCGCTCGTAACTCCAGTCCAGCCCGAGCGCCCGGTAGGCGGCCAGATGCAGTTGCGGTGAGCGCGAATGCGAGACCGGACTACCGAGCACCGCTGCCCGACAGGGCTTATTGCCTACAGCCCGACAGGGCTTATTGTCTACAGCCCGGCAGGGCTTTTCGTTTACAGCCCCGCGGGCGGGCCTACCGTCCACTGTCGAGGATTCCGCTCTGACGAGCATGCTCTATATTGCGCAGATGTTCGCTGTAGCTTTCGGTGAACATCGTCGTGCCCTCCTTGTCGACGGTCACGAAGTACAGCCAGGAACCCGGCGCCGGAGTTTCCATGGCGCGCAGGGCCTCCATGGACGGCGACGAGATCGGGGTCGCGGGCAGCCCCGACATGGCGTAGGTGTTCCACGGCGTCGGATTGGCACGGTCGGAGTCGGTGGTGGCGACCTCGGTCTTGTCGAGGGTGTAGTTGACCGTCGAATCCAGCTGCAGCGGCTTGTCGGCGGCCAGCCGGTTCACGATCACCCGCGCCACCTTCGCCATGTCGTTCGGCAGCGCCTCGCGCTCCACCAGCGAGGCCGCGACCAACGTCTGGTACGGATTCAGACCTCCGGTGGCCGCACCCGATTGCAGCAGACCGGTCGACTCGTAGCCCTTCGTACTCTGGCCGACCAGCTGGGCCAGGATCTGCTCCGGCGTGCCGCTCGGATCGAAATCCCAAGTGCCGGCGGCGATCAGGCCCTCGAGCTGACGGCTGCGGTCGGGCACCTGACGTACGGCGTCCATGGCCCACGCCGGCACACCCAGCGCCGCCAGGTCGGGGCTCGCGCCGGCCGCTTCGAGTTGCTCGTAGGTGAGACATTTCCGGGCGGTTCCGGTCCCCAGGCAGCTGGCCTCGGCGACCTTGCGATAGATGCCGTCGTTGCGGGCGCCGGTGTTCACGTCGGTCGAATCGTGCAGGCGCTTGCCCTCCGAGATCACCACGTTGCCGACCCGGGCGTCCTTGCCCATCAGGGCCGTCACCGCCTCGGCGCCCTTGCTGTGCGTGGGCAGAGAGTAGTAGCCGGGCTGGACTCCGTTCATCTTCGAATTGCGGATCGCCGCCTCGTAGAACGCGCCCGTGCTGGCGACGACGCCCTTGTCGAACATGGTCTGGGCGATCTGCTCGGCGGTGTCGCCGTCCTTCACCCGGACCACGACCGGCTCTCCGGGCGGCCCGGCGTAATCCTCCGGGCCGCCGAACTTTCCGACCAGCTTGTAGCCGGCATAGCCGCCGGCCGCCACGAACAGCACGACGAAGATGCCGCCGAGTACCAGCAGATTTCGGCGGCGGCGCTTGCGTTCGGCCGCCTTCCGCGAGGCGACCCGCGAGCGCCGGCTTCGCCCCGACTGGCCGCGCCCGGACGAGCCGCGCGCCGACTGGCTGCGCGCGGACTGACCGCGCGCCGATCGACCGCGCGCCCCCTCGCCGCGCGCCGACTGCCTGCGGGCCGCCGGCTGCTCCCGGGTCGTCTGGCCGCGGTCGGACTGGTCCCGCGCCGACCGTTCACGCGCGGCCTGTCCGCGCGGCTGGCCCCGAGCGGCCCGGTTCCGGGCGGGCTGGCCGCGTCGCTGCGGAGGCGGGGGCGGGGGCGGTACCAGGTCGGCGTTCTCGTCGGTGTACCGCGGGATCACGGTGGTGTCGTCGTCGTAGTCGTCCCAGTCGTCGACCGGCTCGGGGCGACGGGCGCCGCGACCGCCCATCGCCCGGTTGTCGGCACCGCCCCACCCGCGGTCGGGACGCCGGTATCGCCGCTCCTCGGCGCTCTGCCGAAGGCGTTCCTCGGCGCGCGCCCAGCGGTCATTCATCCGACCACCCTGCCGCCTGCTCCCGGGCCGACCTCAACACCGCACTCCGTTCGTCCAACCATCCCTGCAGGATCGATACGGCCGCCGCCTGATCGATCATCCGTCGCTGGCCACGTGCACGAACTCCGCTGTCGCGCAATGCACGTGCAGCTGACACCGTAGTCAAACGTTCGTCGGAAAGTCGTATCGGCACTCCGGGAATCACCGATCGCAAACGACGGGCGAAGGCGATCGCCAGTTCGGCGGACGCACCGTTCTCCCCGCGCAGCGTGCGAGGGAGGCCGACGATCACCTCGACGGCCTCGTACTCCCGCACAATGTCGGCAATCCGGGCGAGATCGGCCTCCTCACCCTTCCCGCCCGCACGCTTGCCTCGCGCCGAACCCGCTCGCTGCACCGTCTCGACCGGA
The DNA here is from genome assembly GCF_000526215.1 of Nocardia sp. BMG51109. NCBI lineage: Bacteria > Bacillati > Actinomycetota > Actinomycetes > Mycobacteriales > Nocardiaceae > Nocardia > Nocardia sp. BMG51109. Next base: position 7,196,628 of record NZ_JAFQ01000004.1, read on the forward strand.
GTCGCCAGGATGCCGTCGGGATCGCACGCCGCGACGCCGATCCGCACGGTTCCGACGTCGACCGCGACCCGGCGGCCGCGCCCCGGATCCGTCGCGATGTTCGGCTGTTCGGCCGTCGTTCCCGCCGGTGCGGGTCCGGCCTCGTCATCGGAGGAGATGTCCATCAGGCGGCGAGCTCGGCCACCCGCGCCCGCGCCGACGCCAGTCCGGCAGCGATTCCCGACGGATCCGACCCGGCGCCCTGCGCCATCTCCGGCTTGCCGCCGCCGCGCCCGGCGATGCTCGGGCCGAAGCTGCCGACCAGGTCGCCGGCCTTGAATCCGGCTTCCTGCGCCGGCTTGTTCACCGCCACCACGAACGGCACCTTGCCCTCGGCGTTGCCGAGCAGCACCACCACGGCCGGTTCGCTGCCCAGGCGGCCGCGGATATCGCCGGCCAGGGTACGCAGATCGCCGGCGCCGACGCCCTCCGGCGCCGCCTCGGCCACCAGTAACACTCTCCCGACGCGCTCGGCCCGTTCGGCGAAGGTACCGGCCTGCGCCAGCACGGCCTGAATCTTGGTGCGCTCCAGCTCCTTCTCGGCGACCTTGAGCCGCTCGACCAGCTGCTCGACCCGGGCGGGCACCTCCTCGCTGGGCACCTTCAGCGAGGACGCCACGCCGGCCAGCAGCGCACGCTCCTTGGCCAGGTACTGATAGGAATCCAGGCCGACGAACGCCTCGACGCGGCGCACGCCGGAACCGACCGACGACTCGCCGAGCACGGTGATCGGGCCGATCTGCGAGGAGTGCTCGACGTGCGTACCGCCGCACAGCTCCATCGAGAACGGGCCGCCGATCTCCACGACCCGCACCTCGTCGCCGTAGTTCTCGCCGAACAGCGCCAGCGCGCCCATCTTCCGGGCCTTGGGCAGATCGGTCACGAAGGTGTTGACGGGATGGTCGGCGCCGACCGCGTCGTTGGACACGGCCTCGATGTCGGCCTTCTGCTGCTCCGACAACTGGCCCTGCCAGTTGAAGTCGAACCGCAGATAGCCGGGCTTGTTGAGCGATCCGGCCTGCACGGCGTTCGGGCCGAGTACCTGCCGCAGCGCGGCGTGCACCATGTGCGTGCCGGAGTGGCCCTGGGTGGCGCCGCGCCGCCACGCCGGATCGACCTGGGCCAGCACGGTATCGCCCTCGGTGACCTGCCCCTGCTCGACGGTGGTCTTGTGCACCCACAGTTTCTTGGCGATCTTCTGCACGTCGTGCACGCGCAGCTTCAGCCCCGAGGCGGTGATCGTGCCGCGATCGGCGATCTGGCCGCCGGCCTCGGCGTAGAGCGGGCTGCGGTCCAGGATCACCTCGATGTCCTGTCCGGCGGTCGCGGCCGGGATCCGGACGCCGTCGGAGATCAGGGCCAGCACCGTGGCCTCGGTCGCCAGCTCGTCGAAGCCGGTGAACTCGGTGGCGCCGCGGTCGACCAGCTCCTTGTAGATGGACAGGTCGGTATGCGCGTGCTTGCGGGCGGCCGCATCCTCCTTGGCGCGGCGGCGCTGCTCGGCCATCAGCGTGCGGAAGCCCGGCTCGTCGACCTCGAGACCGGCCTCGGCGGCCATCTCCAGGGTCAGGTCGATCGGGAATCCGTAGGTGTCGTGCAGCGTGAAGGCGTCCGAACCGGCGATCTTCCGGCCGCCGTGCGACTTCACCTCGGCGACGGTCTCGTCGAACAGCTTGGAGCCCGTGCTCAGCGTCTTGAGGAACGCGGTCTCCTCGCCGACCGCGACATTCTCGATGCGCGCGAAGTCGGTGGCCAGTTCGGGGTACGACGGCGCCATCAGGTCGCTGACGGTCTTCATGAACTCGCCCATGACCGGCCGCTCCGCGCCCAGCAGGCGCGCCGAGCGCACGATCCGGCGCAGCAGGCGGCGCAGCACGTAGCCGCGGCCGTCGTTGCCGGGGTTCACGCCGTCGGAGATCAGCATGGCCGCGCTGCGGGCGTGGTCGGCGATCACCCGGAAGCGCACATCGTCGGCATGCTCGACGGCGTACTTCTTCCCGGTCAGGTCCTCGGCCTTGGTGATGATCGGGCGCAGCAGGTCGGTCTCGTAGACGTTGTCGACGCCCTGCAGCAGCATCGCCACCCGCTCGACGCCCATGCCGGTGTCGATGTTCTTCTTCGGCAGCGTGCCGACCGGCGGATGGCCCTCCTTCGGGCTCAGCTCGCCGCGGATGTCCTGCATGAAAACGAGATTCCAGATCTCGAGGTAGCGGTTCTCGTCGGCGGCCGGGCCGCCGTCCACGCCGTATTCGGGGCCGCGGTCGAAGTAGATCTCCGAGCACGGACCGCCCGGACCGGGCACGCCCATATCCCAGTAGTTGTCCTTGCCGTCGCGAAACTGGATGCGCTCCTGGGGAATTCCCGCGACGCGGTGCCACAGCTCGGCGGCCTCCGGGTCCGACTCGTAGGCGGTCACCCAGATCCGCTCCGGGTCGAAACCGAAACCGCCCTCGTCCTGGGACTTGGTGATCAGCTCCCAGGCGAAGCCGATGGCCCCCTCCTTGAAGTAGTCGCCGAACGAGAAATTGCCCGCCATCTGGAAGAACGTGTTGTGCCGGGTGGTGACGCCGACCTCGTCGATATCGCCCGTGCGCACGCACTTCTGCACGCTGGTCGCGCGGGGGAACGGCGGCGCCTCCTGACCCAGGAAGTACGGCTTGAACTGGACCATGCCTGCGTTGACGAACAGCAGGTTGGGGTCCGGCAGGATCAGCGAGGCACTCGGGACCTCGGTATGCCCGGCACGGACGAAATGCTCCAGGAAGCGCCGTCGAATCTCGTGGGTCTGCACAACCATTCAGCCTACCGGGAACCGTCCAGCGGGTTTACGTCGGTGGGCGGGGTCGCGGCGAACCCCGATCGCGCCGCCGGCCGTGGCCGGATCAGCGGACCAGTCCCTGCAGCGGCTCGGTATCGAGCGTGATCCCGACCGGCTTCGGGACGTCGAACGACTTGCCGAACGGATGCCGGACCGACTTGGTGTAGACCCCGTTTTCCGGCTCGCTGTACGCGAGCAGTTCACAGATCTCACGATCGATCAACAAGTAGACCGGAATTTCGGCCTCGGCATATGCCCGTGGCTTCTCGACGCGGTCACGTCGATCGGTATCGGAGTCGAACGAAGTTACCTCGACAACCATGAGTACCGGACCGGGATCCTTCCATTCCCCGGCTCCCACGAATGCACCCTTCGGTGCAATCACCGCGTCCGTTCGGGCCCGGCCGCTGCGATAGGCATCGACCTTCAATCCGATCTCCGGATAGGGGAAGAGGTCTCGGCGCTGAACGATGACTTGCTCCAACAACCACCGATAGATCTCGTCATGGTCCCCGTCCGGCATCGGCTTCGCCCCCAACTTCCCGTTGATGAATTCGAGCCTGATCCCCTCCCCTGCGCGGGGCGCCAGTTCGGCGAGTTCCTCGAATTTCTCGACAAGCATCTGTGGCCGATCCGTCACCATGGCGGTCATCGATCCTCCGTTCTGCGACCGGTCCGGGATCCACCTACGGGGTCACGGTATATCGAGTCCGGCTGCTACCAGTCATTCTCGCTTACTTCGCACCCCGACTCGCCGGGCGACGCGCTGGAAGCCGACCGATCGAGCCGTTCGGAGGACCGGCTGGTCCCGACGAGGCCGGCTCACCCGTCGCGCACGATGCGGCGCAGTTTGGTCACTCGGGGACCGACCTCGCGCTCGTAGCCGTGGTCGGTGGGGTGGTAGTAGTCCGTGCCGACCAGTTCGTCGGGCGGGTACTGCTGGGGCAGGACACCGTCGGGGTGGTCGTGCGGGTACCGGTAGCCCTGGGCATTGCCGAGTGTCGCGGCGCCCGCGTAGTGGCCGTCGCGGAGGTGAGGCGGGACGGCGCCGGCTTTTCCCGCGCCGATATCCGACAGGGCCGCGCCGATGGACGCGGCGACCGCGCCGGACTTCGGGGCGGTGGCGACGTGGATGGTGGCGTGCGCCAGGGCCAGTTGCGCCTCGGGCATCCCCACCATCTGCACCACCTGCGCGGCGGCGACCGCGGTCTGCAGGGCCGTCGGATCCGCCATGCCGACGTCCTCGCTGGACTGGATCATCAAGCGGCGGGCGATGAATCGCGGGTCCTCCCCCGCACTGATCATCCGTGCCAGATAGTGCAGGGCCGCGTCGACGTCGGAGCCGCGCAGCGACTTGATGAACGCGCTGATCACGTCGTAGTGCTGATCGCCGGCGCGGTCGTAGCGGACCGCGGCCTTGTCGACGCTCGCCTCCACCAGGCCGACGTCCACCGTGCCGTCGGACGAGGACTCCGCCGACGCCTCGAGCGCCGTCAGCGAGCGCCGGGCGTCACCGCCCGCGATCCGGACGATGTGATCCAGCGCCGCATCCGTCACGCCGTATCGGCCGCCCAGACCGCGCGGGTCCTCGATCGCCCGGCGCAGCACGTCGCGAATGTCGTTGTCGGACAACGACTGCAGCTGCAGCACCAGCGAGCGCGACAGCAGCGGCGACACCACCGAGAACGACGGGTTCTCCGTCGTCGCGCCGACCAGCAGCACCACCCGGTTCTCCACCGCCGCCAGCAGCGCGTCCTGCTGGGTCTTGGAGAACCGGTGCACCTCGTCGATGAACAGCACCGTCTGCTCGCCCGCCAGCAGCCGCCGCCGCGCGAGGTCGATGACCGCGCGCACCTCCTTGACGCCGGCCGACAATGCCGACAGCGCCTCGAACCGCCGCCCGGTGGCCTGCGAGATCAGCGAGGCGAGGGTGGTCTTGCCGGTCCCCGGCGGGCCGTACAGCAGCACCGACGCCGCCCCGGACCCCTCGACCAACCGCCGCAGCGGCGACCCCGGACCCAGCAGATGCCGCTGCCCCACCACCTCGTCGAGGCTCGCCGGACGCATCCGCACCGCCAGCGGCACATGCTCGCCGGAACCGCGAAAATCGACCGGGGGCGCTGCCCCCACGGGCTCCGCCGACGGCGTGTCGAACAGGCCCTCGGTCACCGTGCGGACCTCTCGGCGCTCGGTGCCGGATGCAGCGCGCGCCGCGAGATCACCACCGGAAATATCGCCGACTCCCTCGAAAGCTCACTCACAGGTCAACCGTACCCACCGGGTCCGACAGGTCCCGAGCCGCCGAACGGCACCGCGCCTGCTCCCGCGCCCCGGCGGGCATCGGCACGAGCGAGCCCACCACGGCGCCCGGCGCGCGACTCACACGGGACGGGCCTCCAGGATGTCCTCGAGCGCCACCGTCTCCACCCGGCGCACCAGTTCGAACCCGTTGGCGGACAGGAAATCCCGGTACCCCTGCTCGGTTCGCTCGTGGCCGCCGACGTTGACCAGCATCTCGAGGTCGAGGAGCCGGCCGAAGTTGCGCCGGTTGTCCTCCGGCAGCACCAATTCGATCAGCAGCAGGCGCGCCGAATCAGACATGGCGTCGTGTACGGCCGACAGGATCCGGCCCGCCTGCTCGTCGGACCAGTCGTGGATGATGTGTTTCAGCAGGTAGGCGTTCCCGCCCTCGGGCACGGTGCCGAAGAACGAGCCGGGCGTCACCGTACAGCGATCGGCCAGCCCCAGCGCCGCCATCCGATCCGGCACCGACTCGACCACCTCCGGGAGGTCGAACAGCACTCCCCGGGCCTGCGGCGCACGCCGGAGTATCTCGCTCAACAGCAGACCGTGGCCGCCGCCGACGTCGACGATCGTGCCGAACCGGGAAAAGTCGTAGGCCCCGAGGATCGGTTCCACGGACATCTCCGAGAAACTCGACATGGCCCTGTCGAACAGCTCCCCGTATTCGCGGTCCTTCGCGGCGTAGTCGAAGAAGGGCATCCCGAATGCCTGCTCCGCGGCCGCCTCGCCGGTCCGGACCGCCGCCGGCAGCGACGACCAGGCATGCCGGTGCCGATGGTCACCGAACAGGCGCAGGCCGTCCCGCAGCGACACCTCGGCGTCGCCGCGCAGCGGCTGCGCCAGCGGGGTGAGCGAGTAGGTGCCGTGGCGCAGGGCGAAGATGCCCTCGCCGATCAGCGGGCTCAGCAATCGCTCCAGCGCGTCCGGCCGGGCGCCGACCCGCGCCGCCAGTTCCTCGCGCGTCAGCGGACGCTCGACCAGCGCATCGGCGATCCCCAGTTCGGCGGCCGCGCAGAGGGTTTGGGCGAGAAATCCGCCCACCAGGATATCGAGCAGCGCCACCGGCGGCGGAGCCGTGCGGCGATGGACGCTCATCAGGGCGCTGCGGAAACGCTCGATCGTCCGCAGGACGGGCAGCGGGGGCATCGTGGGTCGACTGGGCACCATGGGCGGGCTCTTTCTGTGCGAACGAACCGGATCCCCGGCCGGATCGATGACCCGGCACCCCGATCCAGTGTGCACCGTCCGGCGCCGAGGCAGGGCCGATCGGCGAAGGAAACCCGCCTACTCCTCCCAGAACTCCTCGAGCGTGGCCGAGACGTGTTCGGCGAAATCGCCCAGGGCGTCGTCGCCGGTGCAGCGGGCGTCCTCGGCCAGTGCCGCCCAGCGGTTGATGAGCGCGGCCGAACGCGGAACGGACAGGCCGTGTTCGCGGGCGGCGGCGATGCGGGCGTGGTCGGCCGGCAGGAACCAGTAGGTGGTCAGCCACACCCAGATGAGGCGGGCCTCCAGGATGCGCTCGGCGAGCAGCTCGTCGTCGGCGAGGGCCGGCCACACGCCGACCACCTCGGAGCGCCACGCCTCCACCATCTGCCGCGCCCGCTCGCGCGACAGCTCGACATCGCACAGGCAGCCGGGGAACGACACCAGCGCGTACGCGATGTCGAGCGTGGCGTCCCGGAAACCGCCCCACTCGTAGTCGAGGAAGCGGGCGCCCTGTTCGTTCAGGATGACGTTGTCGGGGCACAGGTCGGACGGGCTGAACGCGCGGAACCGCCCCGCGGAGAACAGCCGGTTGCCCCGCACGATGCGCTCGGCGATCTCACCGGGCACCGTGATGCCCAGCTCGCGCTCCAGCAACCCGGGCACCTCGCCGATGGCCGACTCCGCCTGCTCGGCGATGCCGTCGACCCGGTGCGGCACGTCCACCCGGCGCAGCAGCGCCACGAAATCGGGTTCGCGGCCGACCGTGGCCGCGTGCATGCGGCCCAGGGCCTGGGCGAAGGCCATCAGCGCGTTGCGGGTCGCCGGTTCGGCGCCGGACTGCAGCACGGTGGTCAGCGACATGTTCTCGCCGAGATCACTGAGAATCAGCAGCCGCTCGGGCAGGCTGTGTGCCAGCAGGTAGGCGCCGGGACGATGTTCGCTGCTCAGCGCAGTGGTGAACTGGTAGGACACCGCCTCGCGCAGGAAGGCCGAGTCGATGCTGCCCACTCCGGGGGCCAGCCCGCCGATTCGTGGATCCTGCGCGGCGCCGCGAACCTGCTTGACGATCAGGGTCCGGGGCAGCGAGAACGCGTTCTCCGCAACACGCACACGCAGTACCGTCGTCCTACCACTGCCGCTGAGCTCGATCGGATCGCTCAGCTTTACCGGAGCACCCATTCGCTTTGTGAGCAACTGTTGTGCCGCGGACACGACTTCGGCGGCGCGTTCGGCCAATAGTGCGGTCATCGGATCCCAAGTTACTCGCATCGGGTCACTTTCAGCGAGCGGTTCGGCAACCTTTCGCGCGTCGCTCGGCGTGTCATTGTGAAGCATTCGCTACCGGTGCTGGATCGTGGTCGGCGGCACCCGGACACCCGTGCCACCGTTGCTTGACACATCCTGCCGGGTCCGGTTGTCTCATCGTCAACTGCCGTGCGCCACACCGCAACCCGGGCGATTCGAAAGGTCCCACCGATGACCCATTCTCCGCAGTCAGGGCCGAGGCCCTCCGGCGACACACCGGCGGAGTCGGGCGGTGAACCGTCCCCGGCGGGGTCCGGACATCATCACGATCCGGTGTCGCCCCCGGCGAGTGGCGGCGCCGAGGATCCGGAGCACGGCACGCACGCGATGCCCGGCGCGACCGGGTACCGCGGGACCGAAGGACCGGCCGGCCCGGGCGGCGCACCGGCGGACCCGCCGCCCGCGGCGCCGCCACCGGCCGCACCCCTACCGCCACCGGTCTCGGGGGCGGCCCCGGTACCCCCGCCCACCCCGGGAGGAGCGCCCGCCTCGGGAGCGCCCCAGCCTCCCGGCGCCGCATCCGGACCGCCCACCGCGGAACAGAGCCGGCAGGTCTACGGTTCGGCCCCGCCCCAGGGCGCGGAGCCGTACCCGACCGCGCCGCCGCCCGGACCGGCCGGACCGCCGACCTCGGAGTGGGGACAGACCGCCGAGATGCCGTCCGGCTACGACGGATACGGCGAGGCGCCACCGCAATCCGGCCAGGCACCACCGCAATTCGGCCGGACGCCACCGCAGGCCGGCGCCCCGGCCGCCCCGTTCGAACTGAGCGTCCCCGACGCGATCGGCTACGGCTGGACCAGGTTCCGCAGCAATTGGATGCCGTGGGTCGCCATCACACTCGTCGGGTTCATCGCCTATCTCGCGGTGACCCTGGTGATCAACGTCGGCAACGTCGACTCGCTGTTGCCGCTGGTGCTGATCTTCCTGGTGGCCTCGATGGTCGTCTGGCTGTTGCAGGCGGCCATGATTCGCGGCGGACTGGCCGAAACCGACGGCACCCCACCGGATTTCCAGGCTTTCTTCGGATTCGTCAACGCCGGCAACGTGCTGCTCACCGCGCTGCTGGTCTTCGTCGCCGCGTGGATCGGCGCGCTGCTGTGCCTCCTTCCCGCCCTGATCGTCGGTTTCCTGTGCATGTTCTCGCTGCACTTCGTGATCGATCGGGACCAGGATCCGTTCACGGCGATCAAATCCAGCGTCCAGCTGGTGGTCACCAATCCCGGATCGACCGCTCTGCTGGCGCTGGCGATCGTCGTGATGACCCTGGTGTCCCTGCTGTTCTGCGCCATCCCGCTGCTGGTCGTGGGCCCGATCAGTGCCATCTCGGTGACCTACGCGTATCGCGTACTGGTCGGCGGCCTCGTCGTCCCCTGAGCCCAGTCGTCCCCTGAGCCCAGTCGTCCCCTGAACCCAGTCGGCCCCCGAGCCCAGCCCGGCCCCCGAGCCCAACCGGCCCCGGAGCGCCCGCCCCCGCTACTTCGCGGGGCGCGGCTTACCGTTCTCGTCCAGCACCACGTCCAGGCCCGCCTCCTTGCGCTGCTGCGCGGTGATCGGGGCCGGGGCGTCGGTGAGCGGATCCACGCCGCCGCCGGACTTGGGGAAGGCGATGACGTCGCGGATGGAATCCACCCCGGACAGCAGCGCGGTGATGCGGTCCCAGCCGAACGCGATGCCGCCGTGCGGCGGCGCGCCGAAGGCGAACGCGTCGAGCAGGAAGCCGAACTTCTCCTGCGCCTCGTCGTGCCCGATGCCCATCACCGTGAACACCCGCTCCTGCACGTCGCGACGGTGGATGCGGATGCTGCCGCCGCCGATCTCGTGCCCGTTGCACACGATGTCGTAGGCGTAGGCCAGCGCCGAACCCGGATCGGTGTCGAAGGTGTCGATCGACTCCGGCTTCGGCGAGGTGAACGCATGGTGCACGGCCGTCCACGCCGAATGCCCCAGGGCCACATCGCCGCTCGCGGTGGCGTCGGCGGCGGGCTCGAACAGCGGGGCGTCCACGATCCACACGAACGCCCAGGCGTCCTCGTCGATCAGGCCGCACCGCCGCGCGATCTCGCCGCGCGCCGCGCCCAGCAGGGCCCGCTGCGGCTTGGCCTCACCGGCGGCGAAGAAGACGCAGTCACCGGGTTCGGCCCCGACATGTTTGGCCAGCCCCTCGCGCTCGGCGTCGCTGAGGTTCTTCGCCACCGGGCCGCCGAGCGTGCCGTCCTCGCCGACCAGCACGTACGCCAGCCCGCGGGCGCCGCGCTGCTTGGCCCACTCCTGCCAGGCGTCGAGCTGCCGGCGCGGCTGGCTCGCGCCGCCCGGCATCACGACCGCACCGACATAGGGGGCCTGGAACACCCGGAACGGCGTGTCCGCGAAGTACTCCGCGCATTCGGTGATCTCCACGCCGAAGCGCAGGTCCGGCTTGTCGGTGCCGTAGCGGCGCATCGCGTCGGCGTAGGTCATGTGCGGGATCGGCGTCGGGATGTCGTAGCCGATCAGCTTCCACAGGGCGACCAGGATGTCCTCGGCCAGCAGGATCACGTCCTCCTGCGTCACGAAGCTCATCTCGACGTCGAGCTGGGTGAACTCGGGCTGGCGGTCGGCGCGGAAGTCCTCGTCGCGGTAGCAGCGCGCGATCTGGTAATAGCGCTCGATGCCCGACACCATCAGCAGCTGCTTGAACAGCTGCGGGCTCTGCGGCAGCGCGTAGAACTTGCCCGGCTGCAGGCGGGCGGGCACCAGGAAATCGCGGGCGCCCTCCGGGGTCGACCGCGTCATGGTCGGCGTCTCCACCTCGACGAACGCGTGGGTGTCCAGCACCTCGCGGGCGGCGGCATTGGCCTTGGACCGCAACCGGATCGCATGCGCCGGGCCCTCCCGGCGCAGATCCAGATAGCGGTACTTGAGCCGGGTCTCCTCGCCGGGCTGCTCGTCCAGCTGGAACGGCAGCGGCGCGGACTCGTTGAGCACCTCCAGCTCGGTCACGTCGACCTCGACGGCACCGCTCGGCAGGTTCGGGTTCTCGCTGCCGTCGGGCCGCTGCTCGACCACGCCGGTGACCCGGATGCAGAATTCGGCGCGCAGCCGGTGCGACTGCTCGGCCGGTTCGCCCTCCCGGAACACCACCTGCGAAACACCCGACGCATCGCGCAGATCGATGAAGATCACGCCACCGTGGTCTCGCCGGCGGGCCACCCAACCGGTGAGGGTGACGGTCAGACCGGCGTGCTCGCTTCGCAGCGAACCAGCCAAGTGGGTGCGCAGCACGGGATTCCTTTCGACGACTCGATGCACCGGCGCGATGTGACCAGGCGCGCCCCAATAGTAGTGAGAGGCGCGCGCCCATCGAAAACCGATATCCGCGCCACGGCGGCACCCGGCCGCGCCGCGGGTAATCGGGCCACGCGCATGACACGCCGCACCGGACGGGTGCGCGGGCCTATCGGACCGGGAACGGCGCCCGGACCAGGTACGATTTCGTTCCGGTTGACCAGCCGTGAGAGAGCGACATCATGACCTTCAACGAGGGTTTTCAGATCGATCCGGACCGGGTGTCGGAGGGCGGCGGCCCGGGGATGGGCGGCAAGCTCGCGCTCGGCGGTGGCGCCGGCGGGTTGATCGTGCTCGTCCTCGCGCTGCTGTTCGGCGGTGATCCCGGATCGCTGCTCGGCCAGTTCACCGGCGCCCCGAACGGCGGCCAGACCACGCAGAATCAGCCGACGCACTGCCGGACCCCGGACGACGCCAACACCTACGTCGACTGCCGGGTCCGCGCCACCGTGCAGAGCCTGGACGCGGTGTGGACCGCGGAGCTGCCGGCACAGACCCGCCGGGAATACTCCGAACCGAAGGTGCGGCTGTTCTCCGGCATTGTGTCCACCGGCTGCGGCGGCGCCTCCAGCGAGGTCGGCCCCTTCTACTGTCCGGCGGATCGCACGGCGTACTTCGACACCAGCTTCTTCCAGGAACTGCGCGACCGATTCGGGGCGCGCGGCGGCCCGCTGGCCGAGGAGTATGTGGTCGCCCACGAATTCGGCCATCACATCCAGAATCTGCTCGGCGACAGCGCCCGGGCGCAGCGCGACCCCAAGGGCCCGGAGTCCGGCTCGGTGCGGCTGGAACTGCAGGCGGACTGCTACGCCGGGCTGTGGGCCCACTACGCCGACGAGATGCCGGCGCCCGGCAGCACCCTGCCGTTTCTCAAGACGCTGACCGACAACGATATTCGCGACGCCCTGTCCGCGGCCGCCGCCGTCGGCGACGACCGCATCCAGAAGGCCTCGACCGGACGCGTGAACCCCGAGGGCTGGACGCACGGCTCCTCCGAACAGCGCCAGCGGTGGTTCCTGTCCGGGTACCGCACCGGCCAGGTCCGCTCCTGCGACACCTTCTCGGCCACCGACCTGAACAGCCCGCCGGCCTGAGCACCGACCGCACTCGCGCCCAGCCGACGGTCGGCTGTGAGTTGCGCTCCCGGTTCGGCAACGGCCGCACGGTCCGCGGATGCGCGCCCGCAGCGAGCCTGAACGCCGGTGTGCGGCAGGTCGGGCGTGTCGCCGACGAAATCCACCGGTACGGTCCACAATCACGGGCGGCGGCGAGGGGCCGCCGGATGAGGAGAGGGCGCGCTATGCGAAGAGTTTCCGCGGCAACACTTTTCCGGAGACGGGCGACCGGCACCGGGTTCGCCCGTGCGTCCGCCGGAGTCGTCCTCGCGGCCACGCTGCTCGGCGCGGGCGCCGTCGCCGCCGGTCCGGTCGCGTCCGAACCCGCCACCGCACCGCCCGCGTCGGTGTCCTTGACACTCACCACGATTCCCGCGGGCTGGCGGGAACGCACCGACCTCCGCCCGACGCTGCAGGTGCAGCCCGACGGGCGTGCCGTCGAGAGCCCCGACGCCACCGATCCGAAGCGCCCGGCCGACACCCCGCCGAAGCAGGTGAACGGCAGGGTGGCCGCCGAGGCGGTGAATTCGGCACTGGCCGAGGCACGCTCGCTCGCGACGGCCGACCTGGGCACCCCGCCGAACGGCGACGCCGGCAGCACCCTGCTGGACTTCCTCGGCACCACCCCCGACCAGGACGTCCACCTGGCGCTGTACGCACCCGACAGCACGGACGGCTGGACCTCCGAACAACTCGCCAACCGCCAGCGCTTCACCGACCTGTGCGCCAAGCTCGTCACTTCCTTCGCTCCGGACCACTGACGGCAGCTCGCTCCAAGCCGAGCAAGCTTATTCCCCCACTATCGTCCGGTTCCCGCCCGAGGCAGGCCACTGTTCGCTGTTCAACGGTCTGCTTCGAGTCGCGAGCATCATCCGCAGGACGGCCATCGCGCGATGATTGCGCTTCGGATCCCGAGCGAGGATGGCGACAACCGCGGCCACCGTTGTGATGAGAGCGTCCGCTGCGCGCTTGATCAGAGCAGCCGCGCAGAGGGTTGCCGACGCGACGGCAAGGACATCCGTGGGTAAGGGCATTGGCGTTGTACTCCTGGCATGGGAACAGAGACAACGCCAGCTCCGGACACCCCTCGGCCCACAGATGGCATTCGTTGTATGCATTGTGCTGCGCACAAGGGATTGCCGCAAATTTGCGAAAGCTCAATGACCGGTCGGCCACCCGTTTCGCCCGACGGACCGAGTGGGACGTGGGCGATCAACAGGCCGCACCCGATTTGCTCAGCCGACGGTCCAGGTCTCCTTACCCGTCAGCAGCTCTTGCAGGGAGTTCTCCCCCACCGGTATGCGTTCGCGAGCCGTCGTCAGCTGGGCGCGGACGCCGTCGTCGTAGGTCGGGCGGGACACGCTGCGGAAGATGCCGACCGGTACGTGCGACAGGTCCTGGTCCGACAGCCGCGACAGCGCGTACGCGTACTCGGGATCCTCGGCGTAGGCGTCGTGCACGACGATCTCGGACTCGGCCACGGCGTCGGTGCGCACCACCTCGAGCCCGAATCCGCTACGCACGACCGCGAATTCGCCCTCCCCGCCGAACCGGACGGGCTCGCCGTGCCGCAGCCGGATCAGGTGCGATTCGGCGTTGTCGCGGCGGAGCGAGTCGAACGAGCCGTCGTTGAAGATCGGGCAGTCCTGCAGGATCTCCACGAAGGAGGTGCCCCGGTGCTCGGCGGCCGCCCGCAGCACCTCGGTGAGCCCGGCGCGGTCGGAGTCCAGCGCCCGGGCCGCGAACGTCGACTCGGCGCCCAGGGCCACCGACAGCGTGTTGAACGGGTGGTCCACCGAACCCATCGGCGTCGACTTGGTGATCTTGCCGCTCTCCGAGGTCGGCGAGTACTGCCCCTTGGTCAGCCCGTAGATCCGGTTGTTGAACAGCAGGATCGTCATGTTCACGTTGCGGCGCAGCGCGTGGATGAGGTGATTGCCGCCGATGGACAGCGCATCGCCGTCGCCCGTCACCACCCAGACCGACAGATCCGGCCGCGTCACGGCCAGGCCGGTGGCGATGGCCGGCGCGCGGCCGTGGATGGAGTGGATGCCGTAGGCGTCCAGGTAGTACGGGAACCGGCTGGAACAGCCGATCCCCGAGACGAACATCAGATTCTCGCGGCGCAGCCCCAACTCGGCGAGGAACCCGCGCACGGTGGCGAGGATGACGTAGTCGCCACAGCCCGGGCACCAGCGCACCTCCTGATCGGAGGTGAAGTCCTTGACCTTCTGCGGCCCGTCCGCGCCGGGCACCCCGGACAGTCCGGTCAGGCCGAGATCGGTTCCGGCGAGCGAGGTTTCGACAATGGTCATCCCTGTCCCCCTGTCGTGCGGTACGTGGCCCGCGCACGCGCGGCGAAGGCCTTGTCCTGCTCCATCTCCGCGATGGAGCCGTCGAGCGCGGCGTCGATGACGCCGACGAGTTCCTGTGCCGAGAAGGCGGTCCCGGCGATCTTGGTCCAGGGCTGCACGTCCACCAGGTACCGGGCGCGCAGCAGGGTGGCCAGCTGGCCACCGTTCATCTCCGGGCAGACCACGGTGTGATAGCGGCGCAGCACCGCACCGGTGTTGGCGGGCAGCGGATTCAGATAGCGCAGATGGGCCTGCGCCACCGGCACCCCGCGCCGGCGGGCGCGCCGGCACGCCTCACCGATCGGCCCGAACGAGCTGCCCCACCCGATCAGCAGCAGTTCCGCCCGGCCGCCCGGGTCGTCGACCTCGAGATCGGGCACCGCGATGCCGTCGATCTTGGCCTGCCGCAACCGGACCATCAGCTCGTGATTGGCCGGATCGTAGGAAATGTTGCCGCTGCCGTCGGCCTTCTCCAGCCCGCCGATGCGGTGCGCGCGGCCCGCCGTGCCGGGAACCGCCAGCGGGCGCGCCAGGGTCTCGGGATCGCGGGCATAGGGCTGGAACGACGAATCCTCGGCCGCCGCCTCGGGTTCGAAGGCCGGGTCGATCGGCTCCAGATCGGCGACGTCCGGAATCGCCCAGGGCTCGGACCCGTTCGCGATCGCGCCGTCGGACAGCAGCAGCACCGGGGTGCGGTAGGTCAGCGCGATGCGCGCCGCCGACACCGCGGTGGCGAAGCAGTCGGCCGGGGACCGCGGCGCCAGCACCGCGACCGGCGACTCGCCGTTGCGCCCGTACAGCGCCTGCAGCAGATCGGCCTGCTCGGTCTTGGTCGGCAGGCCGGTCGAGGGGCCGCCGCGCTGCACGTCGACGATCAGCAGCGGCAGCTCCGTCATCACGGCCAGGCCGATGGTCTCGCTCTTGAGCGCCAGCCCCGGGCCCGACGTACTGGTGACGCCGAGCGAACCGCCCAGCGAAGCACCCAGCGCCGCACCGATTCCGGCGATCTCGTCCTCGGCCTGGAACGTCGCGACGCCGAAGTTCTTGTGCTTGCTCAGCTCGTGCAGGATGTCGGAGGCCGGCGTGATCGGATAGGTGCCCAGGAACACCTGCAGCCCGGACAGCTGCCCGGCCGTCACGATGCCGTAGGCGAGCGCCGTGTTGCCGGTGATCTGCCGGTAGGTGCCCGCCGGCAGCGCCGCCGGGGCCACCTCGTAGGTGGTGGCGAAGGCCTCGGTGGTCTCGCCGTAGTTCCAGCCGGCCCGGAACGCCAGGATGTTCGCCTCCGCGATATCCGGCTTGGCGGCGAACTTCTCGCGCATGAACTGCTCGGTGCCGCCGATCGGCCGCCCGTACATCCACGACAGCAAGCCGAGGGCGAACATGTTCTTCGCGCGCTGGGCGTCCTTCTTGCCGATGCCGGTGGGCTCGGTGGCGGCCATCGTCAGCGAGGTCATGGGCACCCGGTGCACGACGAAATCCGACAGCGTCTCGTCGTCGAGCGGGTCGGCGCCGTAGCCGACCTTGCTCAGGTTGCGCTTGGTGAACTCGTCGGTGTTCACGATCACCGTGGCGCCGCGCGCCAGCTCCTCCAGATTCGCCTTCAGCGCCGCCGGATTCATCGCCACCAGCACGTCGGGCTGGTCGCCGGCCGTGAGGATGTCGTAGTCGGCGATCTGGATCTGGAACGACGACACCCCGGGCAGGGTGCCCTGCGGCGCCCGGATCTCCGCCGGGAAGTTCGGCATGGTGGCGAGGTCGTTGCCGAATGCGGCCGCCTCGTGCGTGAAACGGTCGCCGGTCAGCTGCATACCGTCGCCGGAATCACCGGCGAAGCGGATGACGACCCTCTCGATCTTCTCCGACACATTCTCGTCAGCCATGTGCCCGCATCACTTCCTCGTCGATATGAGGTACCACTGGCCAAGTTACTCCCCCGCACCCCGGACACACCCGAGTTATGTGCGGTCCAACATGATTCGGCAGAACTCGCCGAGCTCGGGTCAGGCGAACAGCGCCAGCTGCGAATCGGGCTGTGGCACACCGTTGTCCGGCTCGTGACGTGGTGTTACGCCGGCGGATCGGTCGCGGTTCAGTCCGTGTCGCGCGAGCAGCGGCTCGACCCGACCACGCAGCCACGCCGAATACTCCGGTGTGACGTACGCCCCACGACCGTACAGTTGCCGGTATCGGCGCAGCAGCGCCGGGTGGTGGGTGCCCAGCCAGTCCAGGAACCAGCCGCGGGTGCTGCCGCGCAGATGCATCGGGAACGCGACCGCGCTCGCCGCGCCGGCCGCCGCGATCTCGCCGAACAACGCGTCCAGGTGTGCCCTGCCATCGGTCAGGCAGGGGATGACCGGCGCCACCATGACGTGCACCGGGAAACCGGCCTCGGTCAGCGCCCGCACCAGCTCCAGCCGGGCCCGCGGCGAGGGCGTGCCCGACTCCAGGGCGCGGTGCAGATCCTCGTCCAGAATGGCGATCGAGACCGCCAGGCTCACCGGCACCACGCCGGCGGCCCCGGTCAGCAGCGGCAGATCGCGGCGCAGCAGCGTGCCCTTGGTGAGGATGGAGAAGGGCGTACCCGACTCGGCCAGCGCGCCGATGATGCCCGGCATCAACCGGTAGCGCCCCTCCGCCCGCTGGTACGGGTCGGTATTGGTGCCCAGCGCCACCCCGTCGCGCCGCCACGACCGCCGGCGCAGTTCGCGCCGCAATACCGCGGCGACATTGGTCTTCACCACGATCTGGGTGTCGAAATCGCGGCCCGCGTCCAGTTCCAGGTACTCGTGACTGCCGCGGGCGAAGCAGTACCGGCAGGCGTGCGAACAGCCGCGCATCGGGTTGATCGTCCACTCGAACGGCAACCCCGAACCCGCCGGCAACCGGTTCAGCGCGCTCTTGCACAGCACCTCGTGGAACGTGACCCCGTCGAACTCCGGGGTCCGCACGCTGCGCACGAAACCGGCCCGCTCGAGGCCGGGGAGGGCCCCGTCATCGGCGTCGAGGGTCTGGTTCTGCCACCGCACCCCTTCCAGTCGAACATCTGTTCTAATCACTGTCAAGCAAGGCTGGGCGCCTCCGGGCGCAGCGCCGCCCCCTGATAAAAGGCGATCAGGTCGCGCACCGTCTCCTCGGTCGGCCGCGGCCGGTAGCCGAGTTCCGCCTCGGCCTTCGACCCGTCCACCACCGGCGCCGACAGCAGCGCGCCCATGGCCGCCTTGGACACCCGGTCGCTGCCGAACAACCTCGCCGCCGGCTCCAGCACCGGCAGCGCCGCCGAGATGACCTTGGGCGGGATCGCGAACGACGGGCCGCGCTTACCGTTCACCGCGGCGGCCATCCGGCTGACCTCGAGCATCGTGACCATCGCGCCGGTCAGCAGATAGTTCTCGCCGGTCCGCCCGTGCTCGCCGGCCAGGATCAGCCCGGCGGCCACATCGCGCACGTCGACCAGGTCGAAGCCGCCGCCGATCATCACCGGCACCCGGCCGCGGGCACAGTCCCGCAGCGTCGTGTTGATCCGGGAGCCGGAATGGTCGACCGGACCGTACACGCCGGTCGGGTTGCAGATCACCGCGTCCAGCCCGGCGTCGATCACGGCCCGCAGCTCGACCTCGCCCTGCGCCTTGGACCGGTCGTAGACCGGCAGGCCGGGATCGACCGACCGCGCCGAATTCTCATCGATGCGACCGCCGCAGGTGTACTGATCGAAGGCGTGGATGGAGCTGGCGTGCACCATCCGGCGCACACCCACCGCGCGGGCGGCCTCGGCCACCACGCGCACGCCCTCGGTGTTCACCCGCCAGGCCAGGTCGTTGCGGTGCGCCAGGGTGATCACCGCGACCAGGTGGTAGACCACCTCGGCGCCGTCCAGGGCGGTACGCAGAGATTCCGGGTCCAGCACGTCGCCGGTCACCCAGGTCACGCCCGGGCCGGCCGTGCCGCGTTCGGGCCCGTCGCCCCAGCCGACCGGCCGAACCCGATCGACCGCCGTCACCTCGTGACCCCCCGCCACCAGCCGGTGGAGCAGATTCGTGCCAAGGAAGCCGGCTGCGCCGGTCACTGCGACCTTCATGGCACCGAGGATATAGAACCCGTTTCAAATTGCAACACGTTCTACTTTTCTCGGATTCCCGGCGGATTCCCGGTCCCGGCCGTCGCGTCCGGTCGAAACGTGTCGCGCTGGTCAGCTATATTGATGCGCAGCCGTCGCCGTCAGCCGACCGGCGATGCGGCGGTGCACGAGCACGACGTTCACGAAGGCTCACGACGTTCACGAAGGCTGATGATCACGATGATTGGGGGGCACATTCGATGACGGAGAATCTTTCCGCCGAGACCGACGCGGTCCGGGCATTCGCCACGACACAGGAGGGGGTCGCCGGCCAGATCGCGGCCGCGGGCGATATGGACGCGGTCGGTCACGTCGCGGCGATGACACCGGTGTTCGGCCTCATCGGGGCAGACTATCTCGCCATGTTCGCGGCGGCACAGGTGTTGCACTGCAAGGACATCAACGACCTGTCGGCCAAGTGTGACCACCTGGGCCGGGCCGCATTCGGCACCGCGGCGGTGTTCGACGACACCGACTCGGCCTTCCAGGGCGCGCTCGGTTCCCTCGGCAACGAGATCGGGGGCTGACCGTGCGCACACTCGATTCCGGCCACGACGGCGGCGTCATCGGGCCACCACCGGCGGCCCCGGCCGAGGCCGCCCCGCTGCCCACGGCCGAGCCCACGATGGCGCCGGCCGACCAGCAGGGCCCGATCCTGGACATCCCGCTGGGCCAGCTACCCGCCGACGTGCCGCAGCCCGAGGCCCCGGCATTCATGCCGTCCCGCAAGGAGTTCGAGGACAACGGGTCGCCCGTGTCCGGCATGCCGCACGCGTCCGGTCCGGGCGGTTCCGGTGCGCCCGAGGCCGCGGCGGCGCAACCGTCCGGATTCGACGATCCCGCCTCTCCCTTGCTCGGCGCCGCGCACGGCGCGATCGATGGCGCGCAGGGCGTGGTGGGCGATGCGCAGGGCCTGCTCGGCGGCGCGCACCAGGCGGTGAACAACGCCGCCGGCGGGCTCGGCGGCGCGGCCTCGGCGGCGCAGAACGCGACCACGCCGGCCGTCGCGGGTGTGCAGAATGCCGCCGGTGTACCGGGAGCCGCCATGCCCGCCGATCCGGCCGCGGCCCTGATGAGCGGCCTCGCGCTGCCCGCCGTGCCGGGTATCGACATGCTGTTCAAGCCCTTCCTGGACATGCTGTCCTCGTTCGGCACCGGCGTCATGGGCGCGCTCAACCCGGCCACCCTGCTGAGCCAGTCCTCGCAGGTGATCCAGAGTGCTATGCAGGTCGGCCAGGGCGCCCTGAAGAGCGTCGGCGAGCTGTGGCAGGGACAGGCGTCGCGCAGCGCGCAGGCCGCCGGCCAGCAGACACAGGCCCACGGCGAGGACACCGCCCAGCGCGGTCTGGACATCTCCAAGCTCACCGAGGAGGCCGCGGCCGTGGTGCAGCGTGGCAACGTGCAGCTCACCGCGGTCGCCAATTCCCTTGCCGCACAGGCTTCCGCGCTGGCGCCGGTGATCCTCACCCCGCCGGGGCAGGCCACGCTGATCGGCCTGGCCACCGAACATCTGGGCCAGGCCGTGACGATCGTCAACGCCACCCGCGGCGAGCTCGGGGGCTACACCGGTCAGCTGTCGAACGTCGTGCAGCAGGTGGTGGGCGCCAGTGGCGCCCCGAATCCGGCCGAGGTCGCGCAGTCGATGGCGCAGAACATCGGCCAGCCGATCATGGAGCAGGCGCAGGGGCTGGCCTCGGGCGCCGGCTCGGACACGATGACGGCGGGCCTCGGCGACTCCACCGACCCGGGCATCGCGACGCACGCGTCGTCGTTCGGCGGCAACGGCGCACATCCCGGCTCGGGCGGCGGTGGCGGCCTCTCCGGCGGCGGGCTCGGCGGTATCAGCGGCGGCGCGGGCGCCACGCCCGGCGGCCCCGGCGGTGCGGCCGTCGGGAAGCCCGGCGCGATGCCCGGAATGCCCTTCGGCCCCGGTATGCCGGGCGCGGCCGGCACCTCCGGTATGGCCGGTTCCGGCTTCATGGGCGCCCCCGGCATGGCGGCCGGCCAGCGCAACAACGAGGAAGAGCACGACCGCACCGTGCAGCCCTACCAGAGCCCCACGGGCAACACCGATCTCACCGGGCAGCTGGGCGAGACCACACCCGAGGTCATCGGCCAGACCCACCACGACGAGATCATCAACGACTACGAGATGGATCAGCTGTAGGAGCGGGCCGCAGCGTGTCGGAGCGCAGCGCGGTGTGCGTGGTGAGCCATTCGGCCGCGCTGTCGCGCACCTCGCGCACCACATCGGCGACGACCGGAACGGGATGGTGGCGGCCACGCCACAGCGCGCCCGCCGCGAAGCGCGCGCTGCGGGCGGCCGAGTTGAGCTCGCCCGGGCGGCGGGTGCGGCTGAAGATGCCGGTGACCATTTCGGCCAGTTCCGGATCGTGCGTCGCCGCTCGGTAGAGTTCGATCTCCAACGGGCGCATCGTCTCTCCGCGCGCCAGCCGGTTGGTCCAGTGGTAGATCTCGCGGCATTCGCGCACCCGCCGCCGGTCCCAGGCGGCGACCGCGTCGTCGAGCCGCCGCGCGTCATCGAGCACCGGGGCGACCGCCTCTCCCAACAGTCGTCCGTAGTGCAGCGCGTCGCGGATGCCCTGCGCGGTGACGGGATCCTTGAAATGGCCGGCATCGCCCGGCAACGCCCAGCCCGGGCCCGACGACCGGCGGAAGTACGAGGCCAGTCCCGTCGCCGACCGTACCCGGCCCACCCGCTCACAGCCCCGCAACCGGGCCCCCAGTTCCGGTATCCGCTCGATCGCCTCGGTGTAGCGATGTTCGGCCGCACCGGGCCGGCGGGGACTCGGGCCGGTGGGCGGCTGCACCAGGCACAGCAGCAAGCCGTCGTCGCACGGGAACGCGGTGCCCAGATCGGCACCGGTCCGCCACTGGGCGGCGATGTGCCGCCGGTCCGGGGCACTGTCGCGCCAGTAGGCGAAATAGCAGTCCCGCCCGCTCGGGACCTCGGCGAACGGGCGTTCGGCCCCCACCAGCCGGGCGATGGTGCTGCGCCGCCCGTCGGCACCGACGACCAGCCGGGCCGCGATCTCGGCCTCGGCACCGGCGGCGTTCGTATATCGCACGCCGACGCAGCGCCGTCCGTCCCAGACGACATTCGTGACCCGGCACCGTTCCCGGATTTCGGCGCCCGCCGCGGCCGCCGTGCGGACGAGGACGCCGTCCATCCCGGTGCGGCGCACGCACATCGCGTAGTCGATCCCGTCGAGCGCCGGAAACGCCGATCCGATGCCGTGCCCCTCTCCCCCGGCGTACGCCCGGGTCAGCCGGGGCGCGCCCAGCTCCGCCACGCCGTCGAGCGCGCCGAGCCGCCGGAGTTCGGCGACCCCGGCCGGCCAGAGCAGGTGCGTGGACAGGGTGTCGGACGGGAAATGGGCGCTGTCCAGCACGATCACCCGCCGCCCGGCCCGGGCCAGGGCGGCGGCCGTCGCGGTACCCGCACAGCGGGCGCCGACCACGACCACATCGGCCCGCTCGACCGCCGAGGCAGGGGAGTCGCCCATACATACCGCCTCGGTCATCAAGTCTCGGACAGTTTGTCCGATTCGATGGTGCGGCCGCCGGCGGCGAAAGTCAACGACCGCGCCGACATTGTCCGAGACAGCAAGGCGGCCCCCCGCCGCCGCGAGTTCCCCGCGAACGGCGGGCACAATGGCCTCATGACATGCGCGAGCGGAGGTATACCGGGCCGGTCGACCCGGGCAGTGTCGGAGGCCGAGCGTTGCCGTCACTGACCCGCGTTCCGAAACACGCGCGCAAGCCCACCGATGACCGCCGTGCCGAGTTCGAACAGCGTGTGCTCGCCGCCGTGGAGGATCTCCTCGCCGACGGCACCCCGTACACCGAGATCGCCGTGCAGCGGATCGCCGCGGCCTCGAGCTCCGCCCGATCGACGTTCTACCGCTACTTCCCGGACAAGAGCCAGTTGCTGATCCGGATGGCCGATCTGGCCGCCACCGACCTGTTCCAGGCGGCCGAGAGCTGGTGGAGCGCCGAGCACACCGACCGCCAGGCCGGCGTCGTGCGGGCCATCGGCGCCATGATCGCCGGTTTCCGCCGGCACCGCTACCTGCTGCTGGCGCTGAACGAGGTGGCCGCCTACGACCGCGATGTCGGCGCCTACTGGCGCACCCGCGTGGCGACGTTCACCGCGATGGTGCGCGCCCGCCTGGAGGCCGACCGCGAGGCCGGCCGGATCAGCGCCGACGTCGACCCCGCCGCCACGGCGCTGGTGCTGACCTCGATGGTGGAGCGCGCCATCACCACCGCGTTCTCCGCCGATACCGGCATCGGAGACCACGCACTGGCCACCACCCTGGGGCGGGCGATCTGGTTGGTCGTGTACGGAGACGCACCCGGCCCGGCGTGAATCGACTGTTCGCCCAGCATCCTCACTCGACATAGAACACGTTTCATAATCCCGCCCTCCAGCACGCTGCTCAGGTATCTGTTCCTACACGCCGGAGCCCTCGAATACCCGCCGGAACCGCCGGTCAGAGCGACACGTCGGGCGATTTCGTGACAGCTCCGATCGGTCCGGGCTAGGATCTCGACGTCAATTGGAATTTGTTCTAGTTCTGTCGCCCGGCCGAGGGCGGCGCGGTGAGCGGCCGACCCGTGCGGCCGGGCACCGATCAGCGAGCCGAGAGGATGCCTCGATGCGCTTCACCTATGCGGAGGCGATGACCGATCCCGCGCACTACATACCGCTGGCGCAGGCCGCGGAGGCCGCCGGATTCGACGGCATGACGATCGCCGACAGCATCGCGTATCCCGCCGAATCGGATTCGACATACCCCTACACCCCGGACGGGTCGCGCGAATTCCTGGACGGCAAGCCGTTCATCGAGACCTTCGTACTCGCCGCGGCGCTGGCCGCCGCGACCACCCGGCTGCGGTTCAACCCGTTCGTGATCAAGCTGCCGATCCGGCCGCCGGTGCTGGTCGCCAAGCAGGCCGCCTCGGTGGCGGCGCTCAGCGGCAACAGGTTCGCGCTCGGCGTCGGAATCAGCCCGTGGCCGGAGGATTTCGACATCATGGGGGTGCCGTTCGAGCGGCGCGGCAAGCGCATGGACGAATGCATCGAGGTGGTGCGCGGGCTGTGCACCGGCGAATACTTCGAGTACCACGGCGAGTTCTACGACATCCAGAAGATCAAGATCACCCCGGCGCCGACGGAGCCGCTGCCGATCCTGGTGGGCGGGCACAGCGATGCCGCGCTGCGCCGCGCGGTGCGGCTGTGCGACGGCTGGATGCACGCCGGCGGCGATCCCGGGGAACTGGACCGCATGCTGAACCGGCTCACCGAATTGCGTTCGCAGAGCGACCGTTCCGGGCCGTTCGAGATCCATGTGGCCTCGATGGACGCCTACACCACCGACGGCATCAAGCGGCTGGAGGACAAAGGCGTCACCGATGTCATCGTCGGATTCCGGTACCCCTACACCCCCGGTCCGGATACCGAGCCCCTCGACACCAAGATCGCCCATCTGGAACGCTACGCGGAATCCGTCATCGCCAAGTGCGAATAGCGCGGGCGTAGCCGGGGCCGGGCCGGTCAGCGCTTCTTGGCGAAGCCGAGATCGATGACCGCGTCCCGCTCGGACACCAGCTCGGCCACGCTGAGATCGATGCGCTCACGGGAGAATTCGCCGATCGGCAGATCGGGGACGACGGTGTAGCCGCCGTCGGCGCAGGTGACGGGGAACGAGCTGATCAGGCCCTCGGGAACGCCGTAGGAGCCGTCCGACGGCACCGCCATCGACACCCAGTCGCCGGCCGGGGTGCCCAGCACCCAGTCGTGGATGTGGTCGAGGGCCGCGCTCGCCGCACTGGCCGCCGACGACGCGCCGCGGGCCTGGATGATGGCGGTGCCACGCTGCTGCACGGTCGGAATGAAATCGTCACGGACCCAGGCGATGTCGTCGACCACGTCGACGGCGAGGCGATCCTCGACGAGGGCATGGGTGAGATCGGGGTACTGGGTGGCCGAGTGGTTGCCCCACACGCTCATCCGGCGGATGCGGGCGGCCGGCGCGCCGGTCTTCTTCGCCAGCTGCGCGACGGCGCGGTTGTGGTCGAGCCGGGTCAGCGCGGTGAACCGTTCGACCGGCACGTCGGGCGCATTGCTCATCGCGATGAAGGCGTTGGTATTGGCCGGATTGCCGACGACCAGCACCTTCACGTCGTCGGCGGCGCTGGCGTTGAGGGCCGCGCCCTGTTCGGTGAAGATCGGGCCGTTGGCGGCGAGCAGATCCCCGCGCTCCATTCCGGCGGTGCGCGGCCGCGCGCCCACCAAAAGCGCCACACCGGCACCGTCGAACCCGACCCACGGGTCGTCGCTGATGTCGACCGATCGGAGCAGCGGGAACGCGCCGTCCTCGAGCTCCATCGCCACGCCCTCCAGGGCGCCGACCGCCGCGGGCACCTCGAGCAGCCGCAGCCGGACCGGCGTCTGTGGCCCGAGCATCGCCCCGGAGGCGATCCGGAACAGCAAACCGTAGGCGATCTGACCGGCGCCGCCGGTCACGGTGACGGTCACGGGCGTGCGGGCGGTCGGGCTCACGACAACTCCTCCGGATCGACGGCTTCCCCGCCAACCCTAATGAGACGCACCGCGCGAAACCCCGAGGCGTGAGCAAGTAGACAGACACCTGGCAGTGCGCCACCCGGCGCACCGGCGAGGCCGGACATCCACCGCACTCCCGTGCGAGACATTCACCGCACGCCCGCGCGAGACATTCACCGCACGCCCGTGCGAGTCGGCGACAACCGCGGGGCCGCCCCCTCGGACGCCCCGCACCGAACCCGCCTGGAGCGAAGGCCGCATGCGGCACCGTGGGGACGAAATGGCCGCAACCGCACCGTCGTTCACTCCAGGGTGGCGATCTCCCGGTCGCTCAGCACGACCGGCTGCACCGCGTCCTTGGCGCGCACCAGTTGCACCGCGCGATACAGCGGGCGCTCGTCGAGCACGGCGTCGCGCGCCTCGGCGCGCAGCTGGCCGACCAGCAGATCCGAAATCGCCAGGGCCGCAGCCAGATTGCTGGAAGCCAGGGCATCCGCCAGCGTCCGCAGGCCCAGGATGTGCAGTTCGCGGCCGCTGCCCGCATCGGTGTACATGGCCAGCGGAACCACCTGCACGGACGGCCCCGCGGTCACCCGCAGCACGATGCGGCTCAGCCGGCCCGGAAAGACCGCGAGCTCCGCCCCGCCCGCCTCCGAGATGTCCAGCCGGCGCGCACCGAACAGCGTCCGCGCCTCGATCATGCTGCCGGACAACCATATTCGCCGCCGCTGGACCGCTATCGCGTAGAGCGCGGTCGGCGCGCCGAGCATCACCCCGGCCAGCACCGCCACCGGCCAGCTCACCAGCAGCACCAGCAGCACCGCGACGACCACGCCGACCACACAGGCGATCACCGTCAGCCGCCGCAGCATCGGCGCGTACAGTTCGGGGGCGATCAGATCCAGGCCGACCCGTTGCGGCCGTTCGGGATTCGAGTGTTCAGTCACGCGTTCACATTCGTCCGTCATTCGGCGAACGCCCCGCCCCGCCGCCGCATCACGGCGGGCCGGGCGAGCCGTTCCGGTGACCGTACTACCGATCGCCGGCCAGGGCGGCGGCGACCGCGGCGACCGCGTCGTCGAGCGGGATCTGCCGCTGGTCACCGGTGGCCAGATCCTTCAGGCCGATCTCGCCGGCGGCCAGGTCGCGGTCGCCCAGTACCAGGGCGAATTTCGCGCCCGACCGGTCGGCGGCCTTCATCGCGCCCTTCACGCCGCGCCCGCCGTAGGCGAGGTCGACCCGGACGCCGGCCGCGCGCAGCCGACCGGCCAGCACCACCAGCCGGCTCTTGGCCGCCTCGCCCAGCGGCACCCCGAACACGTCGACCTGGGCCGGATCGGCCGCCGTGCGGCCCTCCGCCGCGAGCGCCAGGATGGCCCGGTCCACGCCCAGGCCGAAACCGATGCCCGACAGCGGTTGTCCGCCCAGTTCCGCCATCAGCCCGTCGTAGCGGCCGCCGCCGCCGATGCCCGACTGCGCGCCCAGCCCGTCGTGCACGAACTCGAACGTGGTCTTGGTGTAGTAGTCCAGCCCGCGCACCATCCGCGGATTCAGGACGTACGGCACGCCGAGCCCGTCCAGATTCCCGAGCACCTGTTCGAAGTGTTCCTTCGCCGAATCGGACAGGTGGTCGACCATCAGCGGGGCCTCGGCGGTCAGCTCCCGGACCTCCGGCCGCTT
This sequence comes from Nocardia sp. BMG51109, assembly GCF_000526215.1. Taxonomy (NCBI): domain Bacteria; kingdom Bacillati; phylum Actinomycetota; class Actinomycetes; order Mycobacteriales; family Nocardiaceae; genus Nocardia; species Nocardia sp. BMG51109. The sequence goes on from NZ_JAFQ01000004.1 coordinate 7,223,485, forward strand.
GTCGTCGAGCACCCGCAGCGGATTGATCTGCGCGCGCCGCCGCGTCTCCTCGTCCAGCGGCAGCCGGGACAGGAACTGCTGCAACAGTTCCCGGTACTGCGGGCGGCAGGTGTCGTCGCCCAGCGAGGTGATCTCCAGCCGGAATCCCGCCAGGCCGAGCGAGCGGAAACCGGCGTCGGCGACGGCGATCACCTCCGCGTCCAGCGCCGGATCGTCCACCCCGATGGCCTCCACGCCGACCTGTTGCAGCTGCCGGTAGCGGCCGGCCTGCACGTTCTCGTAGCGGAAGAACGGGCCCGCGTAGCAGAGCTTGACCGGCAGGGCGCCGCGGTCGAGCCCGTGCTCGATCACCGCGCGCATCACCGAGGCCGTGCCCTCGGGGCGCAGCGTCATGCTGCGGTCCTTGCGGTCGGGGAAGGTCCACATCTCCTTGCTGACCACGTCGGTGGACTCGCCGACGCCGCGCGCGAACAGCCCCGTCTCCTCGAAGATCGGCAGCTCCGCATGCCCGTAACCGGCCAGCCGGGCGGCCCGGACGAGTGCGTCGCGCACGGCGACGAACTGCGCGGAGTCGGGCGGCAGGTAGTCCGGGAAACCCTTCGGGGCGGCGAAGCTGCTGGTCTTGGTCACGATCGTCCAGTCTCGCGCACTCGACACCCAATAGTCCAACTACTTACAGCCTCGTCTCAGGGAGTAATGGCACACTCTTAGGCCGGAAGCAGACCAACACGCGGGAGGAACTGGTAGTGCCGAGCAACGAACAGCGGCGAGAGGCGGCCAAACGCAAGCTGGATCGACGACTGGCCCGACAGGCCGAGCGGGCCCGCAAGCGCAAGCGACTCACCATCGCCGGATCCGTGTTCGGTGTCGTCGTCATCGCCGCGGCCGCGGCCGGTGTCTACTACTTGACCCGCGGCGACGACCAGGACGCCGCGGCCGCCGGCCCGGACACCTCGCAGTCGGAGACCCCGAAGGCCGGACCGCCGCCGGAGCCGAAGGCCGAGCCGGCGACCGTCAGCTGCTCGTACCGGGACAACGGCCAGGCGGCCAAGCCGGTCCAGAAGCCCACCGAGGCCGACGTCTCCACGACCGGGGCGCACACCGTCGCCATCCAGTCCAGCCAGGGCCCGATCGGCATCCAGCTCGACGCCGGCGCCTCGCCGTGCACGGTCAACAGTTTCGTGAACCTGGTGAACCAGGACTACTACACCGGCACGCCGTGCCACCGGCTCAGCACGCAGGGCCTGAAGATGTTGCAGTGCGGCGATCCGACCGGCAAGGGCGACGGCGGCCCGGGCTACGGCTTCGACAACGAATATCCCACCGACCAGTACGACCCCCAGCAGCTGCAGGCCAACCCGGAGCCGGTGCAGTACAAGCGCGGCGTGGTCGCCATGGCCAACACCGGTCAGCCCGGGAGCAACGGCAGCCAGTTCTTCCTGCTCTACGGCGATTCCGAGCTAGCGCCGAACTACACCATCTTCGGCACCGTGGACGAGGCCGGGCTGCAGACCCTCGACAAGATCGCGGCGGCGGGCGACGACGGCTCGATGAATCCGAAGCCCGGCGGGGGCAAGCCGAACCTGCCGGTCACCTTCGACTCGGTGAAGATGGCCTGACCGAAACACCTTCCGCCACCGCGACTTCGGGATGCGCGCCGGTGGCGGGCCCGGCGCCGGACGCAGGAGCCGGGCCCGCCGCCACGCGCCGGCGGAGGGCGCCTGCCAAGCCCCCTCACGGGTATTCCGCGGCCGCTGGGCCTGTCGTGCTGACACAGGAGGCCCGGTCGGCGCATTCTGAGATCGGAGAACATCCGGCGATTCGAGCTCGGTGTCGGAATTGTGCGATATATGCTTTTCCGGCACGGCACCGGTAAGGCTGCCCTGCGTTCGCGCTGGTAATCTCGAAGAACGGAGTACGAAACGGCGTAGTAGGCCCCACCGGGCAAGACGACCGCCGGATCGTACTCCCGGTGTCTTGTGCAGGCGGGGGCACCGGCATCCGAATCACCGTTCGGGTGGCAGTGCCCAGGACGAAGCACCACAATCATCCATAGTGATCACCGCAGCATCGGGGAGCAGGCATGGCCGAGGAACTCGACGACATCGGCCGCGAGACAGCGGCATTGATGAGGCAGATGTTGCAGATCGCGACCTTGGTCGCGCTGCGCACTCGAGAGCGTGGCCAGCGTGAGGCCGAGGCGCGCGTCAAGATGACCCAGGAGCGAGCCAAACAGGCGCGCGAGCGGATGCTCCGCGACGCCCGCGAGGCGAAGGCCAAGGATCCGCGCAACCTCGAGCTGGCCCGCATGTTGCACAAGCCCGTACTGGAGAAGGGCGTCTCCCTGGAGCGGGACCGCTTCGCGACGCCGGCCGCCGCGACCTCCACCGCCTCCACCGCACGTCGTACCGCGGAATCCACGGCACGCGCCAAGGTCCGCGAGGTGGAGCGCTACGACTCGATCGAGCGCCGGCAGGCGCTGGCCGCCCATCTCAGCCGCGTCGGGGTCGCCCCGGAGCTGACGGCGGTGCGCATGCTCCTCGAAGTCAGCCAGGCGCATCCGCCGCAGGCCGCGGTCGGCACCAAGCCCGGCGAGGCCCTGCGAGCCAGCCGCGCGCGAGAACTCGAAGAGCGCGGTCGCGAGCGCGTGCGGCAGTGAGCCGAGTCGGCGGGTGCCCGCACCCGCCGTTCTCCCTGTACCCCGCCATACCGGCACCGCCTCCGGTTCATTACCGGTAGGCCCGGACATTCCGCCGGTGATGTCTCGCCCTCTGATGTCGACATGCCTCCGCCCCGTCATGCCGGCATATTTCGGCCGGGACGACGGGGCGGGCGGGACTCAGGAGCTGAGGTGCCCCGCGGCCGGATTGACGGTCGGATTGTCGAACATGCCCTGCTGTGGCGCCTTCAGAGGTAGCGGACTGAGCATGTCCCGGTGGCCGTTTCGGACGCTGCAGTATTTGAACGGCCCGCGCGGATCGAACAACTTGGTCATGTGGGGGTCGGCGTGCTCCAGGAACCAGATGCTCATCCCCGTCGTCGTGTCCTGGCGCAGATACTCCCACGCCCGCCACAGCGCATCCAGCCGCACCACGGCCTCCGCATGCTGGTACCACTCCGGGCACCACACGGTGTCGGTGAGGTCGGTGACCTGCCGCCGGTAGACGAGGCTCAGGTAGTTCTCCACGAACTCGGCCACGTTCGCGTAGATCGGGCCCTTTTTCTGTTCCTGTTCACTCACAGCGGCTTGACCTCCTGGGGCTGTCCGTAGGTGGGCGGCGGCGGGTTGTCGGGCGTACTCCGGGACTCGACGAGATCATCGATCGTGGTCTGCGTGCGCTGCGGGTCGTGGTGCTCGATCGACCGCTTCACCTCGTCGGCTTGCGGACCCTCCCACCAGGGCACGGTGCGTACCAGCGTCGCCGGGGAACCCGACGAGAACACGACGGCGCGGCCGTGCGGCAAGGTCACCAGGGCATTCACGTTGAGCGTGCGCGACGATCCCAGCGACTTCGAATAGCTCTTGCCACCCTTGGATTCCGAGACCGACGCCGAGATCGCGTCGTAGTCGCCGATCGCCTCCGAGCGAGCGGTCAGGAACTTGATGTCGTCGATGCCACTGCCGATCACCTTGATATTGGCCGCGGCCCACAGCGCCTCCATTCCGGCCTCACCCCAGCAGCGCACACCCTGCGCCCACGACTGCAGCACCGTCATGACGACGATGCCGCGCGAGCCGAAGTGGCTGTACTGCTTGGGCAGGTCCTTCCAGCGCACGATGTTGGCCGCCTCGTCCAGGACGGCCAGCAGCGGAATGGGCAGCCGGCCGCCGCGCGAGTGCGCGGCCTTCCACATCGCACGATCGATGACGGCCTCGGTGAGCGCGCTCACCAACGGTCCCGCCGAGCCGCGCCCCTCCAGCGACAGGCAGTACAGGGTCCAGTTACCCTCCAGGAACTCCAATTCGTCGAATTGGTAGCGGGATTCGTTGCCGCTGGTGACCCACTGATGGACATTCGACAGCTTCAGGCAGCGGATCATCTTCTTGGCGGTCCCGAAGATGCCGCTCTTGGTCCGTGGTTCGGAGTTGTACTGCTGCGCCAGACCCGAGGCCGAGAAGTTCAGGCCTGCGATTCCGTAGTAACTCGCGCTGTTGCGCAGGATCTCCACCGGTTCACCGTTGTTCGGGTTCGTGACCCATTCCCAGACCTGGGTGATCGGGTAGTTGGCCGCGGAGGCCGCCAGAAAGAGCCCCGCCAGCAGATCCTCGGCCTCGGGGTCGAAGTACGTGTCGCGGGTGTTGTCGGCGCCGTCGTCACCGTCGGCGAAGTGCCCGGCCAGCCGGGACGCACGCATCTCACAACCCTCGCGGGGCGCGTCCACCCACCGCAGCGGATCCCAGAACCATCTCGGCTCCTCGCCCGCGACGCCCTGCGGATCGAAGACGAAGGTCCGCGAGCCCTTGGTCTCCCGCACATCTCGCGTCGCGTCGACCACGTCGCGCTTGTTCGACGTGGCCAGCACCGGCCCGACCGCGCTCAGGATCGCCGGGATCACCCGGGACGTCGTCTTGCCCTGACGCGGCCCCCAGATGTCCAGGTGCAGATCCTCGTAGGAGCCGTACAGCGGGATGCCGTCGGACACCGAGATGCCGATCGGCACACCGGGCGCGTCGTCGTAGCCCAGGCGCACCCCGAGCTGCTCCGCCTTGGCCCGCACACCGGATTCGGTGAGCGAGGCGATGGCGCCGCCGCTGCCCATGTACTGGGCCTTGTCGTCGACCGGGAGCTTGCCCTTGCTCTTGTTCTGCTTCATCCGGCGCCGCACCACGACCACCGCGATCACGGCGAGTACCACCAGGATCAGGATCACCGTCGCGGCGCGCGGCCACTCGAACTTGCCCCGCGCCAGGCCCGCGACGATCGCGATCGGATTGATCGGGATGTCCTGCTTGGTCACCGACAGTTGGTTGCCGAGATGCAGTGCGAGCCACACGGTTCCGAGTACCGCGAAGCCGATGTAGATCATGTACAGGGTGAGATCCGGCCCCGGATCGGCCGGATCCTTTACCTTCTTCGCCATCTCCGCCTCCTGGGGTGACCGTATAGGGTGGTGTCGCTCAACGGAATCCGTCGAGCCGCCAGCCGTCGGGGGTGCGCACGACGGTGGCGATGACCGTCGCCGGTGCCAGCGGCTCCCGCCGGCCGTCCGGGTAGACCGCGGTCTGCTCGATTCCGATCTTGTACTGCTCGTGGTCCGGATCGCCCGCGCTGGGGGCCTTCTCCCCCGAGGCGAAGGTGAACGCTTCCACACGCGCGCCCGCTTTGCCCCAATCGGCCCACCGCAGCGTCGGTTTCGGGGTCTCGGCGGCACCGGCCGGTGTATCCAGGGTACGGATCAGGCTCGGGCCCAGCCACTTCCGCGCCCGGGCCAGCGAACCTCCCTGGGCCTCGGTCACCGGGTACCAGGTGTAGATCTCCTTGACCGCGGCCACCGCCACACCGTCGGGGGTGGTCGGATCGGGCGCCGGGACCGCCTCCAGCCGGCGGGGGGTGGGCGTGGGCGACCGCACGGCGCCGTCCGAGCCGTCGCCGCCGCACGCGGAGGTGAGCACCCCGACTCCCACCACCAGCACCACCACCAGATTCGCCTGTTTCACCGTATTCATCCAGGTTATCCGGCCCGGGCGCGGCAGCGGCCGCACCCGACCGGATCCGGTCTCGGCGTGTCCGTTTCGTGTCGCGGTCACAGCACCCTCCGCAGCCGGCCGTCGCCGGGGATCGGGACCTCGCGCACACCGGACGGATTGGTCGATCGGATCATCGTGCCGTTGCCGGCGTAGATGCCGACATCCGCCGGACCGCGCGGGCCGAAATCGGAAAACACCAGGTCACCCGGTTGCGCCTTGTTCATCGACACCTCCGCGCCCATCTCCCACTGCTGTTCGGCGGTCTGCGGCAGGGTCACCTGACCCGACGACGCCGCGAAGACGGCCGCGGAGGTGAGGCCCGGGCCGTCCAGGCCGCCGCCCGTCGGACCGGACGGCCCGCCGCCGCCCCATACGTACGGGGTGCCGAGCCACTGCTCGGCCGCCTGGACAACACCGCTTCCGGACCGGCCGTCGGGCTGGAACCGGCCCATCGAACCCGGGGAACGGAACTGGGCCTCCATCGCGAGGATGTTCGCCACGTACGGCCGGGTTTCGGAGAAGTGCCCGGGCACCTGGTTGGGCATGCCGCCGGACGCGAGCACCGCGCCCTCGCCCGCGTTGTAGGCCGCCAGGGTGAGCTGGATGACGTCGCCGTTCACCTTGCCCTCGCCGATCCACCGCTCGACCTGGTGCGCGATCGAGCACATATAGCGGCCCTGCGCCATGATCGAGTCGCCGTCGTCCCACAGGCTGGCCGCGCCGCTGCTGTCGGCGTCGAGCAGATAGGGCTGACCGTCGTCGGGGTTGGTCGCGCGCGCGGTGGAGGGCAGGAACTGCGCCAGGCCCTGGGCGCCGGCCGGCGAGGTGAGGCCACGCCGGAATCCGGATTCCTGCCGCCCCTGCGCGGCCAGGATCGACGGAGTGATCTCCGGGCACAGCGAACCCGCACGGCGGTACCAGATTTCGAGTTCCGGCGGCACCTTGCCGTCGGCGAGTGCGCCGCCGGCGGTGCCGAAGCCGCGCAGACACCGCGGATCGGCCGAATAGGGCCATGCGCCACCGCCGCTCGGCGTGGGCGCGCCGTCCAGCCAGGGCAGCGGGTCGATCTGGCGGCCGCCCGTGAAGCGGCCGCCGGGCACGATCTCGAAATGCAGGTGCGGGCCGGAGGATTCGCCCGCCGAACCGACCGCGCCGATCTCCTGGCCGGCCCGCACGGTCTGGCCGACGCGCACCTTCACCCCGCTCTCCCATTCGTGGCCGTACACCGCCGAGAACGGGCGGCCGTTGACGTCGATCGAGTCGACCACGATCCAGTTGCCGAAGCCGGACGCCGGGCCCGCCGCCACGACCACGCCGTCGGCGACGGAGAAGATCGGCGTGTTCTCGGCCGCGGCCAGGTCGACGCCGAGGTGGGCGCCGCCGCGCGCGCCGAAGGTGTCCGAAATCTGGAACGCTCCGCCGGGCAGCGGCCAGGTCCGCCGGATCGGGGCGTTACCGGCCGCCAGCGACGCGGTGCCGGTCACGGCCGAGTGCGTCGCGGCCGCAGGCTCGTTCGCGGTACCGCGGTCGGCGGAGGAACTCGCCGTCACCGAGCCGAATGCCGCCGTACCGGACACTGCCGAACTCGACGGCGCACCCGACCCCGACGCCCCCGCGGCTCGCGGGTCACCGGGCGGATATCCCCCCAGCGGCGGGGCGGCCGAGGACGGCACGGTCGTGGTATCGCATTCGTCCTCCGACGCCGGCACCACCACGACCAGCACCAGCGTGACCAACCCGATCACGCTGCCCAGGACCACCCATGTCAGCGTCTTCGCGTTCACCGCACCACCACGGCACCGAACACGCCCCGAGCGCATGCGGCCGTCCGGCGCCGCACCCTGAGCGGGAGGGGGGTACGGGCTGTGGGCCGAGCGGGCATTCGGCCGGCGGGTTGCCACTCGAATCCGGCGGCCCGGTGCACGACGGTCCCCCGCACCTCCGCACGGGCCGCGTCGGCGATGCCGACGAGAGCGCGGGCACGGAACGAGAAGCAGGCGGGCCCGGCATCGGAGCGCCGCTCCGCCGAGGGCCGGATCTCCTGTGACCCACCGGCTTCCGGCACCGATCGGGGACCTGGACGTGCCGTGGGCGAAACCTCGGGCAGGACAACGGAACCGGTGACAACCGTGGATGCGGCGCGGGCGCCGTCAGGGGTGCGCGGCCCGAACTCCCCCTGTGCGGCAACCATTCCCGCACTCCGCGCATGCGCACGCATCCCGGCCGGCGGTCCGGAGGGGGTGCGGGAACGAGCACGGGGTGCGGTGGGAGAGGCCGCGGGACGGGTGCGTCGGATCATGTGATGCGTTTGGTTTCGTTGAGGGTTTCCACGAGGGTGCGGTTCATCTCGGCGGCGGCGGCCAGCTGCTGTTGCAGCAGGGCGACCTTGCGGCGCAGCGCGGTGGCGTCCATCCGGTCCAGGCCCGGGCCCTCCGCGGCGCGGACCCAGTTGCGCACCGAGTTGGTGTGCACGCCGATCTGCTCGGCCACCACCCGGCACGCCTCGGACTCGCTGCGTAACCTCCCGGTCAGGGCGGTCACCTGCTCGACCGCGGCCTGACGCACCTCCGGCGACACTCTTCGATAGGACCTGTGCGGCATCATCCCGATAACCTCCCGATGCTGGGCAGCCGACTGTGCGAATTCTGGTGCGGCACAAACCGTTGCCGACTCGGTTCGAGTCCGGTCCGGCGCACACCGGCGAACGTGCGCACCCGCCCCCGCGCGGTCGCACCCCGCCTCACGCGGCACTCCCCTCGTCCCCCGACCGTGCGGTGGACTCGGTGAACTCGCTGAAGCGCTGGTTGGTTTCGTGAATGCCGCTGTCCCGCTCCGAGGCCGTGAACTCCATGTGGAACGGAATGCCGGGACGGCGGTCCTCACCGATCTTGAGCAGGAACTTGCCGGTGCCCGGCGCCGGCGGCCGGGACTGGCCGGGCTTGAGCGCCTCGCCCGTCAACGCCTGCGGCGCCGACCATCCCGTCACCATATCCTCCTCGGCGGAGGTGAACGGGACCGTCGAATCCAGGCGTTTGATCTCCTCGGGCGGCAGCGCACCGAAGATCTTGGCGCGCGCGCGTTCCAGGAAGCCCAGCGCCTTCGCGATGGCGGCCTCGGAACCGAGCGACTGCAGGTCCTTGATGGTGTGGCTGATCATGATCAGCGCGGTGGCGATGGTGCGCTGCAGGCGGGTCAGTTCGTCGACGCGGTCGACCATGAAGTCACCGAGACCGAGCACCTGCCACAGCTCGTCCATCACGACCTGGAAGTAGCGCTGCGGTCCGAGCTTGGCGTCGGCCATCACGTGCGCCGCCTCGACCGAGGCGAAACCATCGGCCCAGCAGGCCAGCATGACGGCGGCCTTGAGTTTCTTGTCGCCGTTGGGAATATGCGACACGTCGATGCAGACCGCCACCGCCGACGTATCGATCGGCGTGCTGGTCTGGCCGTTGAACACCGCGCCGAAGGGGCCCTGGGTGAGCGCGCGCAGCGACCGGCGCAGGCCCTTGGTGGCCTCGTGGTACTCGTCCGCGTTCTCGGCGCCGGCGTCGAGCATCAGCTCGTGACCGCCGTTGCTGATCACATCGGCCAGATCCTCCATGATCGGCGGGCTGTCCGGGGTGAAGCCGCTGCCCTCGCGGTACAGGATCCGCAGCGCGGTGGAGATCAGCGTCTCCTCGTAGTCGCGCACCCGGGCGCCGCGCACCAGCTCGACCAGTCCGGCGATCAGGGTGACCTGCCGGGCCCGGAGTTCCTGTGTCACTTGCAGTTGCAGCGCCGGCATCTCTTCCAGCCGCGGCACGATCTGGCCCAGCACGCCACCGGCCAGCGGATTCAGCACGCCGTGGCCGTAGCCGAGGTCGATGACCTGGCCGCCGACCATCTCCACCATCTTGCGGTAGTCGGGTTTCACGTCGGCCAGGATCAGCGGCGTGATGCCCTGCGCGACGCCGCCGAGCACGATCCGGCGCACCAGCGAGGACTTGCCGAAACCGTTGAGGCCCAGCACGAACAGGCTCGGTGCGGTGATGAAGCTGCCGCGCATGAACCAGTTCATCGGGTCGAAGCAGACCGGCGCGCCGGTATGCAGATGGGAGCCGAGCGGGGTGCCGATCAGCGGCGCGCCGGCGCCGACGGACCACGGCCACAGGCCCGCCACCTGCGCCGTGGTGGCACGGTACTCCACGGGGCGGCCGACCACGCTCATCCGCCCGCCGCCCGGCCCGGAATAGCCGCGGTCGGTGAGCGGTGCGGTCTCGCGGTCGGATCCGTCCTCGGAGATCGCCTCGCGCCGCGCCGCGGCGTTGGCGCGGCGCAGGTCGTCGGTGCGGATGCGGAAGGCCGCCCAGGCCGCGCGCAATCCGTTGCGCTCGCGCGCGATGGCCTCGTAGCGGGCCCGCGCCGTATCGTCGAGCAGCGGCGGGCCCTGGGTCTTCTGCCTGCCCGGCGCGGATTTCCGGGCCGGTGTGCGGGAACGGCCGGGCTTCGGGTCGGTGCGGTCGGGACGGTCGGGGCGGGGACCGCCGGAACGCTGGGGGGCGGGAGCATGCATGGGAACCTCGGATCCGGAATCGCGAACCGGCCGATCGGGGCGGGAACCGTTGGCGCGCGGCCGGTTCGCCCCCGATCGCTCGGCGTCGGCACGCGCGCGGCCGGATCCGCGCACGTGCTCCCGGCCGGACGGCTCGTCCGGCCGACGGCGGCGCCGGCCGGATTGCGTGGCGCCGGAAGTGAAGTGGTCGGCCGGGATCTCGATCCGCGCGGGGAGATCCGGCGGAACGGCGCCGGCCGTACGCTGCCGGACGGCATCGTCCGTGCTCTGCCGGAAGGCACCTTCCGTACTCCGCCGCGCAGCACCTTCCGTACTCTGCCGGGCAGCACCTTCCGTACTCCGCCGCGCAGCACCGTCCGTACTCTGCCGGGCAGCACCTTCCGCGCTCTGCCGGGCAGCACCTTCCGTGCTCTGCCGGGCAGCACCTTCCGTGCTCTGCCGCGCAGCACCGTCCGTGCTCTGCCGGGCAGCACCGTCCGTGCTCTGCCGGGCAGCACCTTCCGCGCTCTGCCGGGCAGCACCGTCGGTGCGCGATCGCGAAGCGCCCGAAGGCGTCCGCGCGGGAGGTGCGTCGCGGGAGGTGCGCTGCGCCGCGCCGATGCCGGGGGCGGTTCCGGAGAAGGGTGTGGCGCCCGGACCGTCGGCGCCGTCGGCCCGGGTGCGGCCGGAAACCCGCTCGCCGGAACCGTTGTTCGCACCGTTGGTGCCGCCCCGTGCCCGGGTGGCGGATTCGCCGGCGGACGTCTCCGGCCCCTCCGGCAAGGCCCGCGACGATGCGGGATGCCGGGTGGTGGCCCGGTCGATCCCCGTCCGGGCACGGCCGGCCGCGCCGTCCGCGTCCCGATCGGTGCGTCCGGGATCGTGCGATTCCGGACGCGTCGCGCGTGATTCGCCGGCCTGCCCGTCCGGATCTCCGGCACCCGGATCCGGGTCGCCCGATTCCGCACGGGCACTTCGCGATTCGCCACCGCGACCGGAAACCCGGCCGCCGGCCCGGCCCACACCACCGGATTCGTCACGGGCAGCACGTGTTTCGTCACCCCGCCCCGGGGCACGGCCGGATCCGCGAACCGCGCCGTTCGAATCGTCACGGACGGCGCCTGCTCCCCCCTCACGCCCGGCCACATCGCCACCTGCCGGATCCCCGCTGCGCGATTCGGCACGCGCGGCACGGGATTCACCGTCGCGCCCGGACGCTCCGCGCGCCTCGGCCTCTCCCCGGTCCGGGCCACGAGCCGGCCTGCGCGCGGCACGGGATTCGTCGGCATGTCCGCGGGCCTCCGTACGTCCCCGGCCCGCGTCGAGCGGTTCCGACGGGGCCGCTCCGGCCGCGGAGTCCGCCTGCCCCACGCCGTGCAATTGCGTATGCGCGGCGGAGGATTCGTCCACCCGCAGCACCGGTTCGGTGATCGCCCGCTCCGACCGGTCGCGCTCGGCCGGCCTGGCGCCCGGTTCCGTGGCCCGCGCGATCGCATCCGCCCGGCCCGGTTCACGACGCCCACGGGATCCGCCGGCCGCCCCGGACCGGCCCGCCGATTTCCGCGACGAGCTACGCGCGGAACGGGATTCGGCGTCCCGGTCGGCGCCGGCGCGCCGATCCCGGTCGACCGTCGGACGGTTCGGCTCGGGTTCCCCGGGTGCGCGGTGGCGCACGGGGCGCAACGGCACGTCGTCCCAGTCGGCAGGCCAGTCCTCCGAACCGGGTTCGCCGGGCGTGTACGCCTCGAGTTCCCAGCCGTCGGCGCGGCCGCGCCGCGCGCCCCGGCCCACGGGCACCGGATTCTCCGGATCCACCACCCGCTCGCGGTAGCGCGGTGGCTCCCCGCGCCGCCGGATCGGCGGCTCCTGCTCACCTGCCATGAACGCTCACTCCTCCGCCTCGCCGGCGCTCGGCTCCGTCGTGCGCGAGGCGCCCTGTGCCCTCGGTTCGCTCGCTGCGCTCACTCACCCCGCCAATGCCTTCGGAATGCTCGCGTGCTCCGGCAGGATGACCCCGCATCCGAGCGACGCCGCGAAGGCCGCCGCCTGATAGCGATAGCACCGCCGGATCTTCAACCGCGCCTGCGTGGACAGATCGCGGGTTATCGCCTCGATGCGCGGCAGGTCGCCGCGCAGGGGCTCGGTGATGGTCACCAGCGCCCCGAACCGGGTCACACCGTGACCGCGGGCCTGCTCCTCCCGGGCCTGCTGGGTGGCGCCCACACGCAGCGTCGCCGACGCCGAGACGACGCCGCGCTCGCTCTGCTGGGCGACCAGGGCGTTCTTGTAGTCGTCGTCGACGATCTCCGCGGCGTCGGCCGCCGAGTGCGGGCGGTACACGATGGCGATCCGCTTGCGCGGCACCTCGGGATTCGGCGCCAGCAGGCGCTGCAGCACCCGCTCGTCCACCGCGCCCTCGGGGGCGGTATCCATCTCCCAGGTGACCGAGCGGCCGCCGTCGTGCAGGAAGTGATCCCAGCGTTCCTCGTGCGAGATCGGGCCCGCATCCGCCCAATCCAGGCCGTGGCCGCCGGGATCGCCGACCGAGACCTCCAGATCGGCCTGCGAGGCCGGATCGTAGCTGCGCCGGATGAATCCGATCACCTCGTCGGCCGACATCGGCTGGGCGCGCACGCCCGCCTCCGCCATCGCCGCGCAGATACCCGGCAGCCGGCGGCCGATCTCCACGGCCTCCTCGGCCGGATTCTTGCGACGCTCGGCGGTGGTGGCCTTGAACGTGATCGCCACCCGGGGCAGCAACTGCACCCGCTCCTGCGGCAATTCGGTGGCGAGCTCGAACATCACCTGCTGGGCCAGATCCGGCGCCTCCGAGCGGGTGATGGTGGAAACCTCGGTGAGCAAACGGTTTCCGGTCTCGGGCACGGTGTCGATGACCGGGACGACGGCGATGATGTCGGAGGTCTGGCCGAGCGAGGCCAGGAACGTCCCCCACGCCGACACCCAGCGGTCGATCACCGGCTGGTCGACCGCCTCGTGCCCCTGCGGCCAGGCCCGCAGCACCACCGTGTACTGGGCGAACTGCGGGAGATGGATCATGCCGAAGCTGTAGCCACCGGCGTCGATGCCCTCGTAGAGCTTCGACGGCGCCATCAGGCCCGGCAGCCGCGCCGCGCCGCCGGGGACGCGGGAGAACCGGCCGCCGCGGTACACGTGCTCGCCCTTGCTGCGGCCGCGCAACCAATGGAACATCATCAATCCCGTCTCGTATCCGGAGCGGCCCCCCGTCCGCCAGACCAGTGGAACCATCACGACCGCGCCGATGCCGGCCACGAAGAACGCCGGCTTCGGGCCCGCCACCAGCGCCGTCAGCAGCGCCGTGATGACGACCACGAAACCGAGCACGGTCTCCCCCCAGCGCAAGCCGAAAAGGCCTGCGCTGCGGGGCTTCTGCCACAGACCGTACGAGCGGCGCTCGTAGATGCTGCTGCTGCTCTCGGTCGTCGTCATCGCGGAATGGTGCTCCTGCCGAGGTCGGGTGAGCGGTTGGCCCAGCGGTCGCCGGCGACGTCACCCATGGCGGCGTCGGCCCGGTTCAGGCCGCCGCTCGCGGCCCGGGCCGTCGCGATGCGATTCATCGCGCTGGACGGGGCGGATCGTACTGCGCCGGAGCCGCCCGGAGCCGCAGGACGCGCGGCGGGCTGACCGCCTTGACCACCCTGTCCGCCCCGGCCACCGCCACCGCCGCGGGGCGGAGTCGGCCGCGGCGCACCACCGCCGCCGCGCGGACCGGTGCCGCCGGGCGGACGCTGACCGCCGCCTCGGCCGACGTACCCGGGCGCACCCGCCGAGGCGGTGCCGCGTACGCCGACCGCCTTGGTGCCGACCGCGCCCAGCGCCGCGGCGCCCAGCAGCACACCGCCGGTGGCGCCCAGACCCGAACCGCCCGTGCCGATCATCGCCACGGTCGGCGCGACCAGCCGCATCAGCGCCGGCAGCACGAACGCCACGCTGCACAGCAGCACGATCGCGACCAGCATGCGCTGCGCCTGCTCGGCGTCCGGCAGCTGCGAGGTCGAGGACAGCTCGTCGGTGTTGCCCACCGCGATGAACGCGATCATGTACACGATCGCGGCCACCGGTTTCCACAGCATGAACGCGATGATCCAGCTCAGCAGCTTCGGATAGGACTGCTTACCCATACTCGTGCCGGAGGCCGCCGCCGCCAGCGGCAGCATCCCCGCGGCGACGACCAGCAACCCCTGCCGGACGATCGCCAGCACGATCTGGGCGAGCGCGCCGAGCAGGCCGACGACCGCGATGATCAGCACGAGTCCGGGTGAAAACGCTTGCAGCTTGGCGGTTTTCACCATGAACTCGGCGATGTTCTTGGCATTGCCGTCGGTGGCGTCCTGAATCACCCAGGAGGCGAACCGGTCCGAGGCCTGGGTGCCCGCGACGATCACCGCCCCCAGCATCCAGGAACTGAATATGACCCGCGCCAACATCCGGAACGATTCGCCCGCCTCGTTCAGCGCGGCACCGCGTCTGGCCTCGGCCAATCTGGCCCCGGACAGGATCACCGACACGATGAGCAGGAGTATCTGCGCTTGATAGGTGTAGTCGTTGATCTTCTGGAACAGCGCCCCGCCGTCGCTGATCCGCTCGTTGGGCACCTTCATCCAGAAGGTCAGCGCCATGATCAGCGCCTGCCCGAGCCCGTTCATCAGCGAGTCGACCACCTTGCCGAAGGTGGAGTCCCATGCCTTGTCGCGCACGGCGCCCGCGGCGTCGGACGGATGGCTCGCGGCATTACCCGCCTTGCACGCGGCCGACGCGGCGTCGCCGAGCGAGACGCCGGGGACGCCGAGCCCGTCGAGATCGTCGTGTATCTCGTTGCAGGTCTGGTCGAATCCGTAGGTCTGTCCGTACGCCACCGTCGGTGTCGCGACCACGACGGTGAACACGACCGCGAGGATCGTGACGATGCGCCTCACCATGTCGTACGCCTCTCGATGCTTGGCAGTGAATCGATCCGGACCGGTTGTTGCTCTATGACTTCTCTTGCCTTTCTGACACTCACCATCTCGTCCACCCCGTGATCGAGTCGACGTATTCGGTCGGCGAACCCGTCGATTCGGTCGGCTTCAGCCGCCAGTCGCCCCCTTCCCACACCATGACCAGCCGCACCGCGGCCCACAGCTGCTTGCCGTCGTTGACCGGGCCGCGCGCGGCCAGCCGCACGATGGCCATGTCGTCGGCGTAGTTCTCGACCCGGAACGCGTCCGGCGCCACCAGGTATCGCGTGATCCGCTCCGGCTGCTGCCCGGGCAGCTTGCCGGCGTCGAGCGCCTTGTCGTAGGCCGCCAGCTGCGGCGCCGACGCGCGCACCTGACGGGTGTACAGGCCGCGGTCGGCCGGGCGGGCATTGAGCCGGTAGGTGATCTGCGCGGCCGCCAGCGCCGCGCCCTGCGGCGTATGCGAATACCCGACGGCCAGGCCGTCGCCGTCGACGCTCGTGGGCCCGTCGCTGGTGGAGAACGGCACCGACGCGCCGTACACCCGCTGCCAGCCGTGCGGTTCGGTGGTGCCCGCCGGACCGGCGGTCAGCCAGTCCTCCTCGGACGGACTCTTCTGCTGCGACGGGTCCTGCGGAAGCGGTTGTCCCGCAGGATTGTTCGGAACATCCACGCGACGGCCGAACAGGTCCACCTCGGGCGCCGCGAAGCCGGTGGCATCGCTCCCGGCCGCCGGGGACGGCGCCGAGGCCGGTGCCCGGTCGTCGCCGGAGTCGTCCCGCCCCACATACATGAACACGCCGACCACCACGATCAGCGCCAGCACCGCGGCGGACACGATGACGCCGAAGGAGACGCTGCGGTCTTCCCCGGTGTAGGAACCGGCCGCGCCCTTCTCGGTCATGTGGGGGCCTCCAATGTCACGACGTCGGCGGGGAGTTGGTCGATGGCGTCGACCGGGCGCGTGATCGCGTCCGGATCGGGCAGCCGTAATCTCCAGTCCTCCGCGAACCATTCGACGGTGGTGTGGTTCACCGCCCGGGAACCGTCCGAATATTCGGTGTAGACGTCCACGCTCGATCTGTCCTGGGTGTACTCCGTGACGCGGTAGCCGAGCACCCGCGGCGCGTATTGTTCGGCCGCCGGCCCGGTGATCGACAGCTGCACCCGGTTGACCGACCACTCGTCGCGGGCCGGCCCCGGCACCAGTTCCCGGGCCACCACCGTCGACCACTGACCGTCGGTGGCCACCGACAGCCGCACCGAATGCGTGATCGCCGCGACCGCCGCACCGGGCGGGTCGTGGTCGAATCCGGTTGCGGCGCCTTCACTGTCGTTCTTCGGGCCCTGATCGGTGACGGGCAGCGGGACGCCCTGATACGGCTGCCAGCGCACCCCGCTCGGCGGCCGGGCCGGATCCGGCCGCGACTCGTCGCCATCGCTCCCGCCGCACCCGGCGGCCGCCAGCACGGCGACGCCGAGCACACCCGCGGCGGCCCGGCGGATGCGCAAGGGAGTCATCGCGTCGATGTCGGCCGATGTCATGGCGCCCAACCGCTCACGTCGGAAGCACGGTCAGTGCGATCGCGCTCGCCGAGCTGGCCACCACCGCGCCGATCAGGCTCATCACGATGCCGTGGGAGGCGTCGTTCACGGCCATGTCGTCGCGCATCGCCGACCACAGCCGCCCGGCCGAGATGATCATCCAGGCCAGGCAGAACAACAGCACGACCCACAGCAGCCAGTTGATGAGCTGCATGACGGGCTCGACCACCTCGGTCGGCATCCGCTTGTAGGCAAGCACGGTCGCGGCCGACATCAGCTACCGATGACCGCGTTCATGATGGTTCCGGCGCTCGTCGCGATGATGCCGCCGATCATCGCGCCGGCCACCATCTTCGGCGACTCCAGCCCGCCGCCCGTCCACTTCTCCCATGCGAATTTGCCTCCCGCGTAGGTGATTCCCAGGATGCCCGACAGCAGCACGAACCATGTGAAGTACCGGACCAATTTCAACAATTTCTCCGAGGCCGGAGGAGCCTCGGGCGTCGGATTCCCGACCTGGGCGAGTACGACGCCGTACGTCTCGTGCACGGCCGCCAGGATGGTACTCATCGAGCGTCCTCTTCTTCTTCCAATTGCGAACTGCTAGTTACTTTCTCACGAATCACCTCGACGATGCTCGCACCGAGTTCGCCGATGTCGTGCGGAACCTCTTGCAGGGGATCGAGTTTGCGTTTCTTCTGCTGCGGGGGCGGGTCCGACGGCGACCACACCGGCAGCTGATCGGGCTCGACGAGCGTCCACTCCTCGTGCCACGGCACCTGCCAGACGGTGCCGGCCAGGGAGCCGACCACATCGCGATAGCGGCGGATCTCGACGGGGATGCGGCCCGGGCGGACCGCGACGGTGATCAGGCCGAGCACCTCGCTCGGCCCGGCCAGTCCCGCGCGATGCTGGCGGAGCAGGTCGTGGGCGCGGGCCAGCCCCGCGATCGTCTCGCGGGCCGCCAGCACCACGAACGGCGACTCCCGCTCGAAGACGCCCGGCCAGCGCCGGTGCGAATCCGCCGCGGGCGCAAGCACATGCGAGAGGGTGCTGGCCCCGGCGCCGCCGTGCACCCCGAGCAACCAGACCAGCGGGGCGCGGCCGGCGCCGGGCACGGGGCGCTCCCAGACGGGGGCGCGCCGCGATTCCGGCGGCGCGACGACACCCGCCGTACCCGCGGGGCCCTCGCCCCCCGCGGCGGATTCCGATGAGTTCCGAGGTTCCTTCATGGCCGCGGTCATGATGCCACCCCCGCCACGAGCGTGCGATAGGCCCTGCGGGTCTCGGCGGCAAGCATGGTGTGGCGCACCAATTCCCCGCGACCCAGCTGCTGGTCGTAGGGGATTTCGCGGATGTCGCGCACCCATCCGGTGAGGTGCTCGCGCAAATGGTCGGCGATGGCGGGCTCGCTGCCGGGCTGCTGGTGCGAGACCACGATCGTGGTGTCGCCGACGATGCCGCCGCCCGGCCCCTCGGCCGGGCCGCCGAACTGGTCGTCGAGCCATTCCAGGGTGACGCGCAGCCGGTTGGCGGCGTCGACGCGGGCCGGAATGGCCAGCACCAGAGCGATATCGGCGTCCTCCAGCAGCGGGCGCAGGTGCCGCCCGGCGATCGGGCTGCCGCCGTCGTAGACCGGGGTGTATCCGGCGTCGGCCACCGCGCGCGCGACCGTCAGGTAGGTGGCGCGCCGGCGCAGCGGTGCCGCATCGCGCCACAGCAGTCCGATCCCGGAACTGGCGTACGACAGGCATTCCTTCAGCGGCGCCGGTTCGTCGTCGCCGCGCCCGTACAGCCACTGCTGCAGGCTGATCGGGCTCAGGTTCTCGTCGGCGCCGCGCAGCGCCAGATCGCTGCCGGAGGCCGTCGCGTCGACGGCGACGGTGGGCGCGCCGGCCGTGCCGAGTTCACCGGCGATGCCGAGCGCGGTCGTCGTGGTGCCCGCGCCGCCGCAGCCGCCCACCACCAGGATCGGGCGCGACAGCGGGGCGTCGTCGCCGTCGTCGCCCCGGCCCTTGCGTAACCGCACCACCGGAGCCTTCGCGCGCGTCTCACGGCTCGCGGGATCGCCCGCCTCGGGCGCCTCGTCGAGCCACCGGCTCCAGTCCTGTCCCATCCCTCAGCTCTCCTCTTACCCGGCCGCGATTCCCGTGATCAGGGTCCGGCCGCCGATCACCGCCGTGGTGACCGCCTGCTTGCCATAGGTCGCCGGCGCGCCGCCGGGGCGGCGCTCGGTGACCTCCACCGCGTACTTACCGGTGCCGTCGCCGTCCGCGCTGACGGTCGCCACGCGTACGCAATGCGCGGTACCGGGCGGGACGGAATCGATGCCGCGCTGGATCACCGAGGCCGGCGAGACGGGCGCGCCGGGCGCGACCACCTCCCGGGCGCGCTCGGCGGACCGCTCGACGTAGTAGGAGTGCTGGAACCACATGATCGCGGCGGGCCCGGAATCGGTGCCGCCCGGCTCGGCGCCGCGGATCACCCGCTCGGCGGTCTCGGTGGGGCAGAATCCGCCCGCCGCTCCCCCGCCGATGCCGGAGGTCAGCCGCACCGCCGACGCCGGTCCGGCGGAATGCGCAGGGCCGCCGCGGATATGCAGCACATAGACCGCGACGGCACCGGCGACCGCCAGCACCAGCACGGCCACCGCCAGGACCAGCGCGACGCGCCACGGATCCGGCCGGGTGCGTTCACGGAGGGTGTGCGGCGATGCGGCCGCGCCGGGCCCGTCCCGGCCGACCCGGCCCGTCGCGTCCAGATCGGTGACCGGGCGGCGCCGGGGGGTGACCTCCGGCTCGATCTCCTCGTCGTCCCACGGGAAGCGGACCACATCGCCGGCGCGCTCGGGATAGTCGTCGTCGGGGCCCGGCGCGTGATCGCCCACCCAATCGGCCCAGCCGCCGGTGAATTCGCTGTGCCGGGTGGACTCCCCGGCGAACGGGACGTCGACCGGCTCGGGCTCGGTGTCGCGGATGTAGTGCGGGTAGCGCGCCGCACCGGCGTCGAACCCGTCGTCGGCGAACACGGGTTGTTCGCGCACGGCCGGACGGGTCTGGGCGCTCGGCGCCTCCAGCGCGGGATACCAGCGCGCCAACTCTTTGTACGACTTCAACATTCCCCCTTCCCCGCGGGGCCGGGCACATCGTGCGGCATCGTCGGACCCTCTCGGCGATCAGTTCGTGGAGAACGGGTAGTCGTTGGCGGTACCTGGAGCGGGCGAGGCCGTCGGCGCGGCGCCGGGGCCCGTCCCAAACGGAAATTGTCCCGTACCCGACGAATTCGGCGAACGCGACGCGCCGGGGGGCGGCACCAAGATTCCCGTGACGGGGCTGTTCGAGGCACCTTTCGGTGACTCCGGGCGACCGTGCGCGGCGACCAGATCGCGGGCCGCCGCGGCCAGCCAATCGGCGACGAATCGCACCGGCGCGTCGCCCGCGGCGTCCACCGCCGCCGTCGCGTAGGCGCCGTGCCGCTGGACGGTATCCCAGTACCGCACCCAGGTCGCGGTGTCCAGCAACTCCCGGTTGTCGGTGATGTTCTGAACGACCGCCTGGAAAGCCTGATCGATGAGCCGCGACACCGTCACCGGTGGGATCAGCTGGGTCACCGCGCCGGTCAGCCCGGCGGCGAACCGCGTCAGCGCGACCGGCGGATCGGTCAGTGCGGCGCGCGCCAATTCGCCGATGGCCGCGGGATTCAGCACCGTGCGCACCACCGTGCCCACGGCGTTCAGGCCGATCAGCCCGACCTTGAACAGCGCGTGCATGGGATCGGCGAGGCCGATGCGGCTGCGCGGATCGGACGCCTCCGCGATGCGCTGCGAGATCGACTCCCGCGGCTGATACGACAGCGAGGCCGGCACGGTGCCCTGCACATCCGAGTTCATCACCGTGGCCGCGGTCTTGATCGAGGTGAATGCCAGTGCCTGCGAGATCGATTGCAGCGCGGTGATCGGATCGCCGCCCGAGAGCGTGGACTGGCCCGCCACATTCGCGACCGCCCGCAGGATCGGGGCGCCGGCGGGTGCGTCGCAGGCCAGATCGCCCGCGGCGCAGAAGCTCGCCACCCGCCCCGTGAGCGCGCCGAAATCGTGGGCCCGGTCGCGGTCGGGGCCGATGCCGCCGCCCGTCGCCGGCTCCTGCGGCAGGGCCCGCACGGCCGACACCCGGGAGCCCGCCGTGTCGGGCACCGCCTGCGGGGTCGATCGGCCGGGCGCGCCGGGGAACAGCGCCGCACCGGGATTACGCGTCGGATCGGCGAAAAGCGCTACGGCCGCAACCCTTTCCGGCGGCAGCACGCCCCGCCCGGCGCCGATCTCCTGGGCGAACAGCGAGGCGACGTGCGCCCCCTGCGAATAGCCGACGATCGCGAAACGGGTCTGCGCGCAGCGCTGGGCTACCTGGCCGGCCATGGCCCGCAGCCGGGACAGGCCCTGGGCCAGCGACTCCGAGTACGGCGCCTGCCCGCCCGGAACCGCGCCGCCGAAACCGGATTCGTAGGGCACGTAGGCACGGCCGACCAGGCCCCGCTCGGGCGCCTGGGCCAGCATCGGCAGGAACACCGAGGACAGCATGCCCGTGTCGGTGGTCGGGGCGGCGTCCGGGGAGGACTCGCCGGTGCCCTGAACGCCCAAGGCGTACAGGGCAGGACAGACATCGATCGCGACGGCGGTGGTGGGGCCGGACGGCTGCGCCTGCGCGGAGGGCGTTCCGATCGGCGACACTGCCCCGATCGACGCCACCGTCGCCATAACCAGTGCGATCGTGGCCGGCATACTCCAGGTTGTGCGCGTGGCCAGCAACGCCTGACCCCCTTCACCAGCTGTATGCATCAGTCCGGAGGGTCGAGTGCCGCAGCGACCCGTTGTGGACGACCATTGTCCAGCGATCGTCTTGCGTCCGAGTTGCGGTCGTTGCCGCGCGGGCCTCGAAACCCAATAGACCGTAACAGAATAGAACGAACCGCGCAGTGCAAGCTGCATATTGCGAACGCCCAATCGGAACTATCAACGCCCCTACCGTAAACCGACCGGAAGAATTCTAGCCGCCGCCCCACCCTTCGCGACTTCTGCTGACATCCGGGCGACCACCGTCGGCAATCCCCCACGCGGCGAGACGATCTCGCGCGCCGCGACCGTCGCCCGGGCCGAGACGACTGAAATGCCGGGAGTTTGCCGGGACACGCCCGCGGTGGCGCCCGGTATCGCCTGGGCGGCGGGCAGACTGAGGCGGTGGCGGATCTTCCGGTGGCGGCGGTGGTGTGCGCGTTCGTCGGCGCGGTGTTGTTCGCGGTATCGGCGGTAGCGCAGCAGCGCGCGGCGGCGGCCGTACCGGAGGGCGAGGCGCTGCTGGCGCGCCTGGTCCGCAGCCCGCGGTGGTGGGCGGGAATCATCGGCGACGCGGGCGGATTCGGCTTTCAGGTGACGGCACTGGCACTGGGCTCGGTGCTGGTCGTCCAGCCGATTCTGGTGAGCGCACTGGTCTTTGCGCTCCCCCTGGCCGCGCACTACAGCGGCCGGCGGGTGACGCCCACGATGTGGGCGCAGGCGCTCGCGCTGTCGGCGGCGCTCGCGGTCTTCCTCGTCGTCGGCGATCCGACCGAGGGCGTCACCGACGCGCCGTGGCAGCGCTGGATCGGACCGCTGGGCCTGCTGTCGGCCGTGATCGCGGCCGCCGTCGCCGTGGCGGTCACGGCCCGGGCACCGGCGCTGCGGGCGCTGCTGCTCGGGACCGCCGCCGGGTTGCTGTTCGGTATCGCGGCCGCGCTCACGGAGCATGTCACCGAACTGTTCGGGCGGGGCGCCGGCCCGGTCCTGACCAGCTGGCAGCCCTACGCCCTGGCGGCCTCGGGAATCGTGGGCCTGTATCTGCAGCAGCGGGGCTATCAGGTGGGCCCGCTGTCGGCCTCGCTGCCGGCGTTCACGGTCGCCGAACCGCTGGGCGCGGCCTTCCTCGGCATGACCGTGCTCGGCGAGCGCCTGCGCAGCGGGCCCGTCGGCACCACATTCGTCCTGGTGGCCGTGGCGGTGATGGCCGTCGAGGCGGTGCGGCTGTCCCGGGCCCAGGCAGTGCGTTAGGCCGTCGACCAGTGCGACCGGCCGCGTCGGACGAAGCCGCCGCCGTTCACCGCGGCCGTCCCGGTCAGGCCGCCGACGTCACCCGGTAGACGTCGTACACGCCCTCCACGTTGCGCACCACGTTCAGCAGGTGGCCCAGGTGCTTCGGATCGCCCATCTCGAAGGTGAACTTGCTGATGGCGACGCGGTCGCCGGAGGTCATCACCGAGGCGGACAGGATGTTGACCTTCTCGTCGGCCAGCACCTTGGTGACGTCGGAGAGCAGGCGGGTGCGGTCGAGGGCCTCGATCTGGATCGCCACCAGGAACACCGACGACGGCGACGGCGCCCATTTCACGTCGATGATGCGTTCGGCCTGGTCGCGCAGCGAATCGGCATTGGTGCAGTCGGTGCGGTGCACGCTCACCGCGCCGCCGCGCGTCACGAAGCCCATGATCTCGTCGCCCGGGACCGGCGTGCAGCACTTGGCGAGCTTGGCCACCGTGCCGGGGGCGCCCGGAATCTCCACGCCGGCGTCGCCGCTCACCCGCTGCCGCGGGAGCAGGGTGGACGGCGTGGACCGCTCGGCCAGCTCGTTCTCGACGTCGCCGACGCCGCCGAGCTGGGCCATCAGCCGCTGCACCACGGTGTGCGCCGACACCTGGCTCTCCCCCACCGCCGCGTACAGCGCGGAGATGTCGGCGTAGTGCAGCTCGTGCGCGAGCGCGGTCATGGCGTCGGCGCTCATCAGCCGCTGCAGCGGCAGGCCGGACCGGCGGACCTCCTTGGAGATCTGCTCCTTGCCCGCCTCCAGCGCCTCCTCGCGGCGCTCCTTGGCGAACCACTGCCGGATCTTGGCCTTGGCGCGCGGCGACACCACGAAGTTCTGCCAGTCGCGGCTCGGCCCGGCGTTCTGCGCCTTGGACGTGAAGATCTCGACGACCTCGCCGTTCTCCAGCTGCCGCTCCAGCGCCACCAGCCGCCCGTTGACGCGGGCGCCGATGCAGCGGTGGCCGACCTCGGTATGTACGGCGTAGGCGAAATCGACCGGCGTCGACTTCTGCGGCAACGTGATGACGTCGCCCTTCGGGGTGAACACGAAGATCTCGGGCGACTTCAGGTCGAAGCGCAGCGACTCCAGGAACTCGGCCGGGTCGGCGGCCTCGCGCTGCCAGTCGAGCAGCTGGCGCATCCAGGCCATATCGTCGACTTCGGTGCTGTCGTTGGAGTGCCGGCCGCGGGTCTCCTTGTAGCGCCAGTGCGCGGCGATCCCGAATTCGGCGGTCCGGTGCATGTCCTGGGTGCGGATCTGCACCTCGAGCGGCTTTCCGTCGGGGCCGACGACGGTGGTGTGCAGCGACTGGTAGACGCCGTAGCGCGGCTGGGCGATGTAGTCCTTGAACCGGCCGGCCATCGGCTGCCACAGCGAATGCACCACGCCGACGGCCGCATAGCAGTCGCGCACCTCGTCGCACAGGATCCGGATGCCGACCAGGTCGTGGATGTCGTCGAAGTCCTTCCCCTTGACGATCATCTTCTGGTAGATCGACCAGTAGTGCTTGGGACGGCCCTCGACGACGGCGTTGATCCGGCTGGCGGCCAGCGTGTTCACGATCTCCGCGCGGACCTTGGCCAGATAGGTGTCGCGCGAGGGCGCCCGGTCGGCGACCAGGCGCACGATCTCGTCGTACTTCTTCGGGTGCAGGATCGCGAAGGCCAGATCCTCCAGCTCCCACTTGACGGTGGCCATGCCCAGCCGATGCGCCAGCGGCGCAATCACTTCCAGCGTCTCGCGGGCCTTCTTGGCCTGCTTCTCCGGCGGCAGGAAGCGCATTGTGCGCATGTTGTGCAGCCGGTCGGCGACCTTGATCACCAGCACCCGGGGATCGCGCGCCATCGCGATGATCATCTTGCGGATGGTCTCGGCCTCCGCGGCGGCGCCGAGGTTCACCTTGTCCAGCTTGGTGACGCCGTCGACCAGGTGCGCGACCTCGGGACCGAAATCTCGGGTCAGCTCGTCCAGCGAATAGCCGGTGTCCTCGACCGTATCGTGCAGCAGCGCGGCGACCAGGGTGGTGGTGTCCATGCCGAGTTCGGCGAGGATGTTGGCGACCGCGAGCGGATGGGTGATGTACGGATCGCCGGACTTGCGGAACTGGTGGGCGTGCTTCTCGTCGGCGACGTCGAAGGCGCGTTGCAGCAGTTGCAGGTTGGCCTTCGGATACAGCTCGCGGTGCACCGTGGCCAGCGGCTCCAGCACCGGCTTGACCGCGGCGATCCCGCGCTGGCCGGTCATCCGGCGGGCCAGCCGGGCGCGCACCCGGCGCGAGGCGGAGGTGGGCACGGCGGCCGGCGTGCCGGGCTGGCGCATCGGCATGTTGCTCGGCGTGGGCGCCTGCTCCGAGTTCGAGGCGGGGGTGTCGGCGGCCGGTTCCGGAGCGGAGGCCGCAGGGGTGGCGTCGCGATCGCCGCTCGATTGCTCGGCATTCGCTTTCTCCAGATGCTGAGTCATGCCACCACCTCTCCTGGCTCGATCGGAATACCCTATCCGACCGTCCTACGGCTCAGACCACCAACTTTAATCCGGTCGTTCGACACCCGCCGGGGTCGCTCCCGGACGCACGGTCCGGACCGGACATCAATGCACCGTCCGGACCGGATATCAATGCACCGTCCGGACCGGACATCGACGCACCGTCCGGGCCGGACAGCACCGCACGGCCCGGACAGCGCTGCGCCCACTCCGTGGCGATGTGCCGACCCTACGCCGCATCGGAACGAGTCGGCAGGTTCGCTGGATCATCGCTGATGAGCGCGCTGCCCGGCGGACCACCGCGGCCCGTGGCCGATCGCCGGAACGTGTCACCGGTCGGCTCTAGACTGCGCCCATGGACCCGCTACCGCGGCTACGGAAGATCTGCCTGGCGTTGCCGGAGAGCAGCGAGCGGCTCAGCCACGGCGCTCCCGCCTTCTTCGTGCGCGAGAAGAAGGTGTTCACGATGTACACCGTGGCGGCCTACGCCGAGCCCGGCCCGGCGATCTGGTGCCCCGCACCACCGGGCGCCCAGGCCGAACTGGTCGACGCCGAGCCCGAGCGCTTCTTCGTCCCGCCGTACGTCGGCCATCGCGGCTGGCTCGGCGTCCGCCTGGACGTCGACCTCGACTGGTCCGAGATCGACGGCATCGTCCGCGACGCCTTCCGTCTGGTCGCCCCGAAGAAGGTGAGCGCCCTGCTGGACTGAGCCCGGTGCGCCGCCGGATTCCGCCGATGAGCCGTCGGCCCCATCCACCCGGGCGGGACCGCTCGCGCCTCGGCGGGATCGACTAGTGCGGGCGGAGGACGACGATGCCCGGGACCGAACGGAGATAGTCGGCGAGCGGGGTGTCGACCACCTGGTCGTTCTCGGTCAGCGAGGACGCGTTGCGGAACATCGGGCCGTCCGGAGTGGTGACGACGATGCCGACGTGGGTGACGTCCAGGCCCGGCCGGTCGGCGTACGCGCCGAGATAGTCGCCGGTGCGCAGCTGCCCGATCACGCCGTCGCCGGCCGCGGCGCTCGGTATATACGTGATATTGCGGTCGACCACCGGCAGCCCCGGCAGGTAGGTCCCGCCGTCCCCCTTCGCGTTGAGGTGCTTGCCGACCGTCACCGCCGCCGGGCTCAGCGTCGCGGTGATATCGGCGGCGGCGATGCGCGGGGTGTGCGCCCAATCGGTGAAGAAATGCTTGCGATGTGCGAAATCGACTGTGCCGTCGGCATATCGCGTATCGACCAGGTTCGCCACGAACTGATCCCGGTCGGCCGAACGGCTCAGCGCCTCGACATAGTCGGCATAGGTGAAGCAGTCCACCCGCCGGAAATCGATGACCAGCTGTTCGGGCTCGGTCGCCGAGCCGACCAGCATGTCGGCGCCGTACGGGGTGCCGAGGAACTGCCGCGACAGCAGCTCGGTCAGCTCCCCCTTGCTCCGCGGGCCGGCCGCCGCCTTCGCGGCCAGCAGCTCGTCGAGCTTGTGCGAGGTGTAGTCGTCGAAAGCCACCGTGCCCGCCGGTGCGGCCACCGCGGCCGGGATCATCGATGAGATACCACAGGCCATCGCCACCACGACCAGCATTACGCGAGCGACACCGCGCACGACACCTCCACCGGAGTTGAGCAACAGGTCACGGACGGGCCGTTCGACCGACCCGACCATCCGACCGAGACTACTCCCCGAGACCGCGGCATACTTCGATCGCTTCCCTGTCGCCGCCGAAAACCCGTGCGGCCGAAGGCCGCCACGGGACGGGCCGCCGACCGCACGACCCGGCCCGGCGACTCGCTACTGCGCGGTGGCCTGCCGCTTCGGCAGCTTCCACCCCGGCCGCGGGTAATGGCAGGTGTAACCGTTCGGGAAGTGCTGCAAGTAGTCCTGGTGTTCGGGTTCGGCCTCCCAGAACTCGCTCGCGGGGGTCACCTCCGTCACCACCTTGCCCGGCCACAGGCCCGAATCCTCGACGTCGACGATGGTCTCCAGCGCGACGCGCTTCTGCTCGTCGTCGAGGTAGAAGATCGCCGACCGGTAGCTGGTGCCGATATCGTTGCCCTGGCGGTCCTTCGTGGTCGGATCGTGAATCTGGAAGAAGAACTCCAGCAGCGCCCGGTAATCGGTCCCCGCCGGGTCGTAGACGATCTCCACGGCCTCCGCATGACCCGGGTGATTGCGATAGGTCGGGTGGTCGTTGCGGCCGCCGGTGTAGCCGACCCGCGTCGACAGCACACCCGGCTGCTTGCGGATCAGGTCCTCCATCCCCCAGAAGCAACCACCGGCCAGAATCGCCTTGCGCGTGTCGGTCACGCGTCCTCCTTCGTGAACAGGGTCTTGTACCGCCCGTAGCCCTCCGCCTCGAGATCGTCGCGGTGGACGAATCGCAGGGCCGCCGAATTGATGCAGTACCGCAGGCCGCCCGCCTCGCGGGGGCCGTCGGGAAACACGTGCCCGAGATGACTGTCACCGAACGTGGAACGCACCTCGGTGCGGACCATCAGATGACTCGTATCCCGTTTCTCGACCACGGTGCCGGTGTCGATCGGCTTGGTGAAACTCGGCCAGCCCGAACCGCTGTCGAACTTGTCCACCGAGGCGAACAACGGCTCGCCGGACACCACGTCCACGTAGATACCCGGCTCGTGGTTGTCCCAGTACTCGCCCGTGAACGGCCGCTCGGTGCCGTCCTGCTGTGTGACGTGGTACTGCTCCGGCGACAGGGCGTCGACGGCCGCGGGGTTGCGGTGATATTCCGATGCCACATGACCTCCTCGTGTCGGCTCCCGGTACAACTCCCGTCGCGGCCTCCGCCATCCCGCTCGGCACGGTGGTTTCCGGCACCCATTATTCCGGCGACCGCCGGCCGAAGCCACCGCCCCGGCAACCGCGGACCGACACCACCGCCCGGCGGCCGCCGGCGCGGCCACTATCCCGGCGAATCCTCCAGCAGGCCTTCGGGCGTGAGCTCGATCCGCCTGGTCACCCCGATCTCGTCCAGGAACCGTGGATCGTGGCTGACCACGATCAGCGCGCCCTCGAAGGCGGTCAGCGCCTCGGTGAGGTGGCGCAGGCTGGGCAGATCGAGATTGTTGGTCGGCTCGTCGAGCAGCAGCAGCCGCGGGGCCGGATCGGCCAGCAGCAGCATCGCCAGCGCCGCGCGCAGCCGTTCGCCGCCCGACAGCGCCGCCGCCGCGACATCGGCGTCGGCGCCACGGAACAGGAAGCGGGCCAGCTGCGCCCGGACCCGTTCGGCCGAGACGTGCGGCGTCGCGGCCGCGACGTTCTCGAACACCGAGCGGCGCTCGTCGAAGATGTCCAGCCGCTGCGGCAGCGTGCGCGCGGGCACCTTCGGCGGCGCTGCGGCGATGCGGCGCAGCAGGGTGGTCTTGCCCGCGCCGTTGCGCCCGGTGAGCGCGATCCGTTCCGGCCCGGTCACCGTCAGCGACACCACCGGCCCGTTGGCCAGCTCCACCTCGTTCAGCTCGATGACATCCTGGCCCGGATACAGCCGGGTATCGGGCAGGTCGACCCGGATCTCCCGGTCGTCGCGCACCCGCTCCTGCACCTGGGCCAGCTGCTCCTTCGCCTCGTCCACCTTCGCGATGTGGCTGTTGCGCAGCTTTCCGGCCGAGACCTGAGCCTGCCGCTTGCGCTCGCTCATGATGATCTTCGGCTCGCGCTTGTTCTCCTGCATCTTCTGCCCGTACCGCTTGCGGCGGTCCAGTTTGATGCGGGCCTCCACCAGTTCACGCGACTGCTTGCGCACATCGCTGCGGGCCTCGCGCACGGCCGCCCGGGCGGCCTCCTGCTCGGCCTCGACGATCGCCTCGTAGTCGTCGAAATTGCCGCCGAACAAGCGGACCTCGCCCTGCCGCAACTCGGCCACCGTGCCGACCCGGCCCAGCAGTTCGCGGTCGTGGCTGACGGTCAGCACCGTGCCCGGGAACTGCCCCACCACCTCGTAGAGGCGTTGGCGCGCAACCGAATCCAGATTGTTGGTGGGCTCGTCGAGCAGCAGCACGCCGGGCTCGCGCAGCAGTTCGGCCACCAGGCCCAGCAACACGGTCTCACCGCCGGACAGGGTGTCCAGGCGCCGATCCAGCTGTGCCACATCGTCGGCCAGATAGTGCAGCCCGAGGCGGCCCAGCAGCGCGATCGCGTGCTCCTCGACATCCCAGCGGGTGCCGACGGTCTCGAAATCGGTCTCGTCGCCCTCGCCGGATTCGATGCGGTGCAACGCCTTTCGCACGCCGGCGATGCCGAGCACCGCGTCCACGTGCTGACCGGCGGCCAGCCCCAGATCCTGACGCAGGTAGCCGAGCCCGCCGGGGACGGAGATCGAGCCGCGGACCGGGCGCAGCTCGCCGGCGATCAGCCGCAGCAGGGTGGACTTCCCGGCGCCGTTGGCGCCGACCAGGCCGACATGTCCGGGTCCGAGCGCGGCGTCGAGACCGTCGAACACCGGCGTGCCGTCGGGCCAGGCGAAGGTGAGATCGGAAACGACAACGGTAGATGACATGTGCATACTCCTGGGAGGTGGCGTGGGATACGGCGCACGAACGCGGGCCGCTCGGGGCTACCTCAGCAGAGCAATGCACGACTCCGATCGTCGGGAACAAGACGCGTACAAGTTAGCCGACACAACGACGACGGCGCAAGGGATATTCCGGACACGCCCGGGCCGGGTTGGGCCGAGTAGGGCCGAGTTGGGCCGAATAGGTCAAGGGGCCTGTCCGTTTCGACCGGCCGACGACCGGGCAAGTCCGACGCATGTACCGATATCGAACCGAACGCGGCGTCCACGGCCCGCGTACCGCGGCGGCGATCCTCAGTGCCGTCGGCAGCATCTTCGCCCTCATCGAGGCCGTCTACATCCTTTTGCTGGTCTTCGACGCCAACCCCGCCAACAAGTTCTTCACCTTCGTCAAGGGGATGGCCGAACCGCTGGCGCTGTTCTTCCCGGGCCTGTTCAACACGACCAACGCCGACCTGAACACGATCCTCAATTACGGTCTGGCAGCGCTGTTCTGGCTGATCGTGACGGGATTCGCCGCACGCCTGATCACGCGGTTCTGATGTGCCGAACGCGCCGCCGGCTCACAGTTCGAGCCGATGGTGATGCAGGAACTCCAGCGCCGGCGCCCAGCGCCCGGTGAACACGTCCTCCTGCCGGCCCACCGGATGTGCGGCCGCGCCCCGCTCCTCGCACGTCACCCGCGCGCGATGATGGCCCGGCGCAACGGGACCCGTATCCAGGTCCACCGTCCCGTCGGCACCGACCGCGCGCCACGGCATGTCGACGCCGGGCGCCTCGATGCGGCACGCCTGCCCCTGCTTCGCCTCCGTCACGTGCGCGGTGATCGTCGGGCCGCCGCGCACGACCGCCGACGGCGTGGCCGACGCGGTGGCGGCCCCGACGACGACAACGATCCCCACCGCACCGGCGAGGGCGGCGGACCACCGCATGGGCTTCGAACGGCTCATAGGATCACGATCGCCGAGCATAGCCACCGCCCACCCGCGCCCACAACCGCCTCGCTACAGGCTGACGATCGAGGTCAGCGGGTAGTCGCCCTGCCGCTCCCGCCCGCCGAGGAAGCTCAGCTCCAGCACCACGGCCGCGGCCACCACCTCGGCACCGGCGGAGGCGAACAGCTCCGCGCTCGCCGCCAGCGTGCCGCCCGTCGCGAGCACGTCGTCGAGCAGCAGCACCCGGCGGCCCGCCAGATCGATGCCGTCGGCCGGGATCTCCAGCGCGGCCGAACCGTATTCGAGGGTGTACTCGCGCGACAACACCGGCGGCGGCAGCTTGCCCGCCTTGCGCACCGCCACCACACCGGTGCCCAGCGCCGCCGCCACGCCCGCGCCGAGCAGGAATCCGCGGGCGTCCACGCCGGCCACCAGATCGACGTCGCCGGCGCAGGTGCCCAGACACTCGATCACCACATGAAAGCCCTCGGCGTCGGCGAACACCGGCGTCAGGTCCGCGAAACGCACTCCCGGCGTCGGGAAGTCGTCGTGCCAGCGGGTCAGGCGCTGCACCGCCTCCGCCGCCCGCGCCAGCCGCTCGCCGGCGATCTCCTCTGTTTCCACCATTCCATGTTTGCTCATCTACACCCATCCCTCAGCTCGCGCACGAAATATTCAGCGCGACAACACCCAGCGGTCCATATTCCAACCCGCACCCGCCTTGGTCGGGTTGGCGATCCCGTTCTCCATTCCGTCCCCGAACGCGATCGTCCGCGGCGTGCCGAACAGCGGAATCGACGGCATCTCACTCCACAGCAGGTTCTCCGCCTCGGTGTCGAGGTTCAGCACCGTAGTCGAATTGTCCTCGGCCGCAAGCTGATCCGCGATGGCATCGTAACGTCCGTTGCCGAAGCGGCCGAAATTCAGCCCGTCGCCGGTGCGCAGCGCCGCCGTCGCCTCGATCCCGGGCAGCGACCCGGCCGGGCCGGGTGCGGCGGCGGTGCTCCCCAGCACCGCGTCCACCGCACCCTCGCCGAGCCGGGACGGCGTGAAATCCGGTGTGCCCGCGTCCACGACGGTGACCCCCGCCGCCCGGCACGCCTCCGCGATCGCCGCCACCGTCTGCGCGCGGCGATCGTCCGGCTTGCGATAGCCGATGCGGACGGTCGGATTCTGCACCCCGGCCGCGGCCAGTGCACGCTGCGCCGCCGCCGGGTCGCCGGTGCGATACTTGTCGGCCGGACCCGTGACTGCCGGGTAGTACAGCGAATCCGCCTGCACCGTACGGGAATTCAGCGGTCCGGCGCCCAGTCCCGACTCGTTCTGGAAGCCCGGATGGCCGAACTTGTCGAACAGTGCCTGGCGCGGCACGCACAGCGCGAACGCCCGCCGCGCCTCGGCCGAGCCGAACAGCCCGGCGCTGGACAGCGTCAGCTGCTCGGCGCCGCGGCCGGGCACGTTCTCCACCGAGAACCCGTCCAGGTTCAGGTCCGGCACCGATCCGCCGCCGACGTCGACGACCCCGACCTCCTTGTCGGCGAGCTTCTGCTTCAGATCGGTGTTCTTCGGCCACACCACCACGCGCGGCGTGCGGGCCTGATTGCCCCACCAGTTCTCGTTCTTCACCAGCACCAGACCGTCGCTGTCGCTGTAGGACTCGATGCGGTAGGGCCCCGAGGACGGCAGCAGTTCGGTATCCAGCTCGCCCGGTTTCAGGTTCCATCCGGTGTTCCAGAACTGCGCCAGCCGGTCGAGCGCGTTCGTATCCCCCGCCTGCACCGCCGCCACGACGTTCGACACCCCGGCCGCCTCGGCCGCCACGTGCGCGGGCATCAGGTCGCCCGCGTTGAACAGCGTCTGCCAGGGGAGGAAGCGCTGGTTGGGCCGGAACACCACGGTCGCGTCCTTCGAGCCCGGCTGGCATTCCACCCGCTCGATATCGGAGTACCCCGCGGTGGAGGCCGCGTCGAACATCGGGACCGGGCCGCCCGGACCGGGTTTGGTGAACCGGCCGCTGCGCGCGGCCCATTCCAGCACCAGGTCGTCGCATGAGGTCGCGACTCCGTCGGAGTATTTTCCGTCCGGGTTGAGCCGGTACTGGATGGTCTGCGACTCGCCGGGCACCTCCTTCGCGGTGCCGAAATCGGTATCCGCGACCGGCTGGCCGTCCGGGCCGGTGTAGTAGAACCCGGTCAGCACCCGCGAGAACACCGCCGCCGCACCGCCGCTCGCGCCGGACGTGCTGCCGCCGTTGTAACTCACCGGCACCGCGTCGACCGCGTAACCGATCGACGGCACCTGGTTCTTGCTGCCGCATCCGGCAAGGACGCCGCCGGCGAGCGCACCGGCCGCCAGCACCCCCGCCACCCGTAGCGCACCCCGCCGCACCCGCGACCCGGGGTCGCGTCCGGCTCCGTCGTTACGCACACCGCCTCCTCCGGGCCCCTGGCTCCCGCCGCCGACGGCCGGGGACAGCTCCGAGTCCTTCGTCGTTACGCAAGCCGTCTCCTCCGGCCCCGTCGCCACCGACCGACCACGCCACCGACCGACCCGCCACCGATGGGCCACGCCACCGATCGACGACGGGCCCCAGCGCGACGGCCGGCTCGACCCCGGCACGTGCCCACCCCGCCGCGCCGCGGCCGCTCACCGTGTGTGCCCACGGCACACTCAGTGCCTTCTCTTCTGCCTCTTCCCGCTGGGCCGGGCACCGGGTCTCGGTGCGCCGGAACCGGGTGGGCGCTGCTGCCGGGCCATGCCGCTGGCCGCGCCGGCGCGTTCCGCCGCGGCCTCACCGATCCGCGCGCTGCCGGCGTTCGCCCGCTTGGCGAGCACCTTCCTGGTGTGCGCGGCGACCGGGCCGAAGCGCTCCTTGATCGACACCAGAATCGGCACCGCGAAGAAGATCGACGAGTAGGCGCCGACGATCATGCCGACCAGCTGCACCAGCGCCAGATCCTTCAGCGTGCCCACGCCGAGCAGCCACACCGCGATCACCAGCATGCCGATGATCGGCAGGATGCCGATCACGGTCGTGTTGATCGAGCGCATCAGGGTCTGGTTGGCGGCCAGATTGGCCTGTTCGCCGTAGGTCCGCCGGGTCAGGTGCAGCACCCCGCGGGTGTTCTCCTCCACCTTGTCGAACACCACGACGTTGTCGTAGAGCACGTAACCGAGAATCGTCAGCAGGCCGATGACCGCGGCCGGCGTCACCTCGAAGCCGACGATCGAATAGATGCCGGCCGTGACGATCAGGTTGAAGAACAGCGAGGCGATCGCGGCGACCGACATGTCGCGTTCGAACCGGATGGCGATGTAGATCATCGTCAGTGCCACGAACACCACCAGCGCGATGATCGCCTTGCGGGTGATCTCCCCGCCCCACGTCTCGCTGATCTCGGCGATGCTGATCGAGTTGCGGGTCACCGTGCCGCTGGAGTCCTTCGGATGGAAGGCGTCGAACAAGGCCGTCTGCACCTTGTCCTGCTGTGCGGCATCCAGTGTGTCCGAACGGATCTCGAATGCCGCGGAGGCACCGGAGCCGACCTTCTGCACCGTGACCGGGTCGTGGCCGAGCGCCTCGTTGTAGGCCTGCTCCACCTGCGAGGTGTCCATATCGCCCGAGGCCGGCAACTGGATCCGGGTGCCGCCGGCGAAATCGATGCCGAGGGTGAACCCGCGCAGCACGATGCTCAGCAGCGCGATCACCACCAGCGCCAGGCTCAGCGCGTAGTAGAACCGCCGCCGGCCGACGATCTCGAATCCGCCGGTGCCGGTGTAGAGGCGCTCGAAGAAACTGTGCTTGGGCGCGGGCCCGGCCGGCTCGGCCGGACCGTCGGCGGGTCCCGCGTCGAGGACGGAATGGTTGCTCATCCTCATGCCTCCTTCACCAGCGCGCCGGCGGCGGCCTTGCGTTCACGGGCGAGCTGCTGGACCGCGCCCAGGCCGTTGATCGAGGGCTTGGCCCAGAACGGCGAGCGCGAGGCCATCATCATCAGCGGCGCGGTGACCAGGTACAGCACGACCACGTCCAGGACCGTGGTCAGACCCAGCGTGAACGCGAAGCCCTTCACCTGGCCGGCGGCCAGGATGTACAGCACCGCCGAGGCGATCAGGCTGACGGTCTTACCCGACAGGTTGGTGCGCTGGGCCCGGGACCAGCCGCGCGGCACCGCCGAACGGAAACTTCGGCCCTCGCGCATCTCGTCCTTTATTCGTTCGAAGAACACCACGAACGAGTCCGCGGTCATACCGATGCCGATGATCAGACCCGCGATACCGGCCAGATCCAGCGTGAAGTTGATCCACCGTCCCAGGAGCACGATGATGCCGTACACCGCGAAACCCGAAGCGACCAGCGAGAATCCGGCCAGGAAGCCGAGCATCCGGTAGTAGAGCAGGCAGTACAGCAGCACCGCGACCAGGCCGATGGCGCCGGCGATCAGGCCGGCCTGCAGCGACGCCAGACCCAGGGTCGCCGAGACCGTCTGCGCCTCCGAGGTGGCGAACGACAGCGGCAGCGAACCGTACTTCAGCTGGTTGGCGAGCGCCTTCGACGAGTCGGTATTGAAGTTGCCGGTGATCTGGGTGCTGCCGCCCTGCTGCGGGCCCTGCTGCACCTGCGGAGCGCTGACCACCTTGGAGTCGAGCGTGAACGCCACCTGCTGCTGGACGTATTCACCGGTCAGCTGCGCCCACGGATCGGCCGACTTGAAGGTCAGGTTCACCGTCCACTGCGACTGCTGCTGATCGAACTCCGCGCTGGCGTCCTTGATGTCCTGGCCGTCGATGCGGCTCTTGTCCAGCACGTAGACCTGGGTGCCGTCGGTCGAGCAGGTCACCAGGGGCAGGTTCGGATCGTCGTTCCCGGTCAGCGGGTCCGGCTTGCTGCAGTCCAGGGCGGCGACCGCCAGCTGCTGGATCTGCGGGTCGGTGCTCTGCCGCAGTTCCTTCTGCGCGTCGATCTCTTCCTTGGTCTGCTGCCCCGAGGGGGTCTGCTGCCCCGAGGGCTGACCGCCGGGCTGCGGCGCCGGGCTCGGCTCCGGCGCGGGGGTCTCCGGCGGCGCCGGACTCTCCGGGGCCGGGTTGTCGGAAGGGGTGGGCGCCTGCGCCGGGAACACCCGGTTCTGCGTCGCGCCGCCGGTCTCGCCGGACGGTTCCGGGGCCGGTGCCGTCCCCGCGTCGGCCGGCGGGGCCTGGTCGCCCTGCGGTAGTTGCGGTATGCCGCCGGGAAGTTGACCGCCGTCACCGGGGGCACCCGGCATCTGAAGACCGCCGAGGCCACCCGGCATCTCACCACCGCCGAGGCCACCCGGCATCGCACCACCGCCGAGACCGCCCGGCATCTGGCCGCCACCCATGCCGCCCGCGCTCGGAGGCTGACCCGGGGCGCCGGCATACAGGACCGGCCGGATGTAGAGCTTGGCGGTGGTCGCGAGGGACTTGGCCTGCTGGCCGTCCTCACCGGGGACGGTGATCACCAGGTTGCTGCCGTCGATGACGACCTCGGACCCGGCCACGCCGAGACCGTTCACCCGGGACTCGATGATCTGCTGGGCCTGCTTCAGGCTGTCCTGGCTGGGCTTGCTGCCGTCGGGGGTGCGCGCGGTCAGCGTCACCCGGGTGCCGCCCTGCAGGTCGATGCCCAGGTTCGGCTTCGGGGACTTGTCGGCGGTGAAGAACACCAGCAGGTAGATCACGGCCAAGAGCGCGGCGTAGACGCCGAGCAATCGCAGCGGATGCCCCGTCCCCTTGGAAGGTGGCACAGTACTTGTCTCCTAGGCGGTGTCGGATGAGAAGCGGTGTCGGACATGCGCCGACGCCACCGCACCGCGGACTCGCGGCGGCGCGATGGCGCGCGTGGGGTCAGTCCTTGCTCAGGCGGCCGGCGGTGTCCTCGACCGATTCCTCCACGGCCGTGGTGCCCGCGGTGGCGTCCGAGGTGACCTTGGCCTGCGTCGGCGCGGTCCCGGTCGACTCGTGCTCCGTCGACTTGTGCTCCGTCGGCTTGTCCTCGGCCGACTTGTCCTGCGTCGACTCGGACGCCGCGGCCTCGTCGGCCGGCTCGGCGGTCTCGGTGGTCTCGGCGTCGTCGGTGCGGACGTCGCGGACCGCGGCGCGCAACCAGGTGGTCACGACGTCTTCGGCGATCTCGATGTCGACCGTCGTGTCGTCGGTGTCGACGACGGTGCCGTACAAGCCCGACGTGGTGGTGACGCGGTCGCCGATCTTCACTGTCGCCTGCATGGAAGCGACCTTCTCCGCCTCCCGCTTCTGGCGGCGGACACCGAGGAACATCGGCACGAGCAGGGCTACCAGCAGCAGCGGAAACAGCAGTTCCATCGTGTTAGTCGGTCCCTAGTCTGTGGGTTGGGATGGTTGTTTACCCACACAGTCTGCCAGTCCCGCCGAATACCGCCACACCCGCACACCCGGCGCGCGGGCGCCACCGCATAGCACGTGCCGGCACCCGGACATCGAGATGTCCGTGACCAGCGGATTCGCCTAGGCCGGCTGTTCGTCGCCGCCCTGCAGCTTGAAGTTGTAGGTGCCGTAGCGCGGGAAGTCGGTCCCCGCGTCCTCCCAGCTGTAACCGCGGCGGCCGACATGGATGAGACGAATGCTGGAATCGGCCATGATGCGGAAGCCGCTGCGGTGCGCGCGCTCGCAGAAGGCGTAGTCCTCGCCCAGGTACCAGTGGTTCTCGCCGTCCTGCTTGATCTCCGGCAGGAAATACGGCACGGTGACGCGGCCGAATTGCTTGTTGCACAGCGGCAACTTCTCGTGCTCGGCCATCGTCTCGTAGACGGTGCGCTGCGTGTACAGGAACCCGGTGGCGGCGTACTTGAGTTCGAGCAGGCCGCCCTCCTTGCCGAACATGATCCGCTCGGTGCCCGGCAGCACGTGGCAGGCCAGCGCGCGGACGCCCTTCTTCGGGTAGATGCCGCAGACGATCGGCAGGTCGTGCTCGCGCAGCTTGTCCACCGAATCCGCGTCGAAGCCGATGTCCGAGTCGATCCACATCAGCGCGTCGAAGCCGTCCAGCAGCGCGTCCGTGGCCATCTGGCTGCGGCCCTGATCGATCGCGGCGAACCCCTGGACGGTGCGGACCGTGTAGCCGCGCCTTTCCAGTTCGCTCAATCCGCGGGCGCAGTCGGGCTCGATATAGCTGCCGACCGGAACAAGTACGACGCAACGGGACGGATCCATAGGGTTATTTCTCCCTCATCGGGTTGACGGCGAGCACAACAGCGGGTTGCCGGTGGGTTATTCGATCATGGTCATGCGGTCAGGCCGGCGAGCGCGAACTGGTACATCGCACCCGCCAGGTCGGTCTCCGAACCCTCGATATCGAAGGCGCGCAACACGATATCGGCGGTGACACCGTGGGTCTCGGCGGCCTCGGCGAGTTCGGCCACCACCGGCCGGGAGGCCTGCTCACCCAGGACGGCGCAGACGACATCGACCACCGTGCCGGTCGTCCACACCCCCGGGATCGCCGGGCCGATTCCGGGCGGGTCGGGCGACTCACCGCGGTACCAGCCGCTGCCGTCCCACCAGTAGCAGAATGTGAGCATGCCGGTGGCCGCCCGCTGGTTCAGGATGGGGTTGGCCAACCATTCCGGTGCTCCCGCATAGTGATTCGGCAATTCCGCGTCCTGATTGTAGGCGGCCTCGAGTTCCGGCGCGTCCCACCGCCCGCCCGACAGCACGGCGCGGTTCCCGGGCAGCAAATACAGCGTCGAGCCGCTGCCGTCGGTCGCCTCGAACAATCCGGCCGACCCGACGATCCGCGGCCCGTTCTCGGAACCGATGGCGACGGCGGCCGCGGCGACCGTCGTCCAGCGAGCCCAGAGCACCTGCGGGTCCGGCAGGCCGAGCGGAACGCCGCCGACCCCGTTCTCCCGATCGACCCGGGCCTGGACCACCGCTTGCCACGCCGTCCGGGACTGCCGGTCGCCGTGGTGCATATACGCCGCGAGCCAGACCGGCACCCGGTCGCGCGGGTAGGTCTCGAGATCGGCGCGATAGGCCTCCGGGGGTTGCAGTTCGTCCGCGTCGAAACGGAAGTCGCCGTAGTCGTATTCGATGTTCACGACGTCGGAACCGGTGTGGTGCAACAGGACTCGCCACCAGGCGCGGTCCTGTAGCGGGACCGTGATGGCACGCAGCAGCTGCACCAGCTC
Source organism: Nocardia sp. BMG51109 (assembly GCF_000526215.1). Classification (NCBI taxonomy): domain Bacteria; kingdom Bacillati; phylum Actinomycetota; class Actinomycetes; order Mycobacteriales; family Nocardiaceae; genus Nocardia; species Nocardia sp. BMG51109. The sequence continues at coordinate 7,262,468 of NZ_JAFQ01000004.1, forward strand.
CACGGCGTCGCGGGGCACCTCCACCTGTGTGATGTTGTCCAGATCGTCGGTGCAGAAGGCCACGTTCGACACCGACCGCACGGTCACCGAGAACACCATGTCCAGCCGCTGCCAGTCGGCGGGTGCGTTCGGCAGCACCGTGTCGACGATGGCGTGCGCGAGTTTCTGTACGTAGACCTCGGGATCGGCCGGGGCATCATCGGGCCCCGGCGCGCTCGTGGTCGCCGGAGAACCCGGTGCGACGACGGCCGCCCCGTCGTGCGTGGAACGGTCGTGCGTGGAACGGTCGTGCGATGTCGGCGACACGATGCCCGATACCGGCGACGCGGCATCCGATGCCGGGGACATGGCGGCGTCCGATGCGGACGGGACAGGGGCGGGTGTCGGCGACACGGCGGCCGATGCCGACGGCGCGGCATTCTCGGACGATCCGCCCAGGGTGAATGCGATATCCGGTGCCGCGCCGGACTGTTCGTCGTGCGAATCGCCACGCTCGTGCCCGTCGGCGGCGGGCGGGGCATCCGATGTGGAGGAGGGTGTGTCGCCCACTCCGGTTTCGGCATTGCTCATGGTTGCCGGCCGTTCCCCGGGAAGCGGTCACCGTCCTCGCCGGACCGCATCGATCGGGCCGCGCCCGGGGTATCGGCGTCCGGATTCGTGCCGCGGCGCGCGTCCGGTGCACTGGTCGGCGCCCGGGAGGCGCCCGGTATGTTCTCCTCGAGGTCGATCGCGCCCGACAGCAGATCGGACAGTTTGGGCCAGCGCGCCCGGCGATCCAGCAAGGGCTGCACCATTTCCCGCATGCTGTCGGCGGCCTCCTGCGCGGCCCGCTGGGTCGCCGTCGTCACCGCCAGCGCGATCTCGTCGTCGGACAGGTCGTCGATCTTGTCGGAGAAGGTCACGTCGGTGAGAATGCCGTCGGCGTCCACGGTGACGACCACCCGCCCGTCGTGCGCCGAGGCCGTCGCGGTCAGTTCCGCCCGCCGGCGATGCACGTCGACCGTCTCGCGGATCTGCTCCTGCAACCCCGCCAGCATCGTGGCCATCTCGTTCGCCAACCGCTCATTCGCCATGTTCCCGCCTCCTTACCGCCACCGCCGACCACGGTCGTCGCCCATCAATGCCGATCCTGTTACGCCGCATACCTGCTCATCCCTGGCCGTCCGGCAACGGCGGATCACCCGGCAGCCACGGGTCGCCCGGCCACCAGGGATCACCCGGCCACCGCGGATCCCCGGGAAATCGTGGGTCACCCTGCCACCGCGGCTCGCCCGGCTCCCGTGGCTCGCCCGGTCCCCGTGGATCGTTCGGGTCCTCGTCACCGGGGTCCTCGTCACCCGGATCCTCGTCGTCCGGACCCTCGTCGTCCGGACCCTCGTCGTCCGGACCCTCGTCGTCCGGACCCTCGTCGTCCGGACCCTCGTCGTTCGGAGTCTCCGTGGGGTCGACCCAGAAATCGCTGTCCGGCGCGTCCGGCGCGGCGAACGGATCCGGCATCGATGTGTCGAGCGCGATCTTTCTCGGCCGGGACCGGCCACTGAAGAACGGGCCGGACTCCAGTGTTCGCTCGTAACGAATGCTCTTCTCGAATGCCGCGAGCTCGGCCCGCGCGCGAGCATCGGATACGCCCAGGGGACCCAGCATCCGATCGGCATCCTGTAGCAGAGAGTTCATCCGATCGGCGATCCGCGCGTTCTCGACGGCGGCACCGGGCTGGTCGATGATGTTGCGCGCATTACGGACATCGTTACCCAGCAAATCCAGCACATTACGGGCGCCGTCGACAGGGCCGCCGAACTGATCGACGGTAGCGCGCGCATTGCGTACGTCATTACCGAGCACATCCAAGATGTCCCGAGCCCCGGGCGCATCGGGATTGTCACGCGCCCAGCCGACCTGGGCGCCGTATTCCTCCAGCGTCGCGCGCGCAACATCCACATCGTTGCCGTGCAGATCGACGATCCGCTGCGCCCGGTCCACCTGATCCCCGTGCTCGTCGATCGTCCCCTGCACACGATCCGCCCGATCGCGGTAATCGTCCAATGTGGTCCGCACCCGGTCCACCGTCGCCCGCGCCCTGTCGACATCGGCGCCGTGCCGGTCGATGGTGTTTCGCGCGTCACGCACATCGTTACCCAGCACATTCAGCACATCCCGCGCGCCGTCGACAGGGCCACCGAACTCGTCGACGGTAGCGCGCGCATTGCGTACGTCATTACCGAGCACATCCAAGATGTCCCGAGCCCCGGGCGCATCGGGATTGTCACGCGCCCAGCCGACCTGGGCGCCGTACTCCTCCAGCGTCGCGCGCGCAACATCCACATCGTTGCCGTGCAGATCGACGATCCGCTGCGCCTGATCCACCTGACGCCCGTACTCGTCCACCGTCCCCCGCGCAAGGTCCACCTGGTCACCGTGCCGGTTGAGAATGCCGCGGGCGTCGACCTGATCGGAGTGCTGATCCAACGCGGCTCGCATCCGGTCCACCGCAGCCCGCGCTGCGTCGACCTCGGCACCGTGTCGGTTGAGGGTATTGCGCGCATCGCCGACCCGATTCAGCACATCCTGCGCATTGTCGACCGCAGGACCGTGCTCGACGATGGTGGCGCGCGCATCACGCACATCGGTGCCGAGCACCTCCAGCGTTTCCCGGGCCCCGGGCGCATCGGGATTGCCACGCGCCCAGTCGACTCGGCTGCCGTGCTCCTCCAGCGTCCCCCGCGCAACATCCACATCATTGCCGTGCCGGTCGACGGTCTCCTGTGCCTGACGCACTCGGCCGCCGTAGTCGTTCACCGTCGCCCGGGCACGATCCACCTCGTCGCCGTGCCGGTCGATGATGTCCTGGTGCAACTTCCGAGCATTCTCGGCGGCATCCTGTAATTCTTTCCGGGCCTTCCTCACGTCGGCGGCAGCCGTTTTCTGAGGCTCCAGAACGCCTTTTATCCGGTCCTGGTATTTCGTTATCTCGCGGTCGATATGACGCAGGTTCCCCTCGGCCGTTGCGACCTTCTTGTCCTCGGCGAAGACGTTGCGCCGGGCATCGCGGAGCTGATCCTTCAGGTCGCTTCTCGTCGCGGCATCACCCGCCTGTTTCACCTGGTTGTTCAACTCGCCGACGTTGGTGGCCACATCCTTCTGATTCCGGCGCGCATCGGTCACTTCCTGTTGTGCGGCTACGCGATCCCTCTCCAGCCGGGTCAGATTGTCCCGAATCTGCTGCATGTCATACAGCGACCGCTCCGCCGATTGCCGAAACCCCGACCCGGCGTTCGGCCGATCATTTCCGTTCAGGCGTTGCTCGACGACCCGATTGGCCTCCTCCAGACGGTCCAGTGCCGTATTCAGCTCGGCTTGTTGTTCCCCGACCTTCCGATCGGCACCGGCCCGATCCTGTTGTGCCGGTGGCGGATCGGGCTGAGCTTGCGTGGAACGCGGGGCGTTCGCGACATTGTCGACCAGGTGCTGGACGTTCGGGTCGTTGCGCACCCCGTCGAGCCGGGCCTGCGCCGCATCTGCCGCCGCGCGCGCTTCCTCCGCCTGTACGCGTGCGTGATCCGCGATCCGCTGTCGCGTCGTCTCATCGGCTGCCCGCCGGTCCCGGGCGTCATCGGCGCGATCCTTCGCCTCCTGCGCCTGCCGCTCGGCAACCTCCGCCTTGTGGTCGGCATTCAGTGCATCCATCTCGGCGCGGTGCCGGGTCTCCACCGCATCGCGGTGGCGATAGGAATCGTCGTGGGACTGCTGTAACGCATCGGTCTGGTCGCTGAACGGCGACGCCACCGTGCGTCCCGCACGCTCGACGCTGCCCGTCATGCGTTCGAGAGCATTCCCGTCGAGGCGACGGGCCGTCTTGTAGTCCTGCTTATGCTGTTCGAGCAGATCCTTGTGTTGCTGCTCGTAGCTCTTCGGGGGCGGCTCGCCCGTGGAATCCGCCCGGATCGGAGTGGAATTCTGCCCCGATTGCTGAGAGTTCTGCGCCTGCGAATTTCCTGGCGGAATCGACGCCGTACTCCCACCACCCCCCTGGCCCGGCAGGTGATTCGCCGCCACGTGGCTTCCCCCGAACAGGTTCGATCGATTTTCGCTCCGTGTGTTCGTCTCACCTCCACCCAGCGTGCTCGTCTGCCCCCCGCCCGCCGTGCTCGACTGGCCCCCGCCCACCGCGCTCGACTGGTTCACACCCGGCGTGCTCGACTGGTTCACACCCAGCGCACTCGACCCACCCTGCGCAGTCGGCTGATTACCGACCGGAGTGGTCGACCGGTCCTCGCCGAGGACTGTTACCTCGTCGGCGAAACGGACACGTCCGCTCTGGCCCGGCGTATTCGGCTGGCCCCCACCCACCGCGCTCGACTGGTTCACACCCGGCGTAGCCGTCTGACCATCACCCAGCGTGCCCGACTGCGAATTCGCCTGGCTTCCCACCGGAGTGGTTCCCGTGGTCCCACCCGTCGTGGTCCCCGACGTCCCACCCGCCGTAGTCCCCGTATTCCCACTGGGCAGAGGCAATTCGGGGTGGGCGGCCGTGAAGTCCGCGCCCGTGCCGGGGGCGGCGCCCAATTGGCCGATGCCACCGCGCACTCCGCCGATCATCGCGCCCTGTGCGGCCGCGCCGATCGCGGCCGGCCCCAGGCTCTCGGCGTAGTTGGTCCCGGTCACCACCGCGGCCAGGCCGCCACCCGCGATGGAGCTCATCATATTGGTGGTGATGGCCGCCGTCGCACCGGTGATCGCGCCCGCCCAGCCCCGGGTCACGTCGGCGCCGTAGTGCTTGAACAGATCGGTGGACCATTTGTGGGCATAGACGGTCGGCAGGTGGTTGGCCCATTTGCCGACCGCACCCGCGCCGAACGACAGAAAGAAGTTCTGCCAGTTGAAGCTGTCGCGGTGGTCCTTGGCGATCTGAATGACCTGGACGAGGGCGTCCTCCCCGGCGGCCCAGCCGCCGAGGTTGATTCCACTCTTGACGAGCCATTCCGCGAACTCGTCGGGCATCACGTCGAAGAATTCGTGGACGCGCGGATACTTGGACGCCGCCTGCACCGACATCAGGTCCGCGAATGTCGATTTCGGGGTGACCTGACGTACCCCGTAACCGATCGGTTTCGCGGCGAACCCACCCAGCGTGGCGGGAATTTCGGGCAGGATCGTGACGCCCTTCACGAACATTCCGGCAGGAGCCTTGGCCCAGGGAATGGATTCGATCGCCGTCATCACCTTCCGGCCCATGCCGTAGAGAAAGGCGCGGGTCGTACCTATCGCGGCGGCCTCCACCGCCGGGGCGGTCGGCGGGAACAGCCAGGCCAATGCCAGTTCTCCGGCAAGCAGCGACAGGGAGACGATGACCGTGAGTTTGGTCTGTTCGAGATTCGTTCCGGCATTGCGGCTGGATTTGCCGATCTGCCTCATCAACTCGGCGAGATGACGGACCGACGCGTCGCCGTCGACCAGCTTGTTCATCTCGGCTTCCACCGACTCGCGGCCGGCTCCCGCCGGATATGCCGCGGCCGCCTGGCCGTTGACGGTCTCTATCTCGTCGACCAGCTTGTCCAGCTCGTCCGCGGCCCGCAGCCACGCATCGCCCATGGCGAACAACAGGTCTTCGTTGCCGTGCGGCCACTCGGCCCCGCCGATATACCCCAGCCAATGCAGCTCCGGGGGCAGCATGAGTGCCATGCCGTCAGAATCCCGCGTTGTCGGTGTTCCTGATCTCGGCAGCGCCGTCGATCATTCCCTGCCCGAATTCCCCGATGGTTTTCACCATGTCCCCACCACCGCCGAGCAGCTGCTTCCGGGACTCGATATAGCCTTCCTCACCCTCGGCGAAGCCTTTTCCGAACTTGTCGTCCCCCCAGGTTTCCTCCCCTGCCGAGCCCACTTCGTCGTTCAGCTTCGCGAAGATCGCCGCCATCTTGTCCTTGATCGACAACATGCTTTCTCCGGCCAGACCCAACTTCGACGGATCGATCTCTACCCGTTCCGCCATCACCACTCCTCGGAAAAAGAGAACAACCAACTGCCGCAGCAACCCGATCAATCATCGTGACCCGGTTTTCCCGAATCGCGCAGACTTGCCGGAAGATCGTGTGATGTCGGTGTCAGCGGAACCGATGACCCGGCGCCCGGCGCCCCCGCATCACCCGCCGTTACCGGAGTCTCCGTATCGCGGTCCAGCAATGGCCACATCATGGCGCGGCTCTTTCTCGTCACCTCCCGCGCCGCGGCCCGAACGGCGAGCGGCAATGCCTCGGCCACTTCGGCATAGGATAAATCGACGACATCGCCGGAGAATTTCGTTTCGATGAGCACGCCGTCGGCATTCACCGTGACCGTGATCCGGTTGTCGCATGCCGCCGCGCTCGCGGTGAGCAGTTTCCGCCGCTGTTCGAGCGCCGCGATCGCCTGCCGCCGGGCTTCGACCGCGTCCTCCGGAGTCGTCGCCACCGGCCTCGACCCGCTGTCGACCATGTCGAATCCTCCTCTCGCACAGGGCATGCCGGGAGGCCGGGCCCGCGACGCGGCGGGGTTGTCTCCCTACATCCTCAGTGGACGTTACCGCAAACGACCCCCTGACGTGGCCGGACTCGAACAACCGAACGATATCGATGACTAGCGCTTTTAACCTCGAAGTAGCAGGACGATCGATATACGTAACTGTAACGTTACCGCCCGTTGGGGGTTGCGACCTCGATGTTCGCCTCGGCTTTCCCGGAGTTGACGTGCGGTCGGGCCGCTCGCCAGTTACCCTCGGACACGGTGGTGGTTGTGGTGGACCTGGTGGAGGCTGCGGATGAGCAATGAGCGACTACGGGCCGACGCTGCCATGATGATGGAAGCATTGTCCGAGCAAATGTCGGGCATCGCCGAGATTCAGCGCAATCGAGCACAGCTCACCGCCACCGTGACCGCATGCGACAAGCGTATTTCCGTCACTGTCAATGCCGACGGCATTCTCATCCAGACCAAGTTCGCCGACGACATCAAGGACCTGACCTACGAGGAGATCGCGGCGGCCATGACCGAGGCCGTGCAGGGGGCGGCAGAGAAGGTTCAAAAGATGGGTCAAGAACTCATGGAACCGCTGAAAGCACGTAAAACGAGATTGCCGCGCCTGTCCGAGTTGCTGGAGGAAGCGCCGGACCTCGGCCATATGATGCCCACGACGCCGCCCGTATCAACCGCACCACCGGATGCCCCGGAGCGGAAACACCAGGACGATATTCCGGAGATGGTCTACGGCGATGTCGAGACGGCCTGGCAGCCACGCTCGATCGTCAGTGACACCGATCGGTAGGTACGGCGCTCCGATATGGGACTCTATTTGCCACCCGAACTGGAGTGGCTGGCCTGGGTCGCAGGTGGCGAATGGCCGGAGGGTGACGAGACGGTCATACGGGAGGTCTCGGCTGCCTGGAAGGATGCCGCCGAGGAGTTGCGCTCGGTCATCCCGGATATCGAAACCGCCAAGGAAATGGCGGTCCAGGCATACTCTTCCGGAGCGGGCTCCGACAGCATAGGCTCGATGTTCGACGGAATCCTGACCGGCGAAAATTCGATGGAATCGCTCGCCAAATATATGGAGTCGATTTCCGACGCCGCCTTCGATATGGGCACGCAGGTGGAGGCCGCCAAGCTGACCGTGATCATCTCGCTGATCGCGTTGGCAATCGAGATTGCCTGGGCATGGATGTTTCCGCCGACCGCCCCGGCGGTGGAGGCGGCAGCGACCACCACCACCCAGACGGTCGTGCGCTTCGTCGCGCGATTCCTGCAGGACAAGATCGTGCACAAGGTCCTGCAGGTCTTCGGCGATAAATTCGCCGATCTGGCCAGCGGCTGGGTGGCGAAGATTCTCGAGGGAATGCTGATCTCCGCCGGTATCGACCTGGGCGTACAGCTCGGCCAGATGGCCGGCGGTACGCGCCGGGAATTCGACGGTACCCAATTCGGCGCCGCCGTGGCGGGCGGCGCCGCGGGCGGCGCCTTCGCCCATGGATTCGGCAACTTCCTCGGCAATCAGACCGGCAAGTTCCTCGGCGACAAGCTGTCGAATCCGTGGGTTCGAATGGGCAACGGCATGGTGGTCGGCGCCGGTGGCGGAGTCTTCGGCAATGTGGGTTACAGCCTGGGCTCCAGCATGGTCACCGGTGACTGGGCGGAGACGTTCGGCAGCGGGGCGGGCTGGGTGGGTGGCGCCGCACAGGGCGCCATCGGCGGTGGTGTCCGCGGTTTCCGCAGCGACTTCGAGGGCCCGGGTTTCAAGAATTTCGAGATCGGGCCCCTGACGGTGGATACCCCGGGATCCGGGTCCGACCACAGCAACACCCCGGCCGGCAACCCACGGTCGTGGGACAACACGAGTTTCGAGGGAGAACAGAACGCGTTCAACCCACCGCCGGGCTATAACAGTCCCGGCTCCGGCGGTGGTAGCGACTTCGGTGGGCGGCCAACGATTCCCGCCGCCGCCGGCCCGACCGGAAACGACTCCGGCGGCGGACAGGGCCCGGTGTCCCGGCCCGAAACACCGGTCCCGGGGAATTCGCCGGGCTTCGGACAGAATTCGCCCTTCGGCGGCAATGGGTTCGGTGGCGGCCAGAAGCCCTCGGACCCGGGCACCGTCAACGGCGGTAGAGATACCGTGCCGACCGCGGGCAATTCCGGCGGCAACAACCAGAGCCCGCCCGCCGCATCGAATTTCGGCGGCGGCCCGGAGTCCTCACCCTTCGGAAACTCCGGCGGCGGCCCGCAGTCCTCACCCTTCGGAAACTCCGGCGGCGGCCCGGAATCCTCACCCTTCGGAAACTCCGGCGGCGGCCCGGAATCCTCACCCTTCGGAGAGTCCGGCGGCGACCGAACCTCCTCCACCACCGGCGATTTCGGTGACGGCAACCAGACACCCGGCAATTCCGGCGGCGACGGCAACCGGACACCCAGTACCTTCGACGATTCCGGCAGCGACGGTAGCCGGACCCCCGACACCGTGAGCAATTACGGCGATGAGGGAAACCAGGCATCCTCCCTCACCGGAGGCGCCGGTGGTCAGCAGTCCGGCGGTGCCGGGGCGTACGCCGGTCAAGGCGGGCCACAGGCCCCCGCCTCGAATGCCCCCGCCTCGAACCCGTCCGGCGGGTACGGCGACGGCGCCGTTTCGCGGCCCAGCACGCCACCGCCGGGCGGCACCCCGGGCACGTCGTCTCCGTTCCCGGGCAGAAACGAACCCGTCAGTCCCATCAGTCCGCTCAGCCGCAGCGGCAGCGTCGCCAGTTTCCGAACCGTCAGCAGCATCAGCAGCCTCGGCAGCGTGGAGGGCACCGGCGGCACGTCGGCGACGAACATCCCCGGCCGCGCGGGCAGCGCGCCGGCCGGCCCGGGCCTCGGCGACGGTGGTTCGGGTTCCCGCGGCCCGCTGTCGGCCTCCTCGACCGGGCAGACGCCCATCGACCGCTCCGCACCGCCGCCCTCGAACAGGTCCCAGCTCCCCGCGTCCAACGACGGGTCCGCCTCTCGCCCGGTCGGACCGGATGCGGACGGGGACCGTTCCTCGCGGCAAGGCTCCGGCGGCCGGCCCCTCGGCCCGGGAGCGGACGGCGACCGTGTCTCGCGAGACGGATCCGGCGGCCGCCCCGGCCCGACCGGCGGAGGCCGCGACGAGACGCAGCTGCCGCCCTACGGATCGCGCACGCCCGGCGGCGAACACGACGGCGCCGGTCTCGGCAACCTCCGCGGCGGACCACCCGCCGACAGCGGTGGTTCGCAGGGCGGCGATCGGTCACCGCGGTGGACGCGCAATCCGGACGGCACCCTCACGGTTCGCCTGAGCGACGGCACGGAAGTGCAAGTCCAGGACGGGTTCCTGTTCGTCGGCATGCCGGGCGGCGTCGACGGCGGCGCGGCCGCACCGCACAGCTTCCGGCCGGACGGATCGGTGCGGTTCCCCGGAGCGAACGGATCGACCACCACGGTCAAGCCGAACGGAGAGGTCGAACAGCACGCGCCGAACGGAGAGAAGACGACCTACCAGCCGGACGGCACCAAGGTCGAATCCGGGCCCGGCCGCCCGACCATGGTCACCACTCCGGACGGCACCGTGCACACCGTGCCGACCGACAAACAGGGCTGGACACGCGGCGACGACGACGATTTCACGGTCGTCTCCCAGGACGGCACGCACCACACCGTCGACGCCGACGGAAATATCGTCGTGCGCAGGCCCGGGGACCCGCACGGCATCAAGATCTCTCCCGAGAACAAGACGGTCGAACTCGTCGGCGCCGACAACGAGGCCGCCGGCACGACCGCCGGGAAGCCGGGCAAACCGGCCGGCCAGTTCGAGGAGCAGAGCTTCGGCCGCCCGGACCGGACGTCGCATACCGTCTCGTCCGACGGATCGGTGACGACGCGCGGTCCGGACGGCTCCACCACCACCGTGAAGTCCGACGGCACAGCGGAATTCCGGTCGCCCTCCGGCGTGACCACCAAGTACGACCCGAGCGGCACCTCGATCCACTCCGGACCCGACCGCCCCACCGTCGTCACCCACCCGGACGGCACCGCCTACCGGGTCCCGACCGATCGCGGATCGTGGAACCGCAACTCCGAGGGACAGACCCTGGCGAGTACTCCGGACGGCACGATGCACCTGATCGACCCCGACGGCGGCACGGTGCAGGTCGGTCGCGGCGTCGACGATCCGCAGCGCATGCGGATCACGCCCGACGACCACACGGTCGAGTTCTTCGACCCCGAGGGCAGGCCGGTCAAGGTCGAGGTGGATGCCAAGGGGCCGGTGCGGATCACCGGGCCGGACGGCTCGACCATCGCCGTGAAGCCGGACGGCTCGGCCGAATTCGTGTCCGAGAACGGCGACAAGAGCGGTTTCGGCAGCGGCGGCCGGCGCTCGGGCCCCAAGGCGAACTGGAACGACAACCCGGCCACCTGGACCAAGAGCGACGGCGACGTGCACATCACCGCGCCCGACGGCACGCATCTGGTGGTCGACACCGACAAGAAGATCCATCTCTCCCGGCCCGACGACCCGAACAACATGATCACGGTCAACCCCGATCGTTCGATCGATGTGGGCCGGGCGGACTGGACCGCGCACACCATCGCACCCGACGGCTCGGTGCGGACGGAGTCCCCGGACGGCCACGTCACCACCGTGCAACCCGACGGCACAACGCGATTCACGCAGCCGGACGGGGACACCACGCTGTCCACGGACAACGGCACCGTGGTGCGGGAGGGCCCGGACAAGCCCGTCGTGGTCTCCTGGATCGACGGCACGGAACAGACGCTGCGGCCCGACGCCTCGGTCACCGTCACGGAGCCCGACGGTACCCGGCACGTGATCGGCGACGCGGGCAATCCGCTGGGCGGCCGGGAGACCACGTTTCCGGACGGATCGACGACCACCGTGCCGAAGACGCCGGACGGGTTCGGGTTCCGGGACCGGCTCACCGGACCCAGGCGTCCCCCCGAGGTCGTGCTCGATCGCCCCGACGGCACCAGCCTGGCGCTGGACAACAAGGGCACGATGAAGGTCGTCGATCCCGACGGCACCACCTATGAGAAGGATTCGAAGGGCAACGTCCGGATCACGGGCCCGGGCCACGAGGACGGCGGGAAGACGCAGGCGCCCATCGGATCCCGTCACGGCACGGTCGAACTGTCCAACGGCGCCACGGTGGAGAACACCTCCGGCGGCTTCAAGGTCTTCCATGGCGATTCGGTGTCCGAGGTCGGCCCGAACGGCGTGAAATTCACCGATATCCAGGGGATTTCACGGGAGACGCGGCCCGATGGCATGATCGGTGTTACCAATCCGGACGGTACGATCCGGGATATCCGGTCGGATGGAGCGGTGCGCGTGACCGATCCCGACGGCACCTCCTCGGGCAGTCGGCCGGACGGCATCACATGGAAGGTCGACGACGAGGGGAAGGTGCATGTCACCGATCCCGACGGCACCCGGCGCCCGCCGGTCGACCGGGACAGCCCGCACGTGCGTGGCAGCGACCTGACCCCCATTTCGCCTCGGGGGCGTCTCGTGCCCTATCCGGATCCGCCGCCCCCCATGGCCTTTCAAGCACCGATCGCACCGGCGGCCGAGCAGTGGATTCCGGCGGGACTGTTCCCGCCGCCCGGCTGGGTACCACCGCCCGGCTGGGTACCGCCGCCCGGCTGGGTACCCCCACCTGGCTGGGTTCCACCGCCCGGCTGGCCACCGCCACCGGGCAACTACTACCAGTGGCCGCCCCCGTGGTCGTCCGACTGGGGTAACTATTCGCCGACACCTCCGGGAGACGAGTCGGGTCCGGACCAGCCGGGCAACTCGGGCGGACCGGTCCCGGACTGGTCGGCGCTGGCGAATCAAGCCGGTAACGAGGCGGCCGAGCGAATCGCCCAGCAGTTGTCGGGGCTGTCGAATCTGGCGAATCTCCCTGGGCTGTCGGACTTTTCCGGACTGTCGAATCCGCCGGACCTGTCGGGCCTCGGATTGGACGACCTGTTGTCGAATCTCGGCGGGTCCGACGGACTCTCCGGACTCGACGACCTGCTGTCGAAACTCGGCGGGTCGGACGGACCTTCCGGACTCGACGACCTGCTATCGAAACTCGGCGGGTCCGACGGACTCTCCGGACTCGACGACCTGCTGTCGAAACTCGGCGGGTCGGACGGACCTTCCGGACTCGACGACCTCCTATCGAAACTCGGCGGGTCCGACGGACTCTCCGGACTCGACGACCTGCTATCGAAACTCGGCGGATCCGACGGACTCTCGGGGTTGTCCGACCTGTTGTCGAGCCTCGGTGGGGCGGGCGGGCTTTCGGATATGTTGTCCGCCCTCAACGGCTTGTCGGGTCTCAACGGCCTGTCGGGTCTCGGTGACCTCTCCGGCCTCTCGGGCCTGTCTCCCCTGTCGGCACTGATGAACGCGCTGAGCGGGTCCAACGCCCTGGAATCGCTGTCGTCCGACGGGCTGCTGGACGCGCTGCGGCAAGGATCGTCCGGTGACCAAGGATCGCCCGGTGACGAGGGAACGACCACACCGGACCCGGCGCAGGACCCGGCGGCAAGGAACGACCCCGGTTCGTCCGATGCCGCCGGACCCGGTTCGTCGGCGGAGGATGGGACCGGCTCGTCCGCACAGGACGGCTCGGGTTCGTCCGCGCAAGACGATTCGGGGCGGACGTCCGGCGCACCGAATTCGTCGTCGGAATCCGGACCGGGCGCGGACGCCCGGTCCGGGGGCGAATACGCACCCGACGGATCGAAATCCGGTGCGGCACCGAACGATACGGACGGCTCGGCGCCGACGGACGGCTCCGACCCCGCGAACGACTCCGGCAGTCCCGGCCAGGACGGCGAGGCGCGGCAGGGCGCGCCGGGTGCGCAGGCGGACGGGCAGGACGGCCGACAGGATGCGCAGCAGCCGGCCTCGTCGGGCAGTCCGGGCTCTCCGGGGTCGGGCGGAGCACCCGGCTCGAGCGGCGCCCCCGGTTCGCCCGGCGCGCCCGGCGGCCGTCAGCAGGGCGACGACCCCGAGAAACCGGCGCGCAAGGACCGCAAGGACCGCAAGTCGAACGACCGCAAGCCCCGCAAGCCGCCCAAGGTGGTTCTCGTGCCCTCCCCCGATGAGGAGGAAGCGCAGGACGGCCCCGGAGCACAGGCCGGTCCCGAGCCACAGAACAACCCCGGACTCGATGTGGACATCGCGTTCACCCTGGGGGATTCCGGCGGCGTCCAGGCCGAGTCCCGGGAAAACCCGGATTCCACGACACCGACGACCCGCGCCGACCGCGGCGATCCCCCCGGAGGCTGATCGCGGTGACAGGCCCTATCGAATGCAGAGACCCGAACAGGAGCGGAACACATGGCTGATCCGGGTGGTACCCCTACCGGTGGCCCCAACGACACCTCGTCCCAGGACCTGACGGACTGGACGAGCCTCAGTGATCAGGTGAACAACGGCGGTCTCAGCCTGAATCGGGATCAGGATGTCACCGTCGTCGATCAAACCTTCACGGACGCCGCGAGCGCCGTCCACGAGCTGATCAAGCAGTTGGAGTATTACAAGAAGTACATCACCGATAACAAACTCAACGGTCTCCCGCCGCTGACCAACGAACTCGGCGGCGGCGAGCTCACCAATATCTACAACCAAAAAGGCACGGACATCGTCGAGGGAATCGAGACGATGACGAAAATCCTGAAAGAGATGCAGGATGCCTTCCTCGACGCGCTGAAGGCCTACCGAGAGGCCGACGACAAGTCGGCCGAGGATCTGAGCAAGGTCCGCGACGCGGGCGTGAAGAACGATCCGGGCAGCCGGAACCCACCCGGCGCGTCGAATTTCGGAGTGCACGATCCGGACGATATGCCGGAGGCGCCGAAGGCGCCCGGCAACAAGGACACGACGGTGTCGGTATCGATCAGCGACGCCAGTGCCTGGGGTTTCGACGGGTTCTATCATTTCGGACGTTCGATCGCCGACGCACCCAACAGCGACTGGGCCACCAATATCGCCGGTACCCGATACCAGTGGCTGGCGAACCAGATGTCCGCCGATATCGCGGCACTCACCAGCCACCTGTCGAAGATCGACGACGACATGTGGAGCGGCACCGGTAAGGACGCCGCGATCAAAGCGGTGAACCGTTTCGAAGAGGGTTCGAAGGCGTTCGGCGACAGCATCAACTCACTGGCCGGGAATCTGACCTACACGTCGACCTGGCTGAAGATGACGTTCAACGGAATGCCCGAGTACACGTACGACGACTACCGCCACGGCCGTGGTAACCCCGCCGTGGCCTATGTGCCCTGCACGCTGGAGAAGTGGCGTAAGAAGTATCTGGACCGGTACAACGACTGGTACACGGCCGGCATCAAGGCATCGGTCGCCGCGTTCCCCATGATCACCGTCCTCGGTACGGGTACCGGGAACATCAACGCCGGCGAGGGCGGCGGTGGCGGGACCGGCACGGGCACAGGAACCGGAACGGGAACGGGCACCGGCACAGGGACGGGCACCGGAACGGGCACCGGCACAGGGACGGGCACCGGAACGGGAACAGGCACCGGAACGGGCACCGGCACCGGCACGGGGTCCTACGGGGACGGTTATTCGGCAGGCTATTCGGCAGGATATTCGGCCGCGGCCACGATGAGCGGAGGCGGCTACGGCGGTGGCTACGGCACCGGAACCGGAACCGGCGGGGGCTACGGCGGCGGCACGGGCACCGGTACCGGCGGCGGCTACGGCGGCGGCACGGGGGGCGGCACCGGTGGCGGCCAAGGCGGCGGCACGGGCACCGGTACCGGCGGCGGCTACAACGGCGAGACCGGCGGCGGCGAAGGCGGCGGCCAAGGCGGCGGCCAGGGCGGCGGCCTCCCGGGCGACACCGGCAGCGGCGGCGGCCAAGGGTACGGCGGCACGGCGGATACGGGTAACTCCGACCTCGGAAACGGCGGCGGGTCCGACTCCGGTTCCGGCTACGAAGAGGGTTACGCGGAAGGCTATTCGGACGGCATGTCGGAGGCCTCGTCGCTGATCGACCAGTACCTCGGCGGTACCGGACTCGGCGGAGGCGGCTCGACGCAGACCGGCGGGGGCGGCGGTCACGGGTCCGGCTCGGGCTCGGGCGGCTCCCTGCTCGACCAGCTGCTCGGCGACAGCGGCTCGGGATCGGGATCCCTGCTCGACCAGTTGCTCGGCGACAGCGGCTCAGGTTCGGGCTCGCTGCTCGACCAGTTGCTCGGCGAGAGCGGCTCGGGATCCCTGCTGGACCAGCTGCTCAACGGCAGCGGGTCGGAATCGGGCCTCGGATCCCTGCTGCAGGAACTGCTCGGCAGCGGCTCGGGATCGGGGATGGAATCCCTGCTCAACGAGTTGCTCGCCGGGTCGAGTGGTTCGGGGCTCGGGTCGGCTCTGTCGAACCTCGGTGAGCTGCTCGGCGGTGGCGCTTCCGCGATGAACTCGGTACTCGGACCGGTCCTCGAACAGTTGGGCGCGGACCTGTCCGGAGTGGGTGGCGCGATAGACGGTGCGCTCGGCGACGCGCTGACCGGCCTGGGCGCCGGCATCGCCGGAGCCGGAGACGCGCTCGGCAACATGATGAGCGGCGCCGGAGCGGGAGCGGCCGGTGCCGGAGCGGCGCTCGGCGGCGCGCTCAGCGACGCCGGACGCAACCTGTCGAAGCTGTTCCCGCGAGCGAGCGTTCCCACCAGCAACGTTCCGCAGGAACTGGGCGGCGCCATCCAGGGCGGCGGCTCGGGCAACAGCTCCCCCATGGGCGGCGGCGCACCCATGGGCGGCGGAGCGGGCGGCGGTGCCGCCGGCGGCGGCACGAAGGAACATAAGCGAGCGAAGTATCTGGACAGTACGAGTAATCTCGACGAGGCCCTCGATGAGCCCGATCGGGTGCGGCCGGTGATCGAGCCGTGACAATGTCGTGGGATTTCACCGGCATCGAGTTCCAGGTGCTCTGCGAACGGTATCGGGACGGCGAGCTGCCGGCACCGCTGTTCTACACGCTCGACGAGCCCATGACGCTCGACGAATCCGCACGCCTGAAGGGAAAGACGTGGGATGAGCTGCGGGCGAAGTGGGATCCGGCCTGGGACTCGATGATCGAGGCCATGTGCGCGCCCGAGATGTACATCCGGGTGCACGGCTGGGACGAGCTGGATATGGAGAACGGTAAGAAGAAGATCTACATGCACTTCGCCCGCAAGGGCGTCTGGGCCTACAAGTTCAACCAGAAACCCGGAAAGACGTTCTGGCACACCGACGGATATACCGTGACCGAATGCGATCCGCGGAGCCTCGGCGCCGAGGTGGTCCGGTCACTGCCCAAGGTCGGGGCGGGCCATATTTCGAGTGTTCCGGTCGTCACCGATCCGCAGGAGTACATCGGCCACGGCGGCGGCAGCTTCATCATGGACGATGACCACCTCGAGGACCGGGCCGTCGCCGGCTCCCGGAAGTTCTTCGAGACCAAGGCGAGTCTCACCGGCACGATCGTGGCCGTCCAGGGGCGGTCGAAGTACGGACCGCGCGGTATCCACGAGACCAAGAAGCTGTTCCGCGATGTGATCGGGGACGGCCGCTACGTGATGGCGCTCGACGACGCTCCGGTGGCGGAGGCCGTCGGGCCGCAGCAGCTCGCCGACCGAATTCAGGACGATATCGACAACCTGATGCTGCGGATGGAGACACACTGGGAGTCCGGATATCCCCAGGACCGGTACTGAACACAGGACCGGCACCGGATACCCGGTAACCGTTGACACGAGGACAGGAGAGGCGATGGCCGGGGAACAGCCCGTCGAGGTCGACACCACGAAATTGCGGAATGCCGCGGGAAAGGTGGACGACGTCGCCGGACGGGTGCGAGGCACCGTCGACAATCTGAAGACCACGCTGGACGAGAAGGGTTATCCGTGGGGAAAGGACAGCTACGGAGACAAATTCACCCAGGGTGAGCAGGGCTACGACAAGTCCAGCAAGAATCTGGTCGACGGCGCGGACAACATGGCGAACTCGCTCGACCAGTTCGGCGTCAGCATGAACGACGCCGCCGACAAGATGGACAACATGGACCAGCGTTGAGCCGGCTCCGTGGCCGGTCGCCGAACGAGGCGGCCGACCACGGAGCCCGTCGTGCCTGGCGGGTCAGGCCGTGCCTGGCAGGTCAGGCGGCGGTGCCGTAGGAGTAGTCCTCCAGCGGGAACCCGACCGCCTCCCGGTGCGTGGCCGGAGTGCTGTTGGGCCGCAGCAGCGCCGCCTCGCCGTGCTGGTTGAAGTAGTAGCTGCGGGCGGTGGAGCAGCTGCCGCTGTAGAACACCGACGACCCCAGCTTGCGCGTGACGTAGTCGAGGAAGCGCGCATTGGCCTGCTCGGTCACCTCGAACACCTGCTCGCCCCGGCGCCGCATCTCGCCGAACAGCCGGCCCATATGCTTCATCTGCGCCTCGATGGTGGTGAAGTAGGACAGGCCGCTGTAGGAGTACGGGCTGTTCAGGCTCAAGAAGTTCGGGAACTTGGGCACCGTGATGCCCTCGTATGCCTGGAACCTGTTGTCGCGCCAGAACTTTCCGAGGTTCACCCCGTCCCGGCCGATGACCTCGATGGCCGGGAAGTTCACGTCCCACAGGTTGAATCCGGTGGCCAGGATCAGCGTGTCGATCTCGGTCTTGTGCCCGTCGGCGGTCACGATGCCGTCCGGCTCGAGGTGATCGATCGAGTGCGTCTCCAGCCGCACGTGCGGTTCGTTGAAGGTCTTGAAGTAGGTGTTCGAGAAGGTCGGGCGCTTGCAGCCGAAGTCGTAGTCGGGGGTCAGCTTGCGGCGGATCTCCTTGTCGCGCACCTGTGCTCGCAGATGCGACTTGGCCAGCAGCGCCGCCGCCTTGTTGCCGAGCTTGGCCTGCTTGTAGTGCAGCACGCCGGACACCATCAGCAGCTCCAGCATGCTCGTATTCACCAGCCGGGCCGCCTTCTGGGTCACCGGCGCCTTCGCGAACAGCTGCTGCACCGGTTTCGGGATCGCGGTATCGACCTTGGGCACCACCCAGATCGGCGTGCGCTGGAAGACCGTCAGCGCCGACACCTTCTTCGCCGCCTCCGGCACCAGCTGCACGGCGGTGGCGCCGGTGCCGATGATCGCGGCCTTGCGGCCGGTGAGGTCGACGTCGTCCTCCCAGGCGGTGGTGTGCAGGATCTTGCCCTCGAACGTGTCGATGCCCGGGAACGGCGGCGTGTACGGCTGGGACAGGAAGCCCGTGGCCGTCAGCAGATAGCGCGCGGTCAGGGTGTCGCCGTCGTCCACCGAGACCACCCAGTGCTGCTGCTCCTCGTCCCAGCGGGCGCCGCCGACCACCCGGCCGAACCGCATCCGGCGGCGCAGGTCGTACTTGTCGGCGATGTGCTCGGCGTAGCGCTTCAGCTCCGCACCCGGCGCGAACAGCCGTGACCAGTACGGATTCGGCTCGAACGAGTACGAGTAGGTGACCGAGGCGATATCCACCGCCAGGCCCGGATACCGGTTCACGTGCCAGGTGCCACCCAGATCGTCCTCTCGCTCGAGGATCACGAAATTGCTCAGGCCGAGCCTGTCCAGCTCGATGCCCGCGCCCATCCCGCCGAATCCGGCCCCTACGACAACGGCGTCGTACTGAGGTGCCACGACGAACCTCCCTGGTACCCGAAGTATCTATTACAGAATGACACATCATTCCGTTTCGGAACACCGTATCATCGGCTGCGTGCCGAAGTCATCCACCCGCCTCGAGCGGCGCAAGGCCGAGCTCCGCCAGGAGATCATCGACACCGCCTTCGCCTGCTTCGCCGAAAAGGGTTATCACGCAACGGGAATCGCCGATATCGCGGCTCAGCTGGGGATCGGCCACGGCACCTTCTACCGCTACTTCGCCAATAAGCGCGACATCATCGACCACGTCATCGACGATCTGGCCGCCCGCATCATCGACTCGCTGGGCACCGACAACGCGCCCGACGCGGCGACCTCGCTGGACGAGTACCGCGCCCAGGTCGAGCGCATCGGCGCGGCCCTGAACCGGATCTTCCTGGAGGACCGGCGGATCTCGCAGCTGCTGCTGTTCCAGGCGACCGGCATCGACAGCGAGCTGACCCTGCGGCTGTACGGGCTGCTCGACACCGCCGACACGCTCACCGCCGGCTATCTCGAACACGGCGTCGAGCTGGGTTACCTCCGGGCCGATCTGGACACCGCCAATACCGCCAGGGCGGTCACCGGGATGATGCTGGCCGCCATCGTGCACGGCCTGCGCGACCCGGACGCGCAGGCAACTGCCGACCTGACCCAGGCGATCCGCCGTTTGCTCATCGACGGCGTGCGCAAGGACTGAGCGTCTTTCGATTCGGCTCCGGCCGCATCGCATTCTGGTGAAGGGACCGGATGCCGGGCCGGCGGTGGACTATCTTCGGGGCGGAGTCGAACGACAAGCGGACCGGAGGAGGCAGGGGTGGCGGGTAAGGTTCCCTACGTCGGGGTCGTCGTCTATGAATCGTTGTCCAATGCGCCCGAGTCCACACCGCTGTACCAGGAGGACATCGTCCTCGTGTACGCCGAGTCGGATCCGAATGCGGTGCAGCTGGTCACCGATCTCGCCCGGCAGCAGGAATGCACGTATCGCAACGAGACCGGCGAGAGCATCAGCCTGTCGGTGAAGAGCATCGTCGACGTGAGCGCCGCGCTGACCGAGGACGTGCCCGCGGGCGGCGCGCTGTACACCCGGTATTTCCGGGATTTCGACGCCTACCAGCGGCTGGAGCCGCTGCTCGGCGACACCGAACCACCGAGTGCAACGAGCGGGTAGCCGGGTAGTCAGGAATCGAAGAGGTCCAGGGTCGGGTGCGGTTCGCGCCCGCGCACCTCGATCGACCCGAAGACCAGGTCCGGCGGCGGGACCAGGCCCAGATGCTCCCACGCGGCGGCGGTGGCGACGCGGCCGCGCGGGGTGCGGGCGACCATGCCGGCCCGCACCAGGAACGGCTCGCACACCTCCTCGACGGTGGCGGCCTCCTCCCCCACCGCCACCGCGAGCGTCGAAACCCCTACCGGCCCACCGCCGAAGCTGCGCACCAGCGAGCCGAGCACGGCCCGGTCGAGGCGGTCCAGGCCCAGATCGTCGACGTCGTAGACGGCCAGGGCGGCATGGGCGACCTCGCGGGTGATCACGCCGTCGGCCCGCACCTCCGCGTAGTCGCGCACGCGGCGCAGCAGGCGGTTGGCGATGCGCGGGGTGCCGCGGGAGCGCCCCGCGATCTCGGCGGCGGCATCCGGCTCGACGCGCAGTTCGAGTATCCGGGCCGAGCGCACCAGGATCCGTTGCAGCTCATCGGGTTCGTAGAAATCCATGTGGCCGGTGAAGCCGAACCGGTCGCGCAGCGGGCCGGTCAGCGCGCCCGACCGGGTGGTGGCGCCGACCAGCGTGAACGGCGCGATATCGAGCGGGATCGACGTCGCGCCGGGGCCCTTGCCGACCACCACGTCGACGCGGAAGTCCTCCATCGCCAGGTACAGCATCTCCTCGGCAGGCCGGGCCATCCGATGGATCTCGTCGATGAACAGCACGTCGCCCTCGACCAGGTTGCTGAGCATGGCGGCCAGATCGCCCGCGCGCTCCATCGCCGGACCGGACGTAATCCGCAGGGCGGAGCCGAGTTCGGCGGCGATGATCATCGCCATGCTGGTCTTGCCCAGACCCGGCGGGCCGGACAGCAGCACGTGATCCGGTGTGCCGCCGCGCTTCCTGGCGCCGTGCAGCACCAGCGCGAGCTGCTCGCGCACGCGCGGCTGGCCGATGAAGTCGTCCAGGGACTTCGGGCGCAGCCCGGCCTCGATATCGCCGTCCGACCGCAGATAGCTCGGCGTGACCTGGGATTCGGTGTCGTCGTCCGTCGGCTCGGTCATCTACGCCCTATTTGTTCTTACCGAGCAGGCCCAGCGACGCGCGCAGTGCCTTCGAGGTGTCCAGATCGGGCTGGTCGGTGAGCACGGCGTCGACGGCGGGCTCGGCCTGTTTGGCCGGGAAGCCGAGGCCGGTGAGCGCCTCCACCACCTGTTCGCGGACCGGGGTGACGACCGGCGCGGGCCCGGCGCCGGGCGGACCCGATTGCACCGGAACGAGATTCACCTTGTCGCGCAGCTCCACGACCATGCGTTCGGCGCCGCGCTTACCGATGCCGGGCACCCTGGTCAGCGCCGCGATATTGCTCTCGGCCAGCGCCTTGCGCAGCGCCTCGGGCTCCAGCACCGCCAGCACCGCCATGGCCAGCCGCGGGCCCACGCCGTTGACGGTCTGCAGCAGCCCGAACAGCTCGCGGGCCTCGGTGTCGGCGAAGCCGTACAGCGTCATCGAATCCTCGCGCACGATCATCGACGTGTACAGCCGCGCCTCCTCGCCGCGGGTCAGGGCGGCCAGCGTGGAGGGGGTGGCGTTGAGCCGGTAGCCGACGCCGGCGGCCTCCAGCACCGCGTGGTCGAGCCCGATCTCGAGTACCTCGCCGCGCACCGACGCGATCACCTCGTCACCGCCTTTCGTTGCCGGGCAAGTCTTTCGGTGTACTTCCGCTGCGCCTCCGCCGCCTGGGCCTCCGCCTTCGCCATTCGCTCCAGCATCGGTGCCCGCCAGCAGTGACAGATCGCCAGCGCGAGCGCGTCGGCGGCGTCGGCCGGTTTCGGCGCCGTCTGCAAGCCTAGGATCCGCGACACCATCGCCGTCACCTGAGCCTTGCCGGCCGACCCGTTTCCGGTGACGGCGGCCTTCACCTGACTCGGCGTGTGGAAGGCGACCGGGATGCGGCGGCGGGCGGCGGCCAGCGCGATGACGCCGCCGGCCTGCGCGGTGCCCATCGCGGTGCGCACATTGTGCTGCGAGAACACCCGCTCGATCGCCACCGCGGCCGGTTCGTGGGTATCCATCCAGTGCTCGGCCGCCTCCGAGACCAGCAGCAGCCGCTCGGCGAGATCCATCTCCGCGGGCGTGCGCACCACGCCTACATCGAGTGCCGTGACCTGCCGCCCGAGCCCGCCGTCGACGATGCTCAGACCGCACCGGGTGAGCCCGGGGTCGACACCCATCACCCGCACGACAAAGCACCCCTCCACATCCGCGAACAGTTGTTCGAAGTCTAACGGAGCATGCGTGCCCGGCCACTCACCGACACATCCTCGAATCCGGAGCCGGCCGATGACCGGGCGCGACAACGGAACCACAGTGTCGGATCCCCGGTGCGGCGGGTCCGGTGCTCGACGAGAACCGCGCGCCATCACGGCAGTCCAACCGATCGTTCTCAGGACAACCGGTCGGCGAAGACTGCGTAGGCGTCGGCCGAGAACAGTACGAAGCGGATCTCGGTGACGGACGTGCCGGTCTCGCGGACGGTCTGCACGGCGATCCGCGCGCCGTCGTCGATCGGCCAGCCGTAGATTCCGGTGGAGATCGCCGGGAACGCGACGGTTCGCGCGCCCAATTCGTCGGCGACACGCAGGGATTCGCGATAGCAGGAGGCAAGCAACTGCGACCGGTCCTCCTCGGCGGACCACCTCGGGCCCACGGTGTGGATCACCCACCGCGCGGGGAGATCGCCGCCGGTCGTGGCCACCGCCCGCCCGGTCGACAGTCCCTTGCCGTAGTGGGAGGCACGCAGATCCCGGCACTCGGCCAGGATCGCCGGCCCGCCCTTGCGATGAATCGCCCCGTCGACGCCGCCCCCGCCGAGCAGCGACGAGTTCGCCGCGTTCACGACGGCGTCCACCTCCTGCGCGGTGATATCACCCTGCACCAGTACGAGTTCGGTCATGAACCGAGTGTGCCCCCATTTCCGACGCGGCACCCGGACGGGCCTCGGCCCGCCGCGGATCCGCAGTAGCGATCGAACAGTCGCCTACCGTTGCGCCGAGCCTTCCCCGCCTTGCACGATGTGCGCCTCCCGCTAGTTGCTCATCAATTGAAGAGCCTAGCCAGTCGGATGAGGTACGGAACGTACCCGGCGGAATCGAGACCAGATCTCAGCGTCGAATCCACCCACGACGCCGGGAGAACTTCCTTCCGGAAGGGGCGAAATTTCCCCGACGGGTCAGCGAATGTCGGCGAATACTCTATTCGTGCATCGGCCCTCCCACATCCTGATCAACCACCTGGCCGCGGTTGCCCCGGTCTGGTTGACTGGCTCCCGTGGTTCCGACGAGCACCGTCACCCGCGTCCGCACCCTCGACGGCCTTCAACTGGCCGCGACTCTCGCCACCCCAGATCAACCGCCATCGCAGGCTGTCGTGTTGGTCCATGGCGGCGGCGTCACCCGCGAAGAGGGCGGCTTCTTCACCCGGCTGGCTGCTGGCCTGGCCGAGGCTGGGATTGCTTCCCTCCGGTTCGATCTCCGTGGTCACGGGGATAGCGAAGGCAGCCAAGCGGAACTCACACTCGCCACCATCCTCAACGACATCCGCGTCAGCCTGGCACATCTCCGCGAGGTCACCGGCGCGGCCGAGCTGAGCCTGTGCGGCGCGAGCTTCGCTGGCGGCATCTGCGCTTACTACGCCGCCAAACGGCCGGACGATCTGTCACGGCTGGTGCTCCTCAATCCGCAGGTGGACTACAAGAAGCGGACGATCGACACTCGGGACTACTGGACGAACGATGCCATCAGTGACGAGCGAGCCGAAGAGCTGAATTCGACTGGCGCCATTCAATTTAAGGCCAACTTGCAGCATGGCCGCCCGTTCCTGAACGAGGTGTTCTGGTTCCGGCCGCTCGATGTGCTCGGCGAGATTGAAGCGCCGACGCTCATCATCCACGGCAACGCCGACACCTTGGTGCCGATCGACGGATCGCGCGAGGCCGCCACCAAATTGACGTCGCCGGTTGAACTGGTGGAGATCGAGGGATCACAGCACGGCTTCGCCGTCCATGACGACCCGGAGTACTTGAATCCGAAGAGCCAGGAGTACCAGGCCGAGGTCATCGGCATCGCGGCCTCGTGGCTGGCAACCGGCTCGTCGTCAAGGCAACAGCACGTCGCGCAGCTCTTGCACCCTCGGCCGATGCCGCCACGGATCCAGGGTGCGGACAACGTCGATGATGACGTTCATCGTTCGCTCTGACCGTGTTTCGCGCGCCACCGCGACTGATTCAACCGCGACCGTGGCCGCTTCGTCCGGCTCGCCACTCAGGGCCAATGCTTTCGCCCGCCGAGCCCCGAAGAAGCCAGCATCGCGCCGCGACAGTGAGCCACTGGCAAGGACCTGGCCGAAGAGCTGCGTCGCCGTCTGCGGCCTCCCCGCTTCGGTGTAGCAACATGCGGACCGCACCAGGAGCGTGCCCTCATTGAAGTAGCTGACCAGGGCATGGTCATCCGCACCGTTCGCCTGGGTGAGGAGGTGCCCCGCATCGGCCAGGTTTTGTTCAACGACGCTGGTCGGTTCGCCGATCATGGCGAGGCCCAGGGCCTCCTGCTGCACGACTTCGGCCTGGACCCGCGTGGGCAGTTGCCAGGGGCCATCCTTTGCCGCCTGCGCCAACGTCAGCAACGTGCCAGTGTCACGGGTCTCGTAAGCCATCTGGGATTTCTTGAGCAGCACGTACCCCTGCATCGGCAGACTGCCCGCGGCCTGCGCCCATTCCATTGCCCGGTCGTAGAGGAAGGTGGCGGTCAGCGGATTGTGCAGATCGCGGTACAGCCACCCGGCGAACTCGGCACCATCGGCCCCCACGGCGAGCAGTTGCCGCTGGATGTTCGGCTTAACTTCCCGTGTGTGCCGCCTGATGGCACCAAGAATCCCGAGCACCAACGGCAGGGCCGCTGCCGGACCGAGTGTGCCGTCGTCGGCCTTACACCGCGCCAGCTGCGCGCGGAAGAAGTCCACCACGGTGCCATCGAAGTACCGGCGTGCATCCTCCAAGGCCGCGCCGACACGTTCGAGGTCGTCGGCGTGACTGGGCGGTGGTGCGGCGGTGCCGTCCGAGGCCAACCATCGGACGAGCGCCACGGCGTCATGGCCTGCGACACTGGTAGTTTCGGTGGGCAACACTGCTCCGTCGCCTTCGGCATCCGGCAGCTTGAACCACAGCAGGTCAGCCGGAATGTCGAGGATCTCGGCCCAGCGGATCAGCTTGGAAATCTGTTCGGGTGCCGGACCCTTTTCGATCCGGCTGAGCTGCGCTTGGGTCAGTTCCAGCCAGTTGGCCACCAGTTCCTGTGGCAGTGGGCGCCCATGATACGGATGGGTCCGGTAAGCGAAGATCACGCGGCCCATGTGCCAAGTGGCCAAGGCGTCGCGGATCTTGTCGGTCTGCCAGAAATCCGGCGGCACCGTGGGCGGATGTAGTGCCTCGTCGCGCGCAGTGAGATTACAAGGGCCGCATAGTATTTCGGCGTTGTAGCGATTGAGCCTGCTCCCACAGCGAGCGCAGTAGCGTTGCTGCTCGGGTTCGCGCTTCATGGCTACTCCGACATCGTTTTGGGGTGCCCTGACCGCGCCCCGTTCGCCCTGGTCGCGTGACCTTACCAGGGCTTGACGGTCCTCACTATACGTTTCATACATACCCCGCATACCCCCATGTCGTGGTCGTTTTCGCCCCGCCGATCGACCCTGAGGGGCCTGGACATATTCGGGCCTCACGAAAGGGGTTGGCCGTGACCTTGTCCCTGGTAGTTCCCATCTTCGGCCCACCGGCCGCCGGTAAAACCACCCTGACCTTGCGCCTCCAAACACCGGGACGGCGAATCTTCCGACTGCGCGAGCACGTCCCAAAAGAGGTACTGGCCGCGACAGCCACCAGCAGCGAACGCCTGGGCTGGATCGACGAGTTCACCGTCGGTGATGTGCTCCGGTCATATTTCGTTGCTGCTCACGAAGATTCGGCCGTTCACACGATCCTGCTGGACAACTTCCCCGGATCGGCCAGCCAGGTCGACCAGCTGCTGGCGACGCTCTGGACGCTGACGCCCTCGCCGCACATCGAGCCGATCGAAGTGCTGACGGACGCACGAACGCTGAAGCAGCGGGCCAAGACTCGCAAGGTTTGCCACCGCTGCGAACGCGATCCGATCTCGGACCCACGTCTGCCAGCTGTCCCGGCCGACGATGACCCATGGCAGTGCGCGCACTGCGGCGGCCTGCTGCATCCGCGCCGAGGTGACTCCCCGCTGTTGTTCAAGGCCAGATTGCAGCGCTACCACCAGACGGCCGCTGGCATCCGAGCGGGCTTTACAGATTCCGGGATCACCGTCACCGCACTCGACACCACCAACACCATCGATGGGGCGGCGAATCTGCTTGCCCCGCTGCTCATTTCACGGAGTACTTCGCTATGACGACTGTTGACCTACCTGTCCCACTCCTCAGAAGCAAAAGTGATGGCTACGGCCATGCTCGGATGCCCCGTGGTGCCAGCGTGCCGGAGCCGGAACGGATTGATCGGGTGGCGTATGGGCGCTTCCGCAATGTGTACCTATACATCACCGAAGCCTGCCAATTGCGCTGTGAGCACTGCTACATGGGCGAACGGCTGGACCGTGCCCTGAAGATGCCGCTGCAACAGATCGTGGATACACTCGCCACCTGGCGTCGGCTGGGCGGGAGCAAGTTGACTCTCCTCGGCGGGGAACCGACGTTGCACCCCGCCTACTGTGACGCCGTTCGGATGAGTCGGCAGCTCGGCTACGAGCACGTCATCACGACCACGAATGCGCAAAAGCCAGCGTTCAAGAAGTTCCGGCAGCTGGAACCCGAGGACTTCGCTTACGTCCAAATAAGTTTGGATGGCGGAACGCCAGCCAGCCACGACGCGATCCGGGGTCCGAACACCTTCGACACTGCTCTGGAAACGACGGCGGAGCTGACGGCCCGCGGTTTCGACACCCGGATCATCTGCACTGTGAACAAGGCCAACGAGGGCAATGTCCTGCACTTGCTGGAGCTGGCCGATGAGCTGAACGTCAACTTGGTCAAGTTCCATGTCTTCTCGACGATCGGCACCGGCCACGGCAATGCCGAGATGGCGATGACGCCACCCGAGTGGGTGAATTTCTGTGATCGCCTGCATGTTGTTGCACCCGAGCACAAGACGCGCGTGTGGTACCAGCCGACATATGCCCGGCGCGACCAGATGGAGCGCTACGCCGCCGAGGGTTACCAAGGGTGCATCGGCCGGACGCTGGATCGGATCTCCATCTTTCCGGATGGCCGCTGCTATGTCTGCTCGTACCTGTTCGACACCGAGCTGCACTTCGCCCAGATGGTTGACGGGAAAGTGCAGCTCAACCCCGGGGTCAACGAGTTCGACCTGTTCACCGGCGCACTCGCTGAAAGCTCTTGCGGCGGCTGCAAGGCCAGCGCCTGCATGGGTGGCTGCCCGGCCGAGGAGTTGGTGATGGGCAAAGCCTCCTGCGACGCCTACGACGACATCGTGCCGGTCTGCCGGTTGTGGAAATCCAGCGCCAAGCCCGAGGAGTGAGGAACCGGAATGGACGACATGGACCGCATCGCCGAAAACCTGCGCTGGATCGACTGGAACGACATCGACGACGTTGAGATCAACTGCCGTGAGGCACTGAACGAACTCGCCGCCGAACCGCGGATTGTGCGTACGCGGCTGGACGAGCTGCCCAACCAGCCAAAACTACTCGCCATGTGCGAGCACTACGACATCCTGGACAAGATCGTGCTGCACAGCGACGACGATCCGGGCATCCGTATCCGGCTACACGTCTTTCTGCCGGGTTACTTCGACCGGCCGCACAACCACCGTTGGTCGTATGCCAGCCGACTTCTGCGCGGCCAGTACCGGCATTATCTGTTCGGCAATGCCGAGGTCGATGAGCAGATGGACCCGAACAAGCTGCCAGTTCTTCAGGCTCGGGAGGAGCCGATCGGCACCAGCTACGCACTGCACCACACAATGGTTCACGCGGTGGTGGCCGAGCCGTTCACGGTGAGCCTGGTGGTCCGCGGCCCAGCGGTGAAGGACAAGTTCCTGGTCATGGACCGGCACACTGGGGAGGCGTGGTGGCAGTTCGGGGCGAAGGATGAGTCTGCCGAGGAAGCGGAGCGGAAGCGGATGACGCCGGAACGATTGCAGGAGGTGCGGGGGCAGCTGACGGAGTGGGAGTTGTTCTAGCTGGCGGCGAACTGCTGGCGCGAGGCGATCAGCGCTTGCAGTTCAGCCAAGCTCGGCAGTGGGGCGTTCTGGTGTCGTGCACACTGGAGCGCCCCACTGGCCGATCCAAGCAACATACTGAGCTGCATCGACCACCCAGCACGCAAGCCATAGAGGAGGCCACCGGAAAACGCTGCACCGGCGCAGTGGGTATGGCGAACGGTAACCGGGAATGCGGGCACAGAAGTTTGTTCGGATCGGCTAACGGCAACGGCACCGAAGGCACCGGCCGTCACGATCACCCACCGAGCGCTGGTCTGGGCCAGCAGCGACCTGGCCAAGGCTGGCGATTCTTCGTGAGCGGTGTCATCGACGTTGGTTTGAATCAGGAGGTGTGGATGACCGCGGAGTGCGGTGGCCACTGACTCCGAGAGATCGGAGCCGCCAAGATTTAGGAGCATTGGCACCTCGGTCGTGCGGCCGGCGTCGATCACCCGTATGGTTGCCTGCTCAATGATTTCGTAGCAGTCGACGTAGAGGAAGGAGGCCGCCGCGATCGGCGCCAGATCCACCTGCTCCAGGCTGGCGGCAACGCCCGGCAGATGCGCGAACCAGGTGCGGGTGTGGTCATCGTCGGCAGCCACCACGGTCCGTGGGGTGACGACTTCTGGTCGGGTCGTGAAAGCGCATTCGACGGCACGCTCTTCGAGCCACTGGCGAACGAACGTGCCGTGATCGTCGCTGCCAATGTCGTTGGCAGCCAACAGGGTCGGCGCTCCGAGAGCTGCGAGCGCCGCCGCTGTTGTTGGCCCGTCAGCTGCGACGGATCGTTCAATGCTTCGGACTTCGGCCCCGTGGTTCGCGCGTGGGAACTGGGGCACAGTCCACAGCTCCGCCAGCGCCAGGTAGCTGACGCACACCACCGGCCCGGACTGGAGCGTCATCGTGCTACCAGCCGTACACCGAGAAGCTGTTGCCGTCGGCGATGGACCGCATGGCCACGCGGCAGTAGTCGATCATGTGATCCGGCAGCTCGTTCACTGAAAACCATTCCAGGGCAGCACATTTGTCCGGCTCGCGGTTGTCGGGCTCACCCTGCCAGTTCCGCACAGTGAAGAAGAAGGCCATCCGGCCACCGGACGAGGAGTTGTGCATGACGTGACTGAACTGCACATCCTCGGCCTTGATGGCGACGCCGATCTCTTCCTCTGCTTCACGGATCAGGGCGGTGATGACGGATTCGTCGGCCTCCAGATGGCCGCTGGGCAGGTGCCAGGCACTGTCCTCGAAGCCGGTGTTTTGGCGCTGACCGAAGAGCACTTCGTTGCCGCGGCGCAGGACAAGGTGAACATCGCCGGTGACCTTGTGGCGGCGCGTGTCTGAGCCGTGAGCTTGCTTGGTGACTGTGTCGGTCATGAAGTGAAAATCCCCTTCTTCCATAATAGTTGAGCGGGGTTTGCAACAAGGGACGAGCGAGCGAGGCCAGCCTAATGCCCAGGGCGGTGGGGAAATATACGCCGGACGTATACCGACCAACGGGTCACGGCATGGACCCGTCGCGGTTGCCGATTCACCCTCGTTACCAGGCAATTTGGCTAACAACGGAACGGGGATGGTGAACATGCGGCATCCGCGCCACATCCGGATCGAATCCGGCGCATTGAGGCTGGACTACCAAGCGCCAGCGGAGCAGGCACAGAACGTCGCCAATGAGCTGGCGACTGGTTATTCGGAACTTGAACTGCACGTGACCGTTGACGACAACGTGCGCGACGGCCTACAGCCGCTCCCGTATGGGGAGCTGTGGGATTGACGATGCCGATGCCAGAACCCGTGAGCCACAGGACATTTGTGCAAGCAGACGGCAAATTAGCTGAGTTCATGTGCCAGGTGCACTTGATGGATTTGATGGTTGAACGCGCCTGGGACTTGCGGGACATCCGCCGGGTGCGCTCCGCAGCCGCGCGTATGCCCAGCATGACCTCCGTTCAAGTTCCTACCACAAACCCCATCCAAAGGCCCGCGCAGAAGAGGGTGCACCAGTGACCGACGACGCACCGACCGCGTTGATCGCCGCCGACACCGGCAGCCCCAACTATCAGCTGGTCGAGAAACGATTGCGGCGGCTGGCCGACCGGCTCGGATATTCGGTCATCGCGCTCTGCCTGCCCAACTCGACCCTGATCGCCGACACCATCCACCGGTGGCGCGACGACGGACTCCTCATCGACGGGCTGATCGTCGACACCCGCGACGGCATCGACCTCGACGTGCTGTTGCCGATGCTGTGCGAAATCGTCACCGCCACACCGGGCATGTGCTATTCGCGGTGGTCCGAGGAGCCGTTGCGCGATGAGTGATCTCGGCCCCCTCCGCCCCGAACACGCGACGGACGAGTGGCGGCTCGACGGCGACGAGAACAGCTGGTGGCTGTCGAAACACGCTGACTCGCTCGTGGCGAAGATCCGGCCGACAACGCCCACGACCTGCGCGTGGGGCATCTACACCACCGACGGCCGGATGATCCGCGAAGCCTCCGTCACCTGCGTTGATGTGGCGAAACAAGCTGTCGACGAATGGGGCCAGGATGCGTGACCCCGCCCCCGGTGAACGCCTGCCGCACCGCATCCCGACCGAATTCCTGTGGACCCGCCCGGTCCCCCACCCGACCACCGGCCTGCTGGTGCGGGTCCTGACCGCACTCCGAGACTCCGAAAGCCACATGAGACAGGGAACAGGACGCAGACAGCAACAGATCCTGCAACTGCTGGCCGACGGCGCACCCCGCGACTGCCTGACCATCGCCGAGGATCTCCGGATCAGCCCCCATAGCGTGCACGAGACGATCACGGTCATGCACACCCGGCACTGGGTATGCGAGGTGGGCCGCGCCCGCCACTGGCCGACGCGGGTGTGGCAGATCAACAGCGCGGGACGGCAACAGATTCCACCCGAATGCAGTCAGCAACCCAGAGCCTGAGATGAGGGGAACGATGCTCGCCGGACACGGGCCGAACCAACAACAGATCCTGCACCTGCTCCGCGACGAGATGCCACGCACCTGCAGGCAGATATCCGAGCAAACCGGCATCGAGCTGTCCCGGGTGTGCAATACGATCGCGGGCCTCGACCGCCACAGCATGATCCGCTACAGCGGCATCCGCGGCGAACACAACGCCAAACACTGGGCGATCGACGACGCCGGACGCGACCTCCTCGACAAGACGGAGCAGTGAGCCGAGCCGTCGAACCCTCGATACCGCGTTGCCCGGAGGCGGAAACGCCCCGGAGCCGAGAGCTCACCCCGTCCCGGCGTGCGGGCAACGGCCGCCCCTGCCCGCCGGTGGACGACGGCGCAGGGTGCGCGGCCGCGACGGCGCGGCGGACACGGGCGAGGTCGGTGCCGCCGAAAGGCTCTGTGCCCGGGTCGAATCCGTCGGGATCGAATGCACCGTCCACACCACCGAGGGCGGCCACACCTGGCAGTTCGCCGCAGCGGCGTTCACCTCGTCGCTCCCGAGGGTGGCCGCCCGGGTGGGCTGCCGGTGGCACCGGCTGACACCGAATCCCGATCTCCCCGCGCATCGCGGCGAGCGGGTCTATCGGCCGCGCCGGCTCAGCTGTCGGGTAAGGGAATCAGCTCGAGATGTTCGGGCACCACCGACGACGTGGCACAGCTGTTGCGCCCGGTCACGAGGCTCACCCCGCCCCGATGCTCCACCAGCCACCTCCCGCACACACACCGCAGATACCGCACCACCCCGTGCGACGACACGTGCATCGGCGAGGGCCACGAGCAGGCCGGGCAAGCAACGGACATACCGGCCAACCCTGCGTAACGACCGACAGTTTTGCAATCACCCGCCCGGCGTGGCGACCAACTCGTCCCCGGAATCACGCCGCACCCATCGCCGCCCGCGGCCGGGCGGCAAGCGAGTCGGCCTGCTCCTGCGACCACGGCGGCACTCGGCCGAGAACACGAGGCCGGACCGAGCCGCGGATCAGGCGGTCCGGCGATTCGGCACTTTCTCGAGGGCCGGGGCGTTGACACTGGTAAGTAGACGCCGTCGGCACGAAGGAGACCTCATGAGCCTCATCGGAAACGTGCTCGGGTACGCCCTGACGGTGTTCCTGCTACTGCTCATCGCCCGGCTGATCGTGGACTGGGCGGAGATGCTGGGCAACAATCCGCGGTGGATGTGGAAGGTGCGGCGGTTCACGCACGCCGCCACCGAACCCGTGATCGGGCCGGTGCGGCGGGTGCTGAAACCGGTCCGGCTCGGCGGTGTCGCCCTCGACCTGGCCTTCACCGTGGTGTTCATCGCGGTGCTGGTGCTGCGGTCGATCGCGTTCAGCCTGTGACCGCTACGGTGTCGTCTTCAGGCCCAGCGCCGGGTCGATGAATTCGTTGGTCACCAGGTCCGCGGCGGTCAGCCCGTCGGCGACCTGCTGACCGCGGGAGCGCAGCACGGGTGTCACGGCGGCGATCGCGCGGTCGACGCGGGCGGTGTCGAAATTGCCGAGCGTGGCGTCCGTGCCGTTGCCGACGATATGTTCCTCGAGCTGCCGGCGGACCGAGTCGGTGTTGCCGGCCGCGGTCATGGGCGGGCCGTCGGGAATGGTCTCCGCGATCCGCAGCATCGCGTCGTTGACCGGTCCCGGATCGGTGACGTAGTCGATCTGGGCCTGCTGGAGCATCGGCACCAGCTCGGTCAGGCAGGGACGGAGCTTGTCCAGCTCACCGCTGCGCACCGACCAGGCGTGCGGGTAGATCTCGTAGCCCGCCTCGTGCACGAGCAGCGATTTCGTGGGCTTCTGCCAGCCCTTGACGTCGTGCTCCCAGCGGTAGGGCTCGTTGGACACGTAGCCCTGCTGCATCACCCGGCCGTGTTCGGCGACGAACCGGCTGGGGGTGCCGTCGAAGGAGGCGTCGGCCTGTTCCGGCCGCACGTAGCCGTTGGCGATCAGGTAGTCCATGAAGATCTTGCCCTCGCTGTAGACGACGGGCGCACCGGTCGCGGCCACGTCCCGCCACGACGACACCTGATAGGTCGCCGGATCCCACATGATGATCTGCGGATTCACGTCCAGCGACGCGAACACGCCGCGCACCGGGAACTTCGACTGCGAGCGCACCGCGTCGTCGGTGGGCACGAAACCCAGTGTGACACCGGGATCCTGGTACATCTGCGCCGGCACCGGCTGACCGCCGAGGAACGGGCCGCCGAGGCGGACCTCCACATTGATGCCGGTATCGCCCAGCGGACCGGCGTAGGCGCCCTTCGTCACATCGACCGTCCCGTCGGGCCCCACCAGCTGGAACGCCGCCGCCCGCTCCGGTGTCGCGTACCAATCCGTCTGGATGACGACGGTGGACGGGCAGACTCCGGCGAGCGGACCGTTCCCGGTCGGCGCCGGTGTGGTCGGGGCGCTGGTGCAGGCGGCCAGGACGGCGGCGCAGGCGAGCGCGGCCGCGGCGAGTATGCGTGTGTTCACGAGCATTCCTGGTGTTCGAAGTGATGGGAGAGAAGACGATTCGCTAAGCGCCGCGCCGGCGGCCGTGGGCCCGGTCGACGCGGCCGGCCAGGAAGTCGAAGAACCAGAACAGGATCAGCCCGACCAGCGACGACAGCAGCAGCGCGGTCAGCAGTTCCTCGGTCGACAGCCGCTGCCGGTACACGTCGATCATCCGGCCGATACCCGGCTCGCCCTGCCGGAAGAAGAAGTCCGCGACGATCGACCCGATGACGGCCATGCCGCCGGAGATCTTGAACCCGGAGATCATCGCCGGAAGTGCCGCGGGCAGTTGCAGTTTCACCAGCCGCTGCCACCGGTTCGCGCCGTGCAGGGTGAACAGGTCGTGTTCGGCCGCCGCCACCGACTTCAGCCCGAACAGGGTATTCGTGACGACCGGGAACAGCGACACCATCACGCACACGATGACCCGGCTGCCGAACTCGTAGCCGAACCAGAATCCGAACAGCGGCACCACCGCGAGGATCGGAATCGTTTGCAGCACCACCGCGTACGGGTACAGCGAGTACTCCGCCCAGCGCGCCTGGCTCATCACCACGGCGAACCCGACGCCCGCCACGATCGCGATGACGAGCCCGGCCAGCGCGATCTGCACGGTGGACCACAGCGCGGTCAGGATCTCGGTGCGCGCCACCGGATCCAGCAGCCCCTTCGACACCACCGTCTCCGGCGGCGGCAGCAGGAACTTCGACTGCTCCGGCAGCAGGTAGTGGCCCGCGACGTACCACGCGGCCAGCACCAGCGCGAACACCACGATCGGCGCGACGATGCGCAGCGGCCCGCCGTGCAACCGCGGCAGCCTCGACCGCGCACCGGCCCGCGCCGTCGCCACCGCCCCGCTCGCCGTCGTCATGCCGCCGTCTCCCGCTCGGCGCCGTGCAGCGCGGCCGACACCGCCGTCGCGATCTCGCCGAACTCGGCGGTGAACCGGATCCCCGGATCGCGGGGAAACTCCAGCGGCACAGGTATTTCCGCGGCGACCCGGCCCGGCCGTCCGGTGAGCACGATCACCCGCGTCGACATGTACACCGCCTCGGCGACCGAATGCGTGACGAACACCCCGGCGAAGGAATCCCGCAGGAACAGCTGGCTCACCTCTTGGTTCAGCCGCTGCCGGGTGATCTCGTCGAGCGCGCCGAACGGCTCGTCGAACAGGAACAGCTCCGGCCGCAGGGTGAGGGCGCGGGCGATGGACGCCCGCATCCGCATACCGCCGGACAGCTGGGCGGGCTTGTGCTTCTCGAATCCGGCCAGCCCGACCCGCTCGATCGCGTCCAGGGCACCGGCCCGGCGGGTGCGGCGATCGGCACCGGCCAGTTCGGCGGGAAGTTCCACGTTGGCCAGCACGCTCCGCCAGGCCAGCAGCGTCGCCTCCTGGAAGATGTAGCCGAGCCGCCCGGTGGCGACGTCGACCGTGCCGGAGGTCGGCCGCTCGAATCCGGCCGCCAACCGCAACAGGGTCGACTTGCCGCAGCCGGACGGACCCACCAGGGACACGAATTCGCCTGGGCGAACGGCGAAGTCGACATCCCGCAGGGCGTGGGTGCCGTTGCCGAAGGTCAGTCCGACCCGCTCCAGAACGAGAGACGGCGCCGCCTCGGCCGGCGCGGTTTTCGTATACCCGGCTCGCTCGGCATCCGCGGAGGAGATCGCGGCGGAAGTGCTCATACCCAGAGTTCTATCGGCCGGTGGTTGCCGACAGCGTTCCGAACGATTACGCCCCTGTTTCGTATACGATTAATCCGGTTGCGCGGTAGTCCCATCGCGAACGACGATCCGCCCGCGCTGGAGCACCAGCCTGCGCGGCGGTACCGAAACGACCGCCGCCGCCGGGGTTTCGGCGTCGACGGCGAACAGGTCGGCGGGCGCACCCGGCTCGAGCCCGTACCGTTCCAGCCCGAGAACCCGTGCGCCGCCGTAGGTTCCGGCGGCCAGTGCGAGCTCGATCTCGGCGTCGGCGAGCAGCCGGTCGCGGAAGGCGACGGTGTTGATCCGGCGCAGCATGTCGCCGTCGCCGTAGGGGGTCCACAGATCGCGGATGCCGTCGTTGCCGAGCGCCAGGGCGGCACTAGCCTCGTGCATCACCCGCAGCGGCACCACCGGCGCGTCGCCGACCGCGCATGTCACCATGGCGACGCCGGCCTCGGCCAGATCGTCGGCGATGCGGCGCTGCTCGTCGGCCGGCAGCGCGCCCATGGCGTACGCGTGGCTGATCGCGACCCGGCCGGACAGGCCGGTCGCCCTGGTTCGCTCGATGATCAGGCCGAACTGCCAGGCGCCCAGCGAACCGGCGTCGTGCAGGTGGATGTCCACCTTGGCGCCGTACTTCTCGGCCAGGCCGAAGATGACGTCGAGGTGCGCGACCGGGTCGCGGTCGTAGCCCGCCGGGTCCAGGCCGCCGACCACCTGCACACCGTCGGCCAGTGCGGCCTCCAGCAGCTCGGCGGTGCCCGGGCGGGTGATCAGGCCGCCCTGCGGGAAGGCGACGAGCTCGACGTCGACCCGCCCGGCATGCCGGGCGGCCGCGGCACGGACCGCCTCGACGCCGCGCAGGCCGATCTCGGGGTCGATGTCGATGTGGCTGCGCACGTGTGCCGTTCCCCGGCGGATCATCTCGCCGAGCAGGTTGCCCGCGTACTCGGCGCTCGGTATCCCCAGTTCGGCACGCCGCCCCTCGCCGTTGGCGATGCGCCCGGTCAGCGTCCGACCGCCGGTATTGGGCGTCCACGGGGCGCCGAACAGCGTCTTGTCCAGATGGCAGTGGGTGTCGACGAGGCCCGGAAACACCAGCGCCCCGGCCAGATCGAGGGTGTCGGCGTCCGGCGCCGACAGGCCGGGGCCGATCGTCTCGATGCGGCCGTCGCGGATCAGGATGTCGGCGGCCGCGGCGGGCCGTCCCGGAACCCAGGGACGGCCCCCGGTCAGCAGCAGGTCGTTCACGGTCATCACCTTCCGGAGAAATGTGCGGCACATCGTATACAAATATCGCCCGAAATGCCTGGCGGGTGTCCTCGGCGTGCGCCCGGAAGGCTCTGCGCCGCAGGGCGCTTCGTAACATCGGCGAAGCATTGTCCGACCAGGATCGAAACACATACGTCGTATACAACTGGTGCCGTCGTTCTCCCGGGAGGTGCCCCATGCCGGATCTGATCCTGCGCGACGCCCGCATCGCCGACGATGCGGACCCCGTCGACATCGTCGTCGACGAAGGGCTCATCACCGCGATCGGATCCCGGCAGGCCGTTCGCGCCGAGAACGAGATCGACTGCGCCGCACGGGTGGTCATCCCCGGCCTGATCGAATCCCATCTGCACCTGGACAAGGCACTGCTGGATGCGGAGCGGCCCAACCGAGACGGCACCCTCGCCGGGGCGATCGCGGTCACCGCCGAACTCAAGCGCGGCTTCACCGTCGACTCGATCCGCGACCGCGCGCGCCGGGTGCTGGACGCGGCGATCGCCAACGGCACCACGGTGGTCCGGGCACACCCGGACGTCGACCCGATCGTGGGCCTGCGCGGCGTGCACGCGCTGCTGGAACTGCGGGAGGAGTACCGCGAACTCATCGATCTGCAGATCGTCGCATTCCCGCAGGAGGGGATCCTGGGGGCGCCGGGCACACTGGAACTGCTGCGCGAGAGCCTGCGGTCGGGCGC
Source organism: Nocardia sp. BMG51109 (assembly GCF_000526215.1). Classification (NCBI taxonomy): domain Bacteria; kingdom Bacillati; phylum Actinomycetota; class Actinomycetes; order Mycobacteriales; family Nocardiaceae; genus Nocardia; species Nocardia sp. BMG51109. The sequence goes on from NZ_JAFQ01000004.1 coordinate 7,300,309, forward strand.
CGACGTGATCGGCGGGTGCGCCTACAACGAGGCGACGGTCGCCGAGTGCCGCCGCCACGTCGATATCGTCTTCGGCCTGGCCGCCGAATTCGGTGTGCCGGTGGATATCCACGCGGATTTCGCCGACGACGCCACCGACCCCCGCTTCGCGATGGCCGACTACATCGCCGACACCACCGACCGGACCGGCATGGCCGGCCGGGTGGCGCTGGGGCACATGACCTCGCTGGCGGGGCAGCCGCCGCGGCGACGACGGCGCACCCTGACCCGGCTGGCGGAGGCCGGTGTGGCGGTGGTGCCGCTGCCCGCGACCGATATGCACCTCGGCGGCCGCGGCGACGACACCAACGTCCGGCGCGGCATCGCGCCGATCCGCGAACTGTGGCGAGCCGGGGTCACCACGGCCTACTCCTCCAACAACATCCGCAACGCCTTCACCCCGTACGGCAACGCCGACCTGCTCGATATCGGACTGTTCCTGGCACAGACCTGCCATCTCTCCGGCCCGGACGACCTGCGGCGGGTGCTGGACATGGCCACCGGCCAGGCCGCCCGCGTGACCGGCGTCGACGACCGCCACGGCATCCGCATCGGCGCCGCCGCGGACCTGGTGGTGCTGTCCTCCCACCGCGTCGCCGACGTGCTGCTCGACCGCCCGGACCGCTGCTACGTCCTCAAGGCGGGCCGAATCGTGTCCCGCACCAGCCGAATTCACGAGCCGGCCAGGCCCGGCGTCCGGACACTGCCGCCGGCCGGTGCCGCACGCGGGGAAATACGTACGGCCTGACCACCGGGCGGGGCATCACGCCGCCCGGTCGTCGCTCTCGTGCACCAGCGCGTCGATCCGGCGCTTGTAGTCGTTGAATTCCGGTGCGGTCGTGTCGCGTTCGGCGGGCAGGTCGATGTCGATGATCTGCCGGACGTGTCCGGCGTTCCCGTGCGCCGTGCCGCCGGTCATCACGACCACCCGGTCCGCCAGGTACACCGCCTCGTCGATGCTGTGGGTGATGAAGACGACGGTGACGCCGGTCTCGGCGTGGATGCGCTTCAGCTCCGCCTGCATGGACGCGCGGGTCAGGGCGTCCAAGGCGCCGAACGGCTCGTCCATCAGCAGCACCGCCGGCCGGTTCGCCAGCACCCGCGCGATGGCCACGCGCTGCTGCATGCCGCCGGACAGCTGATGCGGGAAGGCATCCCGCATCCGGGTGAGACCGACGGTGTCCAGGCAGCGGTCGACGGTCTCGCGGATATCGGCGCGGGCCAGGCGCGCCTGTTTCGGCCCGTAGGCGATGTTCTCGGCCACGGTGAGCCACGGGAACAACCCGTAGTCCTGGAATACGACGCCGCGATCCGGCCCGGGGCCCGCGATCGGATCGCCGCCGACGGTCACCGAACCCGTTGTGGCCGAGTCGAATCCGGCCAGGATGCGCAGCAGGGTGGACTTGCCGCAGCCACTGGCGCCGACCAGGCAGACGAATTCGCCGGCGGTGATGTCCAGGCTCACGTCCGCGACCGCGAGTCCGGAGGCACCCGGATACCGCTTGCCGAGCTGCTCGAGGTGGAGATGCGCGGGCGGATTCGCCGCGCGCGGAGTGGAAGTGACGTTCATGGCGAAACCTGTCTCAGGTGGCGGCGGGCAGGAGTGGTCGCCGCCGGGCGAACAGCCGGACCAGCAGCACGAGGATCCGGTCGGCGAGGAATCCGGCCAGTCCGATGACGATCATGACCGCGACGATGAGGTCGGTGCGGGACTGTTCGCGCGCCTGGGTGATCAGCGCGCCCAAACCGACTCGGATGCCGACGGTTTCGCCGACGACGAGGATGACCCACGACAGTCCGAGCGCGATGCGCAGCCCGGCGACGATGCCGGGTATCGAGGCCGGGAGCACCACTTTGTACAGCGTCCGCACCGGGCGGGTGCCCAGCATCGCCGCCGCCTCGAACAGTCGCGACGGCACCGCCCGCACCCCCGCGATGGTGTTCAGCAGCACCGGGAAGACCGCGGCGAGGAACACCAGGAAGATCGTCGAGCGGTCCCCGAACCCGATGATCAGCAGCGCCAGCGGGGCCCAGGCCGTGACCGGGATCGGCCGGATCAGGTTGATCGTCGGCTCCACCATCCGGTACACGAGGCGCGAACGACCCATGATGATGCCCAGCGGAATCGCCACCAGCGCGGCGAGCGCGAAACCCTGCACGACGCGCACGGTGCTCGCGTACAGATGCCACCACAGGGTGCCGCTGTAGGAGTCGTCGATGATGCCCCCGACGGCCAGGTCGGCCAGCCGTCGCAGCACCTCGAACGGTGTCGGCAGATAACGCATCTGGATACCCAGCGGCAGCGTCCAGCCGCCGTGTACACCGCGATCCCACGCCAGATAGATCAGGATCGGAACCGGCAGCGCCCACAGCGCGGCGGCGGCCCGGGACCGGTAGCGCGCGGCCCGCAGCGCCGGTCGCGGATCGGATGTCGTTGTCACCGCGGGTTTTTCGGTGGCGACCGGAGCGTCGGCGCGGGTCATCGGGCACCCTCCCGGGCCGGCTGGGCGGCGAACACCCGGGTCATATCGGGCGCCTCGGGCAGCTGATCGAAGGCGACCATCTGCTCGGCCAGTGCCGCGACCCGCCGCCGGTACGCGTCGTCCAGCTCCGAGCGGGGCGTGATGTTCGCGATCGCGATATCGGCGACGGCGCGATCGACGCCGAAGGTATCGGCCAGCCCGCGAGCCCACGCGTCGTGGTCGGACCGCATGAATTCGACCGCCCGGGTGAAGCTGTGCACGGTCTGCCGCGCCCGTTCCCGATCGTCGTCGAGCGCGCGGCCGGCGGCGCCGAAGACGATGTTGACGCCGCCGATCGGGGTGTCGTACGGCGAGAGCAACTGCCGCGCACCGGATTTCAGCGCGATCGAGACGCCCGGCTCGGCGCTCAGGAAGGCATCGACCTGCCCGGACCGGTAGGCGTTCACCATATCCCCGTAGGCCAGGTTGACCAGCTGCACATCGGCCGCCGGATCGAGCCCGTGCGCCCGCAGCGTCAGTTTCAGCAGGATCTCCTGGGACGATCCGGCCGGGAAGCCGATCTTCTTGCCGCGCAGGCCGTTCGGGCCGGCGATCTCGGGCCGCCCGACGAATCCGGAGCCGCCGTCCGCCGCCGAGGCGACGATCCGGACGTCCTGGCGCGCCGCGGCGCCCGCCAGCATGGACGGGGCGCCCAGCACGCCGAAGTCGACGGCGCCGGAGGCGAGCGCGTTCTTGATGTCCGGCGAATTATCGAACAGCACAACCTCGTACGTCGTGCCCGCGGGCGCGAAGCGCTGCATGAAATACGGCGCGTACAGATGCGGCTGACCGCGCAGCGTACCGATGCGAATCGCGTTCGGATCGGATCCACCCACGCTGTCCGGGGTGGGTATGCAGGCCGTCAGAGCGGCCAGTGCCACGGCCGACACCAGCGCCGCGAGCAGGGAGCGCCAGCGCGTCCCGCCGCCGCGGCCGGGTACCGGGTCCTCGACGATCGACCCCACATTCGCACCTTCCGCCTCCCGGCCCACATTGGTTGGACCACTTGTCTGCCGACAGTAGGAGGCGGTCGGCCGGGTCGCCACGCGGGCGAACGAACGTCACGAGTGCTTTACACCGACGCAATGCCCGGCCGAGAACCGTACGAACCCACGAACTTCCGGGAGCACCGGCGAGGGGCCGCCGTGCCCTCGCGCACACGGCGGGCCGCCGGGGGACGCCGTTCGCCACATGCCCCGGATACCCCCGATCGACCAGGCAACGGCACATACCCGAGCACCGATACCGGTACGACCCGGTCGCCGGGCAGGTGGGATGCGCCGGCAGTGCGCCGAGCGACACCGGCAGTACCAGCGGCTGCTCGGCGCCGGACCGGTCGTCGGCAGAGCCGACACGGGCGGTGGCGCGACAGGCGCCCTGCGAGAGAGACGCGCTCAGGCGTCGAGTTCGGCGAGGATGTCGTCGGAGACGTCCACGTTGGTGTAGACGTTCTGCACGTCGTCGCTGTCCTCGAGGGCGTCGACCAGCTTGAACACCTTGCGGGCGCCGTCGGCGTCGACCGCGACCGTGGTCGAGGGCTGGAACCCGGACTCGGCCGAGTCGTAGTCGATGCCGGACTGCTGCAACGCGGTGCGCACCGCCACGAGATCGCTCGGCTCGCTGATCACCTCGAACGACTCGCCCAGGTCGTTGACCTCCTCGGCACCCGCGTCGAGCACCGCGACCAGCACGTCGTCCTCGGACAGGCCGTTCTTCTCGAGGGTGACCAGGCCCTTGCGGCTGAACAGGTACGACACGGAACCGGCATCGGCCATGCTGCCGCCGTTGCGGGTCATCGCGACCCGCACCTCGCCGGCGGCGCGGTTGCGGTTGTCGGTCAGGCATTCGACCAGCACGGCGACGCCGTTCGGGCCGTAGCCCTCGTACATGATGGTCTGCCACTCGGCGCCGCCGGCCTCCTCGCCGCCGCCACGCTTGCGCGCGCGCTCGATGTTGTCCTGCGGGACCGAGTTCTTGCGGGCCTTCTGGATGGCGTCGTACAGCGTCGGGTTGCCGTCCGGGTCACCGCCGCCGGTCCGCGCCGCCACCTCGATGTTCTTGATCAGTTTCGCGAACAGCTTGCCCCGCTTGGCGTCCAGGGCGGCCTTCTTGTGCTTGGTGGTGGCCCATTTGGAGTGGCCGCTCATTCCCTACTTCCTTCACGTCGGTGTGCTCGGGTCCGGCAGACAACTTGTCCAGTCTACTGCCCGGCCCTGTCGTCTCCGGCGGCCGGATGCGCCGGTCCGGTACCGTTCGGTGCCGTCACGCGGGCTGCACGGCGGTGATCACGAGGACCGCACGGTCGCGCGCTCCCGCACGGACTCGACGAACATGCGATGCACCCGCAGGTCGCCGGTCACCTCCGGGTGGAACGAGGTCGCCAGCACGCCGCCCTGGCGCACCGCGACGATCCGCCCGGCCGCGGCGTCCGACGGCGGTTGCTCCCCCGCGGTCGCGGCCCCCACGGACGGTACCCGGGCCAGTACCTCGACGCCCTCGCCGACACGCTCGACCCACGGCGCCCGGATGAACACCGCCCGGACCGGGCCGTCGTCGAGGCCCGCGAAGTCGAGATCGGTTTCGAAGGAGTCGACCTGGCGGCCGAAGGCGTTGCGCCGCACCGTCATATCGATGCCGGACAGCGACCGCGCATCGGGCCGGGTGTCGAGCACCTCGCCGGCCAGCAGGATCATCCCGGCGCAGGACCCGAACGCGGGCATACCCTCGCGCAGCCGCTGCCGCAGCGGTTCCAGCAGCCCGAACACCTCCAGCAGCTTGCTGATCGCGGTGGACTCCCCGCCGGGCAGCACCAGCCCGTCGACCGCCGCCAGCTCCGGCTCCCGGCGCACGCTCACCGCGTCGGCGCCGCAGGCCGCCAGGGCGCGGAAATGTTCGCGCACGTCGCCCTGCAACGCCAGCACACCAATGGTCGGTCTCACGCCTCGAGCATACGAGCCGGGCACGGCGGCGCCGCTCGCAGCCGGGACCGCTGTGGCCCTGCTCACCCGTGGCGTCAAGGTTCCGCAAGGGATCTGTTCGACCGACCGGCATGCGGGAACACTCGCGCCGTGACCGAAGTTCTGCCGAAACCCGAGCCCGCGCCCGCCCCCACCGCGGCGCACCGGCGCGGGCTCACCGTCCCCACCGGCCTGGCCGGACTGTCCCTGGATGCGATGGCGTCGGTGTCCTATGGGCCCGAGGCGATCGTGCTGGTGCTCGCCGCGGCCGGCGGCGCCGGACTGGGCCTGACGCTGCCGGTGACCGCCGCGATCGTCGCCCTGCTCGCGGTGCTGATCGCCTCCTACCGCCAGGTGATCGCCGCCTTCCCCGACGGCGGCGGCGCCTACGCCGTGGCGAAGGAATACCTCGGCAGGCGGACCGGTCTGGTCGCCGCCGCGTCGCTGATCGTGGACTACGTGCTCAATGTCGCGGTGTCGATCGCCGCGGGCACGGCGGCGCTCACCTCCGCCTTCCCGGCGCTGCTGCCGTACACGGTGTGGATCGGCCTGGCCGTGCTGCTCGGTATCACGGTGCTCAATCTGGCCGGGATCCGGGAGAGCGCGCGGGTGTTCATGGCACCGACCGTCGTCTTCGTGGCGGGCATCCTGGTCGTCATCGTGGCCGGGCTGCTGCGGTCGGCACCGGCCGTCACGGAGACCGGGCCCGCCGTCGCGACCGACGCCCGCACCATCGGAGTCCTGTTGCTGCTCAAGGCGTTCTCCAGCGGATGCGCCGCGCTGACCGGGGTGGAGGCGATCGCGAACGCGGTGCCCAGCTTCGAGCGGCCGCGAGTGCGCCGGGCCCAGCGCGCCGAGGTGGCGCTCGGTGCGCTGCTGGGCGTCATGCTGCTGGGCCTGGCCACCCTGGTCGGCAAGTTCTCGGTGCACCCGATCGAAGGCACCACCGTGCTCTCGCAGCTGACCGAGGCCGCCCTGGGCGACGGAATCGGTTACTACACTGTGCAATTCGCCACCGTGGTGCTGCTGGCACTGGCCGCCAACACCTCCTACGGCGGCCTGCCGACGCTGACCAAGATCCTCGCCGACGACAACTGCCTGCCGCACCGGTTCGCGGTCGCCACGCCGCGGCAGGTGTACCGCTACGGCGTGGTGACGCTGGGCATTTCGGCGGCGGTGCTGCTGGTCGCGTCGGCGGGGAACATGAACGCGCTGGTGCCGCTGTTCGCGATCGGTGTGTTCGTCGGCTTCACCATCGCCCAGACCGGCATGGTCGTGCACTGGCGCCGCCACGGCGGCGGCGGATGGCGGTTGGCGCTCAACGGTTTCGGCGCGCTGCTGACCTTCGTCGCCGCGATCGTGACCACGGCGATGAAGTTCACCGAGGGCGCCTGGCTGATCGTGCTGGTGCTCCCGCTGCTGGTGCTCGGCATGGAGCGGGTGCGCCGGACCTACCGCAGAATCGACGACAGCCGCGGCCTCGGCGGTACCCCCGCACCGCCGGAGCCGACCGGCGCGGTCATCGTGGTACCGGTGTCGGAGGTGTCCGAACTCAGCCGGGAGGCGCTGTCCGCGGCGCTATCGCTGGGGCGTGATGTGGTCGCGCTGCATGTCTGCCTGCCGGACGAGAACACGACCGTATTCACCAAGGCATGGGAGGCCTGGCATCCCGAGGTGCCGCTGGAGGTCATCGATGCCGGCGACTGCTCGGTCGGCAGCCCCGTCGCCCGGCATCTGCGGCACCATTTCGACGGCCGCCGCAAGGTGGTGCTCATCGCCGAGGTCGACCCGCCCACCGGCTGGCACCGCCTGCTCCCCAGCCACCGCAGCGACGAACTGGAACGCTGCCTCCGCCACCTCCCCGACACGGTGGTCTGCCACCTGCGGGTCCCCGCCTCGTAGCAGCACCCCGGCCCGACCTGCCGCACCAGCGGCGACTCGCCGATGCGGCAGGTCGGGGCCGCCATCGCCGGCCGTAGCGATTTCGGATCACGAGGGGCTCGGACGGGTCGGCGGCTGGTTGCTCGGCAAGCTGCCCGGCCGATCCGGATCGGCTACGACTGGGCGGCCTCGCGGGCGAGGATGGCGGCTTGGACGCGGGAGCGGACGCCGAGTTTCGTGAGGACGCGGGAGACATGGGTTTTCACCGTCGTCTCGCCGATGTAGAGGCGGGTGGCGATCTGCGCGTTGGACAGGCCCTCGCCGAGACAGGTCAGTACCTCGCGTTCGCGTTCGGTGAGTTCGGCCGGCAGGTCGGGTTTCGGTTCGGCCGGTGCGCCGGTGGCGGCGAAGGCCGTGATCAACGTCCTGGTCACCTCCGGTGCCAGCACGCCGTCGCCGGCGGCCACCGAGCGCACGGCATCGATCAGCACCTTGCTCGACGCCGACTTGAGGATGAATCCGGACGCCCCGGCGCGCAGCGTGCGGAAGACGTACTCGTCCAGGTCGAAGGTGGTGAGGATGAGCACCCCGGCCAGGCCCTCGGCGGTGATCTGCCCGGTGGCGGCGATCCCGTCCACGCCGGGCATCCGCACGTCCATCAGCACCACGTCCGGCCGCAACGCCTTGGTCTGGGCGACCGCGATATCGCCGTCGGCGGCCTCGCCGACCACCTCGATATCGCCGGCGCTGTCCAGGATCATCCGCAGCCCGGCCCGGATGGCGCCGTGGTCGTCGGCGATCAGCACCCGAATCGTCATGCCACCTCCGATCTTTCGCGCAACGGGAGCCGGGCCGTGACCACCCAGTCGGCGGATTCTGTTCCGGCGGAGAAACTTCCGCCGAGGGCGGCCGCGCGCTCGCGCATATTGATCAGCCCGTGCCGGGCGTACCCGGCGTCCGGTGACGGTGTCGCGGGCAACCGGTTGCGCACCGACAGCGCCAGCGCGTCGGGCCCGGCCGCCACCTCGACGTCGACCTCCCGGCCCGGCGCGTGCTTCATGGCATTCGTCAGCGCCTCCTGCACGATCCGATATGCGGCCTGATCCACCGCGCTCGGCAGGGTCGCCCCCTCGCCCGAATTCCGCAGGCGCACCGTCGTTCCGGTGTCCCGGGCCGCGGCCACCAGTAGCGGCAGCTGGGCCAGCCCGCGCGGCGCGACCGGACCGTCGGCGCCGTCCGCACCGCCGTCGCGCCGCAGCAGGCCGATCATGGTGCGCATCTCCTGCAGCGCGTCGACGCTGTTGGTGCGGATCGAGCCGAGTATCCCGGCCACCGCGGGATCCCGGTCGCCGGCCACGCCGAGCGCGGCCTCGGACTGCAACGCGATGGCCGACAGATGACCGGCGATCACATCGTGCAGGTCACGGGCCATGGTCCGGCGTTCGTCGTCGATCGCCGCGCGGCGGTCCGCCTCGGCGACCATCGCCATCGCCTGCGCGCGGGTCCGCTCGGCCTCGGCCATCTCCTTGTGGTGGCGCACCTGCAACGCCCACCACACCGAGGTGCCGGCGAAGACGGACGCGGCACCGATCACGACGGCGGCCGCCCGCCACTCCCCGGTGATCACGAAGATCGCGATCGCGATCGCGATGGACACCGCCCCGCAGGTACCCGCCACCCACCGCGACACCCGCCGGCTGTCGTACAGGCACGCCGCGTAGATCAGATCCGAGTAGACGAGCCACACCGGCACCGTGGCGCCCAGCACCAGATCGATACCCACCGGCACCACTCCGGCGGCCAGCGCCGCCAGGGGTGCGCGCCGGCGCAGGAGCGTCGCCAGGCACAGCAGCGCGAGCACCCCGAACCGCGCGAGCAGCGGCGTCGTATTCGGGCCCACCAGCGTGGACAGGCCCGCCAGGTACAGAATCGCACCGATGGCGAACGCGAACAGCGCGACGAGCCCGTCCTGCACGCCGGCCGGCAACGCGTTCCACCTCACCGCACCATCACAGCACAGCCGCGACGGGACCCGGATCGGTCGAAGTGATGACGGCCGATCGATCCGACAGCCGACGCCCCGTCCCTCCGCGCGGCGCGACGCTGATATCCGTGATTCTCATCCCGGCCCTCATCGGACTGGCGCTGGTGGACAGCACCAGCATCGGCACGCTGGTTCTGCCCGTGTGGCTGCTGCTCGCGCCGGAGCGCCCGCCCGCGCGGCGGCTGCTGTGCTACCTCGGCGCCATCGCCGTGTTCTATTTCCTGCTCGGCGTGTCGCTCATGACGGCCGCGAACGCCGGCCTGAACCATCTCGGCGAGCTGGCGCGCAGCCCCGTGGTGCTGGTGCCGCAACTACTACTGGGCATCGCGCTGTTCGCGGTGTCCTGGCGCTTCGATTCGAAGAAGCGCCGGGCCCGCGGCGAGCCCGATCGCACCACCGCGTGGCGGACCCGGGCGCTGCGGCGGCAGTCCTCCGCCGGCGGGCTGGCCGTGCTCGCGGTGAGTGCCGGTGCGCTGGAGGCGTTGTCGATGGTGCCGTATCTCGGGGCGATCGGCCTGCTCGTCTCCCAGGACGTTCCGGCCGCCACCGCGGCCGCCCTGCTGGCGGGCTACTGCGTGATCATGATCGTGCCGGCGTTACTGCTGATGACCGGGCGCTCCCTGTTCCACTCGGCGATCGAACCGGTGCTGACCCGGCTCGATGCCTTTCTGTCCCGGCATGCGGACAGCGCGACCGGCTGGGCCCTGGCGATCGGGGGCCTGGTCATCGCCCGGGGCGCCGCGGCCGGGCTGTTCGGCTCCTGACCTGCGATTCGGGCCCGTCCGCCCCGGTTTTCGGGACCTTTCTCCCCCTGCCGGTTCGCCCGAACCCGGGCAGTCTGGTCGTTGACATCGGCACTTCGATCTGCCAATTCGATCGGGAAGGACGGCATCCGAAGCATGGTCAGTGCGCTGCCGGACGACGAAACCCTGGAGGTCGCCCTCGGGATGGCGGTCCGCGCGCCCTCGGTACACAACTCCCAGCCCTGGCGATGGCGGATCGCCGGCGACCATATCGCGCTGCACGCCGACCCGGACCGGCACCTGCCGCACACCGATCCGCAGCAGCGGGCGCTGGTGGTGAGCTGCGGCGCCGCGCTGCACCACCTGCGCGTGGCGCTGGCCGGATTGGGTTGGGCCGCAACGGTTACCAGGGTGCCCGATCCGGACCACCCCGACCTGCTGGCAACGATCACCACGACACCGCGGCGCCCCTCGGACGTCGATATCGAGATGACCGCCGCCATCCTGAACCGGCAGAGCGACCGCCGCCGCTATGCCGACTGGCGGGTTCCGCCCGGCTATATCCGGACGGTCTCCACCCGCGCCAACAGGTTCGGGGCGGCGGTGCGGCACGTGCCCGGACTGTTGCGGCCGCAGCTCGCCGGGTCCGTCCGCCGCGCCGCGACCCGGCACGCCGACGACGCGGACTATCTGTACGAACTCACGGCCTGGAGCGGACGGCACGGCACCCCGGACGGCGTGCCCGCCCGCAACACTCCCCCGCCACGTCCCACGGACGAGATCCCGAGCCGATTGTTCGCCGGTCCGGCCCTGACCGATGCCGCCGCCGGCTCCGACGGCGCGGAATGGCTGGTGGTCTGCACGGCGGGCGACGACCGCCGGTTCCAGCTGTCGGCCGGCGAGGCGACCAGCGCGCTGCTGCTGGCCGCGACCGACCTCGGCCTGTCCACCTGCATCCAGACCGAGCCGCTCGGCATGCGGGATCTGCGGCACGATATCCGCCGCGCCGTGCTGCACGACTGCGCGTTCCCGCAGACGATGGTGCGGATCGGCTGGGTCCCGGTCAACACCGCCCCGCTGCCCAGCACGCCGCGCCGGGCCGTCGGCGACATCGTGGACCGCTGAATCGTGGACCGCTGATCAGCCGCAGGAATGGATCAGTCCCATCCGGGCGGCGAGCACGGCCGCCTCGGTGCGGCCCTGCACCTCGAGCTTGCGCAGCACCCGGGACACGTAGTTCTTGATCGTCTTCTCCGACAGGAACATTCGCTGCGCGATCTGCCGGTTGGTCAGCCCGCGGCCCAGCAGTCCCAGGACGGTGCGCTCCCGGTCGGTCAGCTCGCCGAGCGGTCCGTCCTGCCATCCGGCCTGGGCGCGCAGTGCCGCCATCACCGCGGCCGTCGCACGCGAGTCCAGCAGCGACCCGCCTGCCGCCACCTCCCGGACCGCATCGAGCAGTTCCGGACCGCGCACATCCTTGACCAGGTAGCCGGCCGCACCGGCGAGCACCGCGCCGATCATCGACGGTTCGTCGGCGAACGCGGTGAACATCAGGATCCGCAGCCCGGGCACGGCGGCCAGCAGGTCACGGCAGAGTTCGTCGCCGTCGTAGTCGGGCAGGCGAACGTCCAGCATCACCACCCGCGGGCGGGCGGCGGGAATCCGGGCCAGCGCCTCGGCACCGGTGCTCGCCTCGCCCACCACCGTCAGGTCGGGCGCTTCGCCGAACAGGTCACGTAGTCCGCGCCGCACGATCTCGTGGTCGTCGACGACGAAAATATCGATCATCGCAACCTCCTCGCCGTAGACGGGTTCCGCCCGTTCCAGTGTGCCGGTCCGGTCGGGTCACGACCTCAGTCCTCGCGCAGCTTGCGGATCAGTCCCTCCTGCACCACCGCCGCCACCAACCGGCCCTCCTGGTTGAAGATCCGGCCGCCGGTCAGGGCGCGGCCGAAGCCCGCCGACGGCGAGGCCTGGTCGTAGAGCAGCCAGTCGTCGGCGCGGAACGGGCGCAGGAACCACATCGCGTGATCCAGCGACGCGTTCTGGGTCGGCTCGTCCGGGTGAATCACCTTCGAGGATCCGAGCAGCGTCATATCGCTCATGTACGCCAGCGTGCACACGTGGAACAGCGGGTCGTCCGGCAGCGCGTGCCGGTAGCGGAACCACACCTGCTGCTGGGCGACCAGCCCGGTCTTGTGCGCCACCTGCTCCTGCGGGATCGTGCGGGTGTCCCAGTGCTCCCACTCCCGCATCGCCCACAGCGCCTCCGCCGACATCGCCGTGCGAGCGTCCGGAAGTTCGTGCGGCGGCGGCACTTCCGGCATCTCGTCCTGATGTTCCGGGCCGTCGTCGCCGACGTGGAACGACGCCGACATGGTGAAGATCGCCTCGCCGCTCTGCACGCCGGTCACCCGCCGGGTGCAGAACGACCGGCCGTCGCGGATGCGCTCGACCAGATACACCGTGGACTCCTGCGGGTTGCCCGGGCGCAGGAAGTACCCGTGCAGCGAATGCACCTGGTACGCCGGCTCCACGGTCCGCACCGCCGACACCAGCGCCTGCCCCGCGACCTGCCCGCCGAACGTCCGCGCCAGCTGGGTCTTCGTGGACGCGCCACGGAAGATGTCCCGCTCGAGCCGCTCGATCTCGAGGGCTTCCTCGATCGTCGCCATCAACCGTCCTTCCGGTATCGAACCAGCTCAGGTTAAACAATGACGAACTGTGACCGACGCCCGGCACACGGAGCGCGGCCGGAAAGTTCCGGCTCGGCCGGTCCGCCTACCCCCGGCTGCCCGTGCATCATGGTTCGATGCCCAGGTTCGACCCGATCGCCGCCGATACCCTGGTGGATCTCGTCGCCGACCGCGCCGCCGCGCTTCCCGGCCGGGCCGTCGTCGCGGTGGACGGCGCCGACGCCGCCGACCCGCTGGAGTTCGCCCGCGCCGCCGCGGCATCGCTGCGCACCCGCGGGCGCCCGGCCGAGGCCGTCTCCCTGCACGACTACGTTCGCCCCGCGTCGCTGCGTCTCGAGTTCGGCCGCGACGCACTGTCCTACCGCACCGCGTGGTTCGACTACGCCGGACTCGACCGCGAAGTGCTGCGCGGACTGCGCGAGCACGGCCGCTGGCTGCCCGCGCTCTGGGACGAGGCGACCGACCGTTCCGCCCGCGCCACAACGATTTCCGCCGCCGGCGACACCGTGCTGTTCGTCGCGGGCCCGATGCTGCTCGGCCGCGGCCTGGCCTTCGACCTCACCGTCGAGCTGCGGTTGTCGGAGGGCGCGCTGCGCCGCGGCACCGAATCCACCCAGCTCTTCACCGTCGACGCCGTCCTGCGGCACCGCCGGGAATCCCCCGAAGACCCTGACGTGCTGGTGAACTGGGACCACCGCGACCGTCCCGCCGTGCGCCGGTAGGAGATTCGCGTCCCGGCTTGCGATCGTGACCGACGACGGCCATCGGCCCGGCACGATCACGCGGCCGGGTTTCGGGAGCGACGAGCCCGCCCGGCGGATCGGTGACCGCACGCCGCACAGCGGGCTCAGGCCCCGGCGCGACCACTCCGTCTCCGTACTCCCGCGCAAAAAGTGCGCACTTCCAGTTATTCAGAGTGCGGGCGGATGCGCGCAGACTTGGGGCATGACACCAGATACGACGCAGCAGCAGCATCCGATCGGATCGGGCTTCACCGCCGCCTCGACGGCCGAGGAGGTGCTTCGGGGCATCGACCTGTCCGGAAAGAACGTCATCGTGACCGGCGGCCATGCCGGAATCGGCCGGGCGGCAACGCGGGCGCTGAGCGCGGCGGGCGCCTCGGTCACCGTCGGGGCGCGCCATCCGGACCGCGCCGCCGCGGCGGTCGCCGGCATCGAGCGTGTCGAGGTGAGCCGGCTGGACCTGCTGGACCCGGCGTCCGTCGATGCCTTCGCGGCCCGGTACGCCGATTCCGGGCGCACGCTGCACATCCTGATCAACGGTGCGGGCCTCGCGGCTCCCGCGGAACTCGAGCAGGACGCGCGCGGCTACGAGGCGCAGTTCGCAACCAACCACCTGGGCCATTTCCAGCTGACGCTCGGCCTGCTGCCCGCGCTGCGCGCCGCGCACGGCGCCCGGGTGGTCACGGTGTCGTCCGGGGCTCAGCGCTTCGGTGAGATTCGCTGGGACGACCCGCATTTCGCCACCGGCGGCTACGAACCCACCGTCGCCTACGCCCAGTCCAAGCTCGCGAACGTGCTGTTCACGGTCGAGTTGGACCGCCGATTCGCCGAGG